>NZ_JBJDQW010000004.1:0-781580 GCF_044903645.1 Streptomyces sp. NPDC002176
GCAGACCGGAGTATTCGATCAGCTGCTCGACCGCCCGGTGACACCGGCCCACCGGGTGCGGCTGCTGGCCGTGAGTGAGCCCGTCCCGGACAGCTGTGTCTGGGAAGAGTGGATCAGCTGCCGTAGGGAGTCTTCTCCCGGGCGTCCCGCAGCGCGTTACCCCACCAGACGAGCTGGTTGAACAGGGCCTTCGCGGCGACTGAAGCACCTTCGTTCGTCATCTGTCCGTCCTCGTCGAACTGCTCCCACGCCATGTTGAGACCGACGACGTCGCGCACGGTCACCGCGTGCAGCTCGGCGAAGACCGGACGAAGGTGCTCCACCGCACGGGACCCGCCCGCCTGACCGCCATAGGACACGAATCCGACCGGCTTCGCCTGCCACTGCGTGTAGTGCCAGTCGATCAGCGTCTTGAGAGAGGCGGGGTAGCTGTGGTTGTACTCCGGCGTGACCACCACGAACGCGTCGGCCTCATCGAGGCGGGGGGTCACCTCGGACAGCGCCTTCAGCACGTCCTGCGACGGCGTCGCGGTGAGCCTGGAGGGCAGGTCGTGGTCCGCAAGGTCGATCACGTCCACGGACAGGTCGTCGCGCTCTTCGGCGAGCCCGGCGATCCAAGAGGCGACGGTGCCGCCGAAGCGGCCTTCGCGCGTGCTGCCGACGATCACGGCGAGACGGAGGGGGGCAGGAAAAGACATCTCGTACTCCTGGAAACAGAGGGAAACGGGAAGGGGGAAGAGCGGAGGAGAAGGGAACTGGCGGGCTGGAAGCGCTGGTTCAGTCGGCGACCGGCGACACGATCTGTCCGAGCGCTTCCAAGAACGCGTCGGTCGACCGGGCCCCCGAAAGCGCGGCGCCACCGTCGAAGATGAACAGCGGAACGGAGGTGACACCGGCCTCGTGAACCCGATCGAGGCGCTCACGCAGCACTTCGGCGCTCACACCGCCGGGGCGGACGCCGACCTCCTCGGACAGTGTCCGCAACGTCTCGGCGTCGGCGATGTTCAGACCGTCCGAGAAGTAGGCACGGAACAGGCGCTCGGCCATGCGCTCACCCTTGCCCTGTTCCGCCGCTGCGGCCACCAGCCGGTGCGCATCGAACGTATTGGTGAACACGGCACGGTCGAAGGACACGTCGAGTCCGTCTTGCGCACCGAAGGACCGGTCCTGGGAAATGGTCCTCGCCATTTCCTCCCCGAAGCCCTCCCGGTGCACCTCGAACAGTGGGCGGCCGGTGGCCGGCTCATTCGGGACGAGTTGGAAGGGACGGAAGACCACGTCGACCTCTGCGCCCGTCTTCCGGTACTGCTCCAGGGCCCGCGAGAGCCGGGTGAACCCGAGATAGGAATGGACGCAGACGAGGTCGTAGAAGAACTCGACACGGTGCTTTGCTGTTCTGTTCGTCTCCATGCGTCCACGATCCAACTTAAACCATGGTTCAAGTCAAGCTATCCTCGACAGCATGTCTGCACTCCCCGCACAGCCGCCCCAACTCACCATCGGAGAGCTCTCGGCACGCAGCGGTGTTCCCACGTCGGCACTGCGCTTCTACGAGCGCCAGGGCCTGATCCACAGCGGCCGCACGACCGGCAACCAGCGCCGCTACAGCCGCAACGTCCTGCGGAGAGTCGCCTTCATCCGGGTGTCGCAGCGCGTGGGCATCTCCTTGGCCGCCATCCGTTACGCCCTGGAGCTGCTCCCCAACGACCATGCTCCGACCGCCACGGACTGGGCCTGCATCTCCCAGTACTGGCAGGCGGATCTCAACGACCGCATCCAGAAGCTGGAGAACCTCCGGGACCGGCTCAGTGAGTGCATCGGGTGCGGATGCATGTCCCTCAGCAAGTGCGCCCTGGCAAATCCGGACGATATTCTCGCTCAGGAGGGTCCCGGGGCGCCTCGGCTTTGAGAGACCGCGCCGGTCAGCCTGCGACGGTCCAGGTGTCGCCGCCGGTGAGGAGTGCGACGAGGTCGCCCTTGCCGTTGTGTTCGATGGCGGTGTCGAGTTGGTCGGACATCAAGGTGTCGTAGACGGGGCGCTGGATGTCGCGCAGGACGCCGATGGGGGTGTGGTGCAGGGTGTCGGGGTCGGCGAGGCGGGAGAGGGCGAAGGCCAGGTTCGGTGAGGCCGCGTGGGCGTCGTGGAACAGGATCTGGGACTCATTCTCCGGCGTGACCGGGACGACTTTGAGGTCCCCGCTCTGTGCGTCGCGGATGACGCCCTTGGTGCCATCAGCGCCGAAGCGGATGGGCTGTCCGTGCTCCAGGCGGATCACCGCCTCCTCGGCCCGCCGCTTGTCCTTGAGGACCTCGAAGGCACCGTCGTTGAAGATATTGCAGTTCTGGTAGATCTCCACCAGCGCCGTGCCGGGGTGCTCGGCGGCCTGGCGCAGCACAGAGGTGAGGTGCTTGCGGTCGGAGTCCACTGTCCGTGCCACGAAGGAGGCTTCGGCGCCGATGGCGAGGGAGACCGGGTTGAAGGGTGCGTCCAGGGAGCCCATCGACGTCGACTTGGTGATCTTGCCGAGTTCGGAGGTCGGAGAATACTGGCCCTTGGTCAGGCCGTATATGCGGTTGCTGAAGAGCAGGATCTTCAGGTTCACGTTGCGGCGCAGGGCGTGGATGAGGTGGTTGCCGCCGATCGACAGGGCGTCCCTGTCACCGGTGACCACCCACACCGACAGGTCCCGCCGCGAGGACGCGAGCCCGGTGGCGATCGCCGGGGCGCGGCCGTGGATGGAGTGCATCCCGTAGGTGTTCATGTAGTACGGGAAACGGGACGAGCAGCCGATGCCCGAGACGAAGACGATGTTCTCCCGCGCCAGCCCCAGCTCCGGCATGAACCCCTGCACGGCCGCGAGGATCGCGTAGTCCCCGCAGCCCGGGCACCAGCGGACCTCCTGGTCGGACTTGAAGTCCTTCATCGACTGCTTGCCCTCGGCCTTGGGCACCAGCTGGAGCAGCTCGCGTGCCGAGTCAGTCATCGATGGCCTCCTTGAGCGCGGTGGCCAGCTGCTCTGCCTTGAACGGCATGCCGTTGACCTGGGTGTACAAGACCGCGTCCGCGAGGTATCTGGCCCTGATGAGGGTGGCAAGCTGACCCAGGTTCATCTCTGGGATCACCACCCGCTCGTACGAACGCAGCACCTCGCCCAGATTGGAGGGGAAGGGGTTGAGGTGGCGCGGCCGCGTCGTCGACCTCCAGGTCGGGGACCTCGATGCCGTCGATCTTGGCCTGGCGGGTGCGGACCATGAAGTCGTGGTTGGCCGGGTCGTAGGAGATGTTGCCCGTGCCGTCCTGCTTCTCGATCCCGCCGATACGGTGCTCAAGGCCAGGTGTGCTGGGGATCGCCCACGGCCGCGCCAACGTCTGCGGGTCGCGCTTGTAGGGCCAGAACACCTCGGTGCCGTCGTCCTGGGTGTGATTGAAACCGGAGGCGAACTGCACCCGCAGATCGGGAAGTTCATCGACCTCGGGGATGCGCCACGGTTCGGAGCCGTTGGCCAGATAGCCGTCGCTCAGCAGGAACACCGGCGTGCGGTAGGTGACCGCGATCCGCGTCGCCTCGATCGCCGCGTCGAAGCAGTCCGCCGGCGTCCTCGGCGCCACGATCGCCACCGGCGCCTCACCGTTACGCCCGTACATCGCCTGGAGCAGGTCCGCCTGCTCGGTCTTGGTCGGCAAGCCCGTCGAGGGCCCGCCGCGCTGGATGTCCACCACCAGCAGCGGCAGCTCCAGCGACACCGCGAGCCCGATCGTCTCCGACTTCAGCGCCACCCCCGGCCCCGAGGTCGTCGTCACCGCCAGCGAGCCGCCGAACGCCGCGCCCAGCGCCGCACCGATCCCCGCGATCTCGTCCTCGGCCTGGAAGGTCCGCACCCCGAAGTTCTTGTGCTTCGACAGCTCGTGCAGGATGTCCGAGGCCGGGGTAATGGGATACGAGCCCAGATACAGCGGCAGATCCGCCTGCCGGCCCGCCGCGATCAGCCCGTACGACAGGGCCAGGTTGCCGGAGATGCTGCGGTAGGTGCCTGTCGGGAAGGCCTGCGCGGCCGGAGCCACCTCATAGGAGACCGCGAAATCCTCCGTCGTCTCCCCGAAATTCCAGCCCGCGTGGAAGGCCGCGATGTTCGCCTCGGCGATGTCCGGCTTCTTCGCGAACTTCGCCCGCAGGAACCTCTCCGTGCCCTCGGTGGGCCGGTGATACATCCAGGAGAGCAGCCCCAGGGCGAACATGTTCTTGCTGCGCCCGGCGTCCTTGCGCGAGAGGTCGAACTCCGTCAGCGCCTCCACCGTCAGCGTCGTCAGCGGCACCGGATGCACGCTGTAGCCGTCCAGCGAACCGTCCTCCAGCGGCGACACCTCGTAGCCGACCTTCTGCATCGCCCGCTTGGAGAACTCATCCGTGTTCACGATGATCTCCGCACCCCGCGGCACATCGGCGATGTTCGCCTTCAGCGCGGCCGGGTTCATCGCGACCAGCACGTTCGGCGCGTCCCCCGGCGTGAGGATGTCGTGGTCGGCGAAGTGCAGCTGAAAGGAGGAGACGCCCGGCAGGGTCCCGGCGGGAGCACGGATCTCGGCGGGGAAGTTCGGCAGCGTCGACAGGTCGTTCCCGAACGACGCCGTCTCCGAAGTGAACCGGTCACCGGTGAGCTGCATGCCGTCACCCGAGTCACCCGCGAAGCGAATGATCACCCGGTCCAGACGACGAATCTCGTTCTGCTGCACGTCGGTCGCCCTTTCCGAGGCGCTATGGATGTGACTCGATACCCCGGACGGCGGCCCGGGGCGTGCGAAGGGTCAGGCGGGCCCGACCGTGGCCGGGGCCGGCTCCTGCTCCTCGTCCGAGCCGGCGCTCAACGGGATCTCCTTGAGCAGGCAGGCGGCGAGAAACGTGAGCAGAGCAAGACCCGCGGTGACGAGAAATACGAGGCCGGTGCCATCCGCGACCGCGTCCTGATACCCCTGGGTGCCCTTGCCGCCGGCGGGAAGACGACTGGCGTAGAGCACGCCCATCACGGAGATTCCGACGGAACCCCCGATCGTGCGGGCGAGGGTGGACGTGGCGGAGCCGACACCGAGGTCCTTCTGCTCGACGCTCTGCATGGTGACCAGAATGGCCGTCTGCATCAGGCAGGACGTGCCGACGCCGAGAATGACCGTGGCGCTCCACAGGTAGGCCAGGGACGAGCCCGGGGTCAACTGGCTGAGCATGGCGACGCCAACGGTGCACAGGGCGGCGCCCCCGGTGATGAAGATCTTGTAGCGGCCGGTCTTGGTGATGATGCGGCCGACGGTCATGTTGGTGAGCAGCGAGGCCGCCGAGTTCGGCAGGAGCAGCACCGAGGCGCGGCTCGCGCTGAAGCCCTGGCCGTCCTGCATGAAGATCGGCAGGAAGGTCATCACCGTGAACAGGACGGCGCCGAGCACGACACCGATGCCGGTGATCAGGGAGAAGTTGAGGTTGCGGAAGAGCCAGGGCGGAAGCACCGGCGCCGCGACGCGGTGCTCGACGAAGTAGAAGCCGACGCCGGCGGCCACGCCCAGGGCGCTGAGCCCGAGGATGGTGCCCGACGTCCAGTCGTATTCGGTGCCGCCCCATGCGGTGACCAGGACCACCGAGGTGATGGCGAGGGCCAGGAGCGCCACGCCCGCGTAGTCGATGCGGGCCTCGGACCGCTGCCTGGGGAGCTTCAGGCCGAAGGCGATCGCGACCAGCGCGAGCAGGCCGAGCGGCATGTTGACGTAGAAGCACCAGCGCCAGCCGAGGTTGTCGGTGATGAAACCGCCGACCAACGGTCCCGCGACCATCGTCACGCCCATGACGGCGGCGATGAAGCCCTGGTAGCGGCCCTGCTCACGCAGCGGGACCGCGGTGCCGATGACGGAGAGGGCGCCCACCATGAGCCCGCCGCCGCCCAGGCCCTGGAGGGCCCGGAACGCGATCAGCTGATCCATCGACTGGGCCATACCGGCGAACATCGATCCGGCCAGGAAGATCACGATGGCCGTCATGAAGGTGCCCTTGCGGCCGTACATGTCGCCGATCTTGCCCCAGACCGGGGTGGAGACGGCGGTGGCAAGGGCGTAGGCGGTGATCACCCAGGAAAGGTGGTCCACTCCGCCGATGTCGGCGACGATGGTGGGCATCGCCGTGCCGAGGACCAAGGTGTCCAGGGTGCCCAGCACCATCGCGAGCACGACCGCGAGAACAACGACGTACACACTGCGGCTGGTGTGCTCTTCGGAAGGTGTTGCCTCGGGCGCGACGGCGGCGGGGTCCGTCATGGGTGTCACTGATCCCTTCGGGGGCTGGGAAGCGGCTGTCGTGCGCTGCCTGTTCATACGACAAGGCAACAACTTGAACAGCGGTTCAGGTCAAGCCGTGAGCTGCGCGACGTACGCCGTGCAGCAGTTCCGCCTGGCGCAGGCACACGGTGTCGGGCGCGGCGCGGGCCCGGACGCCGTCGACGAACGCGGCGACCGTACGGGCGACCTGATCAGCGGGCTCGGTCTTGATCACCTCGGTGCCACCGCGCCGCTCGAGGAGGATCTCCGGCACGAGATCCGCGGGCGGGGTGAAGGCGCGCTCCACGGTGATAAGGCCTTCACTGCCCCACAGTTCGTAGGACGACCGGTAGGCATGGTCCAGTCCGAAGACGAGCCGGGCACCGACTCCGCCAGACGTGCTCAACAGGGCTTGTCCCGCGGTGTCCACTTCCCGTCCGGGGCCGTTGTCGAGCAGGGCGCCGCGCACGGCGAGCGAATCGTCCAGGAAGTGCAAGGCGGCGCGGACGGGGTACACACCGGTGTCCCACAGGGCACCGCCGCCCAGGTCCGCCCGGTGCCTGATGTCGTCGTCCGGTTGGCGGGGAATGGCGAACACGGCCTGAAAAGCGCGAAGTTCCCCGATGGCACCATCAGCGACGAGCTTGCGCACCGCCTCGTGCCGCGGGTGCTGACGGAGGGGCGGCCGGGTGTGGCGGGGTGCTGCTTTGGAGGGTCGACGGGGTGAAGGCGGGGGCGTGGTCGAGGAGGTCTGGGGGGAACATGGGGACGGTCGTAGTTCGACGAGGAATGCGGTCAGGGAGCCGTTGTAGGTGAACCAGGGTGCGCGCACGGCCTCGTTGACGGCGACGGTCCACTGGTCGGGGGTTTCGGCGGGCTGGGTGACCCAGAAGAGGTAGCCCCCGTTGCCAGTGACTCCCATGGCGAACAGGTTTCGGGAGGGTGCGGCAGTGGCCAGGGGTGTCGGGCGGCCCGCCGGACTTCCTCGTTCTGCGCGCGCAGACGCGCCGGCACGGGGCCGGTGAGATCGGCCCATTCGCTGGGGGCGTGTGGCTGGTAGTGGGTGATGAATTCGCAGAACTGGCCTGGTCCGTAGGTGGTGATGAGGTCCTTGTAGTCCTGGGGCAGGGGCAGGCCCGTGCCCAGTGTGTCCTGGACCTGTGACCAGTCGGGGGCGGACGGCGGCAGGGGGTGGGCACAGTGCGGTCAGCGTGGTGAGGGGGGCATCGGTTTCCTCGGTGGTCAGAGGCGGTGTGGTGGGCGGGGCTCGAGGAGGGGGCGGAATTGTCGAAGAAGGTTCCCTCGTCGAACAGAAGGTCTCCATTACGTCCTCTGCACGAGGCTGGCCGCAGGTTCACGCTCTGGCGCAAGGAATTACCGGCGCTGGTGGAGACGGTGTCGGTAGGTTGGGATATTCGGGCGTGCGGAACAGGGCAACGCTGTCCGTGTCTTCGGCTCGACCGAGACGCGGTACGGCGGGATGCACGGGACCGGGGTCTGCCGTCCCTGGGGCTCCTGGGTAGCGTCCCTCTGGTGAATTTGAACCTCTTCGACGATGTGCCCGACGGCCTGACGTGCCGAGCTCGATCGTTTGTCCAAGCGCACGGTGTCAGAGTCGATGTCAGGCACGTCGAAGAGCACAGGCAGTGGTGGCTTGAGCGAGACATCCCGGCGGCGGTCATCGACAGGATGGCGGCTTACGAGAAGCGCTGGGGCGGTCTGGTTCTACCGCCCGCCTCTCAGTACGACGGCGGTCCGAGGTATCTCGAAGCGGACTCCCCTGAAGGCTCCGCATCCGAAGGTTGGTGGTTCGAGGCTGGGATGCAGCGGGCCGCGGTCCCATACGCGTTCGCGATCGGTCCGTCTGGCGAGTTCGACATTCACTCAGGTCAATGGGTGCCTCTCCATGCCACCATCGAAGGCTGGGTGGAGTCGCTCGCGCTGACCCACCACGCGTCCATGTGGGCGAAGCAGATCACCAAGGTCACCGGCAACGATGTCGATGGCATCGTGCTGGACGAGTTCGAGCCGGTGCGCGAAGTCATGGGTCTGGCCGACACCTGGTGGCGAGGAGCCGACTCACTGGTGGCGATCTATAAAGGTGAGGCCGAGGACCTCTCTTCGCTGGGCCGCACTGCGTTGATCTACTCCGGCTTGGATGAGTGGGGCCTGCGGGGAGGCGTCAAGGACAGGGCCAGTTGACGACATTGTGAGTGATCCAGAGTCTCGCTGACGTGCGGCGCCGCGCACGCAGTGCAGCCCTCGGGGTGGGCCCGGGCCTGCTCGAGGGCTTCATCGACGCGGCCGCAGACGGCCATCAACCGCAGCCGTACCCAGAACAGGTCCCACTCCTCCTCCCCGCCCCGGCGGGCGGCCAGGGCATCGAGGTGGGCCAGGCCGTCCTCGGGGCGGTTCTGGTCCAGGCACAGGGTGCTCCACGTATGAAGGATCCAGTCGTCGCCGCTGTGGGCTTCGGACAGCGCGCGCATGACACCGACCGCCTCGCCGCCCCGGCCCTGCCGCGCCAGCAACTGGGCGACGAGCACCATCGTGCCGGGCCGGTGCGCAGCAGCCGCTTCGCCGCTCTGCCGGTACACCGCGACCGCGCCGTCCACGTCACCGCGCTCCTCCAGCAGCTCCGCGAGTCTCCGCGCGGCGTGCCCGAAGTCGTCGACCGCAGCGTAGGCACGCAGTTCGGCGATCCGCCCGTGCCGGGCGAGGAGGTCGGCGAGCTGGTCACGGTCATTGAGCGGGCTGCTGCCACGGGTGGCCAGCAGGGCGATCGCCTCATCGACGTGACCTTGGCGCTCGCGGACCGTGGCGAGCAGGCCGGTCGCCAGGTCAGGGTCCAGGGCGCGGCAGCACCACGGGGAATCGCACCGGTGTCCGGCCGGGACCCGGGCGGCGAGCAGGGCGTGGGCCTCTTCGTCGCGGCCCGCGGCTGCGGACACATCGACCAGGGCCCTGGCGAGCGACCAGTCGTCGATGTGTGGCCGCAGCAGGGTGAACGCCTCGTCGGCGCGGCCGTGGCGGGCGAGCAGCCGGGCATAGAACTCCAGCGCCGCCGGATGCCCCGCCTCCATTCGGACGCCGCTCAGCGCGATCGCCTCCCCGGCCCGGCCCCACTCCTCCAACAGCTCGACGGTGGCCTCGACCGCCGGCCACCAGCCGGTCGTGAGATACGGGCCGAGCAGCGCCAGCGCCTCGGACCGCCGGCCGCGCTCCCCGAGCAGCCGCGCCCACTCCCGCGCACAGAACCACTCACCACGCCCCGCCCAGCACTCCACCACCCCGGCATGACCGAGCTCGAGCAACCGGATCACCAGGTGCGGAGGAATACAGTCTGTCTGCGTCCGGACCCGGTAATCAAGATCAGCGACATCCACGGGAACGCACCCTAACCCCGAACACGCGACATGCAGCAACGACCACAAATGCGATGCCCGCCGAACGCAGCCGCGCAGCATGGTGCCAGGGCGCACCGGCGTAGCGGGCGTGCCAGAGTGTGCGGGGGTGCAGCGGGTGCACGTCAGAGAGCCGTTTGACGGCATGCCAGGCCGTACCGAGCTGACACCCTGCCACGCGGCACCCGTCTCGGGCGGATGAAGCCGGGCGCGCAGACGCAGCAGGTGCGCGTCAGCGCAGCGGGTGCACCGGGGCGCGGCAGGTGAAGCTGGGGCGCATAGACGTTCAAGGGGCCGCGCCTAGCTGGCGGACGCCGTGGCCGGGACGTCGCTGCGACTGGTTGGCGAGGACGGGCAGAGCACCTCGGTACTCGCCTCCCTCCTGTTCGCCGACCCGACGTTCGCGGGTGTGCACTCCCCTGCCACCGCCGTACCGGCATGGAGGGGACGTCGGCGTAGCGGGTGTACCGGGGCGGGCGTTCAGGGCTGCGGGGTCCAGGCTGCCACCAGGGACAGCAGGCCGGGGAAGCGGGTGTTGAGGTCGTCGACGCGTACGTGGCTGCGGCGTTCCAGGCCGTACTGGCGCTGGCGTGTGATGCCCGCTTCGCGCAGTGCCTTGAAGTGGTGGGTGAGTGAGGACTTGGGCCGGTCCAGGCCGAACCAGCCGCAGGTGTGGTCGAACTCCTCCGACTCCAGGAGGAGTTTACGGACGATCGTCAGGCGCAGCGGGTCACTCAGCGCGCCGAGCACGGTCTCCAGGCGGAGGTCGTCCAGGGCCGGTTCCGGCAGCGGGTCGGGCAGTCCGGGCGGTTCGGGGCATGCGATGAAGGCGGGCACGGGGGGTGGCGTGGCGGGCATGGACGGCTCCTCATCACACGAGTCTCTTGTACGACTTCAATCGTACTGCATGCTAAGTTCGAATCGACTCGTACTAATGGAGTTCCCGAAAACCAGACCGGGAGGAACCGTCATGCCCCAGACCAGGACCGCCGCCAAACAGCGGCAATCGGCAGATGCCGGGAGGGGCGCCGCTCCCCTGTGGCGGGTGTGGCTCGCCGCGTGGCCGGTCATGGCCGTCTTCATGCTCTCCAACGCCGCGACACCGCTGTATGCGCTGTGGCAGCACGACATCGACTTCTCCGCCGGCACCCTGACCGTGGTGTTCGCGTTCTACATTGTCGGTCTGACCGGCTCGCTGCTCGTGTGCGGCGTGGCCTCCGACCGGCTCGGCCGCAAACCCGTCCTGCTGCCCGCCCTGGCGCTCGCGCTGGCCGCCTGCCTGGTCTTCGCGACCGCCACCACCGTGGCCGCGCTCATCGTGGCCCGTCTGTGCACCGGCATCGCGGTCGGCGCCGCCGTCTCGGCCGGGATGGCCGCCGTCACCGACATCGCCGGGTCCGGGCGCAGGCGGACCGCCGCCCTGCTCGCCTCCTGCGCGATGGTCTTCGGCGCCGGACTCGGCCCGCTCCTGGCCGGGGTGCTCTCCCAAACGGCACCCGCGCCGACCGGCACCGTCTTCGTCGTCGAGGCCGTGCTGCTGGCCACCGCCGTGCTCGCTGTGTTGCGCATGCCGCTGCGCCGTCCCGAGGCGCCCGCCGGGGGCGCCTGGGTCCGGGTGCCGGGCGTCCCGCGCGGAAACAGCCGTCAACTCGTGCTGGGCATAGCGGTGTTCGCCCCCGGCATCACCGCCACGTCCTTCGTGCTCTCCCTCGGCCCCTCGCTGCTGTCCGGTCTGCTCCACACCACCAGCCGCACCCTCGCCGGAGCCATCGCCTTCGCGATGTTCCTCACCGCCACCGGCGTGCAGTTCGCGGTCCAGCGACTTCCCCGGCGCACCATCCTCACGGCCGGAGCAGCCGCCACCACCCTGAGCATGATCACGCTGATCGTCGCCCTGCACACCTCCTCCGCCCCGTCGCTGGCCATCTCCGCACTACTGGCCGGTGCGGGCCAGGGCATGGGTCAGCTCGGCGGCCTGTCACTGCTCAACTCCAGCGTTCCGCCGCGGCGCCTCGCCGAGGCCAATGCCGCGCTCAACGTGGGCGGTTACCTCCCGGCCGGCATCCTGCCCGTCTGTGCGGGCTATCTCAGCGACATGGTCGGTCTGACCAGCGGCGCCACCGTCTTCGCCACCGCTCTGGCGGCCCTCGCACTCGCCGGTGGCCTCACCATCCACGCCAGCAAGCGCCAGACGACCGACCCCGCCTGAGGAGGCCGCGGAAACTCCGACCGGGCTCACCGTTCCTGGACGACCGCCTTGCGCTCGCCCTCGGTGAGTGGAGCACCGGTCAGGAAAGGCCGCCCCGGGCCGAAGAGCATCGGGAGGAGCATGGCGGGAGAGAACAGACGGGTGGCGGGCCGGGACAGGCTCATCACGTCCAGGAGCGCGGCCAAGGCGCGGGGGTTCCGGGCGCCGGTGGCGACGGCGCGGTCGACGAACGCGGCCAGTGCGCGTTCGACACGGGTGGGGGGCTGGTCGCTGGCGCCGGGGTAGAAGATGTCCTGGCCGATGGCCAGGTCCCAGGCCGCCGCGACCGGGCGGGTCACCGCCTTCTGGAGGCGGCGTGCGCTGCCCGGCCGGGTGACACCGGTGGTGGCGGCGTGCTCGCGCAGGGCGAGGGCGCTCTGCGCGGCAACGGTGATGCCGTGGCCGTAGACGGGGTTGTACCCGGCGACGGCGTCACCGATGACGGTGAAGCCGTCCGGCCAGTGGCGCAGCTTCTCGAAGTGGCGGCGGCGGTTGGCGGTGCTTCGGGTGGTGACGACCTCGGTGAGGGGTTCGGCGTCCCGTATCAGCTCGCCGATGACCGGGTCGCCCAGACCGAGTGCGAAGTCGGTGAACGCGTCCGGATCGTCGGTGGGTTCGCCGCCCCGGGTGCCGGAGAGGGTGACGATCCAGCGGCCGTTCTCGACGGGCAGGATGATGCCGCCCCGGCCGGGCGGCACGGCGGGGTTGGCCTGCACGTTGACCAGGGGGAAGTCCTCGGCCGGGGCCCGGTAGACACGGGTGGCGTAGGCGACGCCCGCGTCCACCTCACGCTCGGACACGGCGGGGAGACCGAGCGCCTTCAGCCAGGCCGGTGCGCGGGAGCCCCGGCCCGTGGCGTCGATGACGAGGTCGGCGGCGAGGTGTTCGTCCGCCGTGTCCGGGGTGCGGATGTGGAGGCCGGTGACGCGTGCGGCGTCTCCCGCGAGGCGGTCGGCGGTCGTGTTCTGGCGGAGGGTGATGCGGGGGTCGGCGAGGACGCGTGCCCGGGTCACGGCGTCGAGCAGGTCGCGGGAGCACACCAGATTGCGGTGCGGGGTAGATGTGAAGCGGCGGAACCAGATCTCGTTCGGGGCCCGCGAAACCATGTCACCCATGATGTGCACGAGACGCGCCCCACGAGAGACAAGATCCTCGATCAGCCCCGGCAACAACACACCCAGCGCCGTCACACCCCCCGTCCACACCAAGTGGGCATGACGGGCCTGAGGAACACCACGGCGCGGCTCCGGACCGGCGGGAAGGGTGTCGCGCTCGATCAGCGTGACGTCGGCGTGATCGACGAGAGCCGCCGCGGCGAGCAGGCCGCTCATACCGGCGCCGATCACGATCACGGTGGGACGGGCAACGTCGTCAGACATGAGCTCGCGTTTCTGGAGGAGCCACCCGTACACGGATGGACTCGACAACCCGCGCCCGGTGCAGTGCGCGGGAAATGGCTTCGATATCGCCCTCGTCGGAGCCGATGCGCCGAAGAGCGTCCGCCCCGGTCGAGACGGCCTGACCCCCGTGAGAGGGCCATGCCGCGAGCGCGGCCCGTACAGTGACCGCACCCGCGATCCCACGGGCCGTGAGCTCCGCGTACCCGGCCGCACGGGCAGCGTCGAACGCACGCAGCCACACGGCGGCATCCAGCACCGGCGCAAGACGCAGCAGGCCGTCGTGGATGCGCTGCTGACGCTGAAGCAGCCGCAGATCCAGCGGCGCGAAGACACCGACACGGGCATCCGCCACGGAAGGACCCACCCCCCGCAGCACCTGCTCCAAACGGCGCAAACGCCGGAAGCTGATCTGGTCGCCAACCCACTTCTGCAGGAAAGGCCCGCCCTGGGGAAGGATGAAGCCGACGGCCACGAGGCTGGCGTCGAGGATCGCGAAGGGCGGGGCCACGGTGGTGGACAGCCAATCGAGGTTCCGGCCGCTCCAGCGGGCGCCGATGGCGGTGAACTTGGCGATGTCGAAGACGAGTCCGAAGGCGTATCCGGCCTGGAGGAAGACCAGTCCCGCCTTCAGCCAGGCGCTGCGGACCTTCGAGATCCAGGTCCAGATCAGGTAGGCAGCGACGAGGGCGGAGACCATGTGCGCGGTGAGGTAGAGCAGGATGTGCTCGCGCATCCAGGGCTCGGTGGCGTAGTAGGTGTCCAGGTCGTAGATGCGCTCGTCGGGGACGTCGGCGAGGAGGAACGTGGCCCACAGGGCGGCGATGATGCCGCTGTAGAGCAGCCAGATGCGGCGGATCACGCGGGAACGCCGAGGTGAGGGCCTCTCCCGCCAGGTGACGACCATCGCCAGGCAGGAACCGCAGAACGCGGTGAGCAGGGAGTACACCCAGGCCCCCGCCAGGTTGGGCACCCCGGTCACCGTGTTGACGCGGTGGATGACGGCAGGCGGGACCGACACGAACACGGCGGCCGCGAGGAGCAGCAGCAGGGTCGTCGCCCGTACGTCGCTGTCCTGCCATGCCCGCAGGAACGTCGGGGCCTTCAGTGCGAGCGCCACCGTCAGGAGCAGGGCGGGCAAGAGGTAGGGGATGTGCAGGCTGGTCAGGTTCATCGGGCCGGTCCCCCGCCCCGGTTGAGCAGGGAGAGCTGGATGCGGCCTTCCAGTGTCGCGGGGTCGACGGGGCCCTGGGCGTGCCGCCCGGGAATCCATCGGCGGGCCTCGCGGCCGAAGAGCAGGCCGAACGTCTCGGCGTCCTGCTCATGCTGGTCCGGGGAGTCGGCCCGCGCGGCGACGGCGAGCAGCGTCTCGCGGGGGACGTCACGCCGGGTGAGGATCTCCTCGGCCGCCCGCCGTACGGCGTCGGCCGGGTGCGTCGGGCCGAGGGCACGGGCGGCGGCCGCGGGGAGGCCGGGAACGTGGTGGCCGCACTCCCCCTGCTCCTCGTGCCAGAGCTCGTGGCCCAGGATGACCAACTGCGACTCGGGCGGCGTGCGTTCCTCGACCACGATGATCGAGCGGTCCCCGCAGTCCAGCCGCATGCCGGAGACCGGGATGTCTTCGGGGAAGGCGCGGAGGACGAGGTCGATCCGGCGGCCGCGGTGCTCGCTCATCGCGTGGCAGAACGCGTCCATGACCACGCGCGGTGCGGCCGGAGGTTCCAGGTGCCGCGCCACGGAGGCCCCTAATCTCCCCAGCAGCGACTTCATGGCCCTGCTCACCGCTTCTCGCTCCTGTCCTCGGTTTCGGGCACGACCGACCGGAAGACGCCCTCGAGTAGGCGCTCCAGCTGGCGGCGCGGCACTGAGCCGTGCATCCGCAGGTCAGTGGACCGGACGCCGTACTGGTCCATCAGCGCGACCACCGGGTCGTTCTCGATGTCGCCGAGGATCTTCCGCAGTTCCCGGCTGAGCGTTTCGTCGGCCGGGAGGGTGAAGAACGCCTCCCCGTCCACGCCGAAGAACCGCACGAGGGCGTGCAGCAGTTCGACGTTCGGCACCTTCTTGCCGTCACACACCGAGCGTGCCCACATCTCCGACACGCCGAGTTCGTCGTGCAGTTCGGCGGCGAGGTCCGCCATGCGCCGCTTCGTGGCTGCCAGGCGGGCCGCGGCGAGAGTGCTGACACGGGCCCGCACCCGATCGTTGACGGTCTCGTCCGCGGGCTTCCCGCCCGCGAGGAGGGACCGGACCGTCTCCGCCGGGAGAGCCGTTCTGCGCGCGAGCTCCTCAGGATCGAGGAGCTCGTCCCGGTCGAGCCCGTGCTTGCCGATCAGCGCGTCGAGCCGGGCGAGCGACTCGGCCAGTGGGACTGGTTCCACCGATGTGCTCCAGGGGTGTGTGATCCACATGTCTGTGGTGCACATGCCACCCTACTCGGCACCCACCCACCACTCAACGATCGTTTATTAACTCCAACTCTTCGTTGACACGCGGTGGTTGCCCGTAGCACCATCAGGAACAGCGGGAGCGGTCGGTTTTGCCAGAGGCGATCGCCACCAGTCCGTTCGGCGCGCAGTGGCGCTGTGTCCGCGGCTGTCGTCGCGGCCGGACCGGACCCGGAGACCGCCTCCGCCGCGCCCGGACCACGGTCCACGGGCCCGGCCGGAGGCACAGGCGGAGGTCGGCCGCGCGCCCCGAACGCGCGGTCGGCCTCCGCTGATGACTGGCGGGCCGAGCCCGCCCGGGCCGCCGTCTGAAGGAACCTTCTCGCCCCTACGAATCCCCCGGGACGGAACCATGTTCACGAGCGAAGACGCACTGCGCACTGTCGCGCGGCCGACGCGGGGGCTGGTCACGTGAACGCACCCTCGACCATGGCGCACCATGTTCTGGCGGGCGACTGGGACCGGTGGTTCACCGCAGGCAGCCAGCCCGTCGTCGGTCAGGACGAAGCCGACTGCTTCTTAAAGGCGGTCGGTTCGACGGACGGCATGAGGGGTGCCGATCTGGCCTGCGGGACGGGACAGTGGACGCGACAGCTCGCGGCCTGGGGAATCCGGGTCACGGGCTACGACTTCAGCGCCGAGGCCCTGAGACAGGCCAAGGCCGCGGGCACGCGGGACGGCCTCTCGTACCGCCGGTGCGACTTGGTCGCCGACGCGATTCCGTATGAACTCGCCCCGCACAGCCTCGACATCGTGACGTGCCGACACGCTCTCGCCTATCTGGAGCCGGCCCGGCTGCTCACCGACGTCGGCCGGTGGCTCAAGCCCAGCGGCGTCTTCTTCGGCGTCCTCTGCGTGAGTGAGCGGGAAAAACGACCGGACGGTTTCGACCGGGCCCTCACGGAGCAGCAGTTCGCCGGTCTCGGCACCGGCTGGCAGCGGCGCGAGGTCCGTCAACTCGACCGCGAGCACCGAGCGATCGTGCTGAGCGGATACGGCCAGGCGGCGACCGCACGGGTGGCCTGGGCAACGGCCCCCTGACCGAGGCCCGCGACCGGCTGCCCAGTCCCGGCCTGGGCGGTACGGCGGCCCTCGGTAGGCTGGGGGCATGGACACGTGGGGGCGCAAAGTCAGATTCACAGCGGTGTCGGCGGTGGTCGTGTTGACCCTGACCGGGTTCACGTCGGGCCGTCATGGGAGCGGCGGCCATCACGGTGGCGGCGGGGGCGGGTGCAGCAACTCCAGCCAGGATCACGACAGTTCGTCGGGGTCGGACTCATCGGTGTCCGACATCGACGGCTCGTCCGGCGACGACTCGTACGACGATGCGTACGGCGGCGGTCCGTACGGTGATTCGCCCAGCAGCGCCTACAGCCTCGGGGCCAGCACCGACGGCAGCGACAGCGGTACGTACCGCTCGCGGCCCGGTCGGCGTTCCACCCCCACGGCGTCCCCCGGCGGGACCAGCCGGTCCCTGAAGGACGGCGCCGCCGTGCTCGTGCGGTGCGCGACCACGGACGTTCCGTACGCGACCGTCGAGGTCAGTAATCCGAACGGACGCGAGGGCGTGTTCACCGTGCGGATGAAGTTCCAGGACGACCATGGCCGCACCGTGAGCGACGGCTCCGACGAGGTGTCGGTGCCCGCGCAGGACAAGGTGACGGCCATGGTGCTCGTCAACCATATGGACCGCGTGCGCGAGATCGATCACTGCGAGGTGGACCCGAAGGCCACACCCGACCGGTGACCGACTGCGCGGCCGTCATGGCAGCGGCGCGGCTCAGGCGGCCGGGTGGACCGGGGGGCCGTCCGCCGGACGGGCGGCGGTGGGTGCCGGGTCGCCGCCTTGAAGGGCGTCCCGCATGGTGCGGAGGCGGTGGGTCTGGCGGTTGCTGTTCCAGATCATCCACCCCAGGAAGACCACGCCGAACACGGCCAGGCCGACGGTCCGCCAGGGACTGGCCGTGAACCCGGTCAGCACGGTGATCCCGGCGAAGAGGAGCGCGAGGAAGACGAGCGCCGGAACGCGGTTGCGGGTCTGGTGCAGACGACGTTCGACGATCTCCCGCATGATCCGGCGGTCCTCGGGGTCGGAGGGCGTCTCGCCCGCGCGCAGCCGCTGTTCCACGCGGACCAGCCGGTCCATCGACCCGCCGGCGGCCCTCTTCTCCTTGCGACGCCTGGCCAGCATGAAGCCGAGACCGGCCACGGAGTACAGACAGACCCGCACCACGGTCGCCACGGGATTCCCCCCGAATAGCACCCACGTCACCACGCTCGCCACGACCACACCCAGGACGATCGGCGCCCACACGTGTCTGATGAAGAAGTCGTTGATCCGCCCCATGCCCAGCCTCCTTGGCCCCTTCCCCTCCGCAGCCCGGCGCTTCCCGTCTCCGGCCGCTGCGGCTGAGCCTCCCCCATACCCCCGCGATGCGGAAACAGACAGCAACTTCCTTTTCGGCAGCGGGAATTCAGCCCATCAGGCGTCCGAGTGGGGTCGAGAAGCGGTCCGGCATGGCAGTATGCGCTGGCATGTCACCGTCAGGCGCATCGCTGCTCGTATCGCTGTCATGCTCCGGCCGTCGTCTGTTCGTCGTGCTGATGGTGCTGCTCGCGACGGTCGGCACTGGGGAGCGACGTGCCGACGCGTCGGCCGGGCCGGGGACGTCCCGTGCCGCCGCGACACCCGATCGCGCTCGCTACGACGTGAGCCTGCGCTCCGACGCCGACGGCAGCCACTGGAGCGGACGGCAGCGGGTGTCGTTCCGGAACGCGTCCGGTCAGCCCCTGCGCGAGGTGTACCTGCGGCTGTGGGGCAATGGCGAGGACAAGTGCGGCACGCCTGGCACCCCCTCCCCCGTCGTCGTGTCGCACGTGCGCGGTGGCACACCGGATGGTCCGACCGTCGACTGCACGGCTCTGCGCATCGCCCTGCCCAAACCGCTCGGGCGGGGTGAGCGGACGTCCGTCTCCTTCGACGTCTCCCTCGCCGTGCCCGGCCGCAACGCCCGCTTCGGCCGCGAGAACGCGTACCGCTTCCTCGGCAACGCGTTGCCGGTGCTGGCCGTGCTCGACGCCAAGGGGTGGCACCTCGACCCGTACGTGGCGCTCGGCGAGAGCTTCTACTCACTGGCGGGTGACTTCCGCGTACGTCTCGACCACCCCTCCGCGCTGCGCGTCCCCGCCACAGGTCACACCCGGACTCACCCCGGCGGCCCCCACCGTACGGTCACGGTCAGCGTCGCGGAGCAGGTGCGGGACTTCGCCTGGGCGGCGGGCCCGTTCCGGACGGCCACGGACACCACACCCGAGGGTGTTCGGGTGAGGTCGTACTGGTCGGCGGACACCCCGGCCGCGGGCGTGCGCCTCAACCGTACGGACGCCGTCGCCGCGATCGAGCGGTTCGGCCGGGAGTTCGGCCGCTACCCGTACGGCGAGATCGACCTCGTGATGACCAGCGGGTTCGGCGGCGGCATGGAGTACCCCGGCCTCGTCCTCCTCGGCACCACGGAGGAGGGCGGCGCCGCCGTCCATGAGGTGGCGCACCAGTGGTGGTACGGCATCGTCGGCAACGACGAGTACGCCTCACCGTGGCTGGACGAGAGCTTCGCCCAGTACGCCAACGCCCGCTTCTACGGCTGGGACACCCGCGACTGCTGGTCCGACGTGTACTGGCCGGACGACAGCGCCGCGCTCACCGGCTCGATGGCCTACTGGTCGCAGCACCCCGGTCAGTACCACCTCGTCTACACGGCCGGACCCTGCGCCCTCGCCGACCTGCAGCGCAGCCTCGGCGACGACACCATGGCCCGGCTCCTCAAGCGCTATGCCCGCGACCATTGGTACGGCGTGTCCACCACCGACGACTTCAAGAGGCTCGCCCAATCCATGACGGACGACGACCTCGGGGTTTTCTGGGAGAGCCATCGCATCAGCTGACCGGTCAGCCGGAGCTGTCGTGACCGTCGGACGGCAGCCACGTTCTCAGCGTGGTGAGGAGACCGTCGAGGTCGACGGGCTTGGTGAGGTAGGCAGAGGCACCCGCCGCGTGAGCCCGTGCCCGGTCCTGGTCCATCGCACGCGCGGTCAGCATGATCACGGGGATGTCGGCCAGTGCCGGGGAGGCCCGGATCGCCGCGGTGGCCGCGTAGCCGTCCATCTCAGGCATCATGATGTCCATCAGCACTGCGGCCACGTCGTCGTGCTCCTCCAGGACCTGAAGGCCCTCGCGGCCATTCTCCGCATACAGCACCGCCAGGCCGTACTGTTCGAGGATGCTGGTCAGCGCGAAGCCACTGCTGACGTCGTCGTCGACGACCAGTACCTTCTCGCCGTCGAATCGGATATCGGGTCGTTCCGGCGGTTCGTGCGGCTCCTCCGGCGTCCACACCTCCGGGTTGCCGTTCGTCGCGGACCGGGTCGAACTGATCGGCCGTTCAGCGGCTTTCGCCGACAGCCCGAAGTCGGGCACCGCCAGGTCGCCGCGGTGTAGTGGCAGGTAGAGGGTGAAGGTAGAGCCGACCCCCGGCCTGCTCCGTGCGTGGATCTCGCCGCCGAGCAGCTGCGCGATCTCCCGCGAGATGGACAGGCCCAGGCCGGTCCCCCCGTACTTGCGGCTGGTCGTGCCGTCGGCCTGCTTGAACGCCTCGAAGATGACCCTCATGTTGCCGGCCGAGATACCGATGCCGGTGTCGGTCACCGAAAAGGCGATCAAGTCGGTGCCCGCATCGCGCAGCGTTCCGTGCTCCCCGAGCCGCGCCGGCACGTCCGGGGCGGCGGGGTGGATGGCCAGTTCGACAGACCCGGCGTCAGTGAACTTCACAGCGTTCGACAACAGGTTGCGCAGAACCTGGAGAAGCCGCTGATCGTCGGTGACGATCACCTTCGGCAGCGCGGGTGAGACACGCACCGTCAGCTGCAGGCCCTTCTCATCGGTCAGGGGCCGGAAAGTCGCCACCACGTAGTCAACGAGAAAGGCGAGTTCGATACGGTCCGGTGACACCTCCATCCTGCCCGCCTCGACCTTCGTCAGGTCGAGGATGTCATTGATCAGCTGGAGCAGATCGGAGCCCGCTCCATGGATCGTCTCGGCGAACTCGACCTGCCTGGGCGTCAGATTCGCTTCCGGGTTGTCGGCGAGGAGCTTGGCAAGGATCAGCGAGACGTTGAGCGGCGTTCGCAGCTCGTGCGACACGTTGGCGAGGAACTCGTTCTTGTAGCGCATGGAGACGGCGAGTTGCTCGGCACGTTCTTCCAGGACTTGCCGAGCGTCCTCGATCTCGATGTTCCTCGCCTCGAGGTCACGACTCTGCTGGGCCAACAGCGCCGCCTGCGCTTCCAGTTCCTCGGTCCGCAGGCGCAACTGCCGCGTCAGCTCCTGCGACTGGGCGAGGAGCTCCTTCGTATGCTGCTGTTGCCGGAGCAGCACCTCGCTGCTGTGTTCGATGAAGGTCGTGACGTCCGAAGGGATGTCGGCCCTCCGTTCGCCCAGCCAGCTCTGTGCTTCTGCCACGCGGGGCGCGGAGAGCAGGTCCTTCTCCCGGGCGCGTTCCTCCATGACGCTCAGCCACTGCTGGAAGGCGGCGTCCTCCTGGACCCAGTCGGAGAGCCGGTCCCATTCCCGGATCAGGGCCTCGTGAGCGATTTCCGCCGTGCCGGGTCCCGCGGGCCCCAGAACCACGATGCGGTGCTCCGGTTCGGCGAGGAGTCGGGCCACATTCCAGTCGTCCCCCAAATGTGCGCGATGTGCCGTGACGCGTACGGCGTTGGCGCTTCCGTCCCTTGCCCGCACCATGGCCAGCAGGACGCGGCGGATCCGGTGTTCCCCGAGACCCATGTGCTCGCGCAGCCAGTGGTACACGTTCTCCGCATGTCGGTTGAGCGCTCCCGACACACCACCCAGGCCGTGGTAGCTGTCGAAGTTGATCTGCCGCTCCTGCTGCAACGGCCACAGTTCCGTGAGCGTGAATTCCAGCAGGGGCAGGCTTCCCGGCGCTCTGCTCGCCTCAGCCGCGATCCGCTCAGGCAGCCCGGGGCTGAAGGTGACTTCGGAGAAGCGGGCGGGCTCGACGATGACGCGCGTCAGCGCCGACTCGTCCATGGGCGAAACATTCAGTTGTCTGTCCTGGATACGGCTACCGATGTCGGGTAGGGCCAGCAGATCGGGGAGGAAGTCCGCGCGCAGCGTGCAGACCAGTCGCACCCGCGCATCGGGAGCGCTGTCCGCGGAGGGAAGCAGGCTGTGTAGGAAGGTGAGGGGATCGGCGCCGGTGCCGCTCCCGAACGTCTCCTCGAACTGATCTCCCACGAGCGCCAGCCGCTGTCCGGTAAGAATCGCGATCTTCGATGCCACGGGCCAGAACCCGTTCAGCCGCAGGACGTCGGCCCGGTGTTCCAGCTCCTCGAGCGAGTGCTGTGCC
This sequence comes from Streptomyces sp. NPDC002176, assembly GCF_044903645.1. Taxonomy (NCBI): domain Bacteria; kingdom Bacillati; phylum Actinomycetota; class Actinomycetes; order Kitasatosporales; family Streptomycetaceae; genus Streptomyces; species Streptomyces sp. NPDC002176. The sequence continues at coordinate 22,211 of NZ_JBJDQW010000004.1, forward strand.
CCCGGCCGTTCGGCGTCGAGCAGGGCCCGGGCGACCGCCTCGAACGGTGACGTGCCCGGGCGGAAGGTGGCTACCCGCCACCCCTCGCTCTCAAGCTCAGGCCGCAGTCCGGCGGCGACCAGCGAGGACTTGCCCACTCCTGACGGGCCGGTGACCATGACGAGCGGCTTGGCTCTCACCATGTTCCTCAGCAGCTCGACCTCCGCTTCACGGCCGACGAACACGCCGCTCTTGCCGTCCTGGGCGGTGAACGCATCCAGGCCGCGGTAGGGGCAGGGAGGGAGCAGGGAGCGCCCCAGCAGGTCGGGCCAGGCGGCCGCCACCTCTGACAGGGGGATGGCGTAGGCGTCCTGGGCGAGACCGTCCCGACCGGCGATCGCGAGCATCCCGACCACGAAATCGCCCCAGCGGTCCGTGGCGATGACCGGGGCGCCGCTGTAGCCCGGCTGGGCGCGCAGAGCGGCCTCCGCGCGCACGTCGAGTTGGATGAGACCTCCGCCGACAGATCCCCTCAGGGCACAGGTGCTCCAGGCCCCGTTGGCCTTGCGCGGTGGTGTGCCCGCGAAGCCGAACACGGCCACGGGTGAATCCTTGGCCAGCCCTGGTGACGCGTCCAGCAGTCGCGCGGCACCAGCGTGCGCGGGCAGGGTGTCACCGACGATGATCAACCCGGCGACGTCCCGCCCTGAGCCATGGGAACCCGGTGGCGGGTCCCAGGCGACGACACGACACACCCGCAGCGGCGCGCCTTCCCCGTCGCCGAGCAGAACGAACTCGACCTGGATCCGGGCGTCGACCGGTGGACGTTCCTGATGGCGCTTGTCCAGGCCCAGGGCCGCGTTGACGACGTGCGCACAGGTGACAATGTGGCGTCCGCCGACCACGAATCCGACACCCACGGGAGTGTCCGAAGACCGCGATCGGATCTTGACGACGAAGCCCTCCCGCTGCGTCTGCACGACCGTCAGTCCCGCTTCCACAGCACACGGACGGCGAAGTTCACCTCGGCCGTGCCCTTGGCGACGACAACCCCGCTCTCGCCTCCGATCTTGAGACCGAACTGGATCTCCGCCTCGTCCGGTCGCATGGCTCTCACGGTCTCCGACACCTGCACCAGAGCGGGCCGCACCCGCGCGAGAGCGTCGCGCAGTGAGGTCTCGGCACGCCTCACCACACCGTCATCGGCCGCAAGTTCGAGATCCGGGGCGGCAAGGTCGGTCTCGGCCTCAAAGACAACGCTGCCTTCGTCGTCCGTGACAGTCATCATGACCAGGTCCGCCATGGCAATCCCCCGCGTGTTCAGCCGTGAAAAGGCAGTCACCATCCTGGGGCATCAGGGGATGTTCGGGTGGCGAGTTGATTCAGTTTCCGTTCCGGTAGCGGTGAACGACTTCTCCGGCCCCAGCTGAACACCCCTGCGGGCCACAGAGATTGATCACCGCAGGGCGAACGACGCCCGCTGCTGCCACCTGGTGCCGTCGTGGACCAGCAGCTCGACCGACGACACCCGGGCAGTGACGGGAAGCCGGGCGCGGAGGTCGGCCTCGGCTTCCTTCAGCACGGCATCGTCCTGTCCCTGGGCGATGGTCAGGTGGGGGACGACCTCGTCGAACTGGCCGCCGAAGGGTGGGGTCTCCTGCCAGCGTTTGGCGATTGCCTCGGTCAGCCGACGGAAGGGGGCGTCCGGGTCGGGCGCTAGGTACAAGATCCCCGGGAATCGCCCGCAGCGCTCGAACCGGGCCTCGAAGGGGTGGTGACGTCCAATCACTTCTCGGATGGCCGCGTGGGTGCCGTCGTCGATGCGGCTCTCGTGGAGGAACGGGAAGAGGATGGTGACATGAGCCGGAACACCCGCACGGGCTGAGGGGTCCAGACGGTCACGCCATGCTCGGACGGCGGGTTCTGCCTCGGGGACCCTGACGACGAGCCCCGACTGCCCTGCCTGAAACTCACCGGAGCCGTTGCCTGCCATCGCGCATATGTATCACCGGGCCCGGAGCGGCAGCCACCCGGTACTCGCAGCCGAGCTGTGGATTACGCCGATCGGGCTTTCTTCGAAGAACGGTGCAACCATCCGGATGCGTCGCTAGTCACACCAGACAGGAGCAACGAGCTTCTACCGCCACAAGGGGGAAATATGCGATCAAACCGTACTGCCCTCACCGTCGGTGCGCTGGCCGCGCTCGCGCTCGGGGCCACCACCGCGATGGCCGCGCCCGCGTCCGCCGCGCCCAACACCACCCCGCAGAAGGTCTGCGGGAGCAGCTACCGCACCGTCAACTCCGCGGCCGTCGGCTCGCTCGGGACCGTCTACCTGACCTACAACGCGTCCAACGGCAAGAACTGTGTGACCACCATCCGCAACAGCCCCGGCACCGCGGTCGCCATGTCGGCGTGGCTCTACGTCGCCGACACCGACCAGGGCGACGACGACTACGGCAACTTCACCTCGTACGCCGGTCCGACCTACGTCTACGGCAAGGGGCACTGCGTCGACTGGGGTGGCCAGATCAAGAACGTGTACGTGCAGATCTCCGGCTCCAACTGCGCGTCCCTGAAGGAGAAGCGGGTCACCTACACCCGCTGATCCCGGCAACGCACGACGACGACTCGCTCTGGCGGAGGCTCCACGCTCCCGCCAGAGCGAGTCGTCATGTGGTCGCCGTCAGCACTTCTCGCGCAGGGAGTGCAGGTACGCGCTCGATCGGCGGGCGAAGCTCAGGGAGTCCGGGGGGCTGTCGTGCTCGGTCTGCCAGTGGTGGGCCAGGCGTTGGCCGCGTAGGTGGGTGACGGTGGAGATGAAGCGCTGGTAGTCGATGTCACCGTCGCCGACGTCCGTCATTCGGTAGCCGAACTCGTTCGTGGGGTCGCTCACGCCGTCCTTGACGTGGAAGAGGGGGTAGCGGTGGGGGTGGGCGAGGACGTAGTCCAGCGGGTCGAAGGGGGCCGGGGTGCCGTCGGGGCGCTTGGAGAAGCGGAACTGACCCGCGTAGGCCCAGTAGATGTCCATTTCGAGGTGGACGAGGTCGGGGTCGGTCTCCGCCAGGAGGACGTCGTAGAGGCGGACCTTGGGGTCGTCGGCGGCGAAGGCGAACTCGTCGGAGTGGTTGTGCTGGTAGAACTTCATGCCGCGCGCCTTGGCCGCCGCGCCGTAGGTGTTGAACTCCTGCGCGGCGCGCTTCCAGGCGTCGACGGTCGAGCCGTAGCGGAACGGGCCGGAGGCGGTGCCGATGTGCTTGAGGCCGAGGGCCTGGGCGTCGTCGAGGACCTTCTCGAGGTTCTGGGCGAAGGTGTAGGCGTTCGGGTTGTCGGAGTAGTAGCCGACGTGGCTGCCGATCGGGGTCAGGCCGTGGTCCCTGGCGAGGCGCCGGAGGGCGGCGAGGGTGATGGGTCCCGCGGAGCCCTGGGTGTATCCGGCGAACTCGATCTCGTCGTAGCCGTACTTCTCCAGCTCGGCGAAGACGGGGGCGAAGCCGAGGGTGCCGACCTTGTCGCGCAGGCTGTAGAGCTGGATGCCCAGGCGGCCGGGGGGCAGGACGGGACGGCCCCGGCCGACGGCGGGCGCGGGGGCGGTGGTCGCGGCCGAGGCGGGGCCTGCCGCGCCCAGCAGGGCGGCGGCCGTGGCGCCCGCGGCGACGCCCAGCATGCCCCTTCTGGTCAGTCGATGGGTCAGTTCGGGGTGATTGCGCGAAATGCGGCTCATGCGGGAACTCCGGGGTGTGGGAGGGCGTTGTCAGTGGTGAGTGCTTCACTGGGGACCAGGCACACGAGACGGGTGTCATGAGGGCTCGTCAGGTGAGTCCGGCGAGTCGGAGCAGGAGTGATTTCACATCGGTGGCCTGGACACGGTCGCCGACGGCACGGGGGGTGGAGCAGATGAGGAGCGGACCTTCGTCGTCGCTCGCGGGAAGGCGGCCGTGGCTGCCCCGAATAGGTGACGGGTCCAGGGGTACGACCGCCATGCGGTAGCGCAGGCCGAGCTTCTTGCGGGCCAGCGCGGCCGCCGCCTTGACCTTGACGTAGGGGTCGAGGGGGTCCATGAAGAGTTCGACCGGGTCGTAGCCGGGTTTGCGGTGGATCTCCACGAGCCGGGCGAAGTCCGGCGCGCGGGCATCGTCGAGCCAGTAGTAGTACGTGAACCAGGCGTCCGGTTCCGCCACGGCGACCAGTTCGCCCGAGCGCGGGTGGTCGAGGTGGTGGTGCTTCTTGCCCTCGTCGTCCAGGAGTTGGGCGATGCCGGGCAGGCAGGTGAGGGCGGCGCGGGTGGCGTCGAGGTCTTCGGGGCGGCGCACGTAGACATGGGCGATCTGGTGGTCGGCTACCGCGAAGGCCCGTGAGGCCATCGGGTCGAGGTACTCCATGCCGTCCTGCTCGTGCACCTCCAGCAGCCCGGCTCGGCGCAGGGCGCGGTTGATGTCGACGGGACGGTCCGCGCGGGTGATGCCGTACTCGGACAGGGCGACGACGGTGCGGCCTTCGGCGTGGGCGTCGTCCAGGAGCGGTGCGATCGCGGCGTCCAGGTCGGCGGCCGCGGTGAGGGAGCGTGGGTCGTCGGGGCCGTAGCGCTGGAGGTCGTAGTCGAGGTGGGGGAGGTAGCAGAGGGTCAGGTCGGGGCGGCGGGTGCGCTGGATGTGGCGGGTGGCGTCGATGATCCAGCGGCTGGAGGCGAGACCGGCGCCCGGTCCCCAGAACTGGAAGAGGGGGAACGTGCCGAATTTCGCCGTGAGTTCGTCGTGCAGGTCGGAAGGGCGGGTGTAGCAGTCGGGTTCCTTGCGGCCGTCGGCGTAGTAGACGGGACGGGGGGTGACGGTGAAGTCGGTGTCGGCGCCCATGGCGTACCACCAGCAGATGTTGGCCACGGTGTAGCCGGGGTGGGCGCGACGGGCGGCGTCCCAGAGCTTGTCTCCGGCGACGAGGCCGTTGTGCTGGCGCCACAGCAGGACGTCGCCGAGTTCGCGGAAGTACCAGCCGTTGCCGACGATGCCGTGCTCGGCGGGCGTGGTGCCGGTCAGGAAAGTGGACTGGGCGGCGCAGGTGACGGCGGGCAGGACGGTGCCGAGATGGGCGCGGGAGCCCTGGTCCGCGAGGGCGCGCAGGTGGGGCATGTGAGCGAGGAGGCGGGGGGTGAGGCCGACGACGTCCAAGACGAGTAGCGGGGTGGGGCGGCCGGGTGCGGCCGCGGGTCGGCCGGTCATGGCAGCTCCTTCAGGCCGAGGTCGGTGAGGAGGTCGCGGGCGAGGGCGAGTTCGGCGGCGATGCCGTCGGTGAGCTGGGCGCGGGTGCGGGGCCTCAGCTCGGCGGGGAGGGCGTGCCAGGTGTAGGTCTCGACCTCGAGGTGGCGGGTGAGGGGGTGCGGTCCACCGACGAGACGGGTCAGGGCGGTGGCGAGAACGGGGAGGGTGGAGGTGAGGGGCGCGGCGGGGGCCGCGTGCAGGGGGACGTGGACGTGGGTGCGCCAGGGCGCGCTGTCGGGCAGGGCGCCGTCCTGGAGGGCCTCGTCGAGGTCGTCGGTGCCGTGTCGTCCGGTGGCGGTGAGGGTGCGGGTCTGGTGCAGGAACCGGGGCTCGGCGAACGCGGCGAGGGCCTGGCGGACGTCGGGGCGGTGGGGGTGTTCGGCGTGGAGGGCCGCGGAGAGCTGGGACTTGACGATGGGGACGCCGGATCGGACAAGGGCGTCCAGGGCGGTGTGCGGATCTTCGAAGGAGGTGGCGAGATGGCAGGTGTCGACGCAGATGCCGATGCGGGGATGGGCGATGTCGGTGAGGGGGGTGAGGGCGTCGGCGGTGGTCTCGATGACGCAGCCGGGTTCGGGTTCCAGGCCGACGCGCAGGGAGCGGCCGGTGAGTTCCGCGAGGGCGTCGAGGCGTTCGCCGAGGGTGCGCAGGGCGGTGCGGGCCGTCTCCAGGCGGTCGGGGGTGGCGGCGGTGCGCCAGGCGAGCGGCAGGGTGGAGATGCTGCCCTCGAGGATGTCGTCGGGGAGGAGGCCGGCCAGAATGCGGGCGAGCGCGGTGGTGTGGCGCAGCCGTTCGGGATCGGCCCAGTCCGGCTTGTAGACGCGGTACTTGACCTGCTGCGAGCCGAAGCCCTCATAGGGGAAGCCGTTGAGGGTGACGACCTCCAGGCCGCGCCGGTCGAGTTCGGCGCGGAGGGCGGCGAGGGCGCAGGGGTCGTTCTCCAGGGCGAGGGCGGCATCCTTGGCGAGCCAGAGGCCGATGCCGAGGCGGTCACGGCCCAGGCGACGCCGGACGGGTTCACAGTGGTCGCGGAGCTGGGCGACGACTGCGTCGAGGGTTTCGGCGGGGTGGACGTTGGTGCAGTAGGCGAGGTGGACGAGGGAGCCGTCGGGGTGGCGGAAGCGCACGGGTCACTCCCCTCCGGCGGGCACGGCGGCGGGGGTGTCGTCGGGCGCCGTGTCCTTGGGGGCGCCGCGGAGGATGGTGTTGCCCTCGTGGGTGGCGTCGGTCGCGGCGACGTCCAGGTCGAGCCGTCCGCTGAGCCCGTAGAAGGCGACGGGGTTGCGCCACAGGACGCGGTCGACGTCGTCCTCGGTGAAGCCTTCCGCCAGCATCAGGTCGGCCACCTTGCGGGTCTTGAGCGGGTCGCTTCTCCCCCAGTCGGCGGCGGAGTTGACCAGGACCTGTTCGGGGCCGTAGGAGCGCAGGACGGCGACCATGCGTGCTTCGTCCATCTTGGTGTCGGGGTAGACGGAGAAGCCGAGCCAGCAGCCGCTGTCCTTGGCCTCCTTAACGGTGGTCTCGTTGAGGTGGTCGAGCAGGACGCGTTCCGGGGCGAGCGCGGACTCCCGTACGGCGTCCAGGGTGCGGCGCAGGCCGGTGGCCTTGTCCCGGTGGGGGGTGTGGACGAGGGCGGGCAGTCCGTGGTCGGCGGCGAGCTGGAGCTGGGCGGCGAGCGCGGCGTCCTCGGCCGGGGTCATCGAGTCGTAGCCGATCTCCCCGACGGCGACGACGCGGTCCTTGACGAGATAGCGGGGCAGTTCGTCGAGGACGGGGGTGCAGCGGGGGTCGTTGGCCTCTTTGGGGTTGAGGGCGATCGTGCAGTGGTGGGCGATGCCGTACTGGGCGGCGCGGAACGGCTCCCAGCCCAGGAGGGAGTCGAAGTAGTCGAGGAAGGAGGCGGTGGAGGTGCGGGGCTGGCCGAGCCAGAAGGCGGGTTCCACCACGGCGCGGACACCTGCGTCACGCATGGCCTCGTAGTCGTCGGTGGTGCGCGAGGTCATGTGGATGTGGGGGTCGAAGATGCGCATCAGGACTCCTTGCCGTGGGGGGTGCCACCGTGGGTGGCGTGCGGCGGGGCTGCGGGGTCGGTCAGGGCCAGGACGTGGCGCAGGTCCTCGGGGACGGGGCGGCCCGCGGCGGTGCGTTCGGCGGCGAAGTCGGCCAGCATGCGGACGAGTTCGGCGTCGCCGTGGGCGCGGGTGGCGAGCTGGGCGACCCGGGCGACGGGCACTCCGGTGAACAGGCACTTCAGGACCGCGTGGCGCCACGGGTGCGGCGTCAGATGGCGGGCGGCGTAGGGGCCGACGGCGGCCTCGAGGAGCCGGGTGTCGTTGGTGCGCAGGGCGTCCTCGACGAGAGGGAGGGATTCGGGGCCCGGTACGAGGTGGGGCAGGGCGTGCAGCACGGCGCGGCGTTCGTCGGCGGTGCCCTGCTGGTAGACGCGGGCGAGGTCGGCCGGGGCGGGGCGGGCGGCGCGCAGGATGAGGACGCGGGCGGCGTCGGCGTGCGCGGGGCCGCAGCGGCGGCGGGCCTCGGCCAGACGTAGCTCCCAGGCGGGGGCGGGGCGGGTGGCGGCTTCGGTGAGGGCGAGGTCCAGCCAGTCTCGGGCTGGGGGTGTGAGGTGGGCGCGTAGGTCGTCCGGGAGGGATGAGGGGCTTGCTGCTTCGGAGGAGATGCGGGTGCGGTCGGGGGTGGGGTGGGGGTGCGTCATGCGGGGGTCCCTTCCGTGGGGGCGGAGGTCCCGGTGCTGAGCACGGGGTGGAGAGAGGCCGCGGGGGTGACCGCCGGGCTGCGTGGGGGTCGGGCGTCGTCCTGGTTCGCGATCGGCGGCGAGGCGGGACGGGGAGCGACGGCCGACGGGCTGACGGGGCTGACCCCCGAGGTGAGCGGCAGTCGGGCGGCGGCCTTGAGGAAGGGCAGGGAGGTTTCGGCGAAGTGGGGGCCCGCGTGGGAATGGCGGGGCAGTTCGACCACGGTGAGGCCCTGGTAGCCGGTGGCGGCCAGGGCCGCGAGGACGGCGGGGAAGTCGATCTCGCCGTCTCCGAACGGCAGGTGCTCGTGTCGGCCGCGGCGCATGTCCTCGATCTGGACGTGCCGCAGCCAGGGTGCGGCGGCGCTGACGCAGTCGGCGGGAGGGAGCGGTTCGAGGCACTGGCAGTGGCCGATGTCAAGGGTGAGCCCGAGGTGGGCGGGGTCGCCGAGGGCGTGACGGAGGTGGTGGAAGTCCGCGAGGGTGGCGAGGAGATGGCCCGGCTCGGGTTCGACGGCGAGGGGGATGTCGGCGGCGGTGGCGGCTGCCAGGACCGGGGTGAGGGTGTCGGCCAGCCGGTCCCACGCCGTCTTCTCGTCCGTGCCGGGCGGGAGGGTGCCGCTGAAGCAGTGCACGGCGTGGGCGCCGAGTTCGGCCGCGATCCGCACGGCCCGGATCAGCAGATCGGCGCGGCGGGCCCGGTCGGCGGGGTCAGGGTCGAGGAGGGAGGGTCCGTGTTTGCGGCGCGGGTCGAGGACGTAGCGGGCGCCGGTCTCCACGGTGACCTCCAGGCCGAGCGCGGCCAGACGGCGGGCCACCTGCCGGGTGCGGGCGGCGACGTCGGGGGCCAACGGGTCGAGGTGCATGTGGTCGAGGGTGAGGCCCACACCGTCGTAGCCGAGGTCGGCGAGCAGGGCGAGGGCGTCGTCGAGGCGGAGGTCGGCCAGGCCGTTGGTGCCGTAGCCGAAGCGGAGGGCGGTCGGGGCGGCAGGCACCTGGGGGGTGGAGGGCTCGGGCGTCATGTCACGCTCACCTTCTTGGCGAACCGGGCGGCCAACGGGGCCAGCGCCGCGGTGATCAGCGCGCTGACCGGGGCGGCGGAGCGGGCCGAGAGCGCGGCCTGGAGCGGGATGGTGGCGCGGATGCCGCCGCCGACGGCCTTCTGGGTGAGCGGGGGCGACGGGTTGAGGGCGGCGTGGAAGTAGGGGCGGGCGGCGGTGGCGGCGTAGGCGAGGGCGCAGGCCACGCGGAGGGCGTGCGTGCCGGGGGTAGCTGAAGGGGTGTCCGATCCGGCGGGGCTCGTCCGGGCCGTGTGCAGCGGGGTTCGCGGGGGGCGTCGGGTCAGGAGGTGCGTCAGGGCGCCGGTGGTGGCGAGTGCGGTCAGGGGGGTGAGGGGGGAGCCGCCCTGGGTCTCGTTGCGGGAGACCGTGGTGAGGGCGAGGGTGTGGGTGCCGAGCAGGGCGGCGGAGGGGAGCGCGGGGCCGACGCGTCCCGAGGTGGCGGCGGCGCCGAGCAGGAGGTCGAGTGCGCGGGCCGCCGCCATCGCGAGGGGGCCCGCCGGGGTCCGTTTGAGGCCCAGGTCGTACGCCCACACGGTCGCGGCCAGGGGCGCGGCGACGGCGAGCGCGGGTCGGCCAGCGCGTGCGGCGAATGCCAGGCCGGTGGCGGTCAGGGCGCAGGCCGCGGTGAGCGCGGCGGCGGGGCGGACGCGGCCCGAGGGCAGCGGGCGGTGGGGGCGTTCGGCGGCGTCCTCTGCGCGGTCGGCCCAGTCGTTGAGCGCCATGCCCGCCTCGTACAGGCAGAGGGAGGAGCCGATGGCCCACGCGGTACGACGGTCTGGGCGGCCGGAGACCGTGGCCGCCCCGGCCAGGACGTCACCGGGGACGGTGAACAGGGCCGGTAGTCGCAGGAGTTCGGCCCAGGCGGCCGATCGGCTGGGCCTGCCCCGGTCAGGGACAGCGGGACGCCCCTCCCCCGTCACCGGGCCTCCCCCGCGCGAAGCCGGGCCGCGAGCCGGGTGAGGGCCGTGTACTGGTCGCTCAGGGCCGACGGGCCGTCGCCCACCGGGTCCTTGAAGTAGAAGCCCAGGTCGGTCAGCGGTCCGGACAGGCCCGCCTCTCGGGCGCGGAGGGTGAGGCGGGCCAGGTCGAGGACCAGCGGGGCGGCCAGGGAGGAGTCGCAGCCCTGCCAGATGGTCTGCAGGATCATGCGGGTGCCGAGGAAGCCGTCGAAAGCGATGTGGTCCCAGGCGGTCTTCCAGTCGCCGAGGGCGGGCACGTCGTCGATGTGCACCTCGCCCTGTACCGGGGTGCCGAGGGTGTCGGTCAGGACCCGTTCCTTGCCCGCGTTCTTCGCCGCCGCGGCCGCCGGGTCGGCCAGGGCGGCGCCGTCGCCGCCGCCGAGCAGGTTGGTGCCGGACCAGGCCCGTACCGCGAGGGCGCGTTGGGCGAACATGGGGCCCAGCACCGAGCGCAGGAGGGTCTGGCCGGTCTTGCCGTCCCGCCCCGCGTACGGCAGGCCGCTGTCGGCCGAGGCGGCGGCCAGGGACGGGTGGTGCAGGCCGGTGGACGGGGTGAAGTTGACGTAGGGGCAGCCCGCGCGCAGGGCCGCCGCAGCGTAGAGCGAGCTGGGTGGGAGGGTGTCGCCGTCGGGGGCGGGCTCGGTGGAGGCCACGTTGACGACCACCGTCCCGGCCGGGGCGCGGCGGGCGGTGAAGTCGCGGATGTCGGCGGCGAACGCCTCGATCAGCGCCTGCTCGTCACGGTCGTCGTCGGGGAGCGGGCCCCCGGGGGCGATCTCGTCGTCGGCGGCGGTGAGTTCGGCCGCGACGGCCGCGGGCAGGCCGGGTGGCAGGACGCCTCCGGCGGCGAGTTCCTCGGCGCGTTTGGGCAGGGGGCAGTCCAGCGTGTCGTGGCCGCCGAAGACCAGGGAGGACAGTCCGGGCAGGCCGCAGTCGGCGAACAGGGCGGTCTCCGTGAGCATGCCGGTGGGCGGGTGCAGACCGGCGGACATCGCGGCGCAGCCCGCGACGACGGTGGTCGCCACCGAGCCTCGGGTGCCGATGAGCCACACGCCGGCGGGACGGGACACGGACATGATCGGCCTCCTGGTGGACGGGCTCGGCACGGACGGGACACGGCGGACAGGAGACGGCGGGCGGGAGTACGGCGTCTCCCGCCCGCCGCCGCTTCAGCGGCCCCCTGCGGGCAGTTCCTTGATCCGGATGTCGCGGAACGCCACCTGGTCGTCGGCCCCGTGGTTCTGGATGCCGAGGTGGCCGTCGCGCAGGCTGCGGGCCGGGTCGGTGTTGGTGAAGTCGTTGATCGGGGTGCCGTTGAGCCAGATGCGGAGGTGTTCGCCCTCCACCCGGATCTCGTAGGTGTTCCACTCCCCCGGCGGGTTCAGCGCGCGGTCCCGCGCGGCGAGGTCGGCGGACTGGAAGCCGTACACCGAGCCGGTGGTCTTCTCGGGGACGTCGGTGGCGTCGATCTGGACCTCGTAGCCGTTGTCGACGGCGGACCAGGGGTCGTCCGAGGGCGGGAAGCCCACGAACACGCCCGAGTTGCCGTCCCCGGTGATCTTCCAGTCGAGCTTGAGGGAGTACGAGGAGAAGCCCGAGGCGGCGTACCAGAGCAGGCCCATGCCGCCGGACGAGGTGAGCGTGCCGTCGTCGGCCAGGGTGAAGGAGCCGGGCCCCGCCTGCCGCCAGTCCTCCAGCGAGGCGGCGGTGCCGTCGAAGAGGGGGTGGTAGCCGTTCTCCGGGCGGCAGTCGGCCTGGGCCGCGCCGGTCGCCCAGCGCAGGCCGCCGAGCAGGTGGGCGCGGAAGGCGGGGTCGGCGTAGGACTCGCGGGTGTGGCCGCCGCCGGTGTAGAAGGCGCGGCCGCCCTGGTAGGTCTGGCACCAGGCGATCGGATGGTCGCCGTTCATGGTGCCGCCGCTGTAGGAGGACTCGTCGAGCGAGGCGAGGACGTGGGCGCGTTCGCGGGGGTTGGAGCGGTAGTTGTACCACTCGTCGGTGCGTTCCCACCGGCCGGGCAGCTGGGCGGTGGCGGGGTGGGCGTGGTCCTCGACCACGACGGTGGCGGGCTGGATCGCCGGGTGCGAGTCGAACCAGGCCCCGGCGAGGCCGCCGTAGAACGGCCAGTCGTACTCGGTGTCGGCGGCCGCGTGGACGCCGACGTAGCCGCCGCCCTGGCGGATGTAGCCCTCGAAGGCCCGCTGCTGGGCGGCGTTGAGGACGTCGCCGGTAGTGGAAAGGAAGACGACGGCGTCGTAGCGGCGCAGGTTGCGGGCGGTGAAGGCGGTGGCGTCCTCGGTGGCGTCGACCGTGAGGCCGTCCGTGGCGCCGAGCTGCTGTACGGCGGCCACGCCGTCCAGGATGGAGTCGTGGCGGAAGCCGGTGGTCTTGGAGAAGACCAGGACCCGGCCGGTCTCGGTGGGCCGCGCGGCGGCCGGGCCGGTGACGCAGCCGAGCAGCAGTGCGGCTCCGAGGGCGGTGGTGGTGAGCAGGCGTGTGGTGCGCATGGGGGTGACCTCCGTTCAGCCGGTGGTGAAGGTGAAGTCGTCCACGTCGAAGAGGGCGCCGGTGCCGCCCTTGAAGACCAGGAAGAGCGTGGTCGTGGCCTTCGGGGCGCGGGTCAGGTCGGCGCTCACGTCCTGGAAGGTCTCCCAGCCGCCGGTCACCGGCACGGTTGCCTTGCCCAGCAGGGTGCCCGTGGCCGATCCGGCGCGGATCTCCAGGGTGCCGCCGACGCCTCCGGAGGAGATCCGGGCGGTGATCTTCTTGGCGTTGCCGAGCGCGTAGGGGCTGAAGGAGATCCAGTCGCCGTCGTGGATGTCGCCTACGGTCTTGCCGCCGTGGGCGGTGTCCTTGGACTGGAGGGTGACGCCGGAGGAGCCGGTGTAGTGCTCGGCCTGGCGGTGGCGGGGCTGGGTGACGTTCTGGTCGTGGGAGGTGAGCGGGGCCTGGCCGCCGCCTCCGGTGTCGGTGTACTCGGCGTCGAACACGCCGAAGATGTCCTCGTTCTCGTCGTGTCCGCCGTCGGCGCTGGTCCGGATGGTGCCGGAGCAGCCCTTGGCGGAGGTCAGCGGGTGGCCGTGGGTGTCGTGGCCGAGGATGAAGTTGACGGTGACCTTGGAGCAGTCGACGCCCGTACCGTCCTCGGGGTCGGTGACCTTGACCGTGAAGGGGACGGCGTCACCGAAGCTGAACAGCTGCCCGTCCTGCGGGAGTTGGAGGGTCACGGTGGGTGCGGTGTTGCCGACGACGATCCGTACGGCGGCGCTGCCGGTGCGGCCGGAGGGGTCCTTGGCGGTCAGGGTGGCGGTGTAGGTGCCGTTCTGGCGGTAGGTGTGGGTGGGGTTGGCGGCGGTGGAGCTGGTGCCGTCGCCGAAGTCCCAGTGGCGGGTGAGGGTGTCGCCGTCCTGGTCGGTGGTGCCCGCGGAGGAGAAGCGGACCTTCAGCGCGGCCTGCCCGGAGGTCTTGTCGGCGGCGGCCTTGGCGACCGGTGAGTGGCCGCCGGTGGCGTTCTCGATCCGGTACAGGGCGGAGTTGTCGTCGCCGCCGAACCAGGCGGTGCCGTAGTCCAGGACGTACAGCGCGCCGTCGGGGCCGAAGGCCATGTCCATCACCTGGGTGCCGGTCCAGGGGAAGGCGTTGATCGACTGCACCGCGCCGTCCGCGCCGGTCTCGATGCGCTTGATCCAGCGGCGGCCGAACTCACCGGCGAAGAAGTCGCCGTCGTACGCCTCGGGGAACTTCACCGGGGAGTCCAGGGCGGGGTCGTAGTGGTAGACGGGGCCGCCCATCGGGGACTCGGAGCCGTCGCCGAACTCCGGTACGGACGCGCCGTCGTAGGGCAGCCAGGCCGTCTGGGCCGGGGGCAGGTCGGTGAGGCCGGTGTTGTGCGGGGAGGTGTTCTTCGGGGCGGCGCAGTCGAAGGCGGCGCCGGAGGTCTTGGTGGCGAAGTCGTAGTCGACGTAGGCGTCGTTCTTGCCGGTGCAGTAGGGCCAGCCGAAGTTGCCGGGGCCGGTGACGCGGGCGAACTCGACCTGGCCGCCGGGGCCTCGGGCCGGGTCGGCGGCTCCGGCGTCGGGGCCGTAGTCGCCGACGTAGAGGACGCCGGTCTCCTTGTCGACGCTGAAGCGGAAGGGGTTGCGGAAGCCCATGGCGTAGATCTCGGGGCGGGTCTTCGCGGTGCCGGGGGCGAAGAGGTTGCCGTCGGGGACGGTGTAGGTGCCGTCGGCGCCGACCTTGATCCGCAGGATCTTGCCGCGCAGGTCGTTGGTGTTGCCCGCGGTGCGCTGGGCGTCGAAGGCCGGGTTGCGGTCGGCGCGTTCGTCGATGGGGGTGAAGCCGTCGGACTGGAAGGGGTTGGAGTCGTCGCCGGTCGACAGGTAGAGGTTGCCGTCCCTGTCGAAGTCGATGTCCCCGCCGACGTGGCAGCAGATGCCGCGCGAGGTCGGCACTTCCAGGATCTTCTTCTCGCTGGCGGTGTCCAGGGTGCCGTCGGTCTTCAGGACGAACCGGGAGAGCCGGTTGACGCCGTCGAAGGGGGCGAAGTCGGCGGCGGTGCCGGTCTCGGGGGCGTCGCCGGGCGGGGTGTCCAGCGGGGGCGCGTAGTAGAGGTAGACGAAGCGGTTGTCGGTGAAGTGCGGGTCGACGCCGACGCCCTGGAGGCCCTCCTCGTCGTGGGAGTAGACGGCGAGCTTGCCCGCGGTGCGGGTGGTGCCCGCGGCGTCGGTGAGGCGGAGTTCGCCGTCGCGGGAGGTGTGGAGGACGGAGCGGTCGGGCAGCACGGCGAGGCTCATGGGCTCGCCGACCTCCGCCTCGCCTCGGGCGAGGGTGACCTGCTGGACGTCCTCGGCGGCGGCGCCGCCCCGGTCGGCGGCGGACGCGCCGGGCGCGGTGAGGGCGGGGGTGGCGCCGATGAGGAGCGCACCGCAGGCGAGGGCGAGGGCGGTGCGCAGACGTGGGCGGCGGCTTGGGGTACCGGTGGGGCGGGCGTTCCCGTGCACGGATGCCTCCAGAAGAAGCGGATGGTACGGGCGGGTGGGGGTGCGCCGGGATGCGCCGTCATCCCGGTGGGGGTGAGTCGGGGCCGATGAGGAGCGTCAGTGGCCGAACGCCGCGTCGAACGAGGCCGACGGCGGGTCGAAGTCGTACGCCTTGAGGCGGGCCAGGGCTTCGGGGGCACCCTGGAGCCGGTCCATGCCCGCGTCCTCCCACTCGACGGAGACGGGGCCCTGGTAGCCGATGGAGGCCAGCATCCGGAACACGTCCTCCCAGGGGACGTCACCGTGCCCGGCCGAGACGAAGTCCCAGCCGCGACGCGGGTCGCCCCAGGGCAGGTGGGAGCCGAGGCGGCCGTTGCGGCCGTCCAGGCGCTTGCGGGCCTCCTTGCAGTCCACGTGGTAGATCCGGTCCCGGAAGTCCCACAGGAAGCCGACCGGGTCCAGGTCCTGCCACACGAAGTGGGAGGGGTCGAAGTTCAGGCCGAAGGCGGGCCGGTGTCCGACGGCCTCCAGGGCACGCTGGGTCGTCCAGTAGTCGTAGGCGATCTCGCTCGGGTGGACCTCGTGCGCGAACCGCACGCCCTCGGCGTCGAAGACGTCCAGGATCGGGTTCCAGCGCTCGGCGAAGTCCTGGTAGCCCCGCTCGATCATCGTCTCGGGGGCGGGCGGGAACATGGCGACGAGGTGCCAGATGGCGGAGCCGGTGAAGCCGACGACCGTGTCCACGCCGAAGGCCGCCGCCGCGCGGGCGGTGTCCGCGATCTCGGCCGCCGCCCGCTGCCGTACGCCCTCCCCGTCGCCGTCGCCCCAGATCCGGGCGGGCAGGATCGCCTGGTGGCGTTCGTCGATGATGGCGTCGCAGACGGCCTGGCCGACCAGATGGTTGGAGATGGCCCAGCACTTCAGGCCGTACTTGTCGAGGAGTTGATGGCGCGAGGCGAGATACGCCGGGTCGGCGAGCGCCTTGTCCACCTCGAAGTGGTCTCCCCAGCAGGCGAGTTCGAGTCCGTCGTAGCCGAAGTCGCGCGCGAGGCGGCAGACCTCCTCCAGTGGCAGGTCGGCCCACTGGCCGGTGAACAGGGTGAATGTACGCGGCATCGGCCGGCCCTCCTCGGACGTCAGAACACGATCGGGGTGTACACGGAGTTCTTCGCGGCGCTCTCCTCCACGGCGGCCAGCACCCGCTGGACCTCCAGGCCGTCGGCGAACGACGGGACGGGCTTGCGGCCCTCCGCGATGGCGTGCACGAGGTCGCGGGCCTGGTGGACGAAGGTGTGCTCGTAGCCGAGGCCGTGTCCCGGCGGCCACCAGGCGTCCAGGTAGGGGTGGTCGGGCTCGGTCACCAGGATGCGGCGGAATCCCGCGTGTGTGCCGGGCTCGGTGCCGTCGTGGAAGGACAGCTCGTTGAGCCGCTCCAAGTCGAAGGCGAGGGAACCCCGTTCACCATTCAGCTCGATGCGGAGCGCGTTCTTGCGTCCGGTGGCGTATCGCGTCGCCTCGAAGGAGCCCAGGGCGCCGGAGGCGAACCGGCCCGTGAACACGGCGGCGTCGTCCACCGTGACGGGCCCCGACCCGCCTTCCGCCAGCGGCCGTTGGCGTACGAAGGTCTCGGTGAGCGCGGACACCCCGGCGAGCTTCTCCCCCGCCAGGTACTGGGCGACGTCGATGACATGCGCCCCCAGGTCCCCGAGCGCGCCCGAACCGGCCGTCTCCTTGCGCAGCCGCCAGGTCAGCGGGAACTCCGGGTCGACCAGCCAGTCCTGGAGATAGCTCACCCGGACATGCCGGACGGTCCCGAGCCGCCCCTCGGTGATCATCCGCCGGGCGAGAGCGACGGCGGGCACCCGACGGTAGTTGAAGCCGACCATCGCCAACTGGCCGCGCTCATATGCCGTTTCCGCCGCTGCCGCCATCGCCTCCGCTTCCTCGACGGTGTTGGCGAGCGGCTTCTCGCACAGCACGTGCTTGCCCACGGCGAGCGCGGCGAGCGCGATCTCGGCGTGGCTGTCGCCGGGGGTGCAGATGTCGACGAGGTCGACGTCGTCGCGGGCGATCAGCGCACGCCAGTCGGTCTCGGTGGCCGCCCAGCCGTGCCGGTCGGCGGCGGCCCGTACCGCCGTGCCGTCCCGGCCGCACAGCACGGACAGGACCGGTTCGCGGGGCAGGTCGAAGACGCGGCCCGCCGTGCGCCAGCCCTGGGAGTGGGCGGCGCCCATGAAGGCGTACCCGACCATCCCGATGCGCAGCGGCGGCTTGCCCTGAGGACCGGACCCGGTCCCCTCCTGTGCTGAACTCTGCGGCTGTGCCATGCGGTGGGTCCTCTCCTCGTCCTCGTACGGGGTGACGCCGTGCGGGTGGGGCAGAGGTCCGGTCACCGGAAGCCGGTGGGCATGTACCGGTCGACGTTGTCCTTGTCGACGACGGCGGAGTAGAGCGTGACCGACGCGGGGATCTCGTACTCGGCCATGCCGCCCACGCCCTTGCCCTGGCCGAGGGCGCGGGCGAGGTCGATCGCGGAGGCGGACATGGTCGGCGGGTAGAGGACGGTCGCCTTCAGCACACCGTCGTCCCGCTCGATGGCCTGGAACGCGGAGAGCGCACCGGCGCCGCCGACCATGAGGAAGCCGTCCCGGCCCGCCTGCTCCACGGCGCGCAGCGCACCTACGCCCTGATCGTCGTCGTGGTTCCACAGGGCGTCGAACTTGCGCTGTGCCTGGAGGAGTTGGGCCATCTTGGCCTGGCCGGACTCGACGGTGAAGTCGGCCGCCTGGCGGGCCACCTTGCGGATGTTGGGGTAGTTCTTCAGGGCGTCGTCGAAACCCTTGGTGCGCTGCTTGGTCAGTTCCAGGTTGTCCAGCCCGGCCAGTTCCACGACGCGGGCGTCCGGGGTGTCCTTCAGCTTCTCGCCGATGTAGTGCCCGGCGTTGAGGCCCATGCCGTAGTTGTCGCCGCCGATCCAGCAGCGGTACGCCTGCGGGGTGTTGAAGACCCGGTCCAGGTTGACGACCGGAATCCCGGCGCGCATCGCCTTCAGGCCGACCTGGGTGAGGGCCTTGCCGTCGGCGGGCAGGACGACCAGGACGTCGACCTTCTTGTTGATGAGGGTCTCGATCTGGCCGATCTGGGCGGCGGTGTCGTTGGAGCCCTCGGTGATCTCCAGGGTGACGTCGGAGTAGGTGCGGGCGCGCCGCTTGGCGTTGTCGTTGATGGCGTTGAGCCAGCCGTGGTCGGCCTGCGGGCCCGCGAAGCCGATGGTGACGTGCTTGCCGGGCTGGTCGTCGGCGGGCTTGTCCTCGGCGGCGGTCTTCTCGTCCTTGGGCTCGTTGCTGGTGCATCCGGCGAGGAAGGCGCCGGCGCCGACGGCGGCGGTCCCGAAGAGCAGTCCTCTGCGGCTGGTGAGGGGTGTCGGTGCGGTCGGTCGCATGGCGGTGAACCCTTTCCTCAGGTGGTGCTCGCGGTGCGGCGCTGGACCAGTACGGCGGCGACGATGATCGCGCCCTTGGCGATCTGCTGGACGTCGCTCTGCAGGTTGTTCAGGGCGAAGATGTCGGTGATCGTGGTGAAGATCAGTACGCCCAGCACGGAGCCGGTGATGGTGCCCCGGCCGCCGCTGAGCAGGGTGCCGCCGATGATGGCGGCGGCGATGGCGTCGAGTTCGTAGAGGTTGCCGTTGGTGTTCTGGCCCGACCCGGCCAGGACGATCAGCAGGAACGCCGCGATGCCGCAGCACAGTCCGGACAGCAGGTAGAGGTAGAGGCGCTGGCGGCGTACGTCGATCCCGGCGAGGCGGGCCGCCTCCGCGTTGCCGCCGACCGCGACGGTGCGGCGGCCGAAGGTGGTGCGGTTCAGGACGAGCCAGCCGATGACGGTGACGAGGGCGAAGACCAGGACCAGCGGCGGGATGCCCAGGACGTAGGAGTCACGTTCGCCGAGGCTCAGCACGGAGTCGATGGTGACGATCTGCGTGCGTCCGTCGGTGATCTGGAGCGCGAGCCCGCGCGCCGAGGCGAGCATGGCCAGCGTGGCGATGAACGGGACCATGCCCCCGTAGGCGACGAGCAGGCCGTTGACGAGGCCGCAGCCCACGCCGACGGCGACCGCCGCGAAGAGGATGCCGGTGAACCCGTACTCCTGGGTCGCCACCGTGGTCGCCCAGACCGAGGCGAGGGCGACGATCGCGCCGACGGAGAGGTCGATGCCGCCGGAGGTGATGACGAAGGTCATGCCGACGGTGACGACACCGATCACGGACGCCTGGGTGAGGACGAGTTGGAGGTTGCGGGTGTCGAGGAACTCGTCCGGCTTGGTGATCCCGCCGATCAGGATCAGGACGGCGAGGACGCCGAGCAGGGAGAGGGTGCGGACGTCGGCGCGGCCCGCGAGCGCGCGCCAGGCGTGGGGCGGGGCGGCCGCGGGTGCCTTGCCGCTGTCGTACCGGGGCGGGGAGACGGGCTGCGTCATGACGCCGGGCTTCCTTCCATGACGAGGTCGAGTACGCGGTGCTCGTCGAGTTCGCGGGCGGGTGCCTCGTGCACGACGTGGCCCTCCCGGAGCACCAGGACACGGTCGGCGAGGCCGAGGACCTCGGGCACCTCGCTGGAGACCAGCAGCACGGCGAGGCCCTCGTCGGCGAGGCGGCGGACCACGGCGTACAGCTCGGCGCGGGCGCCGACGTCGACGCCCCGGGTGGGTTCGTCGAGCAGCAGCACCCGGCAGCCGCGCAGCAGCCAGCGGGCCAGGACGGCCTTCTGCTGGTTGCCGCCGGAGAGGGTGCGGACGGGGACGGCCGGGTTGTCGGGGCGCAGCGACAGCTCGCGGGTCGCGGCGCGGGCGGCGCCCAGCTCGGCGCCCCGGTCGATCCAGCCGCCGCGCGAGAACCGCGACAGGGTGGACACCGATACGTTGCGGGTGACGGACTCCAGCATGAGCAGGGCCTGCGCCTTGCGCTCCTCGGGTGCCAGCCCGATCCCGGCGCGCACGGCGGCCCGTACGCTGCCGGTCCGGATCGGCCGACCGCCGACGAGCACCTGCCCGGCGTCGGGCTTGCGGGCGCCGTAGACCGTCTCCAGGATCTCGGAGCGGCCGGAGCCCACGAGCCCGGCGATGCCGACGATCTCGCCCGGCCGCACCACGAGGTCGAGCGGGTCGAACTCACCGCTCCGAGCCAGGCCCCTTACCTCCAACACTGGTTCCTGCAGCGGGGGTTCGGCCGGGCGCGGCGGGAAGACGTACTCGACGTCGCGGCCCGTCATCAGGGTGACGACCTCGCGGGTCGGGGTGGTCTTCGCGGGCAGGCCGCGGGCCACCGCCCGGCCGTCCTTCAGTACGGTCACGCGGTCGCCGATGCGGCGGATCTCGTCCAGCCGGTGCGAGATGTAGACGACGGCGACGCCCTCGGCGGTGAGTCCGGTGACCACGCGGAAGAGGTTGTCGACCTCGTCGGGGTCGAGCGCGGCGGACGGCTCGTCCATCACGATGAGCCGTACGTCGTGCGACAACGCCCGCGCCATGGAGACGATCTGCTGCTGCGCGGCGGACAAGTCCCCTACCAGGCGCCCCGGTTCGATCTCGGAGTGTCCGAGTCGGCGCAGCAGGGCGGCCGTCGTGGTGCGTGCCGTGCGCCGTCGTACGACGAATCCGGCCCTGGTGGGCTCATGGCCCAGGTGGATGTTCTCGGCGACCGACAGGTGCTCCACCAGGTCGAGTTCCTGGTAGATGGTGGCGATGCCGAGACGCATCGCGGCCATGGGCGAGCGGAGGGTGACGGGTTCGCCGCGCCAGTGGATGGTCCCGGTGTCGGGCTGGTGGGCACCGGCCAGGACCTTGATGAGGGTGGACTTGCCCGCGCCGTTCTGGCCGAGCAGGCAGTGGACCTCGCCCTCCTGCACGTCGAGGTCGACACCGTCGAGGGCCCGGACGCCGGGGAACGCCTTGGTGATGCCGGTCATGCTGAGCAGTGGTGGTTCTGGTGCCATGTGTTCCCCCTCGGCGGGCGTGCGGGCCTGTTTCAGGGCGGTACGCCGACGGGTCGGGCGGACCGGGGCGGAGCAGAGGTGCGGGCGGTGCTGTTTCCGTCGCGCTGTTCCTACGGGCCGTCCGGCGGGATGGTGCCGGGCGGCACGGTCACGCCGGGGAGAACAGGTGGTCGCTGATGAGGCGGGCGCCGCCGATGACTCCGGCGTTCTGGCCCAGCTCGCCGAGCACGATGGGCAGGTTGCCGGTCGCGAGCGGCAGCGACTGGCGGTAGACCTGGGTGCGGATCGCGGCGAGCAGGGTGTGGCCGAGGCCGGTCACCCCGCCGCCGATCACCACGAGTCCGGGGTTGAAGAAGCTGACCAGGCCCGCGATGACCTGGCCGGTGCGGGTGCCGCCCTCCCGGATGAGGTCGAGCGCGACGGTGTCGCCCGCGGCGGCCGCGGCGGCGATGTCGACGGCGCTCAGGGTGCCGTGCGTCTCCAGCCGGGAGGCGAGTTCGGCCGAGAGTCCCTGGGTGGCCGCCTCCAGGGCGTCGCGGGCGAGCGCCGCGCCGCTGAAGTGGGCCTCCAGGCAGCCGCGGTTGCCGCAGGCGCAGGCACGGCCGTCGGGTACGGCCTGGATGTGCCCGATGTCGCCCGCGCTGCCCGTGGCCCCCCGGTACACCTCGCCGCCCACGACGATGCCGCAGCCGATGCCGGTGCCGATCTTGACGCAGAGGAAGTCGCCGACGGAGCGGGCTACCCCGGCGTGCTGCTCCCCCATCGCCATCAGGTTGACGTCGTTGTCCGCCATGACGGGGCAGCCGAGTTCCTGGCTGAGCGCCTCCCGCACGGGGAAGCCGTCCCAGCCCGGCATGATCGGCGGTGCGACCGGTACCCCCTCCGGGAAGCGGACGGGGCCCGGTACGCCGATCCCGGCGCCGTCGAACCCCTCCGCGAGCCCGGAGGACCGGAGCTTGGCCGCCATGGCGAGGACGTGCTCGAAGACCGCGACCGGGCCCTCGCGTACATCCAGGGGCTGGTTGAGGTGGCCCAGCACTTCGAGTTCGGCGTTGGTGACGGCGACGTCGACCGAGGTCGCGCCGATGTCGATGCCGAGGAAGCGCAGGTTGGGGGCGAGCCGGAGGTTGTGGGAGCGGCGCCCGCCGCGCGAGGCGGCGAGTCCGTCGGCCACGATCAGCCCGGTCTGGAGGAGCCGGTCCACCTCCACGGCCAGCTTGGACCGGGACAGTTCGACCTGGTCGCCCAGCTGGGCGCGGGAGTTGGGGCCCTCGTCGCGCAACAGGCGGAGCAGCCGGGCCTGGTGGGCGTTGGCGGGTCGTGCCGTCATGCGTCTCACGAATCCCTCCCCGCCTCGGTACCGGACGTCCGTCGCGTTCTTTCGGGGGGAACGTAGCAGCGGCTGCCGGGGCTGGGAAGAAGTAGCGCGGGAATTCGTACCCACTTTCTCCACTCACAGGACAAAGACCCGGGCCTCAGTGGGCGTGGTGCGCGGCGGTGTGGTGGCCCGTGTGGCCGGGGACGGTGCCGTCGGGCTTGGCCACCAGGAACAGTCCGGCCATCCCCATGTCGGAGTGGCTCTGGACATGGCAGTGGTACATCCAGGCGCCCGCGCCGACGTGTTCGCCCGCGATGACCTGGAAGCCGAAGGAGTCGGCCGGGCCGGTGATCTTGTTGTCGACGACGCGGCTGGGGTCGTCGGGGCCGGTCAGCAGGCCCGTGCGGTTGTCGGCCCAGCGGTGACCGTGCATGTGGAAGGTGTGGTAGTACTCGCCGTGCGTGATCATGATGATCTCGACGCGGTCGCCCACCGTGGCCTCGAAGTCGGGGGTCTCCCCCGCCGTCCTGTTGTTGATCGTCATGTCGTTGAAGACGATCGTGAACTGCTTGTCCGGCAGTATGTCGCCCTTCCGGCGCACGACGACCGGGCCGTACAGGCCCTTGCGGATGCCGCCGGTTCCGTGGTCGGTGCCCACGACGTGGTCGTGGTAGTGCCAGTAACCGGCGCTGCCCGCCTGCCAGGTGCCGTCCTTGCGGCGGCCCGGCGCGTGGGTGCGCCAGGTGTAGGTGCGGGTGCCGCCCGGCTCCACGTGGCTGTTCGTCATCCGGGTGCCGTCGTTGGCGATGTCGTAGTCGACGCCGTGGACGTGGAGGCTGGCGTCGGCGTCGGTGAGGTTCTCGAACTCGATGTGCAGGGTGTCGCCCTCGACCAGCTCGATGAGGGGGCCCGGCACGGTGGCCTTGCCCTTCTCCAGGCCGTAGCCGAGCTGGCCGCCCGGCAGTTTCTCGGCGTAGAGCTTGAGATGGCGCACCTGGCCACCGGCCGGAGCCGTGGGCGGGGAGGGGTCCGCCGCGGAGGGGGCGGAGGCGACGGACAACGTCGCCGTACCGGTCGCGGCGACCACACCACCGGCCAGCAGCCGTCGTCCGAAAGTCCTTCTGTCCAGAACCATACCGGTCTCTCCAGTGCTGTGAGGAGTGCTGTGAGGAGACGGGCGGGGAGCGGGAGTCCCCGTGGGGACGGCCACGGTAGAGCCGCGATCCCCGTTTATCCACACCCAGGACAAAGTTGGTGAGATTCCGTCCGTTGCTATTGGCGGGTCGTTGAAAGGCGTCTAGCTTCTGGCGCTGTTGCTGAGACCACGGAGGGTGGGTGACCCATGCAGAGCGCACCACATCACCGGTCGAGATCCCGGCGGGCGGCGGCGTCGGCCCTGGCGGCCGGAGCCCTGGCGGCATCCCTGCTGAGCGGCGGCACCGCCGCCACGGCCAGTCCGTACCCGGAGCCGAAGGCGTCGGCGCTGCCGTCGCCGCCGGGTGGCAAGAACGTGAAAGTGCTCGTCTTCCACGCCTCGGCCACCGAGGAGTCACCGACCGTCGACGCGGGCATCGAGGCCGTCGAGTCCATCGGTCTGACCGGTCCGGCCGATCAGCGCTTCAAGACCGTGGCGACGGACGACGCCTCGGTCTTCACCGACGACAAGCGGCTGGGCACCTTCAACGCCGTGGTGTTCCTGACCGGCGGCGGGGACGTCCTCGATCCCGAGCAGGAGGCCGGGCTCGAGGCGTATCTGAAGGCGGGCGGCGGCTTCCTCGGTATCCATGACGCGGCCCGGACGGAGCCGTACTCCGACTGGTTCACCGGCCTGATCGGCGCCCGTCCGGCGGGTTCCAGCCCGGCCGCCGTGCAGCGGGCCACCGTCGAGATCCCCGACCGGAGTCATCCGGCCACGAAGGACCTGCCGCTGGAGTGGAAGCGGCCCGACAAGTGGTTCAACTGGGCGAGCAACCCGACCGGCAAGGTGCACACGGTCGCCAAGGTCCGGGAGAGCAGCTACCGGCCGGGCACCGGCGCCAACGGCGTGGACCACCCGGTGTCCTGGTGCCGGGACTACTCCGGCGGCCGGTCGTTCTACACCGGGATGGGCGGCACGGTCGAGTCGTTCGCGGAGACCGACTTCCGCGACCATCTGCGGGGCGCCCTGCTGTGGACCACCCGGCTGTCGCGCGCCGACTGCAAGGCGACCATCGACGCCAACTACTCGGCGGTGCGCGTCACCCAGCCGAACCAGCCCGGTCAGCAGGACCAGATCGGCGAGCCGCACGGCATGGTCGTGGCGCCCGACGGACGGGTGCTGTACATCGGCCGGGGCGGCGGGGTGAACGGCGCCCCGGTCGTCACCGACTGGAACAACCCCGACATCGGCAAGGGTGTCGGCCAGATCCACATCTACGACCCCGCGACGAAGAAGGTGACCCTCGCGGGCGCCCTGACCGTCTTCGGCAACAAGGGCGGCGGCGACGAACTCATCAAGGTCGAGGAGGGGTTGCTCGGCATCGAGCTGGACCCCGGCTTCGAGTCCAACGGCTGGGTGTACCTCCACTACACCCCGCACTCCGGCCTGGACCGGGACAAGCAGGTGGCCGAACGCCGCGTCTCCCGCTTCACGTTGGACCGCGCCACGAACAAGCTCGACCTGGCCTCGGAGAAGGTCCTGCTGAAGTGGCCCGTCCAGGTGCACAGTTGCTGCCACGCGGGCGGCGGGATGGCCTGGGACTCCAAGGGCAACCTGTACATCGCCACCGGTGACAACAACTCCTCCGGCTTCAGCGACGGTTACTCGGGCAACAACCCGCAGCCCAACTACAAGGGCCTGTCCTTCGCCGACGCCCGCCGCACCGCGGGCAACACCCACAACCTCAACGGCAAGATCCTGCGCATCCACCCGGAGCCGGACGGCACGTACACGCTGCCCGAGGGCAACCTCTTCACCGGCAAGGAGCAGGACGAGGGCGGCGGCAAGACGCGTGGCGAGATCTATGTGATGGGCGTACGCAACCCGGCGCGGATCTCCGTCGACCAGCAGACCGACATCCTCTACGCGGGCTGGGTCGGCCCCGACGCGGGCGCGCCGAGCACCACCTGGGGACCGGCGAAGTACGACACGTTCGCCGCGATCACCAAGGCGGGCAACCACGGCTGGCCGTTCTGCATGGGCAACAAGCAGCCCTACCGCGACCGCAATCTGCCGGACCCGACGAAACCGCTGGGCTGGTACGACTGCAACGCGCCGAAGAACGAGTCCCCGAACAACGACGGCCTGGTGAACCTGCCGCCCGTCACCGGCAACACCATCTGGTACTCCCCACAAGGCGGCGCCCCGGACTTCCCGCGCGACGCGGCGGGCGTGCCCAGCTACAAGAACGAGGAGGCCACCTATCTGCTGCCGTGGCTCAAGGGCGGCGGCCAGGCCACCATGGACGGCCCGGTCTACCGCTACGACGCGGCGACGGCGGGCGCGAATGCGTGGCCGCGGTACTGGGACGGCAAGTGGTTCGTCGGTGACTTCTATGACGCGGACAACCCGC
This sequence comes from Streptomyces sp. NPDC002176, assembly GCF_044903645.1. NCBI lineage: Bacteria > Bacillati > Actinomycetota > Actinomycetes > Kitasatosporales > Streptomycetaceae > Streptomyces > Streptomyces sp. NPDC002176. Next base: position 48,055 of record NZ_JBJDQW010000004.1, read on the forward strand.
GCCACGCGGTGCTCACCGACCCGAAGACGGTCGGCAAGGGCGGCCTGCCGGTCACGGCGGAGTCGCTGAAGAAGATCATCCCGGTCGGGCAGGGCGGTATCCGCAACCTGATGGACTGGAAGTTCGCGCCGGACGGCTCGCTCTACGTCCTCGACTACGGCCGCGGCTTCTTCACCTCCGACTCCCAGTCCGCGCTGTGGCGCGTGACGTACACCGGCGGCGAGGCGACCCCCGCCGCGAAGGATCTGGCCAGGAAGGCGGCACAGTGAGACATCGACCTCTCCGCCTGTACACCGCGCTGCTGGGCGCGCTGCTGCTGATGCTGGGGCTCACCTCGACGGCCGCGTACGGACGGGACGGCGACCGCGCGGCGGCGGCCCAGGTGCTGACGTGGACGACGAGTTCGCGCACCGACCAGTACACGAGTTTCCCGACGACGGCGGTGGCCGGTGCCACGACCCTCGTCTTCGAGAACAGCACCGCGACCGGCAATGACATCGGCATGCCGCACACGCTGACCTTCGACGTGTCGGACCCCGAGTACAACCACGACGTACCGGTGAACATCCTGGCCAACCCCGGCGACGACAGCGGCGGCAAACACACCGTCGACGTGACGCTGACGCCCGGCCGGTACCGCTACTTCTGCAGCATTCCCGGTCACAGCCAGATGCAGGGCATCCTGACGGTGACCGAGCCCGGCGGCGAGGACACCACGGCGCCGACGGCCTCGGCGAAGGTCGAGGGGCAGCGGAACGCCGACGGCGCCTATGTCGGCTCGGCCAAGGTCACGGTGTCCGCGTCGGACGACGCGTCCGGGGTGAAGTCGATCGAGTACGCGGTCGGCGCCGACGGTCCGTGGCAGGCGTACACCGCGCCGGTGGTCGTCGACCAGGTCGGCTCGCACACCGTGCGCTACCGCGCGACCGACCAGGCGGGCAACGTGGCCGCCGAGAAGTCCGTGACCTTCGGCGTGGTCGCCCCGCCGACGGACGACACCACCGCCCCGGAGACCTCCGCGACGGTGAGCGGCACGAAGGACGCGAACGGCGACTATCTGACGATGGCCACGGTCACCGTCACCGCGTCGGACACCGGGTCGGGCGTCAACACCATCGAGTACGCGGTCGGCGCGGACGGCGCCTGGCAGCCGTACACCGCGCCGGTGATGGTGCACGAGGTCGGCTCGCACACCGTGCGCTACCGGGCCACCGACAAGGCGGGGAACGCGGCCACCGAGAAGTCCGTGGCGTTCAAGGTCGTCGCGCCGCCCGCCGAGGACACGACCGCGCCGGAGACCTCGGCGACCCTCGACGGCACCAGGAACGCGAACGGCGCGTACGTCACCAGCGCCAAGGTCACCGTCAACGCCTCGGACTCCGCGTCCGGGGTGGCCCGGGTCGAGTACTCCCTCGACGGAGGCCCGTACCTGGCGTACTCGGCGCCCGTGGTCGTGGACCGGCTCGGCTTCCACACGGTGGAGTACCGGGCGACGGACAAGGCGGGGAACACCTCCGCGGCCAAGAGCGTCACCTTCACCGTCGCGCAGGGCGGCGGCGTCCCGGCACCGAACTGCCCCGAGTACGACGAGCGGCTCACCGTCATCGTGGGCACCGTCGACACCGGTGTGCCGAACCGGCTGACCCGTAGCCGGTGCACGATCAACGAGCTGATCGAGGACGAGAAGGACTGGTCGTCGCAGGCGCTGTTCCTCAAGCACGTCGACGGCGTGCTGGACCGGCTCCTCGCGGACGCGGTCATCGACCAGCGCGAGTTCAACAAGATCACCAAGGCGGCCAAGCAGTCGAAGATCGGCAAGCCCGGCCAGACGACCGGGTACCGCGACCTGTTCGACGGCACCCAGGCGTCCCTGGCCAAGTGGGAGCAGGTCGGTGGCGGGAAGTTCGCGCTGACCGGCGACGGCGCGATCACCAGCAGTACGACCGTGGCGGGCATGGGCATGCTGTGGTTCCCGGAGCGGAAGTACGGCGACTTCTCGCTGAAGCTCCGGTTCCGCGACGACGCGCCGGGCACGGGCAACGCCAACGGCGGTGTCTTCATCCGGTTCCCGAACGTCCACGACCACCCCGAGGAGTCCCGGCCCGAGTGGGTCGCCATCAACTACGGGCACGAGATCCAGATCCTCGACAGCCCCACCGGCGACATGTACAAGACGGGCTCGGTCTACGGCTTCGACCGGGTGGGTCTGGGCGGTGCGGGGGTCACCCCGAAGGGCACCTGGAACGACTACGAGATCCGCGCGCAGGGCCAGCACTTCACGATCCTGCGCAACGGTGTCGTCATCAACGAGTTCGACAACATCGGCGGCCAGGTCTTCACCCCGCCCCGCGCGGGTGACCCCGGCACCGACGGCCGACGCTACGCGACGGGTTACATCGGGCTCCAGGTGCACAGCACGTCGGACGTGATCTCGTACCGCGACATCCGGATCAAGGAGTTGTAGGCGACGGGACCGTGGGGCTCTCACCGCTGCGGCGGTGGGGGCCCTTCCCTCGCCCCGACCCTCTCCGCTGAACGTGCGGCAACTCCCGTGCAAAGTACAGGCATTGACGGTAACGGGCTGTTCAAGCCGTTCCCGCGCGTTGGCCACTTGTTCACCGCCTTCCCCTGACGCGTCCCGCCGGGAGGGGCGGAGAGTGAGCGGCGGCCCGGCTTCCGCCGGGTGGAACCGACACTCCGCCGGAGCGCGTTCCGCGCGCTCGAGAAGGGACCACCATGGCCGAGTTGACCCGTCGTAGAGTCCTGGGATCGACCGCGGGCGTACTGGGTGGCGCCGCGGCCCTGTCCCTGCTTCCACCGAGCGTCCAGAAGGCCGTCGCCGCCGAGCCGCCCAAGGGCGGGTCGCTGCGCGACATCGAGCATGTCGTCCTGCTGATGCAGGAGAACCGGTCGTTCGACCACTACTTCGGCACCCTGTCCGGGGTACGCGGCTTCGCCGACCCGCACGCGCTGAAGCTGGACACCGGACGCAGCGTCTTCTACCAGCCCGACGCGGTGAACCCCAAGGGCTATCTGCTGCCCTTCCACCTCGACACCCACTCCTCCAGCGCGCAGGCGATCCCCTCCACCAGCCACGCCTGGTCGGTGCAGCACCAGGCGTGGAACAACGGCAGGATGGACCAGTGGCTGCCCGCCCACCGCGCGGCCGACGGCGTCAACGGCCCTTACGTGATGGGCTATTACACGCGCGAGGACATCCCGTTCCAGTTCGCGCTCGCCGAGACGTTCACGATCTGCGACAACTACTTCTGCTCGGTGTTCGGGCCGACCTGGCCCAACCGGCTGATGTGGATGACCGGTTCGATCGACCCCGGCGGCACGAAGGGCGGCCCGGTCATCAAGAACTCGGCGCCCAAGCCGTACCAGTGGACCACCTACGCCGAGCGGCTCCAGGCGGCCGGGGTCAGCTGGAAGGTGTACCAGCAGGACGACGACTACGGCTGCAACATGCTGGAGCAGTTCGCCGCGTTCAAGAACGCCGCCCCCGGCTCCGAGCTGTACGAGCGCGGGGTGCGTCCGCAGCCCGAGGGCACCTTCGAGGACGACGCCCGCAACGACCGGCTCCCGGCGGTGTCCTGGATCATGCCGACCAGTTTCCAGTCGGAGCATCCGGACTATCTCCCGGCGGCGGGCGCGGACTTCGTCGCGTCGAAGATCGAGGCGATCGCGTCCAACCCGAAGGTGTGGCGCAAGACCGCGTTCATCCTCAACTACGACGAGAACGACGGCCTGTTCGACCATGTGCCGCCGCCGGTGCCGCCCGCGGGGACGCCGGACGAGTTCGTGCAGGGGTTGCCCATCGGGGGTGGCTTCCGGGTTCCGGCGATCGTCATCTCGCCCTGGACCGTAGGTGGTTGGGTCGCTTCGGAAGCCTTCGACCACACCTCGGCGCTGCGGTTCCTGGAGCAGTTCACCGGGGTGGCGGAGCCCAACATCAGCGACTGGCGCCGCGACACCTTCGGTGACCTCACCAGCGCCTTCCGCTTCCGCTCCGGCCGCCCGCGCCCGCCGCGCCTGCCGGACGACACGGCGGAGCAGCTGGAGAAGGCGAAGGAGGAGGTGGCCACGCTGCCGAAGCCGACCCTGCCCGGAGCGGACCAGACCTTCCCGCGCCAGGAACACGGACGCCGACCGCACGTATGACCCGTCCGGGCCGGTGCCGTTCCCGGCACCGGCCCCTTCAGTACACCGGGTCGGCGGGCTCCACTCGCTGCGTCTCCAGCCCGCCGTCGGCCAGCAACTCCTCGATCAGCGCCTCGCCGCCGCCCACATAGGTGCTGACCAGGTCCACGTCCCCGCCCAGGCACCAGGCCCGGTCCCGCGGCCACCACAGGTCGGGCAGCTCTGTGAACTCGTCCCACGCCACCGGCGACACGGCGTCCGAGAGGGTCCCTTCGAGGAGCACCTCGTCCCGGTACGGGGTCTCGAAGGTGGGGAAGCGGGAGAAGTCCCACCGCCCGTACCCGTCCCACAGGCCGAACCAGCACTGGTCGGCGGTACGGGTGTGCCGGGCCAGGACGGGAATCAGCGCCTCGGCGACAGCGGGCGGGGTCGGGCCTTCCGTCGGATGCTCGTCCCAGACACCGGGCAACCCGTACTCCGAGGCGTACCGGTCCCTCCCGGTCACCTCACGCCAGTCGGCGTTCGGCATCATCGTCCGCCCATGAGCGGCGGCCACGTCGCGCCACCGCACCGGCCGCTCCCCCAACCACGCCGGATGCAGAACCCTGACGTACGCGTCGAACCCCGGCACCACGACACCGGCCACCGTGCAGGAGTGGTCACGGCCCTCGAAGCGCTCACCGAGCCACCGGGCGGCCACCAGGTCGGCGGCCCGCACCCGCAGGCGTCCGTAGAGGTCGGGGGCGGGGGTCTGGTGCATCGTGGGGTGGTCGTCCATCGTCGGCAGTCTGCCGCACCGGGGCGCTCAGTGCTCGACCGCCAGGGACAGCAGGGCCGCTGTCGCGCACGCCGCCGCGAGGGCGAGCCACACCGGGTCGTACGTGCCGAACGCGTCGCGGGCCGCTCCGGCGAGGAGGGCGGTCAGGGCGGCGCCGAGTTGGTGGGCGGCGTTGGTCCAGCCGAAGACGATGGCGCTGTCGTCGCCCCAGTGCAGGCGGCACAGGGCGATGGCCGGGGGGACGGTGGCCAGGTCCAGGAGGCCGAAAAGGACCACGAAGGCCAGCATCGGCGCCCGCACGGTCGCTGTCATGATCAGGGGGAGGACGAGCAGCAGCAGCCCGCGCAGGGTGAAGAAGACGGCGAGGAGCCTGCGGGCGTCCGCGCGGTCGGTGAGCCAGCCGGAGGCGACCGTCCCGGCCACGTTGAACACCCCGATGCCCGCGAGCAGCGTGGACGCGGTGGTCACGGGCATGCCGTGGTCGTGGGCGGCCGGGGCGAAGTGGCTCCACATGATGCCGTTGGTGGACGCCCCGCATACGGCGAACGCCCCCGCGAGCAGCCAGAACGGTGCCGTGCGCGCGGCCTCCCTCAGTACCGTCAGCGTGCGCCGGGCCGCACCGGGCACCGGCGCGGGACGGGCAGCGAACACCCGACTTCCATAGGGGCGTTGGCCGAGGTCGGCGGGGTGGTCGCGCAGCACGAGCGCCACGAGCGGGACCACCGCGAGCGCGGCGAGCGTGACGGTGCCCAGCGCGGGGCGCCAGTTGTGGTGGTCGACGATCCAGGACAGCGCGGGCAGGAACACCATCTGGCCCAGCACGCTCGCCGAGGACAGCACGCCCGGCACCAGGCCCTGGTGCCGGGCGAACCAGCGGTCGGTCACCGCCGCCCCGAGCGTCATCGACAGCGCACCCGTTCCCGCGCCGACCAGGAGCCCCCAGAGCAGGGTGAACTGCCACGCTGCCGTCATCATGGTCGTCAGCCCCGCCCCCGCCGCGACCGTCAGCAGGGCGGCCGCCACCACGCGCCGTATCCCGAACCGGTCCGCCAGCGCTGCCGCGTAAGGGGCGGTGAGGCCGTAGAGGACCATGTTCACCGACACAGCCAGGCCGACGGAGCCGCGTGACCAGCCGAAGTCGTGGTGCAGCGGGCCCTGGAGGATGCCGGGCAGCGTGGAACAGGCGCCCGCGACGACGATCGCGGTGCCGGTGACGGCCGCGACCCACCAGGCGCGGTGACCGGTGACGGACTTACGGGGGACTCGGATCGCCTCGCTCATGGTGATCCATGCTTCGTCGTGCCCGACCGCCCTCACCACTGGCCGTCCGGACAGCGAGTGAAAGAATCCGGTCATGGAGGGTGCGAAGCGACACCAGGTGGTCGTTCTGGTGCGTGCCGGACTGATTCCGATGGAACTCGGCATCGTGCACCGGCTGTTCACCACCGCCACCGATCCTGACGGGCGGCCGCTGTACACGGTGCGTACGTGTGCGACCGTGCCGGGCGTGGTAACGACCGACACCGACATCGGCATCGACGTCCCCCACGGCCCGGAGATCCTCCGGGACGCGGACACCGTCGTCGTCCCGGCCGCCGTGGAGGACTACCGGCCGCAGCAGCGGGGGCGGCTCGACCCCGAGGTACGGCGGGCGCTCGCCCTCGTGCCCGCCGGGGCGCGGCTCGCGTCGATCTGCACCGGGGCGTTCGTGCTGGCCGCCACCGGGCATCTCGACGGTCGGCGGGCCACCACGCACTGGAAGTCCTGCGCCGAACTGGCCGCCCTGTACCCGGACACCGAGGTCGACCCCGACGTGCTGTACACCGACGACGGCGGGGTGCTGACCTCCGCCGGGGTGGCCGCCGGGGTCGACCTGTGTCTGCACATGATCCGCGCCGATCACGGGGCGGAGGTCGCCAACGCGGTCGCCCGCGACACCGTCGTCCCGCCGCACCGGGAGGGCGGGCAGGCGCAGTACATCGAACGGCCGATCCCCCAGGAGTCCGGCCCCTCCCCCACCGCGGCCGCCCGCGCCTACGCCCTGGAGCACCTCGGCGAGCCGCTCACCCTGGACGACCTCGCCCGGCGGGCCGGTGTCAGCGTGCGCACGCTCAGCCGCCGCTTCCGGCAGGAGACCGGTGCGACACCGATGCGCTGGCTGGCCGAGCGACGTCTCGACCACGCGCGGCGCCTCCTCGAACGCACCGACCATCCCGTGGACCGGGTCGCGGCCGACGCGGGGTACGGCACCGGTACCGCGATGCGGCTGCGCTTCCGGGAGGCGCTCGGCGTGTCACCCCGCGCCTACCGGAACACCTTCCGCGTCAGGACCGGACCGACGCCGTGAGCCGCCGCAGTGCCGCCTGCCCCGGTGGCCCCCACGTCGGCTTGCCGCCGGGGCGGCCCTGGTCGCCCGCGTGGCCGATATGGATGCCGGCGAGGGCGCGGAGGACCGCCCAGCCGCGGGCGCGGCGGAGGGTCGCGGGGTCCGGGGCCGGGTGGTAGGCGGCGTGGAAGCGGTCGATGGCGCCGTCCGGGAGGAGGAGCCAGGCGCAGGCCAGGTCGAAGGCGGGGTCTCCGGCGAAGAGGTCGCCGAAGTCGATGACGCCGGAGAAGGTGCCGTCGGTGGTGAGGATGTTGGCGGGGTGCAGGTCGCCGTGGAGCCAGAGGCGGGGGCCGGTCCAGGCGGGCGCGGCCGCCGCGTCCTCCCAGACCGCGCGGACGGCGTCCGGGTCGTGGACGAGGCCCAGTTCGGCGGCCCGGGCGAGCGCGCCGGTGAAGCCTTCGGCGGTGTCGGCCAGGCGGCCCCCTCGGTCCCGGCCCATCGGTGCCTCCTCGGGGGCGCGGCGGTGAAAGGCGGTCAGGAAGGCGGCCAGGGTGTCGGCCGCCTCCTCGGGGCGGGTCGCGGGGGCGCGGTCGGCGGGCTCGCCCGGTACCCAGGTGGTGACGAGCCAGGGGCGCGGGAAGCGTGCGGAGGGTTCACCGAGGCGCTGCGGGACAGGGACCGGGAGGGGCAGCCCCTGTGCGAGGAGCGGCAGCCAGGTGTGCTCCTTGCGCAGCAGCGCGTCCGCCGACTCCGTCGCCCAGGGCATGCGGACGGCGAGGTCGTCGCCGAGCCGCCACACCTGGTTGTCCCAGCCGAGGGCGCCCAGCTTCAGGGGGCGGTCCGCCAGGTCGGGGTGCTGCTCGCGCAGCAGGTCCCGGATCAGGTCCGCCGTGATGTCCGTCCCGGTGACTGTCATGGGGAGCAACGGTAGCGGTCCCGCTTAGGCCGGATGCCGGTCCGGGATGCGTGCCCGGCCGGTCCCGCCGGAGGATTCTGATCATGCGGAACTCCTCTGACACCCCGTCCTGTCCCCGATACGCGCGGCGCGGTGGCGCCCGGCACGCCATATCCGCGGCGGTCGTCTGCGGTGCCCTGCTGGCGGTGACCACGGCCTGCGCGGACACCGGCGACAGGGCCCGCTCCGGTGGCGCGGCGGGCAACGGCAACCCGGCCGTGTCCGGCTCCTCCCGCCCGGCGACCGGGACCGGCGTCCCCGGCGTCGGAAAGCGGATGGGCAAGCAGATCCCGGCCGACACCCGGCAGCTGGTGGTCGTCTACGGCGACGACCGGGACTCCGCCGAGGGCCTGGCCGTGCTGTACGAGAAGCAGGGCGCCCAGTGGAAGCAGTCCGCGAGCTGGCCCTCGCACAACGGCCGCCGGGGCTGGACGACGGACCATCAGCTCGACGACGAGCGCAGCCCGGTGGGCGTCTTCTCCCTCACCGACGCCGGAGGCACCCTGCGCAGCCCCGGCACCAAGCTGCCGTACTGGTACGACGACAACGCCTACGCGGCCTCGGTGGCGGACCCGGACGACGAGGCGCACGCGCACGACTTCGACTACGTCATCGCCATCGACTACAACCGGCTCAAGGGCGCCCCGCCCTACGACTGGAGCCGGCCCGAGGGCGTGGAGAAGGGCGGCGGCATCTGGCTGCACCTGGACCACGGTGACGGCACGTCGGCCTGTGTGACCGTCCCGGAGGCAGGCATCAAGACCCTCCTCGGCACGCTCGACCCCGCCGACCACCCCATGGTGGTGATGGGCGACCGCGAACGCCTCAAGGGCTGAGCGGAACCCATCCGTCACACGCGTATCGGCCGTGGCGATTCGGCCAGGGTCGCGCCGAGGTCCGGCGCGGTGAGTCCTACGACGTGTTTCCGGGGCTCCCGGAACGACGCCGTTCGATGCGGACTCCGCTGCGGCCGAAACACGTGTGTTCGATAAAGGTCTCCCTCTCGTTGACTCCGGTGCCGCACCTTCACCGGCTTCCACGACCTGAGGAGACGCGCAGTTGAGCACCTCCACCCGCACCGTCCCACCGCCCGCACCGGCGGAGATCAACTACTCCGGGCACTACTCCGTCAACCCGCTGGGCGAGGCCAGCTTCCGCGGCCTGTGCGCCCAACTCCCGCGTGTGCTGGGCCGGATCACGGCCATGGCCTGGGCGATCGACCGCCGTGCCGTCCTGCTGCTGCTCGCCTGCCAGGTGGCGACCGGGGTGTCGGCCGCCGTCCTGCTCACCGCCACGGCACGGGCGATGACCCCGCTGCTCGGCGCGGGCGCGATGGCGGACCGGCTGCGCGCGGCCCTCCCCGCGCTGGTCGTCGTCGCCTGTGCGAGCGCCGTCGCCCGGACCGCGCTGGCCGTCGCCCGCTATGCCGAGCGCCGGATCACTCCCCGGCTGACGACCGCCACGGACACCACCCTGGTCGAGGCCGTCTGCCGGGTGGAGGCGGCCGCCTGCGCGGTGGACGGCTTCTCGGACCGGCAGGAAGCCGCCGAGATGGGCGTGACGCGTACGCAGGTCATGGTGATGGACGCCCAGCGGTTCACCTCGGCCCTGATCAGGATGGTCACCGCGGGCACGGTCGTCACCGTGCTCAACCCGCTGGTGCTGCCGCTGCTCCTGCTGGCCGTCGCCCCGGCCGCCGTCGGCGCGATCCTCACCGCACGGGTGGACTACGACATCCACTACGCCAACATCGCGGACCGCAACGTCCGGGGCATGACCCGCTGGTGGGCGACGACCCCGAAGTACGGCGACGAGGTCCGCGCCAACGGCATGACCGACTACCTCCTGTACTGGTACCGGGCCCTGTCCGAGCGGGTCGACCGGCGCACGCTGGCCGCCGCTCCGAGGACGCTGCGGATCGCGCTGTCCTCCTCCTTCGCCGGGGGTGTGTTCCTCACCGCGACCTGGGGGATGCTCGCCTGGCTGGCCGTCACCGGCCGGGTCGCACCGGCCGTCGCCGCCACCGCCGTGGTCGCGGTGCAGACCACGCTCTCCGCGCTGTCCCAGCTGGTCATGGAGGGCGCGGCCGTCTTCCACACCAGCCTCTACCTCGGTGACATGCAGGCGTTCTTCGACCACGCCGCCGAGCGGGCCCCTAGGCGCGGGGGCGCGGTCGTCGCGGCGCCGGTGGAGGAGATCCGGCTGGAGGAGGTCGGCTACCGGTACCCGGGCAAGGACCGGCCCGCCGTGGACGGGGTGTCGCTGGCGCTGCGGCGCGGCGAGATCCTGGCGGTCGTGGGGGTGAACGGCTCCGGCAAGAGCACCCTGACCCGGCTGATCACCGGCATCTACCTGGCGGACAAGGGCCGGGTGGTCTGGAACGGCACCGATCTCGCCAGCGCCGATCCGGCGACCGTCTGGGACAACACCGGTCTGGTGCCGCAGATCTTCGCGCAGTGGCCGCTCCGGGTCCGGGAGAACGTCACCCTCGGCCAGCCCCGCAGCCATGACGACGGCCCGGTGTGGGACGCGGTGGAGGCCGTCGGCATGCGGGATGCGGTGGCGGAACTGCCCGCCGGGCTGGACACGCTGCTCGCCCGCGAGATCTTCGGCGGCACCGAGCTGTCCGGGGGCCAGTGGCAGCGGCTCGCGTGTTCCCGCGCGCTGTACCGCCGTCCGCCGCTGCTGATCCTGGACGAGCCCACCTCCCAGATGGACCCGCACGGCGAGCACGCCATCTTCGAGCACATCAAGGCGATCTCCGCCGACCGGATCACCATCGTCATCACCCACCGCCTGGAGAACACCCGGATCGCGGACCGCATCGTCGTCATGGACCAGGGCCGGATCACCGAGCAGGGCACGTACGACGATCTGGTGCACGCGGGCGGCACCTTCGCCGACCTGCTGCGGCTGTCCCAGGACCGCTGAGCGCTCCGGCGCGGGTCCCCGGCCGAAAAGGGGGAACGCGTCAGGCGGAACGGAACGGGCCCGTCGCGCCGGAGCGGGCGGCGGGCCCGGCAGGGACAGCGCGCGGACCAGAGCCGTGCGGCGAGGAGGCGACATGGGTGGCGACGGCAACAGTGCCTTGGGCCACAAGAAGTTCAAGCGGTCCAGGAGTCATTTCGCGGACCGGATCACCGCCGACGGGCGGGACGGCTGGCCGGTGGAGTCCGGGCGGTACCGGCTGGTGGTCTCGCGGGCCTGTCCGTGGGCCAGCCGGGCGGTGATCTCGCGCCGTCTGCTCGGGCTGGAGCGGGCGCTGCCCATGGCGGTCACCGACCCCGTCCAGGACGACCGGAGCTGGCGATTCACCCTGGACCCCGGCGGCCGGGACCCGGTGCTCGGCATCCGGTACCTCGCCGAGGCGTACGAGAAGCGGGAGCCGGGGGCGCCCGGCGGGGTGAGCGTGCCCGCGATCGTGGACGTACCGAGCGGCGAGCTGGTCACCAACGACTACCAGCAGCTCACCCTCGACCTCGCGACGCAGTGGACCGACCTGCACCGCGAGGGCGCCCCGGACCTGTACCCGGAGCACCTGCGGGACGAGATCGACGAGGTGATGGCGGAGGTCTACGAGGACGTCAACAACGGGGTGTACCGGGCCGGGTTCGCCCCGGACCAGGAGGAGTACGAGCGGGCGTGCGCCGGGGTGTTCCGGCGGCTGGAGGCGCTGGCCGAGCGGCTGGCGGGGCAGCGTTATCTGGTCGGGGACACGATCACCGAGGCGGACATCCGGCTGTTCACCACGCTGGTCCGCTTCGACCCGGTCTACCACGGGCACTTCAAGTGCAATCTGTGGAAGCTGACGGAGAACCCGGTGCTGTGGGCGTACGCGCGGGATCTGTTCCAGACGCCGGGGTTCGGGGACACGGTCGACTTCGACCACATCAAGCGGCACTACTACCAGGTCCACTCCGGCATCAATCCGACCGGGATCGTGCCGCTCGGCCCCGACCTCTCCGGCTGGCTGAGCCCGCACCACCGTGAGGAGTTGGGCGGCCGTCCGTTCGGCGAGGGGACGCCGCCGGGGCCCGTGGCACCGCACGAGCGGGTGGGACCACGAGGTCTGCCTGCATGAGGACGGCCTGACGAGGAAGAAGCGTGACATGGCGAAGAACAAGACCAAGAAGAAACTCTCGCTCACCTACAAGCCGGTCGGCTTCGTGATGAGCTGGGCCGGTGGCGCGCTGGCCGGGCTGGCCTTCCGCAAGGCGTGGATGGCCATACGGCACGAGGAGGACGCCCCCGACGCCCTGGACCGCGACCGCGGCTGGGGCGAGGTGCTGCTCGCGGCGGCCGTGCAGGGCGCGATCTTCGCGGTCGTGCGCAGCGCCGTGGACCGTACCGGGGCCAAGGCCATCGAGCGGTCGACGGGTGTGTGGCCGGTGGCCGACAAGGGCGGCCGGGACTGAGCACACGAGGACCGGGGGTGGCGGGCCGATCCGATGCCCGCCACCCCCGGTCTTCGTCCGTGCTCAGCCCTGCTTGGGCGCCGTCGGCGGGGCCAGCCGCACGGTGAAGGAGTGGCCCGCCGGATCGGAGTAGCCGCGCTCCTCGTGCGGGCCCACCGCGTCCCGGGTCTCGATGGGACGGCCCCCGAGCGAGACGATGCGCCGCTCGACCGCGTCCAGGTCGTCCACCATGAACTCGACATGCGCCTGAAGGGAGTTCTCCGGGCGCGGCCAGCTCGGGGGCGTGGCGTTCACATCCCGGCGGAAGGCGATGCGGAAGCCGTCCGCACCCCGTATCTGCACCAGGTTGGCGGAGGCGACGGTCTGTTCGCCGTCCAGCAACTCCTCGTAGAACGCGGCCAGTTTCTCCGGCTCGGCACAGTCGAGCACCACCACGCCCGCTTTGACCAGCGTCATGCTTCCTCCCAGAAAGTCGCCTCACCCCTGCGACTGTCCAGGCCCACCCGATTCAGTCCGTGGACCTCGCGCGGCTCAGTCCGCGAGGTCGACGAGGAACTTCCGGGCGGGGCAGAAGAAGGTGACTCCGGTGACCGCCCGTGAGTAGTCGAGGATGCGGTCGTGCAGGGGCGGCGGGTCGCCGATGAACATGCGTTCCAGCATCTTCTCGGTGACCCACAGGTGCCGGGAGTAGCCGATGAAGTAGGTGCCGTACTCGCCCTTTCCGGGGGTGGCGAAGGGCATGTTGTCGCGGAGGATGTCGTGCTCGCCCTCGGCGTCCTGGATGGTGCACAGGGTCTTGTGGGACTTCTGGCCCTCGGTCGCGTCGGGGAGTTCGATGTTGTCGAACTTGGTGCGTCCGATGACCTGTTCCTGGGTCTCGGTGGTCTGGGCGCGCCAGTCCTTGAGGTCGTGCAGGTACTTCTGGATGACGACATAGCTGCCGCCCGCGTACGCCGGGTCCTCCTCGCCGACCAGGGTGGCCGCGGGCAGGGAGAGGCCGATCGGGTTGGCGGTGCCGTCCACGAATTCCAGGAGGTCGCGGCCGTTGTAGTAACGGAATCCGGTGACATCGTCCACGGCGGTCACGGAATCACCGAATGCCTCGAGGAGGATCTTCTCGAATTCGACGACCAGGTCCACCGAATCGGCGCGAATGTGGTAAAGGAGATCGCCTTCGGTCGCGACGGCGGTGTGCTGGGCGCCGCGGATCTCCTGGAAGGGCTTGAGTTCCTTCGGCATCGGTTTCCGGGTCAGCGGTTCCCAGGCGTGGTGCGAGATTCCGAGATTGCAGGTGAAGACGCCGGTGTTCACCTGGATCTTGATGTCCTTGACCAGGTCCTCGATGCTCGCCACCACCGACCGCGCCTTGTCCATGGCCGCTTCGCCGTCATTGATGGTCAGCACCAGGAACGCGGCCGCGGCGGTCATCGGCGCGTCGATGTACTGCGGCTCGGTCTTGAGATCGTGCTTGGCGACGGCGGTGTAATCCATGGCCTCTCCCGGTGAGCGGCCTGCGGCGTACGCAGGCAGGGCAGTGCGTGACGGCTGGAATCCGGCCAGTCCAGCATCCGACACCGCGGGGCGCTGCGCCACCGGCGCCGGGGACGGAGAGGTCCGCCAAACAGGTGATCCCGGATGTGCCCCTCACCTGCGGCTGCCCAGAAACCACGGGCCTGCCGGGGTCTTTCCGGCTCGCGGGTTGATCGATTCGAAGTGGCAGCCTGGCGGCGGCGGGCCGAAACTGAAGCGGCAGTTCGTGATCAAAGAAGAGCACGTGGCCGAAAAGCGATCCAGACGTTCTCAGCGATCCAGACGTTCTCCAGGAGATCACATGGTGGAACAGTCCTCGGACGTCCATATAGAAGGAACGGACGAGCACACCCTCGTCGAGCCGCGCGGTACCGGCCCGGCGGTGGAGCGGACCGAAGCGCGGCTGGCGGATGCGCTGGCCGATGTCATGGGTGTGGAGAACGTTCCGGCCGACGCTCATTTCTTCGACGGCCTCGGTGCCAATTCCCTGGTCATGGCGCAGTTCTGCGCACGGGTCCGGAAGCGGGAGGATCTGCCGTCCCCGTCCATGAAGGACATCTACCGGTATCCCACGATCAGTGCCCTGGCGGCCGCTCTCGCGGAATCCGCCCCGGCCGATTCCCCGGCTTCTCTCTCCCCCGCCGCGCTCGTGCTGCCGCCGGAACCGGTGAGACGCGCGAGCACGCTTTCCCACACGCTGTGCGGCACGGCCCAGTTGCTGATCTTCCTGGGATATTCACTGGTCGCCGGTTTCGCGACGGCGGGCGGATACGAATGGGTCGCCGACGGTTCCGGTGTGGTGGACGTCTATCTGCGGTCCCTGCTGTTCGGCGGCATCGGATTCGTGGCCCTGTGCGCTTTTCCCGTCGTCGCCAAATGGCTGCTCGTCGGGCGCTGGAAACCCGGTGAATTCCCTGTGTGGGGCCTCTCGTACCTGCGTTTCTGGGTCGTCAAGGCGCTGCTGCACGCGAACCCGATGATCCTCTTCATCGGCAACCCCCTGTACGTGTTCTATCTGCGGGCGCTGGGCGCGCGGATCGGCAAGGGGGTGACGATCCTCTCCCACTCCGTACCGGTCTGCACGGACCTGCTGACGATCGGTTCCGGGACGGTCATCCGCAAGGACACGTTCTTCCTCGGCTACCGGGCGCACGCCGGGCTCATCCAGACCGGCCGGATCAGCATCGGCCGGGACGTGTACATCGGGGAGAAGACCGTCCTGGACATCGACACCTCGATGGGTGACGGCGCCCAGCTCGGGCACTCCTCGTCGCTGCACACCGGCCAGGCCGTCCCGGACGGCGAGCACCGGCACGGCTCCCCCGCGCAGGCGACCGACGTGGACTATCTGCGGGTCGCGCCCGCCCGCTGCGGCACCGCCCGCCGGGCCTGGTTCGGACTCGGCTCGCTGCTCCAGCTGTTCCTGCTGTACATCCCGCTGGGCGTGGGCGGCCTGTACATGCTGTTCAACGCGGTGCCCGCGGTCCGCAGACGGCTCGACCCCGAGACGGCGCTGCCCCTGGCGGAGCTGGTGACCGACGCGGTCGTCCTCTCCCTGAGCCTGTTCGTCGGCTTCGTGGTCCTGGGCCTGGTCCTGCTGTGCACCCTGCCCCGGCTGCTGAACCTGGTGGTCCCGGCGGACCGGGTGTTCCCGCTCTACGGGTTCCGGTACGCGGTGCACCGGGCGACGGCGCGGATGACGAACATCAAGTTCTTCGCCTGGCTCTTCGGGGACAGCTCGTACATCGTCAACTATCTGCGCGGCATCGGGTACGACCTCTCCCACGTCGAGCAGACCGGGTCGAACTTCGGCACCGAGCTGCAGCACGAGAGCCCGCTGCACGTCACCGTGGGCAGCGGCACGATGGTGGCCGACGGGCTCTCCGTGATCAACGCGGACTACTCGGCCACGTCGTTCCGGGTGTCGCGGGCGACGATCGGGGCGCGCAATTTCCTGGGCAACAACATCGCCTATCCCATCGGCGGCCGGACCGGCGAGAACTGTCTGCTGGCGACGAAGGTGATGGTGCCGCTCGACGGGGAGATCCGCGAGGGCGTCGGGCTGCTCGGCTCGCCGTGCTTCGAGATCCCCAGGTCGGTGGAGCGCGACGCCCGGTTCGACGACCTCAGGACCGGGGAGACGCTGAGCCGGAGACTCTCCGCGAAGAATCGTTTCAACCTGCGCTCGATGGCCTTCATGCTCTTCGTGCGCTGGCTGCACGTCCTCGGGCTCACGATGCTGGCACTGGCTACGGTGGAGCTGTACGGCGTGCTCGGGCACGTGGTGATCGCGACCTACATGGCGCTGACGCTGGCCCTGTCCACGCTCTACTACGTGCTGCTGGAGCGCTGCCTGACCCGCTTCCGCCGCCTGCGCCCCATGCTGTGCTCCATCTACGACCCGGCCTTCTGGGCGCAGGAGCGCCTGTGGAAGGTGCCGGACCGACACCTGAACATCTACAACGGCACCCCCTTCAAGGCCCTCGTCTGGCGCCTGATGGGTGTCCGCGTCGGCCGCCGGGTGTTCGACGACGGCTGCTACATGACGGACCGCACGCTCGCCGTCATCGGCGACGACTGCACCCTGAACGCAGGGAGCAAGGTCCAGTGCCACTCGCAGGAGGACGGCACCTTCAAGTCCGACATCAGCACGCTCGGCGCGGGCTGCACCCTGGGCGTCGCCTCGCATGTGCACTACGGCGTGACGATGGGCGACGGCGCGCGGCTGGCGCCGGACTCCTTCCTCATGAAGGGCGAGGAGGTCCCCGCGCACGCGCGCTGGGGCGGCAACCCCGCCGTGGAGATGCCGGAGGCCGCGGTCCTGCCCGCCGGTACCGGCCGCAGGACCCCACCGTCCGTCGACAGCGCCGCCACGGCGTCCGTGAATTGAGGGAGCATCCGATGGGAACGCGTGTGCAGGCGGACCGGGAGTTCTGGAGCGGCGTGCTGACCGCCGGCGGATTCACCGCGGTACCGCGCTGGGCCGAGGTGCCGGTCGCCGGTACGGCCGAGCACGAGGTGCCGGTGCCGGGGTCCGTGGGCTTGTCGGCGCGACGGCTCGGGGTTCCGGTGGAGGCGCTGCTGCTGGCCGCGCACGCCAAGGTGCTGTCCGCCCTCTCCGGCGAGCAGGACGTGGTGACGGGGTACGCGGCGGACGCGGACGGCGAGCCCCTGCCCTGCCGACTCACCGTCTCCCCCGGCACCTGGCGCGAGCTGCTCTCGGAGGCCCGGCGCGCGCACGAACAGGTGCTCGCGCACCGGGACTTCCCCCTGACGGACCTGCGGCGCGAACTGGGCGTGACCGAACCTTCGTACGAGGTGGTGTTCGGTCCTCTGGAGCCGCTGACAGGTGACCGCGTCCTCCATGTGCACTGGTCCGAGGCCGAGGGGCGCCTGGTCCTGCGGTACCGGACGGACGTCCTGGACACCGGGAGCGCGGACCGGATCGCCGGGTACCACCTGCGGGCGCTGGAGCTGATGGCGGCCGACCTCGACGCGGAGCACACGGCTCAGAACCTGCTGTCGGACCAGGAGCGGCACGAGCAGCTGGAGGGCCTGGCCGGACCCGTGCGGGAGTTGCCGGACGCGAGGGCGCACGAACTGTTCGAGCGGCGCGCACGGCAGCACCCGGACGCGGTGGCGGCGGTGCACGGCGGCCGGGAGTGGACGTACGGCGAGCTGAACCGCCGGGCCAACCGGCTGGCGCGGGCGCTGGTGGCGCGCGGGGTGGGCCGGGAGGACGTGGTGGCCGTGGTCACCGAGCGGAATCTCGACTGGCCCGCCGCGACGCTGGCCGTGTTCAAGGCGGGCGGCGTCTACCTGCCGATCGAGCCGCACTTCCCGCCCGGCCGTATCGCGGCGACCCTCTCCCGGGCCGGGTGCCGACTGGTGCTGACCGAGTCGGGCAGCACCGCCACGCTCGACCGGGCGCTGGCCGATGTCCCCGGCACCGAGCGGCTGCTCATCGAGGACGCGTACGCGGAAGGCCACGCCGACGACGACCTCGGTGTCACGGTGGACCCCGGGCAGCTGGCCTACATCTACTTCACCTCCGGCTCCACGGGCGAGCCGAAGGGCGCGATGTGCGAGCACGCGGGGATGCTCAACCACCTCTTCGCCAAGATCGACGACCTGGGGGTCGGCGAGGGCGGGGTGGTGGCGCAGACGGCACCGCAGTGCTTCGACATCTCGCTGTGGCAGCTGATCTCCGGGCTGCTGGTGGGCGGGCGGACGCTGCTGGTGGAGCAGGACGTGCTGATGGACGTGGAGCGGTTCGCCGACACCCTCGTGGACGGCCGGGTCGGCGTCGCCCAGCTCGTGCCCTCCTATCTGGAGGTCCTGGTCTCCTACCTGGAGCGGCACCCGCGTGACTTCCCGGACCTGCGCTTCGTGTCCGTGACCGGTGAGGCGCTCAAACCGGAACTGACGCAGCGCTGGTTCGCAGTGCAGCCCGGCATCAGGCTGGTCAACGCCTATGGCCTGACCGAGACGTCGGACGACACCAACCACGAGATCATCGACAGGGCGTGCGAACGCGTCCTGCTGGGGCGTGCGGTGAACAACGTGCGCGTCCTGGTCGTCGACGAGCGCCTCGAACTGGTGCCGCTGGGCGCGCCGGGGCTGATCGCCTTCTCCGGGGTCTGTGTGGGCCGGGGGTACGTCAATGATCCGGAGCGGACCCGTGAGGCGTACCGGGAGGACCCGTTCCGGCCGGGTGAGCGGCTCTACCTGGGCGGCGACTGGGGGCGCTGGCATCCCGGCGGCAAGCTGGAGTTCCTGGGGCGCCGGGACAACCAGGTCAAGATCCGGGGCTTCCGCATCGAGATCGGCGAGATCGAGAACACCCTGCTGCGGGTTCCCGGGGTGCGGGACGGCGCGGTCGTCGTGGCCGAACGGGCCGGGCAGGGGCAGCAGTTGGCCGCCTTCTACGCGGGGCGCGAGCTGCCCGTGGAGGTGCTGCGCGAGGCGCTCGGTGCCGGACTGCCGGAGTACATGGTGCCCGCCCACTTCCACTGGCGGTCGGCGCTGCCGCTGACGGCCAACGGCAAGATCGACCGGAAGGCGCTCACCGCGCTGGCCGAACGGGCCGCCCCCGCGGCGGTGGACGGCACCGGGGGCCGGGAGCCGCGTACCCCGGCCGAGCGGAGGCTCGCGGCCGCCTGGGCGGTGCTGCTCGGCGTGCCCGAGGAGCGGATCGGCCGCGAGGACCACTTCTTCGACTCCGGCGGCACCTCCCTGACGGCGGTGAAGCTGACCATCGCGCTGGACCGCGCGGTGTCGCTGAAGGACATCACCCGCAACCCGGTCCTCGCCGATCTGGCCGCCCTCCTGGACGGCGCGGCCCGGCAGAGCGGGGAGCTGCTCCAGCCGTTGGCGGAGGCGGACGGGACGCCGGAGTGCGCGCTCGTGTGCTTCCCGTACGCGGGCGGCAACGCGGTCAACTTCCAGCCGATGGCCAGTGCGCTGGCGGGCGGCGGGATGTCGGTGCTCGCGGTGGACCTGCCGGGGCACGACCTGGCCGGGCGGCAGGAGCCGTTCGGTTCGATCACCGAGGTGGCCGAGCGGGTCGCGGCGGAGATCACGGCGCGTGGTCTGACGCGGGTCATGCTGTGGGGCCACTCGTCCGGCGCAGCGCCGGCCGTGGAGACGGCCCGCAGGCTCCAGGAGCGCGGGGTGGAGGTGGCGCGGCTGTTCCTCGGCGCGCAGTTGCTCGGCACCGCCGCCGAGCGGCACGCCGCCGTGGAGGCGCTGTCGGTCCGCAGCGACGCCGAGATCGCCGCGCGGCTGGCCGACGAAGGTGGTTATGTCGAGCTGGCGGAGCTGACCGCGCGGCACGCCGAGCGAGTCGGCGCCGCGTACCGGCACGACTGCCTCTCCGCACACCGGTACTTCTGCGAGGCCCTGAAGAACCCACCGGCGGTGCGGCTGTCGGCCCCGGTGTCGGTGGTGGTGGCCGCCGACGACCCGTACACGGCCGGGTACACCGGGGCCCACCGGGACTGGCTGCTGCTGGCCGACCGGGTGGACCTGCACGAACTCCCCGACGGCGGGCACTACTTCCCGCGCCTGCGCCCCACCGAGGCGGCGAAGGCCGTACTGGCCGCCGCCGAACCGCTGGCCTCCTCCTGACCCCTCCCCCAGCCCAGTGACGGGCGACCGAAAGGACAACCGAGATGTCGACCTCATCCCTGTCGGCCCGGCTCGATGTGGAGCTGCGGCCGGGCAGACCGCCGGTGGCCCGCATCGACACCCCGGCCGATGTGCCCGCATGGGCGGCGCGGTACCGCGACACGCTGCGCGCCCAGGTCGCCGAGCACGGGTCGCTGCTGGTCCGGGGCCTGGGGCTGCGGGACCCGGAGCAGGTCGGTGCCGTGTTCGCGCAGCTGACCGGCGGTCTGATGACCGAGCGGGAGTCCTTCGCACCGCGCGAGACCTACGGCTCCGGTGTGTACGAGTCCACGACCTGGCCCGCCAACCAGCCCATGTGCATGCACCACGAGCTGAGTTACACCCAGGAGCCCCCCGGTCTGATGCTGTTCGCCTGCCTGACCGCGCCCGAGGACGGCGGGGCGACGGCGGTCGCGGACGCGACGGAGGTGCTGCGGGAGCTGCCCCCCGAGGTGCGAGAGCGCTTCGAGCGGACGGGCTGGCTGCTCACCCGGTCGTACAACGACGAGATCGGGGCGTCCCTGGAGGAGTCGTTCGGGACCGCCGACCGCGCCGGGGTGGAGAGCTACTGCCGGGCGCACGGCATCGACTTCACCTGGCAGCCGGACGGTTCCCTGCGGACCGCGCAGCGGCGTCCGGCCGTGGTCCGGCACCCCGTGACGGGTGAGGCGTGCTGGTTCAACCAGATCGCCTTCCTCAACGAGTGGACGCTCGCCCCCGAGGTGCGCGAGTACCTGGTGGACATCTACGGCGCGGACGGCCTGCCGTTCAACACCCGTTTCGGGGACGGCACGCCGATCGGCGAGGACGTCGTCGAGCTGCTCAACGCGACGTACGAGAAGCACACCCGGCGCGAGCCGTGGCAGGCCGGTGACCTGCTGCTGGTCGACAACGTGCGCACCGCGCACAGCAGGGAGCCCTACACCGGGGACAGGCAGGTGCTGGTCGGCATGGCCGAGCCGCGCCGACTGGACGCCGGTGCCACGAACCCGGAGGCGAGGACGCGATGACCGACCTGTTGCCCACCCCCGCGCGGCCCGCCGCACCCGATCCGGCCTCGCCGACGTTCGCGGTGATCTCCGGTGAGCAGGTGCAGAAGGCCCTCACCGGGCGCGAGAAGGAGATCACGGACCTGGTCGAGGCGACCTACCGGTTGCACGGCGCCGGGGACTCGGTGAACCCGCCGTCCTACTTCCTGCGGTTCCCCGACCGGCCCAGCTCGCGGATCATCGCGCTGCCCGCCTCGGTCGGCGGGTCCGTGGGGGTCGACGGCATGAAGTGGATCTCCAGCTTCCCGGACAACGTCCGGTCGGGGCTCCCCCGCGCGTCGGCGGTGCTGATCCTCAACGACCCTACGACGGGCTACCCGTTCGCCTGTCTGGAGAGCTCCATCATCAGCGCGACCCGGACGGCCGCGTCGGCCGCGCTGGCCGCCGACTGGTTCAGCCGCAACCGGCCCCGCCCGACCCGCGTCGGGTTCTTCGGCACCGGTCTGATCGCCCGCTACATCCACACCTTCCTCGCGGGCACCGGCTGGGAGTTCGAGACGGTCGGGGTGCACGACCTGGCCGCCGACAGCGCCGCCGGGTTCTGCGACTACCTGCGGCAGAGCGGGACGGGCGCCGAGGTCACCGTCCACGACAGCGCGGCGGACCTGATCCGCTCCAGCGACCTGGTCGTCTTCGCCACGGTCGCGGGCCAGCCGCACGTCACCGACGCCTCGCTGTTCGCCCACAACCCCCTGGTCCTGCACGTCTCGTTGCGCGACCTCGCCCCGGAAGTCCTGCTGGCGTCGGCGAACTTCGTCGACGACGTCGAGCACTGCCTGAAGGCCGACACCTCCCCGCACCTGGTCGAACAGCGCACCGGGAACCGGGACTTCCTCAACGGCACGCTCAACGACGTGATGCTCGGCCGGGCCGCCCCGCCGCCCGACCGGCCGATCGTCTTCTCGCCGTTCGGCCTCGGCGTCCTCGACCTCGCCGTCGGCAAGTACGTCTACGACGAGACGGCCGCCGCGGGAAACCTCGGCCTCATCGACAACTTCTTCCACGACCTGCGCCGGTACGGCTGAGAGCGCTGCCCTTCCCCGGTACCAGGAGGCCCACCGTGCCCGTCATATCCGCTCCCCATGACTTCAACGAAGGCCATCTCTTCGTCGACCTCAAGTCGATCTTCGGATGTCCCCTCTACCTGAAGTGCGAGGGCTTCAACTTCGCCGGCTCCATCAAGCTGAAGGCCGCGAACGAGATGGTGGAGAGCGCCGAGCGGGAGGGCATTCTCAAGCCGGACTCCGTCATCGTCGAGTCCTCGTCCGGGAACCTCGGCGTGGCGCTCAGCATGATCGCCGCGAGCAAGGGCTACAAGTTCCTGTGCGTGACCGACTCGCGCTGCAACCTGTCGACCCGGCTGCTGATGGAGGCCCTCGGCAGCAAGGTGCACATCGTCGCCGACCTGGACGAGAACGGCGGGTTCCTCGGCACCCGGATCGAGTACGTCCGCTCGCTGTGCGCCTCCGACGACCGGTACGTGTGGCTCAGCCAGTACACCAACCCCGGAAACTGGCAGGCGCACTACCGCACGACGGCGCGGCAGATCGCCCGTCAGTTCCCGGGCCTGGACGTGCTGTTCGTCGGCACGGGCACCGCCGGGACGCTGATGGGGTGCGCCCGCTACTTCCGGCAGTGGCACCGGCCGGTGCGCATCATCGCGGTGGACAGCGTGGGCTCGGTCGCGTTCGGCGGGGAGCCCGGCCGCCGGATGATCCCCGGCCTCGGGATGAGCATGCGGCCGCCGCTGCTGGACGAGTCCTACGTCAACGAGGTGATCCGGGTGGAGGAGGCGGACACCATCCGGGCCTGCCACCAGATGGCCCGGCGCGGCTTCCTCTTCGGCGGGTCGACCGGCACGGTGGTCAGCGGCGCGACCGAGTGGCTGGCCCGCCACGACACCCGCGACATGACGGCGGTGGCCATCGCGCCGGACCTCGGCGAGCGCTACCTCGACACCGTCTACCAGACCAACTGGCTGCAGGACCTGTTCGGCGACGAGATCCTCGCCCCGAGCGGCCCGGCCACCACCACCTTCCCGACGGACGAACCGACGCCCCGCGAAGCGGACCGCTGGCCACAGCCGTAACACGTCACCCACCTGCCTCGTCCATACCGGTGCCTTCGGTGTGAGGGCCCTGTGGATCAAGGTCCGGACAGGCGTCCTCACGCGTATGCGGGGCATCCGGTTCTCCGGATACGCAGGAGGGGTGATGGTCATGTTCGAGCCCGACCGTGAGCAAGCGGTGGCCCGGGACGAGCCGGTCGGCGAACTGGTGCAACGCGCCTCGCAGCAGCTCACCGAGCTGGTGCGCGGCGAACTCCGCCTCGCGCAGGCGGAGATGAAGGAGAAGGGCAAGCGGTACGGCAAGGGCGGCGGGCTCTTCGGAGGCGCCGGCCTGGTCGGTTTCCTCACGCTCCAGGCCCTGGTGGCCACAGCGATCGCCGGTCTTGCCGTGGCGCTGCCGGTGTGGGCCGCGGCGCTCATCGTCACCGGTGTCCTCGGCGTGGTCACGGCGGTGCTCGCCCTGACCGGCAAGAAGGAGGTCGGCATGGCCGCCCCGCCCGCGCCGGAGCAGACCATCGACAGTGTGAAGGCCGATGTGGCCGAGATCAAGGAGAGTGCCAAGCGATGACACAGCAGCCGTTCGAGGAGTCCTCCTCCGCGAGCCCGCAGGAGCTGCGTGAGCAGGTCGAGCGGACCCGCCACGAGCTCGGGGAGACCGTGGAGGCGCTCACCGACAAGGCCGACGTCAAGGCCCGCGCCCAGGAGAAGGCGGCCGCGCTCAAGGTGCAGACCGCCGAGACCGCGCAGAAGCTGGCGGAGAAGGTGCCGGACCCGGTCAAGGAGAAGGCGGCCACGGCGGCCACCCAGGTCCGGGCCAAGGCCGTGCAGGCCGAGCAGCTCTGGCAGGACCGGGCTCCCGAGCAGGTCCGCGACAAGCGCAAGCTGATCGCCGCCGGTGCGGTCGCGGTCGTCGCACTGACGCTCCTGGCCCGCCGGAAGCGCCGCTGACGCGCCCCCGCGGCCTCGAACGGGCCCCGGCCGAGCGGACTTCCGCCTCGGCCGGGGCCCGTTCCGTCGTCCGGACCCGCTCGCCCGTCGTCACGCGGACGTTGGTCACGAAGTCAAGGATTCCGTCGGGGTGCGGGGGCGATCGCGGGGAAGGCGGGTGTCATGAGCGTGGACGAATCTTCTGTGAGCGCGTCTTCCCTGCGGGCCGTGGGATGGGCGCGATCGTTGCCCGTCAGCAGCGGGGTGAAGGTGGCGCGGGACTGGACCAGAGAACATCTGGAGACCCTGGAGTGGGCGCGGAGCGCGCCGGAGACGGTGGACGCGGTGCTGCTGACCGTGTCCGAGCTGGTCACCAACGCGCATGTGCACGCCCAGGCGACCGCGCAGCTCGTGCTGACCTGGGACAGCGAGTGCCTGCACGTCACCGTGCACGACGCCTCGCCGCAGTTGCCCGAGCAGCGCAGTCCGAGCAGCGTGGCGACCGGCGGCCGGGGCATGCTGCTGGTGGACGCTCTGGCCGACAGCTGGGGTGCGTACGCGTGCCCGCGCGGCAAGGAGGTCACGGCCTGCTTCCGTCCCTCGCGCTGAGGGCCGTTCAGGAGCGGGCGAAGTCGTCGGGCTGGAACTCGTGGTTCTTCAGGTGCCGTTCGATGTCCTCGAGGCTGTGCCCGGTGAGTTCCGGCATCTTCCACCACACGAACAGCCACGCGGCGACGTTGAAGAAGGCGTAGATCCAGAACACCTGGCCCACACCGAAGGCGCTGATCATGGTGAGCAGGGTCAGAGTGATCAGCAGGTTGGTGCTCCACAGGGTGGCCGACTGGACGCTGGTGGCGGCGGCCCGCACGGAGAGCGGGTAGATCTCGGAGCCGGTGAGCCAGCCCATCAGCTGGAGGCCGCCCGCGTTGAAGAACATGAACGCCAGCAGGCAGGCCACGATGGCCGGGACGTAGGCGCGGCCATCATGGCCGGTGATGTAGAAGCCGCCCAGGACGAAAAGGCTGAGCGCGGCGCCGGGCACCATGACGAGGGTGAGCCTGCGGCGGCCGACTTTGTCCACGATCCACAGGCCCACGATCATCATCACCAGGTAGACCACGCCCAGGGCCACGCTGACCCGGAGTGCGTCGGCGCGGGGGAAGCCGTTGTCGGTGAGGATGGTCGGCGCGTAGTAGATGATCATCTCAATGCCGGACAGCTGGGTGAAGACGGCGATGCCGCAGCCCACGACCAGCGCCGGACGCACCCACGCCTGCCGCAGCCCGCGCCAGCCCTGATGGCTCCGGTCGGTGCGCTGCTGACGGCGGGCCAGGGCGGTGATCTCGTCCAGCTCGGTGCGGATGTCGTACCCCTTCGGGCGTACCTCCTTCAGCACCTCCTCCGCGCCTTCCACGTCGCCCTTGCGCAGGATGAGCCACCGGGGGCTCTCGGGCAGTCGCAGCTGGCCGAGCAGCATCAGCAGCGCCGGTGCGGCGGCCGCGCCGATCGACACCCGCCAGGACACGGCCTCGCTGGCGCCGACGATGGTGGCGATGACGATGCCGACGCCGATCGCGAGCTGGAAGCAGAGCACCAGCCGCCCGCGGATCGACTTGGGGGCCAGCTCGGCGACATACATCGGCACGGTCTGGGTGGCGCCGCCGACCGCGAAGCCCAGCAGCACGCGGGCGAGGGCCAGGCCGACCGCGTTGGGGGCGACCGCGCAGGTCAGGCTGCCCGCGATGAACACACAGCAGATCAGCAGGATCGTGCGGTGCCGCCCGAAGCGCTCGCACAGCAGGCTGCAGCTCAGGGAGCCGATGACCGCGCCCAGCAGGATTCCGGCGGCGATGGTCTCCTTTATGGTGTTCCCGATGTGGAACTCCTCGGAGATCTGGAGCAGCGCGCCGGAGATGATGCCCGTGTCGTAGCCGTACAGCAGACCGCTGATCGCGGACACCACGGCCGCCATCAGCATGTGCCCGTTCAGCCCGTTGGTGCGGGGCGCCTGGCCCGCGGCTTGCGTCATGGTTCCTCCGAGGCGACGTCGACCATTCCCGCCGCTCGAAACCGTACGTCGCGGGGCGCCCGGCGCCCGGACGGCTCGCTTCAGGACGATCCGGTCAGCCGCACACCAGCCTTTCGGCCTCGGCACTCGCCGGGGACAGCTTCTCGTCGATCCCGCACCTGACGAGATCTCCGTACGTCACGGGCGACCAGGTGGCCAGGGTGCCGCGTATCGGAGCCGTACCCGGAGCATCGCAGTGGTACGCGAAGGACGCCTCGTAGGTGGTGACACCGACGTCGTAGAACAGGACGCCCGAGGACTTTCCGAAGGAGGTCTCCTGCACTCGGTCCGCGCCGAGGGTGAAGTCCGTTCCCGCGTCGGCCAGTTCCGCACCGGTCTTCTTCTCGAGCGCCGCCACGGCGGCCTGCGGGCTCAGGGCCCCCTCGGGCGGTGCGGGTGTCACCCCCGCGTGGAGCGAGCGAACGGGCACCGCCTCGAAGGACACGCGCACGCGCGCACCGTCCCGTACGTCGAAGCGCCGGGCGTCCGACACCCCGGCCAGCACCTGCCTCTTCACCACGGTCCCCCAGTGGAACGTTCCGTGCGGGCAGGCCCGGCCGGACGGTGCGGCCACGGCGCTCGAGGAACGCTCCGGCGCGGTATCGGCCGCACAGCCGCCCCCGGCCAGCACGACGGCGACCGCGACCACCCCTCGAAACCCACGCTTCATCCTCGACAGCCCCTCCCCTTGATCCAGAAGCGACAGTCTTCACGCCCCTCTCCCCCGCCCTCGCACCGGGCTGCCCGACAGCGTCAACTGGTCACCTGGGTGGGGTGGTTGTGGGGCACGGGAGGTGCCGGGGGTGCGGGAGTCGTTCAGTCGGGTTTGCGGAGCGGATTTCTGGTGGTGTCTGCTGAAACGGTTCTTGGTGCGAAGACCCGTTCGGCGCTGTACAGGTACGCCCCCGGTGCGCCCCGCGCGGGGCCGAATGACCGGATTCGCCCTTCAGGCGCAGCTCATCCCCTCGGCACGATGGATCAAGCCTCCGGGACTGCCGCCGTCCAGGCGACAGCCGGAGTGCGGGACCAGGGGGAATTCCAGCATGAGCATGCGCAAAGTCCTCGCCGTGGCGGCGGCCGCCGTGGCGCTGGCGGGAAGCCAGTTACTGACCGGCAGCGCGTCGGCGGCGGGCGGTGCCCAGGGGCAGATCGACAGCTACCTGGCCGCCCACCCCGGCGAGAAGCAGCTCGCGGCGGACCAGGCGACGATGCCCGGCGGCACGGTGACCTTCGCCGCGTCCGGCACGGCCGCCATCAGCTGTAGCTCCGGCCACCTGTGCATCCAGGACGGGAACGGCAAGCGCTACGACTACTACTACTGCGGCTACTACGACTTCTACGGGATCGGGGACGGCTACTTCAACAACAGCCAGACGAGCGGCACCGTCGCCCGGTTCTACAACGAGAACGGCACCGAGCGCTGGAGCAGCCGCGCGCCGCAGAGCGGTACGGCGTCCTGGACGCCGGTCTGGCACATCCGTCCCTGCTGACCGACCGGGACCAAGCACACCGCTCCCCGCCTTGAGCCGAGGCGGGGAGCAGTGCTGTCACGGGGTGGATCAGAACGCCGTCAGCGTGAGCGTGAACCCGGAGGGCGCCGTGTCCTGGATGAAGGACGCGAAGTCGGCGACGTCGTCGAAGGCGAAGCCGTACGCCTTGCCGTCCTTGGTGGCCGCGTGGATGGCCTTGGAGTAGTGGTTGGTCAGCTCGCCCTGGTAGAAGGCGGCCGGGTCGGTGCTGGGCTGCGCGGTGTCGGTGAGCAGCGTCGAGCGGTTGAAGCCCGCGCCGAGGACGGCCGCGACGGGGCCGGTGGTGCCGTCGTTCGGGGCGGCGAGGTTGCCGTCGCAGAAGAGGACGTCACGGGTGGAGGGCTTGGCGAAGGACACCGAGGCCGGGCCGTCGAAGGTGAAGCGGTCGCCGCGGACCCGGCCGGTGAAGGTGCCCGCGTTCGTGGTGATCTTCAGGTCCTTGCCGGTGAAGGTGGACCACACCTCGTCGATGTACGGCGCGAAGTAGTCCTTGGCGAACAGCCCGGCGTCCAGGCCGTGGCCCGGCGCGATGATGCGCTTGTCGTCCACGACCAGCTTGGAGAACTCCGCGACCTCCTTGACCGCGGCGAACGCGGCGGCGCGGCCCCCGTCCCGGATGCTGCCGGTCGTCTGGTCCTTCTCGCCGGTGAGGCGGATGCTCATCGGCACGCTGAACATGTCGACCATCGTGGTGTTGCAGAACATGCCGGCGGCGTTGTACGTGAACTCCGCACAGTCGTGCAGCACACCGAAGTTGGGGTCGGACTCCACCCAGCCCGCCGGGAACTGCAGCGCCGCGTTGCCGTTGCCGTCGGTGACGGCCTTCATCTTCAGCTTGTCGCCGAGCGAGACGTAGATCCGGCCCGACATGAAGGGCAGGGACAGCTTGGTCTCGCCGCTGCCCGCGAGCGGTATCGCGTAGTCGGTGAAGCCGTCGGCGCCGTTGTCGGAGACGGCGATGGGCGCGAGGGTGCCGTCCTGCTTGAGGCGGACCTGCTTGCCGTCGACGTTGCCGACCACGTAGACGTTCACGGACCCGTTGCCGAACGAACCGCTGTTGTTGACGACGGTCACCGGCAGCGAACCCGACGCCGCGCGGGTCTTGTTGCCGCCGCTGTCACCCGGCTGGTCGGCGAGCGCGAAGGGCGCGATGGCGGCGGCCGCGGGGATGGCCACGGCCGCCCCACCCAGGGCGAACATCAGCTTGCGGCGGGTCAGGTTGCGCTGGTGACGAGGCGACATGCGGGTAACTCCTTGCAGTGGGGGACGCACCCGGCCGGAGCCGGGACAACACGGGGACGGTCAGGGGGCCGGGGACGACAACTCCCGGCCCTGGGACCTCAGTTCTGGGCGGAGACGTGGACGTAGTCCACGGTCATCGTCTGCGGGAAGGACGTACCGGCGTCCGGGCTGCCGGGCCAGTCACCGCCGACCGCGAGGTTGAGGATGACGAAGAAGGGGTGGTCGTAGACCCACTTGTTGCCGTTCACGTCGGCCGGGGTGCGGGTCTGGTAGTTCTGGCCGTCCACGGACCAGGTGATGCCGGACGGGCTCCAGTCGACCGCGAAGGTGTGGAAGTCGTCGGCGAACGGCTTGCCGTCGGGCAGGTTGTACGCGGCGCCGATACCGCCCGCGCCGGAGTAGCCGGGCCCGTGGATGGTGCCGTGGACCGTGCCGGGCTCCTTGCCGACGTTCTCCATGATGTCGATCTCGCCGCTGTTCGGCCAGCCCGCGCTGCCGAGGTCGTCGCCCAGCATCCAGAAGGCCGGCCAGATGCCCTGGCCGCGCGGGATCTTGATCCGGGCCTCGAAGTGGCCGTACTTCTGCGTGAACGTCTGCGCTGTGTTCAGCCGGGCGGAGGTGAACTGACAGGGCCCGTTCCAGCAGTTCAGGTTGGGGTCGGTGTTCTTGCGGGCGGTGATGACCAGGTTGCCGTTGCCGTCGAGGGCGGCGTTGTCGGTGCTGTTCGTGTAGTACTGCAGCTCGTGGTTGCCGTTGCCGCCGCCGCCCGTCTCCAGGGTCCAGCGGGAGCTGTCCGGCGCGCTGCCCGCGGCGCCGTCGAAGTCGTCGGACCAGCTGAAGGCCGCCGGGGCCGCGTCGGCGCGGTGCGCGCCGGGGCCCGTGGTGTTGAGGAGCACACCGGCGGCGAGCGCGGCGGCACTTCCGCAGATCAGACCGCGGTAGGACCAGCGGCGTAAACGATGACCAGCCATGAGAGGAACACACCCTGTTCTCTGTGGGGGGGGACGTACAGGCACGCCCGCGACCGTGGGGGACGGGACGAACGCCGGAAGAGCACACCGCACACACCGGACCCTGGGTCTGAGAGCGCTCTCACGTAACCGGCGAGCACCTCCGGCAGGCCCCGACCATACGCCTCGGTCCCACCGGCTCCAACCACCCCGGCGACCTCTCAAATCGCCCATGAGCAACGGGTATCTGAACAAACGACAGCCTCACCGGGCGGTGTTTAAGCCTCGATTAACCTCCTCTTAAGTCCCGGCCGAGGAACCGGAGCCGACGTCCTGACATGCGAAGACCCCCCGTCGCCACAGGGGCGACGAGGGGTCTCGCGTGGGTCTCGGGAAGCTAGCCCCGGTCCCCCGCCGAGGGTTCCTTCGCGAGGGCGTACAGCTCCTTGGACGTCGTGATCAGCTCATGCCGCTCCTCGTTGGAGCCGACCATCGGCTGGGAGCCGCGCAGCGGGACCTGGGCGCTCTCGGGGAGGAACTTCACCGTGATCAGTCCGATGACACCGGCCAGCATCAGGTAGTACGCGGGCATCAGGTCGTCGCCGGTGACGTCGACCAGCGCGGCGGTCACCAGCGGGGTCGTACCGCCGAAGGCGGCGACGGCGAAGTTGAAGCCGATGCCCATGGCCGCGTAGCGGACGGCGGTCGGGAACAGGGCGGGCAGCGTGGCCGCGCTCGGCGCGGCGAAGAAGGCCAGCAGGGTGGCCAGGATCAGCACGCCGAGGATCGGCGCCCAGGTGCCCTCCGCCTTGATCAGCAGGAACGCCGGGATCGCCAGCACGATCATCGCGGCGGCGGCCCAGCCGTACAGCGGGCGCCTGCCGACCCGGTCGCTGAGCCGTCCCAGGAAGGTGATCAGGATGACGATCCACACCATGCCCATGAGCACCAGCAGATCGGCCGAACTGCTGGACCGGTGCAATGTCTCGGTCTGGTACGTCGGCAGATAGCCGGTGACCATGTAATTGGTGACGTTGTACAGCAGCACCAGGCCCATACAGATGAGCAGCGCGGGCCAGTGGTTCTTGATGATGTCCTTGAACTCACTGCCCGCCGACTCCTGGGCGAGGCTCTTCTCGTGCTCGTCCATCTGCTGCTGGAACGCCGGGGACTCCTCCAGCTTCAGCCGCATGTAGAGGCCGATCACGCCGAGCGGGCCCGCGACCAGGAACGGGATGCGCCAGCCCCAGGAGAGCATCTCGGCATCCGACAGCAGCAGGTTCAGCACGGTGACCAGGGCGGAGCCCAGCGCGTAGCCGACGAAGGTGCCGAAGTCGAGCCAGCTGGAGAGGAAGCCGCGCCGCCGGTCGGGTGAGTACTCGGCGACGAAGGTGGTCGCGCCGCCGTACTCGCCGCCGGTGGAGAAGCCCTGCACCATGCGGGCGACGAGCAGCAGGATGGGTGCCGCGATGCCGATGGTGGCGTAACTGGGGATGACGCCGATGGCGAAGGTACCGATGGCCATCATGATCATCGTGGTGGCCAGTACCTTCTGCCGCCCGAGCCGGTCGCCGAGCGGTCCGAAGACCAGTCCGCCGAGCGGGCGTACCACGAAGGCGGCGGCGAAGGTGGCGAAGGAGGACACCACCTGGGCGGCCGGGGAGGCGCCGGGGAAGAACACCTTGCCGAGGGTGGCGGCGAGATAGCTGTAGACGCCGAAGTCGAACCACTCCATGCAGTTGCCGAGCGCCGAGGCGCCGACGGCCCGCTTGAGCAGTGGGGATTCGACGACCTGGACGTCGTCCTTGCGGAAGGCGCCCCGATTACGCCTCAGTCTGCGGGTCAGCTCCTCGCGGACCTGGTGAGGAAGGTCCGTCACGGCCTTGGAGGTCTTCCTCTTTATGCCTGAGGGCCGCTCTCCGTCGGACAGAGCATCGCTCACTGCCGCTCCCTTCGCCGTCGGTGTCACCGGATGGGTTCTTATCCGGCCGCACCGGGCATCAGCCCCGTGTCCCATCCTGCTGCCCAACGCCGCACACGTCACACCGGCCACGTGCACATGGGCGAATGCCGAGGTCAGCGGCGGGTGGATTAAGAAACAAGGCAGCTCAATCCGATGCCGTACGACGGTTGGACTTCGCGGGGCCGAGAGCGCAGGGTGGATCAGCCCCGCTTGAAGGGGGCACCCCTACGGCATCACCCGGAGATCACCCGATGAACCACGTCGCGGACCCCGCTCGTTACGACGGCACCATGCGCTACCGGCGCACCGGCCGCTCGGGGCTCGACCTGCCCCTGCTGTCGCTGGGCTACTGGCACAACTTCGGCGACGACCGGCCCTTCGAGACCCAGCGCGAGATCGCGCTGCGCGCCTTCGACCTGGGGATCACGCACCACGACCTGGCGAACAACTACGGCCCGCCCTACGGCTCGGCGGAGATCAACTTCGGCCGGCTGATGAAGCAGGACCTCGCGCCCTACCGGGACGAGCTGGTGGTCTCCACCAAGGCGGGCTGGGACATGTGGCCCGGCCCCTACGGTCAGGGGGGTGGCTCGCGCAAATATGTGCTGGCATCCCTGGACCAGTCGCTGAAGCGTATGGGCCTGGACTATGTGGACATCTTCTACTCCCACCGGCTGGACGCGAGCACGCCGCTGGAGGAGACGATGGGCGCGCTCGACACCGCCGTACGCCAGGGCAAGGCGCTCTATGTCGGCATCTCCTCCTACGACGCCGAGCGCACCCGGCAGGCCGCGGCCATCCTGCGCGAGCTGGGCACGCCAATGCTGATCCACCAGCCGTCGTACAACATGCTCAACCGCTGGATCGAGACCGAGGGCCTGCTGGACGCGGCCGAGGAGGAGGGCTTCGGCGTCATCGGCTTCACCGCGCTGGCCCAGGGCCTGCTGACGGGCCGCTACCTGGACGGCGTGCCCGAGGACTCGCGGGCGGCGGCTGGTACGTCCTTCGACCAGTCCTGGCTGACCGAGGACATGCGCGGGCGGCTGCGCGCCCTGAACGACATCGCGGCCCGGCGCGGGCAGTCCCTGGCCCAGATGGCGCTGGCCTGGGCGCTGCGCGACGAGCGGGTGACCTCGCTGGTGATCGGCGCCTCGCGCACCGAGCAGCTGGAGCAGAACGTGGCGGCCCTTACGAACCTGGAGTTCAGCGTCGAAGAGCTGGCCGAGATCGACAAGTACGCCACGGACGGCGGGGTCGACCTGTGGGCCGACGCCCGGCAGGGCAACCTCGGCGGCTGAGCGGCGTACCGAGCATGACGTGACCCCCCTGAACGACCGCTTTCCGTGTGGCCATGCACCGTCAAGCTAGGGTGTAGGTAATGGTTGCACCAAGAAACAGTCAAAAGAGTCAGGGGGGTTGCCATGGGCACCGCACGCACGAGTAGGACGCCGTTGCCGGGCATCGGCGTCCGGTACGACCTCACCACCCGCGAACACCGCCTTCTCTCGGTGGTGGCCCACCGCGACGGGTCACGGACGCTGAGCGCCTACCGCGAGGACGATCCCGACGCGTGCGCGTCGTCGGTGCAGTTGACCGGCGGGGAGGCGGAGGCGGTCGCCGGGGCGCTCATGCCGACGCACCAGAGCCCCAGCCTGCTCTGGACGACCGAGCTGGGCCTGGTGGCCGAACGCATCTCGTTGTCCTCCACCTCGCACTGGAACGGACGGCTGCTCGGCGACACCCGGATGCGCACCGAGACCGGCGTGTCGATCGTGGCGGTGCTCCGCCGCGCCGACGCCATCCCCTCCCCCGGTCCGGGCTTCCGGCTCGCGGGCGGTGACACGCTCATCGTGATCGGCACCCGCGAGGGCGTCGACGCGGCCGCCGCGATCCTCGGCCGGGAGTGATCCGGATGCATTCCTCCGCGGTCTTCCTCATCGAGTTCGGCGCCATCATCCTGGCCCTCGGCCTGCTCGGCAGGCTCGCCGCCCGGCTCAGGTTCTCCCCCATCCCGCTGTATCTGCTCGCCGGTCTGGCCTTCGGCGAGGGCGGGCTGCTCCCGCTGGGCGCCAGCGAGGAGTTCGTGGCGATCGGCGCCGAGATCGGCGTGATCCTGCTGCTGCTCATGCTGGGCCTGGAGTACACCGCCGGTGACCTGGTCTCCAACCTGAAGACGCAGTACCCGGCCGGTCTGGTCGACTTCGCGCTCAACGCGGTGCCGGGCGCCGTGATGGCGCTGCTGCTGGGCTGGGGTCCCATCGCCGCCGTGGTCCTGGCGGGCATCACCTGGATCTCGTCCTCCGGCGTGATCGCCAAGGTCCTGGGCGACCTGGGCCGGATCGGCAACCGGGAGACCCCGGTGATCCTCAGCATCCTGGTGCTGGAGGACCTGTCGATGGCGGTCTACCTCCCGCTGGTCACCGCGCTGCTGGCCGGTACGGGGTTCGTGGCGGGCGGCATCACGCTCGCCATCGCGCTCGGCGTGGCCGGTCTGGTGCTGCTGCTGGCGGTGCGCTTCGGCCGGGTCATCTCCCGCTTCGTCTCCAGCGACGACCCGGAGAAGCTGCTGCTGGTCGTGCTGGGCCTCACCCTGCTGGTGGCCGGGCTCGCCCAGCAGCTGCAGGTCTCGGCGGCGGTCGGCGCCTTCCTGGTGGGCATCGCGCTGTCCGGCGAGGTCGCCGAGGGCGCGCACAATCTGCTGGCGCCGCTGCGGGACCTGTTCGCGGCCGTGTTCTTCGTGTTCTTCGGGCTGCACACCGACCCGGCGAGCATCCCGCCGGTGCTGCTGCCCGCGCTCGCCCTGGCGGTCGTCACCGCGCTCACCAAGATCGCCACGGGTTACTGGGCGGCACGGCGCGCCGGGGTCTCGGTGCGGGGCCGCTGGCGGGCGGGCGGCACGCTGGTGGCTCGCGGTGAGTTCTCGGTGGTCATCGCCGGTCTCGCGGTCACCTCCGGCATCGACTCCCGCCTCGGCCCGCTGGCCACGGCGTACGTGCTGATCCTGGTGGTCGTCGGCCCGCTGACCGCGCGCTACACCGACCAGATCGCGATGGGGATCGCCAAGTGGCGCCGGGCCCGTACGACGCCCGTCGAGGAGCCGGTCACGGCCCCGGCGGTGCGCGACCAGGACGCGGTCGGCCGCCCCTGAGACGGTCCTTCCCGCAGGTCACGACGGGGTGGGGAGTGCGGCGCGGCGTACCGTGATGCCATGCCGCCTCCCCTGCCCGGCCCGCTGGCGCCGCTGGCCCCGCTGCTCGGCCAGTACGGCTACTGGGCCGTCGGCGCGATCATCTTCCTGGAGGACTTCGGGGTGCCCGCGCCGGGCGAGACGATCCTGCTGGCCGCGGGGGTCTACGCGGGCGCGGGCCAGCTGAACATCGTCGCCGTGGCGGGCATCGCCTTCGCGGCCGCGGTGATCGGGGACAACGTCGGCTACGTGATCGGCCGTACCGGTGGCCGGGCGTTCGTGGAGCGCTGGGGCAAGTACGTCCTGTTGACACCGAAGCGCTTCGAGGTCGCGGAGGCGTTCTTCCAGCGCCACGGCGGCAAGATCGTCACGGTGGCCCGGTTCGTGGAGGGTCTCCGCCAGGCCAACGGGATCATCGCGGGCACCACCGGGATGGCCTGGCACCGTTTCCTGGCCTTCAACGCGCTCGGCGCGGTCCTCTGGGTGGGCCTCTGGTCCACGCTGGCCTATGTGGCGGGCAACCACATCACGACCGTGTACGACGAGATCGTCCGCTACCAGCGTTATGTGCTCGTCGGCGCCGGAATTCTGGTGGCGGCCCTGGTGGTACGGCATCTTGTGCGGCGCAGACGAGTGAACCGGACCGGCGAGGGGCCATAAATTCAGGCTTTTCTGGTTTGGGTGACGGCGGTGGGGATATCCGGATGTCGACCACGCACCGAAAACGTTGGGATGTGAATACCCCATGGCTGGTGACCAGAAGGGCAAGGCCAAGGCGGAGCAGCTCAAGGGCAAGGTCAAGGAGACCATGGGCAAGGCCGTCGGGAACGAGCGCATGGAAGCCGAAGGCCGCGTCGAAGGCGCGAAGGGCGACGCCCGCCAGGCCAAGGAAAAGGCGAAGGACACGTTCAAACACTGAGTCGGTGCGAAGCCGTACCCAGGGCGGGCCCGGAAATCCCATGGTGGATTTCCGGGCCCGCCGTTCTGTGCGCGGCCCCTCGCGCATCCGTCCTCCCGCATCGGCCCTCACACATCCGTCTCACACATCCGGGGGATTCACGGATCAGCGCCCCTTGATCGGCGATACAGGGGGTAGCCGGGTCAGAGAAGGGACGATCCTCCGTGATCGCACGAAGGGGCCCTGAACCGGCCACCACGGGAGAAGGGCGATTCCGCATGGACCTCCCCCTCATGGCAGACACGATGACCCGGACCGCGCCGGACGTGCCGCGCTACTGCCGCGACTGGGACGCCGACACCGCGTCCCTCCCGGAGGCCAGGAACGCGGTCGCCGACCTGCTGGCGCGGGTCCGCCCCACGCCGTCGGCGCGTACGGTGCAGGACGCGCAGCTGGTCGCCAGTGAGCTGGTCACCAATGCCCTCAAGCACGCGCCGGGACCGTTCACGCTGCGGCTGGAGGTGGTGCCGGACCCGGCCGCGCTGCGGATCAGCGTCACGGACGCCTCGCCCGAACCGCCCCGGCACCGGCCGCCGGACCCGGAGCGGGTGGGCGGGCACGGGCTGCGGCTGGTGGGCCTGCTCTGCGGCGCCCTGGAGGTCGTCCCGCTGGGCCGCGGCAAGCGGGTCACCGCCACCGTCGCCCTCCCCTGAGTTCCATCAGCTCAGCGGCCGGGCGGGGGACGCGCGTCGTCGCCGGGCCCCAGCAGGGGTTCGTCGGTCTCGGGGGCCGGGCGGGGCGGCGGGGCTTCACCAGCGGTGAGGTGTTCCAGCACCTCGACCAGTTCCTCGCACGCCCGCTTCACGGACCGCCGGGTGTGCCGCTGCTCGCTGATCACCGCGGACAGCAGCAGCGCGGTCAGCGCCATGGTGCCGTTGAATCCTTGGAGCTTGGCCATGATCTCGACGCGGCTCAGCCCCTGGAAGGCACCGGCCCCGTCGTTCGCGGCGACGGCGGCCAGCACCGAGGTGGCCAGCGCGCAGAGCATGGAGCCGACCAGCTCGAAGCGCAGCGCACCCCAGATGATCAGCGGGTAGACCAGGAACAGCAGGCTGAAGTGGCTGAACACGGCGGGCGGTACGACGCAGGCGGCCACCACGGCCAGCGCGGCGGCCTCCCGCCAGCGGGCCCGGGGCAGCGGCCCCTCGGCATGGCTCAGCAGCAGCAGGAACGGGGTGACGAGCAGGACGCCCATGGCGTCGCCCACCCACCAGGCGAGCCACACCGTCCAGAAGGTGTGCGCGGGCATCCGGTCGGTGACGACCAGCAGGACGACCCCCAGCGTCGAGCTGATCAGCATGGCGCCCAGCGCGCCCAGGAACACCAGGGCGAGCCCGTCGCGCAGCCGTCGCAGATCGGTGCGGAACCCGGCCCGGCGCAGCAGCACCACCGCCACCAGCGGGGCCAGGGTGTTGCCGACGAGGTAGCCGAGCGAGTACAGCACCGGCGTGTCCAGCGACAGGACGATGAAGTACGCGCCGAGGGTGACGCCCGGCCA
Organism: Streptomyces sp. NPDC002176; assembly: GCF_044903645.1. NCBI lineage: Bacteria > Bacillati > Actinomycetota > Actinomycetes > Kitasatosporales > Streptomycetaceae > Streptomyces > Streptomyces sp. NPDC002176. The sequence continues at coordinate 85,809 of NZ_JBJDQW010000004.1, forward strand.
GTACCGCACCCCGAGGATGAGCAGGGCGGCGACGGCCACGCCGGTCGGCGGCCAGATGGGGGTGACGACGGCGCCGTCGACGGTGAGCTTGCAGAGCAGGCCGAGCCGGCCGGCCGCGAAGTAGCAGACCGCGACGGCCAGGACCAGGGCGGCATGGCCGCCCGGCCGACGCGCTTCTGGGAAGGCCACCACCCGGCAACTCTCACACCGGTGCGGCGGCCGGGGCGAGGCGAGCGGCGCCTATGGCCTAACGCGCGGCTGGGCGGGCGGGGGCGGGGTGCTCGGGCCGTCGTGTCCGACGACGAGGACGGCCGCGTCGTCGTCGTGGCCCACGCTTTCGGCGCCCTTGATCACGGCCGCGGCGAGCGCGTGCACCTTCAGACCGGCGACGGCGGCGATGCCCGCGAGGCGGACCACCTGGGCGAGGCCGTCCTCGACATGCAGCGAGGGGCCTTCCACCACGCCGTCGGTGAGCAGCACGAAGACACCGCCGGTCGAGAGCCGGTGCCGGGTGACGCGGTAGTCCATGCCGGGCTGGATGCCCAGCGGCGGGCCGCCCATGTCGTGGACGACGCCGGACTTGCCGTCGGCCGTGGCCCAGACGAAGGGGATGTGACCGGCCCGCGCGCTCTCCAGGACGCCCGTGACGGGGTCCAGCCGGAGGAAGGTGCAGGTGGCGAAAAGGTCGCTGCCGAGGGTGAGCAGCAGGTCGTTGGTGCGGGCGAGGAGTTCGCCGGGTTCGCTGGTGACGGAGGCGAGCGCGCGCAGCGCGGCCCGGACCTGGCCCATGAAGGCGGCGGCCTCGATGTTGTGGCCCTGGACGTCGCCGATGGTGAGGCCGATCCTGCCGTCCGGCATGGCGAAGGCGTCGTACCAGTCGCCGCCCACGTTGAGGCCCTGGTTGGCGGGGGCGTAGCGCACCGCGAGGTGGAGTCCGGGCCTGCTGGGCAGGTCGCGCGGGAGCATGCCGCGCTGGAGGGCGATGGCCAGTTCGACCTGGCTGCGCTGCTGTTCCGCGCGCTCACGCGCCTGGGCGGTGAGCGAGCCGAGTCTGGCGAGCAGCTCGTCGCTTTCGTCCGTGGAGCGCTTGCGGAACATCGTTCACTTCCGGTGGGCGGTGATCCTGGCGGGCCGTTGTCTGGATTTTACCCATTCGGACGCTTTCGGCGTCCGGGGCGGCCCGCCAGGAGCCGTCAGCAGCCGTCAGTGGACCTGGGAGTCGATGCCGGTGATCACGGCGGGCCCGAGCGGTGCGGAGTTCTCGTCCAGCCCTACGGTCCGCAGGGCCTCGTCCGCTAGGCGGCGGGCCTCCTGCTCGGCGTGCTTGTTGTTGTCGGCCTCGACGGTGAGGTGCAGGGTGAAGGTGCCGTCCTCGTTGACGTTGAGGGCGTCGAGGTCCTCCGCGCTGCCCAGGTCGGTGCCGTGCGGGTCGACGGGCCGCAGCGCTCGCCCGAGCCGTGCGCGGGTGTCGGCCTCGATGTCCGCGGTGAAGGTGCCGGGCACGGTGATCACGTAGGTCGTCATGGTCGTCCTTTCCTCGAAGCCCCCGCCTACCCGCTTTCCCGGCCTTCGCACCGGGGTGTGTCACAGGGGCGAGTGGACGAGCACCGTCACGTAGGCGCCGTACAGCACGGAGACGGTGGCGAGGGCACCGCCGATCAGGTAGGCGGCGGCGGGGCGGTCGCGCCAGGTGCGGGCGAGGGCGCGGGCGGCCGGGACGAGCAGCGGGAAGGCGGGCAGCAGGAAGCGGGGCTTGGAGGAGAACGAGCCGGAGCCGAAGACAACCAGCAGCACCAGGACGCCCGCGAAGACCACCAGGGCCAGCGGGGCGCGCTCCAGGCAGAGTAGTGCGAACAGGACGAGGCTGATCAGGACGAGGGCGAGGGCGACGGGATAGATGACCTGGCCGCCGTGCGCGAGCAGCGCGCCGACGAAGCGGGCGGCCCCGGCGCCGAAGTCGATACGGGAGCCCCAGGCGCCCTGTACGGCGAAGTAGCCGCCCGTGATGTCGCCGGTGCACCGGCCGACCCAGAGGACGTAGCCGAGCCAGCCGAGCGGGGCGAGCAGGGCGCCCGCCCACAGGCGGGGGGTGACCTGCCCGCGCCGTAGCCAGAGCTGCCGCGCGGCGGCGGCGATGACGGCGACCGCCACGGCGAAGCCGGTGGGCCGGGCGAGGCCCGCCGCCAGGGCGAGCGTGCCCGCCCAGAGCCAGCGGCCCCTGAGCACGCAGTACAGGGACCAGGCGGCCAGGGCGGCGAAGAGGGACTCGGTGTAGGCGATGGTCAGTTCCACCGCGTGCGGCAGCACGGCCCACAGGGCGACGAGGGCGGTGGCGGTGGCCCGCCCGTACAGCCGGTGTCCGATGAGGTAGACGCCGTACGCCGCGACGACGGCCGCGGTCCAGGCGATCAGCAGGGCCGCGGCCGCGGGGGCGAGCGGGAGGACGGCGGTGGTGGCCCGGATCAGGGCGGGGTAGAGCGGGAAGAACGCCCAGTCGCTCTGCACTCCCCCGGTGGGCGTGATCCAGATGAGGCGGCCGTAGCCGTGGGCGGCGATGTGGAGGTACCAGCGCGAGTCCCAGGAGTGGCCGAGGTTGCGCACCAGCGGGCGGTCGGCGAGCGCGTTGGTGGCGATCACGGCGGCGATCCCCGCCGTCCGGACCGCGGCGAACAGCGCGAGGGCGAGGAGGGCGCCGGACGGTGCGCGGTGGCGGACGATCCGGGGCAGCGCGCGGCGGCGCGGCGGGCCGAGGGCGGTGGCCGCTCCGGGCCGGGGTGCGGAAGACGTGATCACGCTCCGACCATGGTCACGGGGTGCGGGCGGTGCAATGCGGGGCCAGGGTGTCGCGCGCTCTTCCACCCTGATTCAGGAACGGCGGCTTCGGTGGACCCCCTGACAGGGGGCTCTGGTGATCAAAGTAGGGTGTGCCTACCATATGAGCGCCGCCTAGCTCGAAAGATAGATCTGTGACTGTCAATGACGACTCGTTCACGAACTGGATGCACCGCGAGGAGATCGCGGAGTCGATGATCCCGCTCATCGGGAAGCTGCACCGCGAGCGGGACGTGACCGTCCTGCTGCACAGCCGCTCCCTGGTGAACAAGTCGGTGGTCAGCATTCTCAAGACCCACCGCTTCGCCCGGCAGATCGCGGGCGCGGAGCTGTCGGTCACCGAGACGATGCCGTTCCTCCAGGCGCTGACCGCCCTCGATCTCGGCCCTTCCCAGATCGACCTCGGCATGCTGGCCGCCACCTACAAGGCGGACGACCGGGGACTGAGCGTCGCGGAGTTCACCGCGGAGGCGGTCGCCGGGGCCACGGGCGCCGAGAAGATCGAGCGCCGCGCGCCGCGCGACGTCGTGCTGTACGGCTTCGGCCGCATCGGGCGGCTGGTCGCCCGGCTGCTGATCGAGAAGGCCGGTTCGGGCAACGGCCTGCGACTGCGCGCCGTCGTCGTCCGGGGCGGTGGCCCCAAGGCCGCCGGGGACCTGGTCAAGCGGGCCTCGCTGCTGCGCCGCGACTCGATCCACGGCCAGTTCCAGGGCACCATCACGGTGGACGAGGACGCCAGCACGATCATCGCCAACGGCAATGAGATCAAGGTGATCTACGCCGCCGACCCGTCGTCCGTGGACTACACCGAGTACGGCATCCGCGACGCCATTCTGATCGACAACACCGGCAACTGGCGTGACCGCGCGGGCCTGTCGAAGCACCTCCGGCCCGGCATCGACAAGGTCGTGCTGACCGCGCCCGGCAAGGGCGATGTGCCGAACATCGTGCACGGCGTCAACCACGACACGATCAAGCCGGACGAGCGCATCCTGTCCTGCGCGTCCTGCACCACCAACGCGATCGCCCCGCCGCTGAAGGCGATGGACGAGGAGTACGGGGTGCTCCGCGGCCATGTGGAGACGGTCCACTCCTTCACCAACGATCAGAACCTGCTGGACAATTACCACAAGGCCGAGCGCCGGGGCCGGTCCGCGCCGCTCAACATGGTGATCACCGAGACCGGTGCCGCCTCCGCCGTCGCCAAGGCGCTGCCGCACCTCAAGGCGCCGATCACCGGCAGCTCGATCCGGGTGCCGGTGCCGGACGTGTCGATCGCCATCCTCAACCTGCGGCTCGGCCGCGAGACCACCCGCGAGGAGGTCCACGACTACCTCCGCGAGGTGTCGCTGACCTCCCCGCTGAAGCGCCAGATCGACTTCACCACGGCGCCCGACGCGGTCTCCAGCGACTTCATCGGCTCCCGCAACGCCTCCATCGTCGACGGCGGCGCCCTGAAGGTCGACGGCGACAACGCGATCCTCTACCTCTGGTACGACAACGAGTTCGGCTACTCCTGCCAGGTCGTCCGGGTCGTGCAGCACGTGTCGGGGGTGGAGTACCCGACGTACCCGGCGCCGGAGGTCTGAGCGATCCCGTAGCCGCATCGAGGGCCGCCTTCCAGCATTCGGATGGCGGCCCTCGGGGAGTTCTCAGGGCGGGAGTTCGAGTCGGATCAGTCCGTGGCGGGCAGGCACTCGGCCAGCAGGGCGATGACGTCACGCCAGGCTCGCCGTGCGTGACGGGGGTGGTGGCCGACGCCGGGACGTACGGTGTGGCCGACCGGTGGATGGTGGAAGGCGTGCAGCGCTCCCCCGTAGACCACGAGGCGCCAGTCGACGCCCGCGGCCTGCATCTCGGCGGCGAACGCGTCCCGTTGTGCGGGCGCCATGATCGGGTCCTCCGACCCGACCCCGGCCCATACCGGGCAGCGGATGCGCGCCGCCTCGCCCGGTCGGCCCGTGATCAGCCCGTTGACCGTCGCGATCCCGCGCAGGTCGACGCCGTCGCGCCCGAGTTCCAGCGCGATGGCTCCCCCGGTGCCATAGCCGACGGCGGCGATCCGGTCGGGGTCGGTTCGCGGTTCGGTGCGCAACACGTCGAGCGCCGCATGGCCGATGCCCCGCATCCGGTCGGGGTCGGCGAGCAGCGGCAGGCAGCGGGCCAGCATCTCCTCGGGGTCCCCCAAGTAGCGCCCACCGTGCAGGTCGAAGGCCAGCGCCACATATCCCAGCTCGGCGAGAGCATCGGCCCTGCGGCGCTCGACGTCGCTGAGCCCCGTGCCCTCCGGTCCGAGCAGCACCGCGGGCCGACGGTCGACACCGGCCGGGAGCGCGAGATGCCCGATCATCGTCAAACCGTCGGCCGGATACTCGACCGTACGCGTCGTGATCGTCGTCATGAGCCTGGACGGTACTGACCGTCGCGCCCGCCCAGGGTGGTGTTCACCGATGGCAGACAGCGGGCGGTCCCTTCCAAGAGACCCAGTGGCCGTGGCTGCCTACACCTGAACCTCATTTGCCTAAACCCTTTAGGCAAATACATAATCGGTCAGGTTCCTAAGGAGGCGGGTCCATGGTGCGTGCGGGGCTGAGTACCGAGCGGCTGGTCCGAGCCGGGGCGGAGTTGGCCGATGAGGCCGGGTTCGCGCAGGTGACGGTGTCGGCGCTGGCCCGGCGGTTCGGCGTGAAGACGGCGAGCCTGTACTCGCATCTGCGCAACTCCCATGATCTGCGCACCCGGATCGCGCTGCTCGCCTTGGAAGAGCTGGCCGACCGCGCCGCCGAGGCCCTCGCGGGCCGGGCCGGGAAGGACGCCCTGACCGCGTTCGCCGACGCCTACCGCGACTACGCCCGCGCGCACCCCGGCCGCTTCGAGGCGGCCCGGTACCGGCTGGACCCGGAGACCGCCGCCGCGAGCGCGGGCGTCCGGCACGCCCAGATGACGCGGGCGATCCTGCGCGGCTACGACCTCGACGAACCGGACCAGACCCATGCCGTACGCCTGCTGGGCAGTGTGTTCAGCGGCTATGTGGGCCTGGAGTCGGCGGGTGGCTTCGACCACAGCGCCCCCGACTCGCAGGAGTCCTGGGAACGCGTGCTCGACGCCCTGGACGCCCTCCTGCGCAACTGGCCCACCACTCCCCCGCCCACCCCTGACCCGACAGGCCCCTGATGACCACCGCCTGGACCACCACGCCCCTCACCGCCGACCTCGTCCGGGGCGCCCTCGAACTGGAGCGCACCGAACGCGGTCTGCTCCCGCACCGGCTGCCCGCCCGGGCCCGCGCCCAGTGCGCCGACCCGCAGCTGCACCTGGTCGAGTCCCAGCCCTCCGGCGTACGGCTGGTGTTCCGCACCCGCGCCACCGCGATCGAGCTGGACACCCTGCCGACCAAGCGGGCCTACCTCGGCGTCCCGCCCCGGCCGGACGGCGTCTACGACCTGCTGGTCGACGGGCAGTTGGCGGGCAGCGCCACGGTCACCGGTGGCGACACGCTGACGATCGACATGGCCACCGGAGCCGCCGAGCGCACCCCCGGCCCGGTGGGCACCGCCCGCTTCACCGGGCTGTCCGCCGAGGACAAGACCGTGGAGATCTGGCTGCCGCACAACGAGACCACCGAGCTGGTCGCCCTGCGCACCGACGCCCCCGTGGAGCCCGTAGCCGCCTCGGGCCGTCCGGTGTGGCTGCACCACGGCAGCTCCATCAGCCATGGCTCGGACGCCGCGAGCCCGACCGGTGTCTGGCCCGCCGTCGCCGCCTCGCTGGGCGGTGTCGAGCTGGTCAACCTGGGGCTGGGCGGCAGCGCGCTGCTGGACCCGTTCACCGCCCGCGCGCTGCGCGACACCCCGGCCGACGTGATCAGCGTCAAGCTGGGCATCAACCTGGTCAACACCGACCTGATGCGGCTGCGCGCGTTCGGGCCCGCCGTGCACGGGTTCCTCGACACCGTCCGCGAGGGCCACCCGGACGCGCCGCTGCTCGTGGTGTCCCCCATTCTGTGCCCGATGCACGAGGACACCCCCGGCCCCACGATGCCGGACCTCTCCGCCCTGAGCGAGGGCCGCCTCGCGTTCCGGGCGGCCGGGGACCCGGCGGAGACCGCCCAGGGCAAGCTGACGCTCACCGCGATACGGGAGGAGCTGGCCCGGATCGTCGCGCAGCGCTCCGCCGAGGACCCGCACCTGCACCTGCTCGACGGGCGCGAGCTGTACGGGGAAGCCGACTTCGCGGAGCTGCCGCTGCCGGACGGGCTGCACCCGGACGGCGCCGCGCACCGGCGGATCGGCGAGCGGTTCGCCACGCTCGCCTTCGCCCCGGACGGCCCGCTGGCACCCCGCACCCGATGAGCCCGGCACCTCAGACGAGGTGGCCGAAGACGACCAGGTTCTCCGTGTAGTCCTTGGCCGAGTGGTCGTAGTCCCCGGCGCACGTGATCAGCCGGACCTCGGGGCGCTTCGCGTTCGCGTACACCCGCTCGCTGGGGAAGTCGTCCTTGGCGAAGGTGTCGGCGCTGTCCACGACGAAGTTCGCGGTGTTGCCGTCGGCGCGCTCCACGGAGAAGCGGTCGCCGGGCGCCAGGTCGTCGAGGTTGGCGAAGACGGCCGCCGAGGTCGTCGTGTCCACATGCCCGGCGATGACCGAGGTGCCCTTCTCGCCGGGCGAGGCGCCCTTGCTGTACCAGCCGACGAGGTTGGTGTTGCCCGCGGGCGGCGGCTCCAACTGGCCGGTGGAGGCGAGCACCAGGGCGGTGAAGGGCGCGTCCACGCCGATCTTGGGGATGCGCAGCCGGGTGGGCGCCGAGCGGGGCAGCGGCGCTCCCGCCTTGACCGCGCCCGCCGTCGCGGTCTTGGTACGGGCCGCGTCGGTGCCGGTGCCGGTGCCGTGCTGGCCGCCGAAGACACTGAGGGCGAGGATGGCGATGGCCACCCCCCACAGCGTCAGTCGGCCGCCCCGGCCCGCGTGCTCACCGGAAGGGTCTGCTGCCATCGGACACCACCTCGCTCGGGCACGGCAGCACAGGGATCGGGGTCGGGGGGCGCGGGCCGCCGACGCGACCAGGCGTCGACGGCGGCCACGGCCCCTGATGCGCCGGGACGGTCAGGACGCGGACCCGGCGGACTTCTTGCGGCGCAGCGCGTAGGCGCCGAGCGCACCGGCGGCGAGCACGGCGGCGCCGCCCATGGTCACACCGCCGGAGTCGGCGAGGGCTCCGCCACCGGTGTGCATGCCACCGCGCGGCTCGTCGCCGCCGGAGTCACCCTTGCCGCCGCCGCTGTCCTTACCGCCGCCGCCGCCACCGCCGTCGCCCTTGTCCTTGTAGCTCTCCGGGTCGAAGCGGCTGTCGTCACCGGAGTCGGAGCTCCAGTCGTCGCTGTTGACGGCGGCCAGGGCGCCGCCGCCCGTGTGCATGCCGCCGCGCGGCCCGTCGTCGTCGGAGTCGTAGGAATCGCGGCCGGAGTCCTTGCCACCGGAGTCCTTGCCACCGGAGTCCCGTCCGCCGGACTCCTTGTCACCAGAGCCGCTGTCGTGCTCCTTGTTGTAGGAGGAGTCGTCCCGGCCTCCGTCGTCCGCGGCGAGCGCGGCGCCGGGGGCCAGGGCGAGGGCGGCGGACGCGGCCGCCGTGGCGAGAAGAATGCGGGCAGAGCGCATGTCTGTGTCCTTCCGCCGTGGCCGGGCAGCTGATTCCTCATCGGCTGACATGACCCGGCCTCGACATGATCCACCGTCGGACAGGCCGTCGCCGCGCACCATCCAGGCCGTCCAGCCGGGTCAGCTCTCCACCCGTCTGTCCCAGCGACACGCCGGTACGACCCCCGAACGGGTCAGCCGACGACCCGTCCGGCGCTCGGTACGACGGCTCGGCGCGGCCTCCGCCCGGCCCTCGGAGGCGGCCGGGCGCCACCACCCGGCATTCCGGGCAAACTTGGCCGAAAACCGTCGTAGCAATGCTCGAAGTTCTCGACGTGGCGGGGGTTTTGCGGGTCGTACCCTGGGGCCGTGATCGAGCGAGTCGAAGATCCAGGGCTGACGGCGTCCCGGCTCACCGGGCGCCGGGTCACGGGCGGCCCGGTGGCGCCGGGGTCGCCCGCCGAGGTGACCCTTGAGGACGGCACGACGGTAATGGTCAAGCGCGGGGACGGCCCCGGCGCCGTCCGCGCCGAGGCGGCCGGGCTGCGCTGGCTCGCCGCCGCGGGCGCGGTGCGCGTCCCGGCGGTGCTCGGATTCGACGAGTGGTCCCTGGTCAGCGAGCGGGTGCCGACCGGCAGCCCGGACCCCGGGGCGGCGACCCGCTTCGGCCGCGCCCTGGCCGCCCTGCACTCCTCCGGCGCCCCCGCGTTCGGCGCCGCCCCGCCGGACGGGCCCGAGGAGGCGTACATCGGACGCGCGCCGATGCGCAACGCGCGGGGCGACGACTGGCCTTCCTGGTACGCCGAGCACCGGGTGCTGCCGTATCTGCGTACCGCGGTCGACGCGGGGACGGTCCGGCCGGGCGAGGCCGGGGTGATCGAGGCGGTGTGCGAGCGGCTGCCCGCGCTCGCGGGGCCCGTCGAGCCGCCCGCGCGGCTGCACGGCGACCTGTGGCAGGGCAACGTCCTGTGGGGCGCCGACGGCGAGGTCCACGTCATCGACCCGGCCGCGCACGGCGGTCACCGGGAGACCGACCTGGCGATGCTGAGCCTCTTCGGCTGCCCCCACCTGGAACAGGTGCTGACCGGGTACGAGGAGACGAGCCCGCTCGCCGCGGGCTGGCGTGACCGGGTCGGGGCGCATCAGCTCTTCCCGCTGCTGGTGCACGCGGTGCTGTTCGGCCGGGGGTACGCCGAACAGGCCCTGGCCGCCGCCCGCGCCACCTTGGCCGGGTGAACCGGGGTCCGGGAGAGAGTATTCGGGGCAGACGAATGTGCGGTGGAGCGCAGCCACCGCGCCCCGACCGGCGTCCTTCCAGCTGACCCACCGACTCACGGTGCCTCCCTCCGGGCCGCTGTCACGGAGTGTGAGGAAACCAACCAATCGTTCGATTCGTATAAGGACGTGAAGGACGAAACAGGGGAGAGACCATGCAACCGTTCACGCTCAACTACGCGCGGCCTGCTGGCCAGTTGGATGTCACCGCAGCGTATTCGTACGACTCCGCACTGCAGTTGAACGTCCTGCCGGACGGGCGGATCGCCGCGACCGACCACGCGGTCCTGCTCGCCCTGGGGACGACCACCTCCACGGCGGGCTCCAAGACGCACTTCGACGACTGATCGCGGGCCCCGGACGATGACCGTGCTCATCCTGACCAGTGACGAGGACGTCACGGCGGACATGGTGGTCCTGCGGCTGGCCGAGGCGGGCGTGCCCGTCGTCCGGTTCGACCCCGCCGACCTCACCAACGGGGTGTCGCTCACCGGCGAGTACGCGGGGGACGCCCTGGGCGGACAGCTGTCCGTCGGCGGGCGCCTGGTCGGGATGAGCGGTCTGCGCTCCATCTGGGTGCGCAGGCCGGGCGACGCGGCCGCCCGCGCCGCCCGGCCGTCCTCCTGGCTGACCCAGGAGTCGACGCAGGCGCTGTACGGCATGCTGCGGTGCGGCGACGCCCGCTGGATGAACCATCCGGACGCGGCCCGCCGGGCCCGGCACAAGCCGTGGCAGCTGCGGCTCGCCCAGCGCAGCGGGCTGCCGGTCCCGGCCACGCTGATCACCACGTTCCCCGAGACGGCACGGGAGTTCGCCGAGCGGCACCGGGACGTGGTGGTCAAGCCGGTCTCCGGCGCGCATCCGCAGGAACCGCCACGCGCGGTGCCGACCAGCCGGGTCGCGCCGGGCACCGACTTCAGCGCCGTGGCCTTCGGGCCGACGCTGCTCCAGCGGCGGGTGGACAAGCGGGCCGACATCCGGCTCACGGCGGTAGGGGACCGGCTGCTGGCGGCCCGCAAACCGGCCGATCCGGACGCCCACCCCGACCACGTGGACGTCCGTTTCGCCCCGTCCGTCTCCCCCTGGCTCGCCACCGAGGTGCCGCCGGGCGTGGCCCAGTCGGTCCGCCGCTATCTGAAGGCCGCCGAACTGGCTTACGGCGCTTTCGACTTCGCGGAGGACGCGGACGGGACCTGGTGGTTCCTGGAGTGCAATCAGTCGGGGCAGTTCGGTTTCATCGAGCTGGACACCGGTCAGCCGATCGCGGAGACGATCGCCCACTGGCTCGCCGGAGACGACGGGCCCGTGGAGCCGTATACCCACGAGAACAGGGGCAGAGTGCCCTGATGCCGTGGAGAGCGGCCGGGAGAAGGGAGCGCTCGATGCGCATCGGACTGCTGGGAACGGGCCCGTGGGCACGCACCGCGTACGCACCGGCGCTGTCCGGCCACCCCGGCGTGGACTTCGCCGGGGTGTGGGGGCGCCACCCGGAGGCGGCGGCCGCGCTGGCCGGGGAGTACGGGGTGCGGGCGTACCCGGACGTGGACGCGCTGCTGGCCGATGTGGAGGCGGTGGCGGTGGCCCTCCCGCCGTCCGTGCAGGCGGAGTTGGCGGTGCGCGCGGCTCGGGCGGGGCGGCATCTGCTGCTGGACAAGCCGCTGGCGCTGAGCGTGGACGACGCGCGGGCGGTGGCCGAGGCGGCCCGGCGGGCCCAGGTGGCGTCGGTGGTGTTCTTCACCACCCGGTTCCAGAAGGAGCCGGAGGCGTGGATCGAGGAACAGGCCGCCGAGGCGGGGTGGTTCACGGCGCGGGCGCAGTGGCTGGGCTCGGTGTTCACCAGCGACAGCCCGTTCGCGGCTTCGGCGTGGCGGCGGGAGAAGGGCGCGCTGTGGGACGTGGGTCCGCACGCGCTGTCGGTCCTGCTGCCGGTGCTGGGTGATGTACGGCAGGTGCTGGCGGCGGCGCACGGTCCCGCGGACACCGTCCATCTGGTGCTCGACCATGCCACCGGCGCGTCGAGCACGCTGACGCTGAGCCTGTCGGCGCCGCCCTCGGCGGCCGGGGCCGATGTGGAGCTGCGGGGCGAGTCGGGGGTGACGCTGCTGCCGAGGAGTTCGGAGGGCGCGGTGCCCGCGCTGGCCCGCGCGGTGGACGCGCTGGCCACTGCGGCGCGTACCGGCCGCCGACACGCCTGCGACGCCGCGTTCGGACTCCGGGTGACGGAGATCCTCGCGGCGGCACAGGCGCGGCTCGGCGCCGAACCGGTCGACTAGACGGTCTGGCTGGGAGGGGTGCCGAACATGCGGCGGTACTCGCGACTGAATTGCGACGGGCTGGCGTAGCCGACGGAGAAGCCGACCGAGGCGACATCGTGTCTGCCGGTGAGCAGGCGCATACGGGCTTCGTTGAGGCGCAGCTGCTTCTGGTATTCCAGCGGGGTCATGGAGGTGAGGGCGAGGAAGTGGCGGTGGAAGGAGGACGGGCTCATCGCGGCGATCGCGGCGAGATCGGCGACACGCAGCGGCTGGTCGTAGTGGTCCCGGACCCAGCGGATCGCACGGGTGAGATGGGCGAGCCTGCTGTCGGCGAGGCCGATCTGGCGGATGGTGGCTCCCTGCGGGCCGTTGAGCAGCCGCCAGAGGATCTCCCGCTCGATACCGGCGCCGAGCGCGGCGACGTCGGCGGGGTGGTCGAGCAGGGCGAGCAGCCGGGCGAGCGCGTCCAGCAGCTGCGGCGATGCGTGACCGACACCGAAGGCCGACGGTGAGTGCGCGCCGGAGGGGCCGCCGGGGCCTCCGGTGTCGAGCAGCAGCGAGGCGATCCGGCCGGGGTTCAGCGCCAGCGCGACGGCCATGAACGGCTCGTTCTCGTCCGCGGCGACGATGCTGCCCACCACGGGCAGGTCGACGGTCGCGACGAGGTACTCGCCGGTGCCGTACCGGTGGACCTCACCGTTCAGGACGGTGTGTTTGACGCCGCCTGCGACCAGGGCGAACGCGGGCTCCAGCACGTCGCCGGTCGGCTGGGTGGTGCGTGTCGTGCGCAGGACCGACAGGCCGGGCAGCGCGGTGGCCGTGAGGCCGTCACGCGCGTGACGGGTGATGGCCTGCCTGATGTCGAGGAGCCGGTGGTCCATGACGTCAGTCAAACACGAGGACGTGCGATCACCGCGATGTCGGCAGGATCAGGCAAGGAACGGACAGGATCGTTCTCACGCCTCGGCGCCGAGTGGGTTTCCATGGAATTCATGAACGCCGGATTCCGGCACCACGCGAGAAAGAAGCACGACATGCAGAAGCGTCTGCTCGGAAACAGCGGTCTCGAGGTTTCCGCACTCGGGCTCGGCACCATGAACATGACCGGTCCCTATGGCCCGCCTCAGGACCCGCGGGAGATGATCACTCTGCTGCGGTCGGCCGTCGAGCGCGGCGTCACCTTCTTCGACACCGCCGAGGCGTACGGTCCGCTGGAGAACGAGAGGCTGCTCGGCGAAGCCTTCGAAGGCATGCGTGACGACGTGGTGATCGCCACGAAGTTCGGCCTCGACATCGATGTGGAGACCGGCGAGCAGGTCGGCGGTCTGAACAGCCGTCCCGAGCACATCCGCACGGCCACCGAGGCCATGCTGAAGCGGTTGAGGACGGATCACATCGACCTGCTGTTCCAGCACCGGGTCGATCCCGACGTGCCGATCGAGGAGGTCGCGGGAACCGTCAAGGAGCTGATCGCCGAGGGCAAGGTCGGGCACTTCGGTCTCTCGGAAGCGGGCGTGGGGACCATCCGCCGTGCGCACGCGGTGCAGCCGGTCACCGCGCTGCAGAGCGAGTACTCGCTGTGGTACCGCGGGCCGGAGGCCGAGATCATCCCCACGCTCGAAGAGCTGGGTATCGGGTTCGTCCCGTTCTCGCCGCTCGGTGCGGGCTTCCTGACCGGCAAGATCGACCTGACGACGGAGCTGGACCCGACCGACTTCCGCAGCGGCGTCCCGCGCTTCGCCGCCGAGGCGCGGGAGGCGAACCTGGCCCTTGTCGATCTCATCCGCGAGGTGGCGACGCGCAAGGCCGCGACGCCCGCGCAGATCGCGCTGGGGTGGCTGCTGGCCCAGAAGCCCTGGATCGTGCCGATCCCCGGCACGACGAAGCCGCACCGCCTGGAGGAGAACCTCGGCGGCGCGGACATCACCTTCTCCGCGGACGAACTCGCGGAGATCGACGCGGCGGCCTCGAAGCTGCGGCTGGCGGGCGACCGCCTGCCGAAGTCCATGCTCGACCTCACCGGCCAGTGAGGGCTGCCGAGCTGGAGAGGGTGCGCGAGCCCCCACGGCGACGCCGAGACGCCGCCTCATGTGTAGAGCCATCAGCAGAAGAAAGCCGTAATGAAGCACATCAACCTGCGTGACCTGGAAGTCTCCCGCATCGGCCTGGGCGTGATGGGCATGTCCGCCGCGTACACCGGTGCCAACACCGACGACGCGGAGTCCATCCGTACCATTCACCGCGCACTGGACCTGGGTGTCACCCTGATCGACACCGCCGAGGCGTACGGCCCCTACACCAATGAGGAACTCCTCGGTGAGGCGGTCAAGGGCCGACGTGATCAGGTGGTACTGGCCACCAAGTTCGGCCTGGTCTCGCACGCCGGGGCCGGTCTGGGGAGCCTGGACTCCAGCCCGGCCAACATCCGCACCGCCCTCGAAGGCTCTCTGAAGCGCCTGGGCACCGATCACATCGACCTGTACTACCAGCACCGCCTCGACCCCGGCACGCCCATCGAGGAAACCGTCGGCGCACTCGGAGAACTGGTCGCCGAGGGAAAGATCCGGCACATCGGCCTGTGCGAGGTCGGGCCGGAGACCATCCGCCGCGCCCACGCCGAACACCCCCTCACCGCCGTGCAGTCCGAGTACTCGCTGTGGACACGCGGAGTCGAGGACAAGGTCCTGCCGACTCTCCGCGAACTCGGCATCGGGCTCGTCCCCTTCTCACCGCTGGGGCGCGGTTTCCTCACCGGCGCCATCAGCGGCGACACCGAGTTCGACGAGACCGACTTCAGGCGCGGCAACCCGCGCTTCACCGGCGAGAACTTCCAGCGCAACCTGCGCCTGGCCGACGAGGTCAAGGCCATCGCCGCGGGCATCGGCGCCACCCCCGCACAGGTCGCCCTCGCCTGGCTCCTCGCGCAGAACGGCGACATCGCCCCCATCCCCGGCACCAAGCGCGTCACCCGTGTCGAGGAGAACACCGCGGCCGACCAACTCCGGCTCACCCCCGAGCAGGTCGCCACGCTCACCGCTCTGCCGACCGCCGCGGGCGACACGCACGACGAAGCGAGCCTGCGCCTGATGGAACGCTGACCCGGACTAGACGGCCTAAGGCACCTGCTCCCGGTCGGCCCAGAAGCTGACGCGCTCGCGTACGACCGGGTAGCCGACCGCGGTGAAGTGGGCGGCCATCGGGAAGTTGCCCTGGTCGGTGGCGGCCGCGATGAAGTCGGCGCCCTGGTCGGCGAGGAGGCGGGTGCAGTCGGCGAGGAGGTCGTAGGCGTAGCCGTGCCCGCGCTGCTCGGGGACGACGCCGATGAAGCCGACGCAGGGTCCGGAGGGGTTGTGGGCCGGGATGTGGATGCCGACGGTCTCGCCCTCGGGGGTGCGGGCGACGCGCCACCACTCCCGGGGCGAGGGGCACCAGTGGAAGAAGTCCAGTTCCTCCTGGGCGGCCAGTTCGACGCCGCCCTTCTCGATGGCGCGGAGGGCGTGGGCGTCCAGGGTGACGGAGTGGACGCGGCGCAGGGCGTCGAGGAAGACGGCGTCGTCCGGTTCCGGGGTGAACTCCAGCCGGGCGGGCTGTTCGGGCAGGCCCAGGTCGGGGGTCCAGCGGTAGAGGAAGCGCTCGACCAGGGGCTCGTACCCGGCGAGGCGGGCGGCGGCGGTGCGGGTGGCGACGGCGGCGGACAGCGCCGGGTCGTCGCGCCAGCCGGGCGGCAGGTCCAGCTCGAGTTCCGAGGTGGCCCACGGCGCGGTGCGCAGCAGTTCGGCGCCCGCCGCCTCCTCGCCCTCGGCCACGTCGAACCAGTTGATCAGCAGGGGGCTGGGGTCCTCGGCGCGGGCCCACCAGGCGGCGCGGGCGACGGGGCGTCCGTCGCGCAGGGCGACGCGCTGCCAGTCGGGGCGGTACCGGGTGGTGCGGTGCCGCTCGCTCAGGCCGAGCGGGTCGGGCAGGTCGTGGAACAGGTGGGCACTGCTCGGGTCGAGCGTGCGGATGACCGGTGCGGTCAAGGTGTCCTCCGGGAGATGCGGCTGCGGTGAGGCGCTCCCGGTCCGGTCAGGGGCACACCCGGATGACGGAGTGGAGGGAGCGCGCGTGCGGGGTGATGTACATGACGCTCGCCTCCTTCCCGGTCCGTCTCGGGGCGTGCTCGCGCCACATTAGGGGGACGCCCACGCGCGCGTCCAGGGGTTTTCCGGGGCGGGCGGCGGGGGCGGGCGCGGCGTAGCGTGGGCGTGTGAGATCGCCGCGTGGCTGGTCGCCGGGCCGAACGCGGGAGCGGCGCGGCTGGCTGCGGGGTGCTCCCCCGCCGCCGTGGGTGCGGGTGCTCCCGGTGCTGCTGCTGATCGCGGTCACCCTGGCCACGCTCGTCACCCCGCACGCGAGCGATCTGGGTTTCCTGCTCGGCGCGATCCCGCCGCTCGCGGTGCTGTCGTACGGGCCGCTGGCGACGGCGGTGCTGGGCGCGCTGGTGATCGTGTCGCTGGTCGTACCGGTGACCCATCTGAACCGGCCGGGCGACACCGACCTGCTAACCATCGCGTTCGTGTCCCTGTTGAGCGTGTTCGTGTCCTACGTACGCAGTCACCGGGACGCCCAGCTGGACACGGAGCGGGAGATCGGCGAGGCGGTGCAGCGCGCGGTGATGCCGCCGCTGCCGGAGCGGGTCGGTGGCGTCCGGTGCGCGGGGTTCAGCCGGGCCGCACAGGACGGGACGCTGCTGGGCGGGGACTTCTTCGACGTACGGGACGGCCCCTACGGGGTGCGGGCGGTCATGGGGGACGTCCAGGGGCACGGGCTGTCGGCGGTGCGGACGGTGGTGGCGCTGCTGGGCGCGTTCCGGGAGGCGGCGCTGGACCAGCGGGCGCTGGAGACGGTGGCCGCCCGGATGGACCGCAGGCTGGTGGTGGACTCCTCCGGGGTGCGGCACGCGGAGCTGTTCGCGACGGCGGTGCTGCTGGAGTTCTCCGCCGACAACCGGACGGTGCGGGTGGTGGCCTGCGGGCATCCGCCGCCGGTGCTGCTGCGCGCGGGGCGGGCGCGGGAACTGACGGTCACACCGGGTCCGCCGCTCGGCATCGGTCTCCTCGGTGTCGATCCGCCGAAGGAGGTCACGGTGACCCTGGACGCGCGCGACCGGCTGCTGATCGCCTCGGACGGGCTGTGGGAGGCGCGGGATGCCTCCGGCCGCTTCTATCCGCTGCCCGAACGGCTGGCGGCCCTCGCGGGCACCGGCACGGCCGGGCTGCCGGACGCCCTGTGGGAGGACGTACGCCGCCAGGGGCACCGGGTGGACGACGACGCCAGCGTGCTGGTCCTGGCCCCGGAGCCGTCGGCCCGCTGACCCGGCGCTCACCCGAACGGCCGACGGGCGGGGCGGAAGAAGCGCTCCTATGCTGAGAGCCCAGGGCGTCAGCCCCGCCGCAGCTCCGGCTCTCACGTGCTTGGAGTCAGCCATGCCCCGTTCCCCAGCACGCCTGCGCCGGAGGCTCGCCACCGCGGCCGCGCTCGGCGCACTCGTCGTCCCGCTCACCGCGGCCCCCTCCCTGGCGGCGCCGCCCGCCGCGCCTTCCCCGAGCCCCTCCCCCACGGGCCCCGACGTGAAGGCCCTCACCCCCGAGGTCACCCGGCAGATCGACGACGCCGTACGACGGGTGATGCGCGAGGCCGACGTCCCCGGTGTCACGGTCGGGATCTGGACCCCCGACAAGGGAAACCACGTCCGCTCCTTCGGTGTCGCCGACAAGAGCAGCGAGCGCCCGATGTCCCCGGATCTGTACATGCGGATCGGCAGCGAGACCAAGACGTTCACCGTCACCGCGCTGCTCCAACTGGTCGACCAGGGCAAGGTCGACCTGGACGACCCGATCGGCCGGTACATCGACGGCGTGCCGAACGGCGACAAGATCTCGCTGCGCCAGCTCGCCGACATGCGCAGCGGGCTGTTCAACTACTCGCAGGACCCGGACTTCTTCAAGGCGCTCACCTCGGACCCGCAACGCTCCTTCACCCCGCAGGAGTTGCTGGACTACGCCTTCAAGCACCCGGTCCAGTTCAAGCCGGGCGCGAAGTTCGACTACTGCAACACCAATCTGATCCTGCTCGGTCTGGTCGTGGAGCAGCGCAGCGGGCAGGGGCTCGGGGACTACATCCAGCGGCATGTGCTGGACCCGGCCGGGATGAAGCACACCTCGTTCCCCGAGGGCACCGAGTTCCCGAAACCGCACGCGCAGGGGTACACCGACCAGACGGCGGACGGGAAGGTCGCGGAGACGGCCGGCTGGAACCCGTCCTGGGGCTGGGCGGCCGGGGCGATGGTCTCGAACCTGGAGGACATGCGGGTGTGGTCCCGCACGGTGGCCACCGGGCGGTTCCCGGACGGCGGGACGATGGTCTCCCCCGCCACCCAGCGCCAGCGCCTGCTCACCCCGCCGACCGGCTACCCCGACGCGGGCTACGGCCTCGGCATCTTCGACGTGCACGGCTGGATCGGCCACAACGGCTCACTGCCGGGGTACGAGTCGCTGACGGTGTATCTGCCGTCGGCGCGGACCTCGCTGGTGGTGCTGCTGAACACCGACATCACGCACGACGGCCAGGAGCCGAGCACCCTGTTCGGGCAGGCCGTCACGGAGATCGTCTCTCCGGACCACGTCTTCGAGCTGCCCGCGCAGAACGCCCAGCACTGAGCCGGAGGCCGGACGGACGTAAGGGGTACGACCGGTCCCCCGCGCCGGTCGTACCCCCGTTGGACTGCCGAACCTAACCGCGGGGCACGATGGTGGCCATCGCAGCGGTGCCCGGTTCGCGCCGGTGGGCACTCACCCGTGCACAGGTGCGTCCGCTTGGTCCCCGTTCGCTCCGGCCCCGGGGGCGGCGAGGGTGCCGTCCGCGAGCAGGGCGAGGACCACCTCGTACAGATCGCTGCCGCCCGCGAGGAGTTGCCGCTCCAGTACGGGCTCGGCGGCACGGACGTGCTCGCGGACCGTCTGGGCGTGCACTCCGCGCTGTCGGGCGGCGCGTTCGGCGTTGGCGTCGGCCGCGATCCAGGCGCACAGGGTGCCGCGCAGGTCGCGGCCGTCGTCGTCCAGCCTGCCGAGCAGGTCCCCGGCCCAGTCGCGCAGCGCGGCCGAGTCGAGCAGGTCGGTGAAGCGGACCCCGGTGGGCGGCTGGGGGGAGGTGCCGGGGTCGTACGGGCCGTGCGCCGCCTCGGTGAGCAGGGCTAGGCGGACGGCGGTGCGGGTGGTGAGGCAGGACAGGTCGGTGTCCAGCAGGGTCTGCAGCCGGTCCATGCGGGCGCGGACGGTGTTGCGGCTGACGCCGAGCACCTTGGCGGCGCTGACGGCGGTGAACTCCAGGCCCAGCCGGGTGGTGGCCAGCAGTTCGGCGCGGGTGTGGTGGGGCAGCGTGTCCAGCGGGCGCAGGGTCCGGGCGGACCAGGTGCGCAGCGCGGCCGGGTCCAGCAGGCGTTCGGGGTGGGTGCGTTCGGCGTAGACGGCGCTGCGGCCGGGGCTGAACCGGGCGACGGCGAGGGCGCTGACGGCCTGTCCGTAGGCGGTGGCGGTGCGCGCGAGGCGCTGGTGGAGGCTGCCGCCGAGGTAGGTGTCCGGGCGGTCGGCGACGAGGGCGCGCAGCCGGTCCCCCGGCGCCGAGGCGGAGCTGACGACGATGACGTGGGCGTCCATGGCGGGGCAGCGCACGACGAGCGCGCGGCCCTCGGTGGCGTCGCGGCACTCCTCGGCGAGGGCGTCCCGTCCGGCGGGCGTGCCCTCGAGGACGTAGACGCGGGCGGTGTCCTGTTCGAGCAGGCCGGGCCAGAGTCCGGCGGCGACCCGGCGGGCGGAGACCACGTCCTCCACCATGAGCAGTTGCAGGATGGCCAGCCGCAGGTCGGCGGAAGCCCGGCGCAACCGCCGCGCGGACCGGGCGAGTTCGGCCTCCCTGAGCAGCAGGCCGAGAACTCCGGCGGTGCGGTGGACGATCTCGGCGGCGCGCCGGTCGAAGGGTTCGGGCCGGGCCACGGTGAGCACGGCACCCGCCGCGCGTCCCGGTCCGGGGTGCCGGATGCCGACCAGGTGGACATGGCGTCCGCCGTCCTCCAGGGCGGCGGCGGAGATCCGGCCGGTGGCCACGTCGGCCCGGACGGCGGGGTCGACGGGGAGGTGCTCACCGGCGAGGAGCCGGCCGTCGGCGCCCTCGAGGCCGACCGTGGCGTGCACGGTGCGGGCGAGCCAGGTGACGGCCCGGCGCGGATGCCGGACGGCGGGGCGCAGTTGGTCGAGCAGCTGTTCCGCCCAGGTGGCGGCAGTGTCGTGCGGCGTTGGGGCGTGGGTGCCCTCGCCGGTTCGGGCGGCCACGTCGCGCCTCTCCTCGTCCCGTCTCGGCGTCGGCGTTCGACGCCCGACGTTACCCGACACCCCCTCCGCGCGTCGCCGGGCGGACGCGGACATGACTCCGCCGGTGGCCTGGGGGGCGTTGGCCACCGGCGGAGACGGGCGGGGCCCGGAGCTGGGGGGGGAGTGCTCCGGGTGCCTCGATGTGCGGATGCCCCGGTCCCCGCGTCCTACGCCTGGACGGGTGGGGGTGCGCGAGTGATGGAAGGGGACGGCTTAAGCTCGGCGGATGGCCAAGTACTTCGACGTGCACCCCGAGAACCCGCAGCCCCGTGCGGTGTCGCAGATCGCGGACGCGGTCCGGTCGGGGTCGCTGATCGCTTATCCCACGGACTCGTGTTACGCGCTGGGCTGCAAGCTGGGCAGCAAGGACGGCATGGAGCGCATCCGGTCCATCCGCCGCCTGGACGACCGGCACCACTTCACGCTGATGTGCCAGAACTTCGCGCAGCTCGGGCAGTTCGTCCGCATCGACAACGACGTCTTCCGCGCGGTGAAGGCGGCGACGCCGGGCAGTTACACCTTCATCCTGCCCGCCACCCGCGAGGTGCCGCGCATGCTGCTGCACCCGAAGAAGAAGACGGTGGGCGTGCGCATCCCCGACCATGTGGCGACCCAGGCGCTGCTGGCCGAGCTGGGCGAGCCGCTGGTGTCCAGCACGCTGCTGCTCCCCGACGAGGAGGAGCCGCTGACCCAGGGCTGGGAGATCAAGGACCGGCTCGACCACGTCGTCGACGCGGTGGTGGACTCCGGCGAGTGCGGCACCGAGCCGACCACGGTGGTGGACTTCTCCAGCGGCGAGGCGGAGATCGTACGGGTGGGCGCGGGCGACCCCGCGCGGTTCGAGTAGACCAGCAGCGGACCGGCAGCAGACCGGCTAGGGAGCGTGCGCATCATGACCGACGTCCAGGGAACGACCGTCACCATCCCGACGGGTGACGGTGTCGCCGACGCCTATCTGACCCACCCCGCCGACGGACGGCCGCATCCCGGCGTCCTCTTCTACCAGGACGCCTACGGGCTGCGGCCCTGGCTGAAGGGGATGGCCGACCGGCTGGCCGCCGAGGGGTACACGGTGCTGGTGCCCAATGTGTTCTACCGGCAGGGGACGGCCCCGGTGGTGGAGCTGCCCGAGTTCATCGACCCGGGGTCCGACCCGACGATCTGGGAGCGGCTCGGCCCGTTGGTGCACTCGCTGACGCCTCGGCAGGCGGAGGTGGACGCGGACGCGTTCCTGGGCTGGCTGGCGGACTCCCCGCTGGTCGCGGCCGGACCGGTGGCGGTGACCGGGTACTGCATGGGCGCCCGGCTCGCGCTGCGCGCGGCGGCCACGCATCCGGACCGGGTGGCGGCGGCCGCCGGATTCCACGGCGGCAACCTGGCCACCGAGGACCCGGACAGCCCGCACCTGGGCGCCGACCGCATCACGGCCGAGCTGTACTTCGGCCACGCCGACCAGGACTCCTCGATGCCCGAGGAGCAGATGCGCCGTCTGGACGACGCGCTCACGGCGGCCGGGGTGCGCCACACCAGCGAGGTCTACGAGGGCGCGCCGCACGGCTACACCCAGAAGGACACCTCGTCCTACGACCAGGCGGCCGAGGAGCGGCACTGGGAGGCACTCAACTCCCTTCTGCGGCGCGCTTTCTGACGCTTCCTCATGTCACGGAACGTGTTCGGTCCAACCGATTGACACGTCCGTGACCCGCCCGCACTCTGAGAGCGCTCTCAAAAAGGTACGGACCAGCATCCGTACCGCCCCGAACCCCCACACGGAGGTGGAGAGTTGACTCGAAGAATCGCTCGTTCCGCACTGTCGGCCACGGCCACGGCCGCCCTGGTCGGCTCGGTCCTCACCCTCGGCGCCGCCGGTCAGGCCAGTGCCGCGGTGCCGGACACGATCCCGCTCCAGATCACCAACAACTCGGGCCGCTCCGAGCCGGTGTACATCTACGACCTCGGCACCCAGCTGTCCTCCGGGCGGCAGGGCTGGGCCGACGCGGGCGGCACCTTCCACGCCTGGCCCGCGGGCGGCAATCCGCCGACCCCCGCGCCGGACGCGGCCATCGCCGGGCCCGGTCCGGGCCAGTCGACGACCATCCGGATACCGAAGTTCTCAGGCCGGATCTACTTCTCCTACGGCCGCAAGCTGGACTTCCGGCTGACCACCGGCGGCCTGGTGCAGCCTGCCGTGCAGAACCCGTCGGACCCGAACCGGGACATCCTGTTCAGCTGGTCCGAGTACACGCTGAACGACGCCGGGCTCTGGCTCAACAGCAGCCAGGTGGACATGTTCTCGGCGCCCCACGCGGTCGGCGTGAAGCGGGGCAACGGCCAGGTCGCCACCACCGGGCACCTGAAAGCGGGCGGCTACTCGGCCGTCATCAACTCGCTCAAGAGCAAGTCGGGTTGGTCCGGCCTCGTCCAGACCCGCTCGGACGGCACCGTGCTGCGCGCCCTCTCCCCGCTGTACGGCGTGGAGACCGGGGCACTGCCCGCCAACGTGATGGACGACTACGTCAACCGGGTCTGGTCGAAGTACTCCTCGCAGACCCTGACCGTGACGCCGTTCACCGACCAGCCGAACACCAAGTACTTCGGCCGGGTCTCGGGCAACGTCATGAACTTCACCAACTCCTCCGGCGCGGTCGTCACCAGCTTCCAGAAGCCGGACGCGTCCAGCATCTTCGGCTGCCACAAGCTGCTGGACGCGCCCAACGACCAGGTGCGCGGCCCCATCTCCCGCACCCTGTGCGCCGGTTACAACCGCTCCACGCTGCTGAGCAACCCCAACCAGCCGGACAGCTCGGACGCCGGTTTCTACCAGGACGGGGTCACCAACCAGTACGCGAAGGCCATCCACGCGCAGATGGCCGACGGAAAGGCGTACGCCTTCGCCTTCGACGACGTCGGCAACCACGAGTCGCTGGTCAACGACGGCAACCCGCAGCAGGCGTATCTCACGCTGGACCCGCTGAACTGACGGGAATGCGAAGGGTCCCGCACACACCCGTGTGCGGGACCCTTGTCGTGCGGGGAGGTGCGGATCAGCCGGTCGTCAGCGCGGTGTCGTCGATGACGAAGCTGGTCTGGAGCGAGGAGTCCTCGACCCCGGTGAACTTCAGGCTGACCGTCGAGCCCGCCAGCGAGGACAGGTCGATGGTCTTCTGGACGTACCCCGTGGCCTTGTTGAGGTTGGAGTAGGTCGCCATGGTGGTCGAACCGGCGGTGAGCGTCAGCTTGTCGTACTGGGTGCTGGTGGTGGTCTCCGCCGAGTCCACGTGCAGCCAGAACGTCAGGGTCGCCTTGCAGCCCGCGGGGATCGCGACCGACTGGGCCAGGGTGTCGGTGTGCGCGGAGCCGTAGCCGTTCAGCCATGCCTTGTACGAGCCGCCGTGGCTGGCCTGGCCGCTGTCGGTGGTGATGACGCCGCTGCTCGCGGTCCAGCCGGTGTTGCCGGACTCGAAGCCGGGGTTGGCGAGCAGCTGGGTCGCCGAGCAGCCGCCGCCGGTGGCGCTGACCGTCCAGGTGAAGGCGGCCGTGCCGGTCTTGCCCGCGGAGTCGGTGACGGTGACCGTGGTGCTGGAGGAGCCCGCACCGGTCGGGGTGCCGGATATCAGGCCGGTGGAGGCGTTGATCGACAGCCCGGCCGGGAGCCCGGTGGCGCTGTAGCTCAGGGCGCCGCTGTTGGTGCTGCTGGCCTGGATCTGGAGGCTGACCGCCTTGCCCACGGTGGCGGACTGGTTGCCGGGGTTGGTGACGGTCACCCCGCTGGCGGGCGGGTTGATGTGGCTGCCGACGTTGATCCCGGCGAAGGCGTTGCCGACGCCCGCGTATTCGGCGGAGTTGGCGCCGTAGAGCGCGGTGGCCGCGTTGAGGGCGGCGGTGCGGGCGGCGGCGTAGTTGGTGGTCGACGTCATGTACGTCGTCAGCGCCTTGTACCAGATCTGGAGGGCCTTGGCCCGGCCGATGCCGGTGACCGCGACGCCGTCCGAGGTCGGGCTGTTGTAGGTGACGCCGTTGATGACCTTGGTGCCGCTGCCCTCGGAGAGCAGATAGAACATGTGGTTCGCCGGGCCCGAGGAGTAGTGCACGTCCAGGCCGCCGAGGCTGGAGGACCAACTGTCCTTGGACGCGCCGTCCTTGCTCGGCTTGTCCATGTAGCGCAGCGGGGTGCCGTCGCCGTTGATGTCGATCTTCTCGCCGATGAGGTAGTCACCGGGGTCGGTGGTGTTGTTCGCGTAGAACTCCACACCGGTGCCGAAGATGTCGGAGGTCGCCTCGTTCAACCCACCGGATTCCCCGGTGTAGTTGAGCCCGGCGGTGTTGGAGGTGACGCCGTGGCTCATCTCGTGGCCGGCGACGTCCAGCGAGGTCAGCGGGTCGTTGTTGCCCGTGCCGTCGCCGTAGGTCATGCAGAAGCAGGAGTCGTCCCAGAACGCGTTCACGTACGCGTTGCCGTAGTGCGCGCGGGAGTACGCGCCGACGCCGTCGTTCTTGATGCCGCTGCGGCCGAACGTGTTCTTGTAGAAGTCCCAGGTCTCCTGGGCTCCGTAGGCGGCGTCCGCGCCCGCCGTGGCGGCGTTGGACGTGGTGCCGTTGCCCCAGGTGTCGTTGGTCTGGGAGAACAGCGTGCCGGTGCCGGAGGTGCCGCGGTTCAGGTTGTACGTCTTGTGGCCGCCGCGCGTGCTGTCGGTGAGGGTGTAGTTGGAGCCCGACTGCGCGGTGGTCAGCGTGACCTGGCCGCTGTACTGGGTGTTGCCGACGCCGGTCTGGATCGCCTGGAAGCGGTACAGCTCCTTGCCGGTGTTCGCGTCGGTGATGACGTGCAGCTTGCTCGGCGTGCCGTCGTCCTGGAAGCCGCCGATGACGGATTCCCAGGCGAGGGTCGGCGTGCCGGAACCGGCCCAGATCACCTTGCGCGCGCTGTCGGCGGCGGGCTTCTCCGCCTTCAGGGCCTTGGCGGCCTTGAGCGCCGTGGCCTGCGCGGCGGACTTGGTGACGGCCGGGGCGGTGGAGGCGACCTTGATGGCCCGCTTGGTGGCGAAGGTGGTGCTGACCGTGCCCTTGGCCAGGGAGGCGGGCGGGGTGTGCACCACGAGGTCGCCGCCGAGGACCGGCAGCCCTTCGTAGGTGCGCTCGTACCGGGTGTGCACGGTGCCGTCGTTGTCCTTGACGACGTCCCGGACGACCAGCTTCTCCTTGGCGCCGAGGCCGAGGGAGCGGGCGGTGTCGCCGGTGTGCTGCTTGGCGGTGTCGAGCAGCGCGCCGCGCTGGGCGGGGCTGAGCTTGGCCTCCAGGCCGCCGGTGCGCAGCGAGGCGTGGGGGGCCGCGGGCCGGGCTGCCGCGGGGGTCGCCTGGACGGCCACGGCGAGGAGTGCCGCCGTGGAGAGCAGGGCGGCTCCGACCGTGGCTCCCGTGCGGGAACCCTTGGAAGAAACCTTGAAAGAAAGGGGTCTGTGGGGAAGGCGTCTCACTCGTACTCCTCCTGTGAAGGGAGTGGGGAGGATGCGCGTACGGGGCGAGAATGGCACCTTGACTAGGTCATGTCACCAAGCGCCGGGGCAAGCGAGGGTTTTCCCTAAGGGGCACTGCGGTTCCGGAAGAGGGAAAGGGATCTCAAACCTCGCTGTGTAAAACCTTTTTGACAGCTGGACAAAGAAATTCCCATGACGTCCGCATTCCGGATGAGCGGATTTCCTGAAACCCGTTCGGCCGCCGGAGTTCCGCACGCGCCGCCGGTCCGTGTGACCCTCGGAACTGGACGCCTGCCGGGCGCCGGGCGCCTCGGGGCGTCCGAGGAAACCGCACATCTCCGGAGTGGATGACCATGGAGTTCACGCAGCCCGTCCCCACCGCCAAGGGGCCCGCCGAGTGGTTCACCGGAGACGTGTGGTTCGACGTGATCTGCGCGGGCGAGGAGCCCTCCCGCATGCGGGCCAACCTGGTGCGGTTCGCGCCCGGCGCCCGTACCCACTGGCACTCCCACGTCCTCGGCCAGACCCTGCGCGTCGTCTCCGGCACCGCCCTGGTCGGCACCCGCGACGGAGTGGTCCTCGCGGCCCGGCCGGGCGAGACGGTCACCTGCCCGCCGGGCGAGGAGCACTGGCACGGCGCCGCGCCGGACACCTTCATGGAGCACCTCGCCCTGTGGGAGGGCGCCGGGAACGGCACCCCGGAGACCGTCTGGCGCGAGGCCGTCACCGAGGAGCAGTACGGCCGCCCGCGCAGCTCCAACGACTGAGCCTCCTCCCTGAGACGGACCCCCGAGAACCCCCCTGTGAGGGGACGACCGCACCCCCGCCCTCCGCCTACCGTCTCTTCCGTGACCGATACGACGCACACCCAGCCGATACCGCCGGGCGGCTCCGCGCGGCAGCGCAGCCCCGAGGTCCGGTTCGCCGCGGACGCCCTGCGCGGGCTGCGGCAGGACCTGTTCCACGACGCCTTCGCCTACCGCCCGCTGCCGCCCACGGAACCGGGCGGCCGCTTCACCCGCCGCGGTTCCGAGCGCATGCGGGAGTACGGAGCCTGGGTGCCGCACGCGGTGGTCGTCGCGCTCACCGGGATGGCGATGTTCCTCGCCGTGGCGAGCACGCACGGCGGCGGTCTGAGCGCCCTGCTGTGCGCGCTGCTGGCCGGGGTGCCGGTGCTGCTGACCCTGGTGCGTCCGGTGGGGGCGTTCTGGGTCTCCCTGGCGGCGAACACGGTCGCCCTCGTCCTCACCGGCGCCTCCGAGTCCCCCTGGCCGCCCGGCTCTTTCCTCGCGCAGCTGGCCGTGCTCACGATCGTCGCGGCCCGCACCCGTCCCCGTACGGCCGCCTGGATGTGGGGGCTGACCGCGGTCTACGGCTTCTTCACCGACGGCCTGTTCGGCTGGGGCGACGACATCGGCTACGGGTCCGACCTGGGGATGATGCTGTTCTTCTCCGGCGTGGCCCTGCTGGTCGTCACGGTCCGGCAGACCCTGCGGCAGGCCCGGCGGGAGGTGAGCGTCCACCAGACGGTCACCGCGCACGAGCGTTCGCGGCGCACCCTGCTGGAGGAACGTACGACCATCGCCCGCGAGCTGCACGACGTGGTCGCCCACCACATGTCGGTGGTCGCCATCCAGGCGGAGGCCGCGCCCTACCGGGTGGAGAACCCGCCGCCGGAGCTGGAGCAGGCGTTCGCCACCATCCGGGAGAACGCGGTCGCCGCCCTGACCGAGCTGCGCCGGGTCCTGGGTGTGGTCCGCGCCCAGGACTACGCGGCGCCGGACGCCCCGCAGCCCACCCTCGCGGAGCTGGACGGCCTGCTCGCCAATGTGCGGGACGCGGGCCTCGACGTGACCAAGCTGGTGACGGGCGCGGTGCGCGAACTCCCGCAGGGCGTGGAGCTGTCCGCGTACCGGATCGTGCAGGAGGCGCTGAGCAACACGCTGCGGCACGCACCCGGAGCGGGTGCGAAGGTCGAGATCGGGTACGTACTCGGCGGCCTGGGCCTGCGCGTGCTCAACGCGGCACCGCCCGCGCCGAGCCTCATCAAGCCCTCCCCCGGCGCCGGACACGGCATCACGGGCATGCGGGAGCGGGTCACCATGCT
Organism: Streptomyces sp. NPDC002176; assembly: GCF_044903645.1. Taxonomy (NCBI): domain Bacteria; kingdom Bacillati; phylum Actinomycetota; class Actinomycetes; order Kitasatosporales; family Streptomycetaceae; genus Streptomyces; species Streptomyces sp. NPDC002176. The sequence continues at coordinate 113,791 of NZ_JBJDQW010000004.1, forward strand.
GAACGGCGAGATGACCGCGGGCCCGACGGCCGAGGGCGGCTACGAGGTGACGGTGTTCCTGCCGGTCCCGGCCGCCCCGATCGAGGGTGACGCATGACGATCCGCGTGGTGATCGCCGACGACCAGATGATGGTCCGCGAGGGCTTCTCGGTGCTGCTGAACGCGATGCCGGACATCGAGGTCGTCGGCGAGGCGGTCAACGGCCGGGAGGCGGTCGGGCGGGTGCGTGAACTGGCGCCGGACGTCGTGCTGATGGACATCCGGATGCCGGAGATGAACGGCATCGAGGCGACGCGGGAGATCATCGCGGCGGACGCGGCGGCGAAGGTACTGGTGCTGACCACCTTCGACCTGGACGAGTACGTGTACCAGGCGCTGCGGGCCGGTGCCTCCGGCTTCCTCCTGAAGGACGCCTCCGCACGCCAACTCGCGGACGGGGTGCGGGTGGTGGCCTCGGGAGAGGCGCTGCTCGCGCCGACGGTCACCAAGCGGCTGATCCACGAGTTCTCCCGGCTGGCCGAGGCCCCGCGCCTGATGCCCGCCGCGCACGCGGCCTACGGCGAGCTGACCGAGCGGGAGACGGAGGTGCTGGTGCTGATCGCGCAGGGCCTGTCGAACGCGGAGATCGCCGAGCGGCTGGTGGTGGCCGACTCCACCGTCAAGACGCACGTCAGCCGCATCCTGGTGAAGCTGGGGCTGAGGGACCGCACGCAGGCGGCGGTGTTCGCGTACGAGGCCAGGCTGGTCACGCCGGGCTGAACCGGCGTGACCCGCCGGGGCTCACCAGCGTCCGGGCTCCGTGCCCACCAGCGGCTCGGAGGCGATGCCGTCCACGCCCACCGGGACATCGCCGTGGAGCATCACCCGGTGCATGATCCGAGGATGGTCGACGTGGGCGGTGTCGCTCGGGGCGAGATGGACGGTGGCCCGGTTGTCCCAGAAGGCGACGCTGCCGGGCTCCCAGCGGAAGCGGACGGTGTACTCCGGCCGCACCACCTGCTCCAGCAGCATCTCCAGCAGGGCCGCGCTCTCCGGGCGGGAGACCCCGGAGATCTGCTCCAGGTAGTAGCCGTTGACGAACAGCACCCGCTCCCCCGTCTCCGGGTGCACCCGCACCAGGGGGTGCTCGGAGGCCACCTGGTGGTCCAGCAGATGCCGCAGGTACGCGTCGTCGCCGGGCCGGGGCTGGTAGCCGACCCCGAGCCGGTGCTCGGCGCGCAGCCCGTCGACGAACGCCCGCACCGGCGCGGAGAGCCCGGCGTAGGCGGCGGCCAGGTTGGCCCAGGTGGTGTCGCCGCCGTAGGGGGGTACGGTCTCGGCGCGCAGGATGGTCGCGGCGGGCGGGTCGACGCGGGCGCCGTGGTCGCAGTGCCAGCCGCGCAGCAGGGTGTGCCGTCGGCGGCGCAGCCACTCCTCGTGCTCCATGCCGAACCGGCCGCCCAGCTCCAGCCGGTCGGCGGTGGTCTCCACCTCCGGGAACCCCTCCGGCGAGGCACTGCCCCGCTTACGCAGCACGACGGGCTCGCCGAAGCGGCGGGCGAAGGCGACATGCCCGGCGTGGTCGAGCCGCTGGCCGCGGAAGAACACCACCTTCCAGCGCAGCATCGTCTCCCTGATCAGCGCCACCAGGGAGTCGTCGAGCGGTGCGGCGAGGTCGACGCCGGTGATCTCGGCGCCGATGTGCCCGGCGACCGGTCTCACCGCCACGCCCGCGACCGGCTCCGCCGAGGTGCTGTCCGTGGTCATGTTCGCGCTCCGATGCTCGTCGTACGGGCTCCCCTTGATCGTGTCAGCCGGGAGGCGGCCTTGGCGAGGATGGCCCCGGCCACCTCCCGCACGGGACTCAGCCCTTCGCGGCCCGCAGCGCCTCCAGCGCCCGGTCGGCGTGGGTGTTCATCCGCAGTTCGCTGCGGACGATCTCCAGCACGGTGCGGTCCTGCCCGATGACGAAGGTGACCCGCTTGGTGGGGGCGAGGGTGAAGCCGCGCTTGACGCCGAAGCGTTCACGGATCGTGCCGTCGGTGTCGGAGAGCAGGGGCATGCCGAGGGTGTGCCGCCCGGCGAACTCCTGCTGTTTCTCGACGGTGTCGCCGCTGATGCCGACGGGCTGGGCCCCGGCGGCGGCGAACTCGCCCGCCAGGTCACGGAAGTGGCACGCCTCGGCGGTGCAGCCGGAGGTGAGGGCGGCCGGGTAGAAGAACAGCACCACCGGGCCGTCGGCCAGCAGGTCGGTCAGCCGCCGTTCGGCGCCGGTCTCGTCCGGCAGCGCGAAGTCCTCGACGGTGTCGCCCACTGCAAGGCGCTCGCTCATGACTGTCCCTTCGGGTTACGGGCGACGCCACGGGCCCACAGCACCAGCGGTACCTGGAGGGGCAGCCGGGCGAAGGCGGCGGTGCGCCGCCGGGAGGGGCTGTGCCGGGAGTCGACGGCCATCTTCACATTGGCGGGGAAGACCGCGACGAAGAAGGCGGCGGCGGCCTTGGCGGCCAGCGGACGGGTGGCGGGCGCGGCGACCCCGGCGGCGAGGGCGAGTTCCGCGACACCGCTGGCGTAGGTCCAGGTGCGGGGCGAGCCGGGCAGGGTGCGGGGGACGGTCTCGTCGAACTTCTTCGGGACGGCGAAGTGGGCGATCCCGGCCGAGGCCAGCAGACCGGCGAGCAGCAGGGGCGAGCGTGGGGGCACGATGTCTCCTTCGATGGCCTGCCGCCGGATATTACTTGACGGTAGGGGCTGGTCGGCGGCTCGGGTACGGCCGAGTCCCGGCATCGTTCAGGGGAACCGGTGGCGTGCGGCGCGTGACCGCGTCCGGCGCGGTCGACATGTTCTGCCGTGACCGTCGCCCCGCTGCCGTTCGTCCGCCCCATGCTCGCCACCCCCGGCGTCCTGCCGCCGCCCGCCCAGGACGCGCGCTGGGCGTACGAGACCAAGCAGGACGGTCAGCGGGTGATGGTGTACCTGCCCGGCGACGGCAGCCTGCTGCTGCGCGCCCGCTCCGGCGAGGACATCACGGCCGCCTACCCCGAACTCGGCCCGCTGGCCGCCGCCTTGGGTGACACGCCCGCGATCCTGGACGGCGAGGTGCTGGCGCTGGACGCGGCCGGCCGGGCCGACTTCCAGGCCCTGCAGAACCGGATGGGCCTCGCGCACACCCCGGCGCTCGCGGCACACCGGGCCGCCCGGGCGCCGGTCCACCTGGTGCTGTTCGACGTGCCCTACCTCGCCGGACCCCAGCTGGCGACCCCGTACGCGCGGCGGCGGGAGCTGCTGGCGGGGCTCGGTCTGCACGGTCCGCGCTGGTCGGTGCCGGGCGCGGTGGTCGGACACGGCGCCGAGGCGCTGCGGGTCACGCGGGAGCACGGTCTCGAGGGGGTGGTGTGCAAGCGGCTGGACTCGGTGTACGAGCCGGGGACGCGCTCCCGGCACTGGATCAAGATCCGGAACACCCGGAGCGCGGATGTGATCGTCGGCGGCTGGCTGCCCGGCAAGGGCCGTCTGTCCGGGCTGCCGGGCGCGGTGCTGGTCGGCCAGCGGGCCGGGGGGCGGCTGGTGTACGCGGGCCGGGTGGGGACGGGCTGGAGCGAGGGCGAGCGCACGGAGCTGGCCGCGCTGCTGGCGGCGGCCGCGAGCGAGCGGTGCCCGTTCGACCCGGTGCCCCGGATTCCGGGGGCGCGCTGGGTGCTGCCCCGGCTGGTCGGCGAGGTCGGCTTCAGCACCCGGACCCGGGCGGGGCTGCTGCGCCAGCCGAGCTGGCTCCGGCTGCGCCCGGACCTCTCCCCGGAGGAGTCGGCGGCGGACCTGCCCGACGAGCCGTGAGGGCTCGGCTGACAGGATTTCATCTGTGGGACAGGTGGGACGGCTTGGCAGCGGGCCGTCCGGCCGGGATGCTGAACTGCCCTGTCCCTCAACCCAGTTGGAGACTGCAGTGGGTTCGTCCACGTCCCGCCGACGGCGCGGCAGATGGCTCGCCACCCTCACCGGTGCCGCCACGCTCGTGATCGCCTTCCCGGCCGCGGCTTTCGCCGCTCCCCCGCTCGCCCTCTCGGTCAACGCCACGGCCGAGGAGCTGAAGTACGAGCCCGCGTTCGACTACGACACGGACGGCTGCTACTCGACGCCCGCGATCGGCCCCGACGGCACGGTCAACCCCGGCCTGAACCCGACCGGCGCGCTCAACGGCAACTGCCGTGACGCCTCGGACCTGGACAACACCAACGGCTACTCGCGCGCCAAGTGCAACAACGGCTGGTGCGGCTACCTCTACGGCCTGTACTTCGAGAAGGACCAGGCGCTGCCCGGCAGCAGCCTCGGCGGGCACCGCAACGACTGGGAGCACGTGGTGGTGTGGGTGCAGGACGGGCAGACACGGTACGTGTCGACGTCGAACCACGGCTCCTTCACCGTGCACCCGGCCTCCGAGGTCCGCTTCGAGGGCACGCACGCCAAGGTCGTCTACCACAAGGACGGCATCGGCACGCACTGCTTCCGGCTGGCCAACAGCAACGACGAGCCGCCGGAGAACCACAAGCACACCTGGCAGTACCCGGCACTGGTCGGCTGGGACGGCTACCCGCCCGGGCTGCGCGACAAGTTGAGCGGCTATGACTTCGGCAGCGCCAACTTCGGCCTGAAGGACGCGAGTTTCGCCTCGCACCTGGCGTCGGCGAAGCCGTCCGGCATCCCCTTCGACCCGAACGCCTGACCCTCGGGGCCGGTCCCGGCGGCGCCTGTCAGGCGGCGCCGGGCTCGGTCCGCTCCTGCAGGAACGCGGCCAGCTGGTGCGCCAGGCTGTCCGGCCCGGTGGCCGCGGCGGTGGCCACCTGCGCCGTCTCGGTGAGGCCGATGCCACCGGCCCACAGCCTGCGGTCGGTCCACTCCTCGTCGACCCGCAGATGGACCTGGACGTCGACATGGGTGAGCGCGTCCTCGGCGGCGGCCGCGTGCACGACGGCGGTGGCGCGGCGCAGCGGATGCACGTCGAAGCCCTCGATGAACTGGGAGTTGCGCCAGTCGATGAAGGCGCCCTCGCCGTCCGGGCCGACCCGGATGTCGATCTGACCGTCCTCCAGCTGGACACTGGCCAGGCGGGTGCCGCGGTTCTCGATCGTCACCCGGACGCTGAAGTACGTCAGCCCGGCCGCGGCGTCGTCGCGCCCCCGGGGCGGTTCGGCCGTCTCCAGACGGTGGACGCGGACCCGCAGACCGGCGTGTTCGCCGTACTCCTGCCAGTCGCCGACCACGTTCGGCTCGTACACAGTGCCCCTCTCGACCATCCGCGAGCTGCTGTCTATCCGTGCGCTCAGCACACTGTCAAATGAGCGGAATGCCACATGGCCAGGCGGTTCGCCCGCTTCGCTCGGTGATCAAGCCGTGCCCAGGAGAAACCGTCCGGGCGGGTGCGCGGGCGCCGCTCGCGCGCGTGCCGCACATCACTCCGGGCGACCGCCTCTCACGGCCCGCGTCCATGGAGCCACCCAGTCCAAAACCGGGTCAAGACCGACACGGGTTTCGTCCCTTATTGGCATGTTTGTTTGTTTTTGCCGCACACTGGGGATGAGGGACTGCAGTGCCGAATGTGCCTGTCGCCCCAGCCCGCGAGAGAAGTGCACGCGATGTCTGTAACTGGCAGCACGAAAACCCACCCTCACGATGACGCCCCCGACACGGCCCACGCCTTCGAGCGGCTGGCCGGGCTGCCCGAGGGTCCCGAGCGCACGGCGCTGCGGGACGAGCTGGTGCGGCTGTGGCTGCCCATGGCCGAGCGCATCGCCGTCCGGTTCCGCGGCCGCGGCGAGTCCCTGGAGGACCTGTACCAGGTGGCGGCCCTGGGCCTGGTCAAGGCCGTGGACCACTACGACCCCGAGCGCGGCCGGGCCTTCGAGGCGTACGCGGTGCCGACGATCACCGGCGAGATCAAACGTCACTTCCGGGACCACATGTGGACCCTGCATGTGCCGCGCCGGGTGCAGGACCTGCGCAACCGGGTCCGCGGCGCGGGCAAGGAACTGGCGCAGACCATTCCGGGCCGTCCGCCCACCGTCGCCGAGCTGGCGGCGCACACCCGGCTCACCGAGGACGAGGTGCGTACCGGCATGGAGGCCCTGGAGTGCTTCTCGGCGCTCTCCCTGGACGCCGATGTGGCGGGCACCGACGGGTACGCGCTGGGTGACTCCCTGGGCGAGCCGGACCCCGGCTTCGATCTCGTGGTGGACCGGGCGGCCGTGAAGCCCTGCCTCGCGGCGCTGCCCGAGCGCGAGCGCACCATCCTTTACCTGCGGTTCTTCCGCGGTATGACGCAGAGCGGGATCGCGGAGCAGCTCGGGATATCCCAGATGCACGTCTCCCGACTGCTGAGCGGCTGCTTCGACCGGCTGCGCGAGGAACTGCGCACCGAGACCGGCTGAGCCGCCGCCATCCCGCCGGATGTTCACTCCTTCGGGCGAGAGCCGCCCGCCTTCGTGACGACGCGGACGCGCTGGGTGGCCGCGCGATGTCACCGCACATCAGGGCCCACCTCGGGGGTAGTCGACAGGCAGCCGACCCCCTTCCGGCCGGACACTGGTCGAGACCGGTGGCCGCCGGGCCCCGAGAGCAGGACGCGACCGTCATGAATCACGACACATCCGTCAGCGGTGGATCGAGGAAGAAGAGGAAAGCCGTCTCGACGCACTCCGTCTTCGGCGCTCCCTGCTGGGTGAGCCTGACCAGCCGCGACCTCGACGCCACCGAGGAGTTCTACAGCGCCGTGCTGGGTTGGCGCTGGCGCGACGCCAGGCTGGGTGACCACTTCCGGATCGCGCTGGCGGACGGGGTGCCGATCGCGGGCATCGCCGCGGTGGCGGGCATGTGGCAGACGGCGGTGGCCTGGACCCCCTATTTCGCCGTCCCCGACGCCGACATCGCGGTGTCGCGGGTGCGGGAGCGGGGCGGCACGGCCGCGGTGGGGCCGTTGTCCTTCCCGCCCGGCCGGGGTGCGCTGCTCGCCGACCGCGACGGCGCGACCTTCGGCGTCTGGCAGGGCGAGCTGTTCTCCGACTGGGAGTCCTGGCAGCGCACCGCCCCCGCCTTCATCCGTCTGCACACCCGCAACGCCTTCGACGCCGCGATCTTCTACGGCGAGGTGCTGGACTGGGCCACCGGGAAACCGGGCTGCTGCGAGGTCCAGTACGAGGGCGGCGAGGTGGTGCTGCGCAGCCAGGGCACCGTGGTGGCGCGGATCGACTCCGGCGCGGTGGAGGCGGCACCCGACCCGTCGGTGCGGCCGCACTGGCAGATCCATTTCTCGGTCGACGACGTGGCGCGCTGCGCCCGCAGCGCCGAGAAGCACGGCGGCAGCGTGCTGAGCGAGACCGATCGGGAGGCGGTCCTGCGGGACCAGGACGGGGCCCAGTTCACGGTGACCGCGCGCGACCCGCGCTGACACCGGGGCACGAGGAGAGGGCGCCCACCGGGATTCCGGTGGGCGCCCTCTCGTGTGCCCCGCTCAGCCGTCGCGGGACGGTCGGGACAGCAGGACCAGGCTCCGCGACTCGACCCGGAGCCGGGTGCCCGCCTTGCGCTCGCGCTCGTCGGGGACGCCCTCGGGGTCGGCGGTGTCGATCAGGGTCGTCCAGCGCTCGCCGTAGGACGCGGCGGGCAGACGGAAGTCGACGGGCTCCCAGAAGCCGTTCAGGAGCAGCAGGAAGGAGTCGTCGACGACCCTGCGGCCGTAGGCGTCGCGCTCGGCGATGGCGTCGCCGTTGAGGAAGACGCCCACCGAGTGGGCGTCGCCGCGCCGCCAGTCCTGGTCGGCCATCTCGCGCGCGTCGGGCCGCAGCCAGATCAGGTCGGGCAGCGGCTGCTTGCGCCGGGTCTCGGTCTCGCCCCGGAAGAACCGGCGCCGCCGCAGCACGGGGTGCTCGGCGCGCAGCCCGATCAGGCGCCGGGTGAAGTCGGCCAGGGCGCGCTGCTCAGGGTCGAGGTCCCAGTCGATCCAGGAGACCTCGTTGTCCTGGCAGTAGGCGTTGTTGTTGCCGCCCTGGCTGCGGCCGAGTTCGTCGCCGTGGCCGAGCATCGGGATGCCCTGGCTGAGCAGCAGGGTGGCCAGCAGGTTGCGCTGCTGGCGGGCCCGCAGTTCGAGCACGGCCGGGACGTCGGTGTCGCCCTCGACCCCGCAGTTCCAGGACCGGTTGTCGCTCTCCCCGTCCCGGTTGCCCTCGCCGTTGGCCTCGTTGTGCTTGTCGTTGTACGACACGAGGTCGCGCATGGTGAAACCGTCGTGCGCGGTGACGAAGTTGACGCTCGCCCGAGGTCTGCGCCTGCTGGCCTGGTAGAGGTCGGAGGAGCCGGTGAGCCGGGAGGCGAACTCGCCGAGCGAGCCGGGTTCGGCCCGCCAGAAGTCCCGTACGGCGTCCCGGTACTTGCCGTTCCACTCCGACCACAGCTGGGGAAAGTTGCCGACCTGGTAGCCGCCCTCGCCCAGGTCCCACGGCTCGGCGATGAGCTTGACGCGGCTGATCACCGGGTCCTGCTGGATCAGGTCGAAGAACGCCGAGAGCCGGTCCACCTCGTGGAACTGCCGGGCCAGGGTCGCCGCGAGGTCGAAGCGGAAGCCGTCGACATGCATCTCGGTGACCCAGTACCGCAGCGAGTCCATGATGAGCTGCAGCACGTAGGGGTGCCGCATCAGCAGGCTGTTGCCGGTGCCGGTGGTGTCGTAGTAGTGCGCCCAGTCGCCGTCGACCAGGCGGTAGTACGAGGCGTTGTCGATGCCCCGGAAGGAGAGGGTGGGGCCCATCTCGTTGCCCTCGGCGGTGTGGTTGTAGACCACGTCGAGGATGACCTCGAGCCCGGCCGCGTGCAGCGCCTTCACCATGGCCTTGAACTCGTTGACCTGCTGGCCGCGCGAGCCGAGGGCGGCGTAGGCGTTGTGCGGGGCGAAGAAGCCGATGGTGTTGTAGCCCCAGTAGTTGGACAGCCCCCGGTCGCGCAGCACACCGTCCTGCGCGAACTGGTGGACCGGCATCAGCTCGACCGCGGTGACACCGAGCGAGGTCAGATGCTCGGTGACCGCGGGGTGCGCCAGCCCGGCGTAGGTGCCGCGCAGCCGCTCCGGCACGTCCGGGTGGGTCGCGGTCAGGCCGCGCACATGGGTCTCGTAGATGACGGACTCGGAGTACGGGCGGCCCGGCGGGCGGTCGTCGCCCCAGTCGAAGTAGGGGTCGGTGACGACGCCCAGCATGGAGTGCCCGGCGCTGTCGGCGGGCGCCGGGCCGTGCGGGTCGCGTTCGTAGAGCGAGGGGTCGTTGTCCGTCTGGCCGTCCACGGCCCGCGCGTACGGGTCGAGCAGCAGCTTGGCCGGGTTGCAGCGGTGGCCGAGGGAGGGCTGCCAGGGGCCGTGCACCCGGTAGCCGTAGCGCTGCCCGGGCCCGACGTCCGGCAGGTACCCGTGCCAGACGGAGCCGTCGACCTCGTGGAGGGGTACGGGCGTCTCGGCGCCCGCGTCGTCGACGAGGACCACTTCCACGCGTTCCGCGACCTCGCTGAACAGCGCGAAGTTGGTGCCCTGGCCGTCGAAGGAGGCGCCCAACGGATAGGGGTGCCCGCTCCACACGGGCACCCCTTTCCGGGACTTCCTGGCCGTCACCGGGCGCCCACCAGGACACCGGCGGGCACCTCGGCCACCCGTACGGGCACCGGGGCCGCGCGGGGCACGCGCAGCATCCGGCGGATGTGCGGCGAGGGAGCGACCGGGACCAGCGGGACCCGCTGGCCGGCCCGGGCACGCTGCGAGAACCAGATGATCCTGGCTCCGGTCTCGGTGGCGCAGCAGCCCCAGCCGTCGCTCATGGCGGCGATGTCGGCGAGGCAGCCGCGCAGGCCCTCGTCCGGGCCCAGGTCGTGGTCGCCGCCGCCGATGGCGGTGATGAGGTGCTGGCCGTTCCACCACATCTCGATGGATGTGGTGGAGTCCGGGGCGTGCTGGTCGATGGCGCGCAGCAGTAGCTCGGTGCCGCGGCGGACGGGCTCCACGAGATTGTCGAGGTCCCAGTGACTGAGGTGGGCGGCCAGGATGCGGCTGACCTGTCCCACCCGTTCCGGGCCGACTTCCACGTCGAGGTGGTAGTAGCGGGGCACTGCGGTCTCCATTGTCGCTTGCTCCTCACCGGCGAAGCTCCTGCTCCACGGCCGTCCGGCGGGATCGCCGGACACTCAGCGTGAACACCAGTCGCTTCTTAGTCACCATCCACACTGCGGCTGCTACGCCATTCGTGCAACACGAGCATCACGAACGGCGGGGTCGTTGAAGCTCCAACAGGACGGAGTGTGTTTACACGTGCACCATGAGTGAAAGCCTCGATCGCCGTAACGGTGCCGCGCCCTCCCATGCGCGGTCATCACCCGACCGTCGGGAACGCGAGGGTCGAGCCGTGGAAGGTGAAGGGGACCATGCTGCTACCCGCCAAGGCCGAAGTGGCCCGGCAGTTGCGGCGTTACCGGGCCTGGGAGCGCGTGATGCTCGCCTCGCCCCACGACCGCACGGTCCGGAGCACCTTCGAGGATTCGGGCTACACGTTGTGCGTGTTGATGGGAAAACGCTGCGCCAGGGAGGCGGCGGACGCCGCCGAGCGGTATCTGCGCTCCACCCCGGCCGGTTATCTGAGCGAGCAGGACGGGCGGCCGCAGCCCGGCCGGAGGGCGCGACGCGCGCAGTCACCGGAGCGGCGATCCACGGCGCCAAGCCCCTGACCTGGCACCGTACATGGCGTTCCCCTACGGGACGGCACCTGCCGACCCCGTATCCAGGACCGCGAAGCCGGGCCCCGTGTGCCCGGCTTCGCGCACGGCGGAGGTGAGATCCATGCGCAGGACCCCGGCCATCGGCCGCGTACCGGTACGTGATGTCCGGCCGGCCGTGGAGTGCGGCAGGCGCCCGGCGAAGGCGGTGGCCGGGGAGACGTTCCAGGTGACCGCGACCGTGTTCCGTGAGGGACATGACGCGGTGGGCGCCAATGTGGTCCTGCGCGGCCCCAAGGGTCGGCGCGGCCCGTGGACCCCGATGCGCGAGCTGTCCCCCGGCAGCGACGTGTGGGGCGCGGACATCACCCCGGACGCCACCGGTCGCTGGACCTACCGCGTGGAGGCGTGGTCCGATCCGGTCGCCACCTGGCGGCACCAGGCGGGCATCAAGATCCCGGCCGGGATCGACACCGGCCTGGTCCTGGAGGAGGGCGCGGAGCTCTACGAGCGCGCGGCCGCCGGAGCGCCCAAGGGCCCCGAGCGCGACCTCGTCCTGGCCGCCGCGCACGCCCTCGGCGACGACACCCTCTCGGTGAACCACCGCCTGAAGGACGCCCTGGGCCCGGAGGTGGCGGCGGTCCTCGCCCGGTACCCCCTGCGCGACCTGGTGACCGCCTCGGACCCGCTGCCGCTGCTGGTGGAGCGCGAGCGCGCCCTCTACGGCTCCTGGTACGAGTTCTTCCCCCGCTCCGAGGGCACGGTCGACCAGCCGCACGGCACCTTCCGCACGGCGGCGAAGCGGCTCGACGCCATCGCGGAGATGGGCTTCGACGTGGTCTACCTGCCCCCGATCCACCCCATCGGGACGGCCCATCGCAAGGGCCGCAACAACACCCTGACCGCGACCCCCGACGATGTCGGCGTCCCGTGGGCGATCGGCTCCCCCGAGGGCGGCCACGACGCCGTCCACCCCGACCTCGGCACGCTCGAGGACTTCGACCACTTCGTCGGCCGGGCAAGCGAGTTGGGGCTCGAAGTGGCGCTGGACTTCGCTCTCCAGTGCTCCCCGGACCACCCGTGGGTGGAGAAGCACCCGCAGTGGTTCCACCACCGTGCCGACGGCACGATCGCGTACGCGGAGAACCCGCCGAAGAAGTACCAGGACATCTACCCCGTCGCCTTCGACGCGGACATGGACGGCCTGGTGACGGAGACCGTGCGGGTGCTGCGGCACTGGATGGAGCACGGGGTGCGGATCTTCCGGGTCGACAACCCGCACACCAAGCCCGTGGTGTTCTGGGAACGCGTCATCGGCGAGATCAACAGCGCCGACCACGACGTCATCTTCCTGGCGGAGGCGTTCACCCGTCCCGCGATGATGCACACCCTCGCCCAGGTCGGCTTCCAGCAGTCGTACACCTACTTCACCTGGCGCAACAGCAAGCAGGAACTGACCGAGTACCTCACGGAGTTGTCGGGGGACGCTGCCGCTTACATGCGGCCCAACTTCTTCGCCAACACCCCGGACATCCTGCCCGGCTACCTTCAGCAGGGCGGCCGCGCGGCCTTCGAGGTGCGGGCGGTGCTCGCGGCCACGCTCTCCCCCGCCTGGGGCATCTACAGCGGCTATGAACTCTGCGAGAACCAGGCGCTCAAGCCGGGCAGCGAGGAGTACCTGAACTCCGAGAAGTACCAGCTCGAACGCCGGGACTGGGAAGCCGCCGCCCGTGAGGGACGCACCATCGCCCCCCTCATCACCCGCCTCAACGAGATCCGCCGCAGGCACCCCGCGCTGCACCACCTGCGCAATCTCAGCTTCCACCACACCGACAACGACTCGGTGCTCGCGTTCAGCAAGAGCACCGGTGACGACACGGTCATCGTGGTCGTCAATCTCGACCCGCACCACACCCAGGAGGCCACGGTCTCGTTGGACCTGCCGCGACTCGGCCTGGACTGGAACGACGCCCTGTCCGTGCACGACGAACTGACGGGCGAGACCTATCACTGGGGCCGCGACAACTACGTGTGCCTCAGCCCCGGCCGCACCCCCGCGCACGTCCTGCGTGCCGAGTCGGCGACGTCACCGATCGGAGGGCCCGCAGCGTCATGACCGTCAACGAACCCGTGCCGGACACGTTCGAGGACACACCGGCCAAGGACCGGGACCCCGAGTGGTTCAAGCGTGCCGTCTTCTATGAAGTGCTGGTCCGCTCCTTCCACGACAGCGACGGCGACGGCGTCGGCGATCTGCAGGGTCTGACCGCCAAGCTCGACTATCTCCAGTGGCTCGGCGTGGACTGCCTGTGGCTCCCGCCGTTCTTCAAGTCGCCTTTGCGCGACGGCGGTTACGACGTCTCGGACTACACCTCCGTCCTTCCGGAGTTCGGTGACCTGGCCGACTTCGTGGAGTTCGTGGACGCGGCCCATCAGCGGGGCATGCGGGTCATCATCGACTTCGTCATGAACCACACCAGTGACCAGCACCCGTGGTTCCAGGAGTCCCGCGCCAACCCCGAGGGCCCCTACGGCGACTACTACATGTGGGCCGACGACGACAAGCAGTACCAGGACGCCCGGATCATCTTCGTCGACACCGAGGTCTCCAACTGGACCTTCGACCCGGTGCGCGGACAGTACTTCTTCCACCGCTTCTTCTCGCACCAGCCGGACCTGAACTACGAGAACCCGGCCGTGCAGGAGGAGATCCTGGCCGCCCTGCGGTTCTGGCTGGACCTCGGCATCGACGGCTTCCGGCTCGACGCGGTGCCGTACCTGTACGCGGAGGAGGGCACCAACTGCGAGAACCTGCCCGCCTCGCACGCCTTCCTCAAGCGGGTCCGGAGCGAGATCGACGCCCAGTACCCGGACACCGTGCTGCTGGCGGAGGCCAACCAGTGGCCCGAGGACGTGGTCGACTACTTCGGCGACTACTCCACCGGCGGCGACGAATGCCACATGGCGTTCCACTTCCCCGTCATGCCCCGCATCTTCATGGCCGTACGGCGTGAATCCCGCTACCCGGTCTCGGAAATCCTCGCCAAGACCCCGGCAATCCCGACGAATTGCCAGTGGGGCATCTTCCTGCGCAACCACGACGAGCTGACCCTCGAAATGGTCACCGACGAGGAACGCGACTACATGTGGGCCGAGTACGCGAAAGACCCGCGTATGCGCGCCAACATCGGCATCCGCCGCCGCCTCGCCCCCCTCCTCGACAACGACCGCAACCAGATCGAGCTGTTCACCGCTCTCCTGCTCTCCCTGCCGGGCTCGCCGATCCTGTACTACGGCGACGAGATCGGCATGGGCGACAACATCTGGCTCGGCGACCGCGACGCGGTGCGTACGCCGATGCAGTGGACGCCCGACCGCAACGCGGGCTTCTCCTCCTGCGACCCCGGCCGCCTGTTCCTGCCCACGATCATGGACCCGGTCCACGGCTTCCAGGTCACCAACGTCGAAGCCTCCATGTCGTCCCCGTCCAGCCTCCTGCACTGGACCCGCCGCATGATCGAGATCCGCAAGCAGAACCCCGCCTTCGGACTGGGCTCGTTCACGGAACTCCCCTCGTCCAACCCGGCGGTGCTGGCCTTCCTGCGCGAGTACGGCGACGACCTGGTGCTGTGCGTGCACAATTTCTCCCGGTTCGCGCAACCCACCGAGCTGGATCTGCGGACGTTCGACGGGCGGCACCCGGTGGAGCTGATCGGCGGGGTCAAGTTCCCGGCGATCGGTGAACTGCCGTATCTGCTGACCCTCGCGGGGCACGGCTTCTACTGGTTCCGGCTCACCCGACCCGCATCCCGCATCGGCCGCCGCCGCTGAGCGCCCGGCGCCGAGGAAAGGACGCGTCACCATGCCGAAGACCATCACCCTCAGCCCCCCGGCGGCGACCGGTGCCGACGGGCTCCTGGCCTCGCTGGGCGGCCTGCTGCGCGAGTGGCTGCCCCGGCAGCGCTGGTTCGCGGGCAAGGACCGGCCCGCCACCGATCTGTCGGTGCTGTCCGTCACCGAACTGTTCCCGGGCTGCCTGCACCTGCTGGTGAACGCCTCGCACGCGCCGGTGCCCACGCCCGGCGGCACTCCCCCGCCCGGCGACTGCTACCAGCTGCTGCTGGGCCTGCGCGAGCGGCCCGCGCCGAGCCTGGCGCGGGCGCTCATCGGACGCGCCGAGCACGGCCCGCTGGCCGGACTCGACGTGTACGACGCGCTGCACGACCCGCGCTGCGCGCATCTGCTGCTGGAGCGGCTGCGCCAGCCCGGCACGGCGGGCCCGCTGCGTTTCGAGGCGGACCGCAGCGCCGATGTGCCCGGCGGACTGGCTCCCCGGCTGCTGACCAGCGAGCAGTCCAACTCCTCGATCGTGTACGGGGATTCGTACATCCTGAAGGTGTTCCGCCGTATCCAGCCGGGCGTCAACCCGGATCTGGAGGTGCCGCAGGCGCTGGCCGAGCAGGGCTGTGCGCGGGTGCCCGCGCCGGTCGCGTGGTTCTGCACCACGGCGCCGCGTCCGGCCACGCTAGGCGTGCTCCAGCCGTTCCTGCCGGACGCGGTCGACGGCTGGGAGCTGGCGCTGCGGGCGCTGGCCCGGGGCGAGGACTTCACCGCCGAGGCCAGTGAGCTGGGCGGTGCCATGGCGGAGGTGCACCTCGCGCTGGCCGGGGCGTTCCCGGCGGCCGGTGGGGAGGAGAACGGCGTCACGGCCGAGGCGATGTGCGCGCGGGTCGACGCGGCGGCGCGGGCGGTGCCGGGGCTCAGGCCCTATGTGCCGGGCCTCCGAGCCGCGTTCGGGGCGCTGGCCGCCCATGACTCCGGTCCGGCCGCCCAGCGGGTCCACGGCGACCTGCACCTGGGGCAGGTGCTGCGCGCCGGGGCCGACTGGTTCGTCATCGACTTCGAGGGCGAGCCCTCCCGTCCGCTCGCCGAGCGGCGGACCGCGCAGTCCCCGGTGCGTGACATCGCCGGGATGCTGCGCTCCTTCGACTACGCGGCCCGGCAGCGCCGCCCTTGGCGGCCCGAGTGGGCGAGCCGCTGCCGGGAGGCGTTCTGCGCGGGCTACGCGGCCCGCGCGGGCTGGGACCCGCGCAAGGAGCACGCGCTGCTGCGCGCGCACGAGACGGACAGGGCGGTGTACGAGGTCCTGTACGAGGCGAGACACCGGCCGGACTGGCTTCCGGTCCCGATGGCGGCCATCGAGCGGCTCGCCGAGTGGAGAGGCTGAACCATGGCACTGCGCGACACCTCACTGCCCGAGACCTCGGGCCCCGTCCGCACCTCGGGCATCGCCCTCGTGGGCGAGGAGCGCGACCGCCTGCTGGGCGGCGCGCATCACGACCCGCACGCCCTGCTGGGCGCCCACCCGGTACCGGGCGGCGTGCTGTTCCGCGCCCTGCGCCCGAACGCGCGGGAGGTGAGCGTCCTGGCCGACGGGGTGCGCTCGCCGCTCGCCTCGGAGGGCGGCGGTCTGTTCTCGGCCGTGCTGCCGTACCGGGAGATCCCCCCGTACGAGCTGGTGGTGACGTACGACGACGGCGAGCGGACGGTGCACGACCCGTACCGTTTCGCGCCCGCGCTCGGTGAGCTGGATCTGCATCTGATCCGCGAGGGTCGGCACGAGGAGCTGTGGAAGGCGCTGGGCGCCGAGCCGATGACCCACGAGGGGGTCGCGGGCACCCGGTTCACCGTGTGGGCGCCGAATGCCCAGGGGGTGCGGCTGGCCGGGGACTTCACGTTCTGGGACGGCACGCAGTACCCGATGCGCTCGCTGGGCGCGGCCGGGGTGTGGGAGGTGTTCCTGCCGGGGATCGGCGAGGGCGCCCGGTACAAGTTCGAGATCACCTCCCGGTACGGGCACCGGTTCCTGAAGGCGGACCCGATGGCCCGGCTCACGGAGGTCCCGCCGGACACCGCCTCCGTCGTCACCTCCTCCACGTACGCGTGGAACGACGGTCAGTGGATGGCGCACCGGGGCGACACGCCCGTGCACCAGGCGCCGATGTCGGTGTACGAGGTGCATCTGCCGTCCTGGCGGCCGGGGCTGACCTACCGCGAGCTGGCCGAGGAACTGCCCGCGTACGTACGGGACCTGGGCTTCACGCATGTGGAGCTGATGCCGGTCGCCGGGCACCCCTTCAGCGGTTCCTGGGGCTACCAGGTCACCTCGTACTACGCGCCCACGCCGCGGCTCGGTTCGCCGGACGACTTCAAGTTCCTGGTGGACGCCCTGCACCGGGCGGGCATCGGCGTGATCATGGACTGGGTCCCGGCCCACTTCCCCAAGGACGACTGGGCGCTGGCCCGGTTCGACGGGGACCCTCTGTACGAGCCCGGGGACTCCCGGCGGGCCGAGCACCCGGACTGGGGGACGTACGAGTTCGACTTCGGCCGGACCGAGGTGCGCAACTTCCTGGTCGCCAACGCGGTGTACTGGTGCGAGGAGTTCCACATCGACGGGCTCCGCGTGGACGCCGTCGCCTCGATGCTCTACCTCGACTACTCGCGGGACTCCGGGCAGTGGGCGCCGAACGTCTTCGGCGGGCGCGAGGACCTGGACGCGGTGGCGTTCCTCCAGGAGATGAACGCGACCGTGTACCGGCGCTGCCCCGGCGTGGTGACCATCGCCGAGGAGTCGACGGCGTGGGAGGGCGTGACCCGGCCGACCGACAGCGGCGGTCTCGGGTTCGGGCTGAAGTGGAACATGGGCTGGATGCACGACTCGCTGGAGTACGTGCAGAAGGAGCCGGTGCACCGCAAGTACCACCACCACGACATGACGTTCTCGATGGTGTACGCGTACAGCGAGAACTACGTGCTGCCCATCTCGCACGACGAGGTGGTGCACGGCAAGCAGGCGCTGGTGTCGAAGATGCCGGGCGACTGGTGGCAGCGGCGGGCGAACCACCGGGCGTACCTGGGCTTCATGTGGGCCCACCCCGGCAAGCAACTGCTGTTCATGGGGCAGGAGTTCGCGCAGGGCGCGGAGTGGTCGGAGAAGCACGGGCCGGAGTGGTGGCTGCTGGCCGACGACTACCACTCGGCGGCCGACCACCGGGGCATGCGGGACCTGGTGCGGGAGCTGAACACGGTGTACCGGGACGCCCCGGCGCTGTGGGAGCGCGACACCGATCCGGGCGGCTTTCAGTGGTCGATGTGCGACGCGGCCGACGACAACGTCTTCGCGTTCGTGCGGTACGCCGAGGACGGCACTCCCCTGCTGGCGGTGTCGAACTTCTCGCCCGTGGTCCGGGAGGACTACCGGCTCTGGGCGCCCGAACAGGTGCCCGCCTGGCAGGAGGCGCTGAACACCGACGCGGTCCGGTACGGCGGCAGCGGCGTCCAGGTCGGTGACGCGGGCAAGCTCTGCCCCGAGGACGGCCGACTGCGCCTGACGCTCCCCCCGCTCTCCACGGTCTGGCTCACGCCCGCCCGCTGAGCACCAGTGTCCGCCGAGGGGCGGCCGGGGTCGTACGGACCCCCGGCCGCCCCTCTCGGCGTGCCTGGGCACCCGCTCCGATACCCGCACGAACGGGGGCACCAGGGACCCACCGGACACTCGCAGGTCATCAGCGGATCACGAGTTTCCCCTTCCCCGCACCGAAACCGCTTCTCCGCGCTACATTCGTGCACCGCCGACACAGAGCCGATCGGCGGGGTCACCCTCCGTACTCCCAGGAGCAGCGCATGCGCGACGTCGCCTCCGCTCCGGCAGCGTTCCCGCCGCCCACCGGCGGGCTCGCCGACACCGTCTTCGAGAAGGCCGAGAACAGTCCCGGACTGCCGCTGCTCGCCCGGCACGCGGGGTCCGCCGCGGGCGAGTGGGAGACGGTCACGGCCGCCGAGCTGCGGGACGAGGTGCTGGGGCTGGCCAAGGGGCTGGTGGCCGCCGGGATCTCGCCGGGCCACCGGGTGGCCGTGATGGCCCGCAACCGGTACGAGTGGACGGTGCTGGCGCACGCCCTGTGGACCGTGGGCGCGGAGATCGTCCCGATCCATCCGACCTCCTCGCGGGACCAGGTCGAGTGGATCCTGCGGGACGCGGGCTGTGTGGCCGTGGCGGTCGAGGACGAGCTGGGCGTGATGACCGTCGGCACGGTGTGCGCGGTGCTGCCCCGGCTCCGGCACGTCTGGCAGCTGGACGCGGGCGCGCTCACCGAACTCACCGAGCGGGGCGTGGACATCCCGCTGACCACCGTGGAGTCGCTGCGCCGGATCGTGCTGCCGGACTCCACGGCGGCGGTCACCTACACCTCCGGCGCCACCGGGCGTCCGATGGGCTGCGCGCTGAGCCACCGGGGGCTGGCGTACTCCTGCGACGTGCTGCTGGCGGGCTGGGGCCACACGGCCGCCCAGCCGGGCGAACAGCCCTCGGTGCTGGCGTTCCTGCCGTTCTCGCACGTGTACGGGATCATGGTCCAGACGCTGTGTCTGCGCGGCGGCATCCTGATGGCGCACGAGCCGGAGATGTCCGAGGAGGCGCTCGCCACGGCGCTGCGCACCTTCCGGCCGACGTATCTCTACGGTGTCCCCTCGGTGTTCGAGAAGCTGTACAAGACGTTCCTGAGGACGGCTCAGCAGGCGGGCCGGGGCGCGCTGTTCGAGCGGGCGGCGCAGACCGCGCGGGACTTCGCGGAGTCCGAGGAGCGCGGCCGCCTCGGCATCGGGACCGGCCCCGGCCTGGATCTGCGGCTGCAGCACGCCCTGTACGAGCGGACGGTGTACCGCAAGCTGCGCTCCGCGCTCGGCGGCCGGGCCCGGCGCGGCACCTCGGGCGGGTCTTCGCTGAGCCGCGAACTGTCGCTGTTCTTCGAGGGCATCGGCCTGTACATCCACGACGGCTACGGGCTGACGGAGACCTCCGGCGGGATCACCATGCAGCCGCTGGGCCGGGAGAAGTCGGGGACGGTGGGCGTGCCGCTGCCCGGCACCGAGGTCCGGGTGGCCGAGGACGGGGAGATCCTGGTGCACGGCCCGTCGGTGTTCCAGGGCTACATCGGGGACGAGGCCCGCACCCGGAGCGTGCTGCGCGGCGGCTGGCTGGCGACCGGGGACATCGGGCGGCTGGACCGGGAGGGGTATCTGACCATCACCGGCCGCAAGAAGGACGTCATCATCACCTCCAGCGGCAAGAGCGTGGCGCCCGCGCCGCTGGAGCAGCGGCTGCGCATGCACCCGCTGATCCACCAGGCGGTGGTCGTCGGCGAGGACCGGCCGTGCATGGGCGCGCTGATCACCCTGGACCCGGAGTTCCTCGCGCACTGGCGGGCCGCGCTGGCGCTCCAGGGCGACTTCGAGGGGCGGGAGAGCCGGGAGGAGAACGCGCTGCGCGAGGAGCTGGCCCGCGCGATCGCCTCGGCCAACAGCGCGGTGTCCCGCGCCGAGTCCATCCGGGTCTACCGGGTCGTGCAGGAGCCGTTCGCCCCGGACAACGGGCTGCTGACGCCGTCGCTGAAGCTGCGCCGGGACGCGATAGCGCGGCACTACGCGGCCGAGATCGACGCGATGTACAAGGCGCGTTCGCGGGCCGCGCGGTCCGGACGGGGCCCGGAACCGGCGGACTGGGACGAGCCGGACGACGTGTTCCGGTGAGCCGGTGCACGTCCGGTGGCGCGTCCACGCGTAATCCGCGTGGCGCTGGGAACCCGCCCTGGTGAACTGACCAGCGACGATGACCGCCCCGGAGCGCGGGGGCCGTACACGGGCCCACTCCGGGAGACCGGGCCGGGGAATGCGAGATGGCGACAGAGCGGCGTTGGGACGGAACCCCTCCCTCCGAGAGGGCGCACGAGCGTGCGTACTCCTTTCCCGGCGAGCTGCCGAACGTGACGGGCGCACGGCTGGCCGCGGAGGAGTACCTGCGCAAGCTGGCCCGTGACGCGCCGCCCGCGGCGCCGGAGTACTGGGACGACATCCTGCTGGTGGTCACGGAGCTGGCGGCCAACGCGATCCAGTTCGCGCCGGGGCCGTTCGGGATGCGGATGCGGCGCACCTTCGACGGGGTGCATGTGACCATGCACGACACCAGCACGGTGGTGCCCGAGCCGCGTCCCTTCAGGCCGAGTTCGGGCGGCGGGGGCATCGGCTGGCATCTGGTGCACACCCTGTGCGACCAGGTGAGCGTGGTCGTGGTGGCGGACGGCAAGGACATCCACGTCTTCCTGCCCTGGTGAGAGCGCCGGAAGGTGTACCGGCGCGGAATCGGGTTACTCCGGTGCGTGGAGGGGCAGGCTGCTGCCCACGCGTCCGCCGCCGGGCCGCTGCCGACTGGCGGAACGGCCCGGGGCGCGGTGGGATCGGGTGTGGTGACAGTGGTCCAGGGCATGCGAACGGCGTCCATCCGGACCGACGGGAGCCGCAGAAGGGAACAACACCGTGACACGACGACCCAGGATTCTGGTGATCGGCGCAGGCTTCGCCGGAGTCGAGTGCGTCCGCCGACTGGAGCGCAAACTCGGCCCCGACGAGGCGGATGTCGCCCTGGTGACGCCGTTCTCCTACCAGCTCTACCTTCCGCTGCTGCCCCAGGTCGCCTCCGGCGTGCTGACGCCGCAGTCGATCGCCGTCTCGCTGCGCCGCAGCAAGAAGTACCGCACCCGGATCATTCCGGGCGGGGCGATCGGGGTGGATCTGGCGGCGAAGGTGTGCGTCATCCGCACCATCACCGACGAGATCGTCAACGAGCCCTACGACTATCTGGTGCTGGCGCCGGGCAGTGTGACCCGCACCTTCGACATCCCGGGCCTGGCCGAGCACGCCTTCGGGATGAAGACGCTCGCGGAGGCGGCGTACATCCGTGACCACGTCATCTCGCAGCTGGACCTGGCGGACGCCAGCGACGACCCGGAGGAGCGGGCGGCGCGGCTGCAGTTCGTGGTGGTCGGCGGCGGTTACGCGGGTACGGAGACGGCGGCCTGCCTGCAGCGCCTCACCCACGCGGCGGTCCGGCGCTACCCGCGGCTGGACCCGAGTCTGATCCGCTGGCATCTGATCGACATCGCGCCGAAGCTGATGCCGGAGCTGGGCGACCGGCTCGGCAAGCAGGCGCTGAAGATCCTGCGCGACCGGGGCATCGACGTGTCGCTCGGGGTGTCGGTGGCCAAGGTGACCGACAACGAGGTCACCTTCACCGACGGCCGGGTGATCCCGACGAACACCCTGATCTGGACGGCCGGTGTGGTCGCCAGTCCGCTGATCGGCACGATGGACGCGGAGACGGTGCGCGGACGGCTCGCGGTGACCCCGGAGATGACGGTGCCGGGGCACGACGGGGTGTTCGCGCTCGGCGACGCGGCGGCGGTGCCCGATCTGGCCAAGGGCGAGAAGGACGCGATCTGCCCGCCCACCGCGCAGCACGCGATGCGGCAGGGCCCGAAGGTCGCGGACAACATCATCCACTCGCTGCGCGGCGAGCCGCTGGAGCCGTACGTCCACAAGGACCTGGGTCTCGTCGTCGACCTCGGCGGCAAGGACGCGGTGTCCCGGCCGCTCGGGATCGAGCTGCGCGGCATCCTCGCCCAGATCGTGGCGCGCGGCTACCACTGGTCGGCGCTGCGCACCGGCGTCGCCAAGGCGCGGGTGCTGGTGAACTGGGTGCTGAACGCCGTCGCCGGGGACGATTTCGTCCGTACCGGCTTCCAGGCCCGCAAGCCCGCCCAGCTGAAGGACTTCGAGTACACGGACTCCTATCTGACGCCGGAGCAGGTGCGCGGCGAGGTGCGGACGGCCGAGGCGGAGGGCAAGGTGCGGGGAAAAGTAACCGGAGGCTGAGCGAGTGAGCCGGGCCACCGGAGGCCGCCGTCCCGTGGTGGGGGCGGCGGCCTCCGGCGGCCCCGGGCGCGGCCCCGCCCGGCCAGGAGCCGGGCGGGGCGGCGTGACATCCTGGGTCGTAGATCATGGTCCGGCACGGGAGAGAGAGCGCGGCGGCGTGAAGGCAAGGGGACGGGCGCTTCTGGTACGGCTGTGGGACCGGCTCGCCGCGTCCGATCCGGGACTGCTGCGGCTGATCGCGGGGCTGCGCACGGTGGCCGCGATCGCCCTCACCCTGTTCGTGCTGGGCGTGCTGCGCTTCCCGGTGCCGGAGCTGGTCGCGGGCGCGATGGCGGCGATGTCGTCGACGTTCGCCGTCCGGGAGACCGACCGCGCCAAGCAGGGGGTCACGCTGGCGCTGTGTCTTCCGGTGGCGCTGGCGGCGGTGTCGCTGGGCGCGGTGCTGAACCGGTGGCCGCTGGTCAGCGACATCTCGTTCCTGCTGCTCATCTTCGCGGCCGTCTACGGGCGTCGGTTCGGCGAGCGGGCCACCGGGCTCGGGCTGATCGGCTTCCAGGTCTACTTCCTGTCGCTGTTCGTCCGGGCGACGGTTCCGGCGCTGCCCTCGCTGTACATGGTGATCACGGTGGCGGTCGGGTGCAGCGCCTTCGCGCGGTTCGTGCTGATGCCGCAGACGGAGGCGGGCACGCTGGACCGGCTGCGGCGGGCCTTCCGGGCCCGGCTGGGCCAGTTGCTGGGCACCCAGATCGAGCTGCTGGACGCGGGTCCCGAGGACGTCGACAAAGTCGTGGAGGACCTGCGCACCGGGACCGCGCGGCTGCACGAGACGGCGCTGATGATCCAGGGCCGTCTGGAGCGCGGTACCTCGGACGAGGCGGTGGCCCGACTGCTGCAGCGCCGGATCGCGGACGCCGAGATCGCCGCCGAGCGGCTGGGGCTGATGCTGCTCACCGCGCGCAGCGCCGAGCGGACCAACACCCTCACCCTGCATCTGCCGGGCGCGCCGCTGCCGTCGATCGGGGTGCTGCCGGTGCGGGACGCGTCGACGGAGCTGATGCGGCGGGACCTCGGGGCGCTGCGGCTGCTGGTGCTGCGTCCGGTGGGCGAGACCTCGGGGACGGCGCTGGCGCAGGTCCGCAACCGGCTGCTCGGCTACCGCGAGGAGGACAACCTGCCCGAGGCGTCCCCGGCCGTGCAGGACGTGTTCCGCGGCATCGGTGAGGCGGCGCGCGCGGTGCTGGGTCTGCGGACCGCGCTGGACGGGCCGCAGGACGAGTCCGACGACAGTCCGGCGACGGCCAGGTCCCGTGAGGAGCTGGAGGCCGAGGACGCGGCGATCGAGATCAGCGAGGAACCCGACGCGGAGAAGGGCGAGCCGACGGGGCTGCGGCGGCCCACGACGCGGGCGGCCGTGCAGGTGGCTGTGGGGTCGACGCTGGCCATCGCGGGCGGTGAGCTGCTGTCCCAGCAGCGGTGGTACTGGGCGGTGCTGACCTGCTGGATCGTGTTCATCAACACCACCTCCACCGGGGAGATCCTGGTGAAGGGCGGCCGACGGCTGCTCGGTACGGTCCTCGGTGTGGTGGCCGGTATCGGGCTCGCCGGTGCGGTGGGGCACCACACGTGGACGGCGTTCGCGCTGGTGCTGGTGTGTGTGTTCGCCATGTTCTACACCGCTCCCCTGTCGTACACGCTGATGTCGTTCTTCGTGACGGCGGCGCTGGGGCTGCTGTACACCCTGCTGAACACGTACAGCATGTCGGTGCTGCTGCTGCGGGTGGAGGAGACGGCGCTGGGCGCGGCGTGCGGGGTGATCGCGGCGGCGGTGGTGCTGCCGGTGCGCACCGACCGGCGGACCAATGAGCTACTGGTGGACGTGCTCGACAAGCTGGCGGAGTTGACGCGGGCGGCCGTGGACCAGCTCAGTGGGCGGCCGCACGTGGATCTGGTGGACCAGGCACGCGAGCTGGACCAGGCGCTGGCCGACCTGCACGCCGCGATCCAGCCGCTGACGCACCCCATCACCCCGCTGCGTACCCGCCGGGACACCGCCCGGTACGTGGTGGCGCTGCTGGAGACCTGTGCCTACCACGGGCGGGCGCTGGCGGCCACGGCCGAGCTGCTGCCCAGCAACCCGTCGATCGCGGCCGACCCGAGGCTGAGCGGTGTGTGCAGCCGGATCGTGCACAACATCGAGGCGATCGCCGACCACGTCCGCGACCCGCACTCCTCGGCCGAGATCGAGACGGGCCCGAGCATCGCCTCCATGCTGGAGCCCGGCACCCTGGCCACCCCCCGCTGGGGCCGGGTCACCGACCGGGTCCTGCGCCATCTCCAGCGCCTGGACGAAGCGGTCTCGGGC
Source organism: Streptomyces sp. NPDC002176 (assembly GCF_044903645.1). NCBI lineage: Bacteria > Bacillati > Actinomycetota > Actinomycetes > Kitasatosporales > Streptomycetaceae > Streptomyces > Streptomyces sp. NPDC002176. The sequence goes on from NZ_JBJDQW010000004.1 coordinate 138,635, forward strand.
CTGGCCCGTCCACTGGGCGTCCCGGTCGAGGTGGAGAAGGCCACCGCGAAGAACTGACAGGGCGTCGTGTTCGGGGCCGTGTTCAGCGCAGGGGTACGACGGCGGTGACGCACTTGCCGCCACGGGGGAGCCCCGCCACCCGTACGTCGCGGGCGAGCAGGCTGACGATGGGCCAGCCGCGGCCGCCGGTGCGGCTGCGGTCGGCCTCGGTGCCCATGGAGGCGGTGGTGTCGGGGAGTTCGTCGCTGCGGTCGCTCACCGAGAGCCGTACGCCGCGGGTGTCGACGTCGACCTCGAAGCAGGTGATGCCGCCGCCGTGCAGGATGGCGTTGGTGGTCAGTTCGGAGGCGACGAGCAGGGCGTCCTCGAGGGTCTCGTCGGCGCAGTCCAGCGCGCGGTCGCGGCAGCGCTCGGTCACCACCCGGCGTACGGTTCTGCGGGCGTCGGCCGGCCGGTACGCCATGGTCCTGCGGCTCTGCCGGGGCACGGTCGGGGTGCTGGTCGCGTACTGCTCGCACATGGTGTCGTCGTCCCTCCCTAGCGGTGCCCGGTCTCCGCTCGGGCCGTGCCCGGACGGCCGGGGTCTCTTCCTTGCGGCTGACCCCTCGCGGCGATGTCAAACACCGTCCGCCGTCGTGCCTTCACCGGGCGCCGAGCGGGTAGGAGCCCGGCATGAGTGATGTCGTGGACGCGGATGAACTGTTGCGGCGTATCCGGCGGGGCCGGGATCTGGCCGCCGAGGAGGAGCGGGCGTGGCTGGAGCGGGCGCAGAGCCTGACGGCCACCGATCCGGACCGGGCGCGGGAGGCTACCGAGCGCGCGCTGACGTACCAGGTGGTGGCCGGGGTGCTGACGGAAATCGTCTCGCCGGGCAGCCACACCGCGGAGGCGGGCGCGGCGGGCGCGGCGGGAGTGAGGCACGTCACGTGATTCCGCCGCTATTACCGGTCACGCGCCCTGTGGTTTATCGTTCACCCATATCGGGGCGCGCGCCGGACCGGTACCCGTGTGTTCCGCGCGCTTCCGCACTGACCGCCCTGGCTGGTTACCCCCGTCCAGCCAGGGCTTTTTCCTGCCCTCGGCACGGCGGGCCCGCGCGCGGCCGGTGCTTCGAGGTGCCTCTCGCGGCGGCAGCGGCTCAAATGGGCTTAGGGAACCACCCGAACGGCCGCCGGTGAGGAGCCCCGCGTATGACCAAAGCGATCAAATTGCTGACCGCCCTGCCACAGGCACAGCGGGAACGGCTGATGGAGCTGGCCAAGGAGGTGTCCTTCCCGGAGGACACGCGGGTGTTCGGGGCGGGCGGCGTCGCCGACCGGTTCTGGGTGATCCGGTCGGGCGCGGTCTCCCTGGACCAGCAGGTGACCTCGCGCCAGTACGTCACCGTGGCCACGCTCGGCGCGGGTGACCTGCTCGGCTGGTCCTGGCTCTTCCCGCCGTACGAGTGGGACTTCGGGGCGGTGGCGTTCAGCAACGTCCGCGCCTACGAGTTCGAGGGGCCCGCGGTGCTCGCGCTGTGCGTGGAGGACCCGCTGCTGGGGCTGTCGCTGGTGCGCACGGTGGCCGAGATCCTGGCCCACCGGCTGGAGACGACCCGCGGCAAGCTGATGGACCAGTACGCGATCCGGCGCAGCACTCCCCTGTAGCGCCCCGCGGTCAGATCCGGTAGCGGCGCAGCGCGGGCATCACGGCGGCCAGCGCCAGCATCACGACGACGACCAGCGCGCCACCGCCCGCGACGGCGGCGCGGGGGCCGAAGGCGGAACCGGCGGTGCCGTGCAGCACGTCGGCGAGGCGTGGTCCGCCCGCGACGACCACGGTGAAGACGCCCTGCATCCGACCGCGCATCTCGTCGGTCGCGGCGGACAGCAGGATGGCGCCCCGGAAGACCATGGAGACCATGTCGGCCACGCCTCCGGCGGCGAGGAAGGCGACGGCCACCCACAGGTTGCCGCTCAGCCCGAACCCGACGACGGCGAGCCCCCAGCCGACGACCGAGCCGATGACCATCCAGCCGTGCCTGCGGGCCCGCGAGAAGGCGCCGGAGAACAGGCCGCCGAGCACCGAGCCGACCGGGATCGCGGCGAAGAGCAGACCGAGCGCGAACCCCGAGCCCCAGGCGCCGTAGGTCTGCGCGGCCAGCTCCGGGAAGAGGGCGCGGGGCATGCCAAAGACCATGGCGACGATGTCGGCGAGGAAGGACAGCAGCAGCACCTTGTGCCCGGCGATGTAGCGGAACCCGGCCGCGATCTCCCGTACCCCGGCCCGGCGGGCGGCGGGTCCGCCGAGCGGCGGGAGGGCGGGCAGCCGGAAGACCGCCCACACGGTGAAGGTCAGCGCGATCGCGTCGATGAGGTACAGCTCGGGCAGGCCGATGACCGGGATCAGCACCCCGGCGAGCAGCGGCCCGGCGACCAGGCCGGTCTGCATGACGGTGGTGCCGAGCGCGTTGGCGGCGGGCAGTTCCTCGGCAGGGACCAGCCGGGCCACGGAGGCGCTGCGGGCGGGCTGGTTGAGGCCGAAGAACGCCTGCTGGGCGGCGAGCAGGATCATCAGCACCGGCACCGAGTCGAGGCCGGTGACGGCCTGGGCCCAGAACAGCAGCGAGGTCACCGCGATGCCGATATTGGTGATCAGCAGCAGCTTGCGCCGGTCCACGGTGTCCGCGACGGCCCCGCCCCAGAGCGCGAAGACGACCATGGGGACGAGCCCGGCGAGGCTGGCGTAGCCGACCCAGGCCGAGGACTGGGTGATGTCGTAGATCTGCTTGGGTACGGCGACCGCGGTGAGCTGGCTGCCGACGGCGGTGACGATGGTCGACGACCACAGGCGCCGGTAGGCCGGGATGCGCAGGGGGCGGGTGTCCATCGCCCAGCGGCGCCAGCCGCGTGCGGGCGGGTCCCCGCCGGGCGCCTCGGTCTTGCCCGCGTCGGTGGTGCTGCTGCTCTCGCTCGTGTCCACGGAGGTCCTGGTTGCTCGATACATCTTTCGATTCGGGCCTCACTATCGCAGCAACGCCGGGCAAAGCCGAACCCTTTGCCCGCTCAGGCGCCGATGAGCAGCATCGCGCCCAGGCCCAGCATGGTGACGGCGACCAGCCCGTCCAGCACCCGCCAGGCGGCCGGCCGGGCCAGGACCCGGCCGAGCAGCCGGGCGCCGAGGCCGAGGGCGGCGAACCAGCACAGGCTGGCCAGGGCCGCGCCCAGCCCGAAGGTCCAGCGCAGCGGGCCCCGGTCGGCGGCGAGCGAGCCGACCAGGAAGACGGTGTCCAGGTAGACGTGCGGGTTGAGCCAGGTCATCGCCAGGCAGGTGAGCACCGCGCGCCGGATCGACCCGGCCGCCTCGCCGTCGGTGCTCAGTCCGCCGGTGCCGGGGCGCAGGACGCGCCGGGCGGCGAGGGCGCCGTAGCAGAGCAGGAAGACGCCGCCGACGATGCCGACCGCCCGTACCGCGTCCGGCCAGGCGACCACGATCGCGCCGACCCCGGCGACACCGAGGGCGATGAGCAGGGCGTCCGAGAGCGCGCAGATGCCCACCACGGCGAGGACGGCGTGCCGACGGACCCCTTGGCGCAGGACGAAGGCGTTCTGGGCGCCGATGGCGACGATGAGGGAGAGGCCGGTGCCGAAGCCCGCGGCCGCGGCGGTGAGCGCGTGGTTCATGCCTCCGACGTTAAGGACCGGATCACCGCGCGTACAGCTAAAGATTCTTACGTAACATTAGTGCTCGTGATGAACGAGCTTCCCCTGGACCAGGTGCGGACCCTGCTGGCCGTGGTGGACGAGGGCACCTTCGACGCGGCCGCCGCCGCGCTGCATGTGACGCCGTCGGCGGTGAGCCAGCGGGTGAAGGCGCTGGAGCAGCGGACGGGCCGGGTGCTCCTCCAGCGCACCAAGCCGGTCCGGCCGACCGACTCCGGCGCGGTCCTGGTGCGGTACGCCCGCCAGCTGGCCCGGCTGGAGCGGGACGCCCGCGACGAGCTGGGGATGAGCGGGGCCGGGGAGCCGACGCGGGTGTCGGTCGCGGTGAACGCGGACTCGCTGTCGACCTGGTTCCTGGACGCGCTCACCGAGGTGCCGGGGCTCGGTTTCGAGCTGCGCCGGGAGGACGAGGACCACACGGCGGCGCTGCTGCGCGAGGGGCTGGTGATGGCGGCCGTGACGGGGTCGGCGGAGCCGGTGCCCGGCTGCTCGGTGCGCCCGCTGGGCAAAATGCGCTATCTGCCGGTGGCGGCGCCGGAGCTGGCCGCGCGGCTGCCCTCGGGGCCGCTCGCCGAGGCGCTGGGCGCGCTGCCGGTGATGGTCTTCGACGACAAGGACGACCTCCAGGACGCCTTCGTCCGGGGGCTCGGCGGCCCGGGCGCGGGCCCGGTGCGGCACTACGTGCCGACCTCGGAGGGGTTCGCGGAGTCGGTGGCGCGCGGGCTCGGCTGGGGCATGGTCCCGGAGTGCCAGGCGGAGCCGCTGCTCGCGGCGGGCCGGGTCGTGCCGCTGGCGCCGGGCCGGTGGCTGGACGTGGCGCTGTACTGGCAGCAGTGGCGGCTGGACTCCCCCGCGCTGGCGGCGCTGGCCGAGGCGGTCAGCGCGACGGCGGCGCGGGCGCTGCGCCGCTGAGCCGGGCGGCCGCGCTGTCCAGCAGCATCTCCAGGGCGGTCGGGTAGGCGCTGTGCACCATCTGCCGGGCGAGCAGCGGGGCGGCCTCGGCGATGCGCGGGTGGGTGGAGCGGGGCAGCCGGGCGTAGGTGGAGTGCCACTGGTCCTCGTCGGCGCGCTGGGAGGCGCTGGGCAGGGCCAGGGTGGCCGCGTCCAGGGCGGCGAAGGCGAGGGTCTGGTCGATGAAGGCGTGGTAGACCCGTACCGCCTCGGGCAGCGGGAACCCGGCGCGGGCGAGGACGTCGAGGACGGCCTCGTCGACGGCGAGTTCGTGGGCGCGGCCGGTGACCCGGCTGACCGTGAGCAGCGCGGCCTGGGGGTGGGCGACGTAGGCGGCGTGGATGCGGGTGCCGATGGCGCGCAGGTCGGCGCGCCAGCGGCCGGTGCGACGCCAGCCTTCGAGGGCCTGGCCGATGAGGGCGTCGCCGATGGCCAGGGTGAGGTCGTCCATGCCGCGGAAGTACCGGTAGAGGGTGCTGGGGTCGCAGTCCAGGGCGAGGCCGAGGCGGCGCGCGGTGAGTCCGGCGCTGCCGTGCTCGCGAAGCAGGCGCAGCGCGGTGGTGACGATCAGTTCCTCGGAGAGCACGGTGCCGCCGCGGGTGGGCCGACGCCTGCGGCGCTTCTCCTCGGGCACGACGGGTTTGGGCACGGCGAGGCCCCTCTCTGCGGTCCTTATGCCAACGCCATTGACCTTAACGCGGGGCGGGGCGTTGGATGCGGGGCAAGGCGCGCCTGTCCCGTTCTCGTTTCCCGTCCGTGTCAGGCAGGGAGTTTCCGTCATGCGTGTACTGCTCGTGGGCGCCGGTGGTGTGGGCACCGCCGTCACCCGGATCGCGGCCCGCCGTCCGTTCTTCGACCTGATGGTGGTGGCCGACTACGACCCCGCCCGCGCGGAGGCGGCCGTGGCCGCGCTCGGCGCGGACGCGGGCCGGTTCCGGGCCGAGCGGGTCGACGCGGCCGACGAGGCGGCGGTCGCCGCGCTGCTCGAACGGCACGGCTGCGACGTGCTGCTCAACGCGACCGACCCCAGATTCGTGATGCCGCTGTTCCGGGCCGCCCGTACGGCCGGGGCCACCTATGTCGACATGGCGATGTCGCTGTCCCGGCCGCATCCGGAGCGCCCGTACGAGGAGTGCGGGGTGAAGCTCGGCGACGAGCAGTTCGCGGCCGCCGCCGACTGGGAGCGCGCGGGCGCGCTGGCGCTGGTGGGCATGGGCGTCGAGCCGGGCCTGTCGGACGTGTTCGCCCGGTACGCGGCGGACGAACTCTTCGACACGATCGAGGAGATCGGCGTCCGCGACGGCGCGAACCTCACCGTGGACGGCTACGACTTCGCGCCCTCCTTCAGCATCTGGACCACGATCGAGGAGTGCCTGAACCCGCCGGTGGTCTATGAGGAGGGGCGCGGCTGGTTCACCACCGAGCCGTTCAGCGAGCCGGAGGTGTTCGACTTCCCCGAGGGCATCGGCCCGGTGGAGTGCGTGAACGTCGAGCACGAGGAGGTGCTGCTGATGCCGCGCTGGACGGACGCGCGGCGGGTCACCTTCAAGTACGGGCTGGGCCGGGAGTTCACCGACACGCTGCGCACGCTGCACCAGCTGGGCCTGGACCGCACCGCGCCGGTGACCGTGCCGGGCCCGGACGGTCCGGTCGAGGTCTCCCCGCGTGACGTGGTGGCCGCCGGGCTGCCCGACCCGGCGACGCTGGGCGACCGGATGCGCGGCAAGACCTGCGCGGGCACCTGGGTGCGGGGCACCAAGGACGGGTCACCGCGCGAGGTGTACCTCTACCACGTGGTCGACAACGAGTGGTCGATGGCCGAGTACGGCTCCCAGGCCGTGGTCTGGCAGACGGCCGTGAACCCGGTGGTCGCGCTGGAACTCCTCGCCACCGGCGCCTGGTCGGGCGCGGGCGTGCTGGGCCCGGAAGCCTTCCCCGCCCGCCCGTTCCTCGACCTGCTGACCGCGTACGGCTCCCCGTGGGGGCTGCGCGAGCAGTGACCGTCAGGCGGTCTTCGGCTTGCCCTTGGTGTAGAGCCAGGTGTGCAGCACCGGGGCGACCTTCTTCCCGGACTCCTTCTCGGCGAGCCGGGTGAACTGCTCGGTCGTGCCGTGGCCGTCGCGGTGCTGGGCGGCCCAGGCGCGCAGGATGCGGAGGAAGGCGCGGTCACCGACGGTCTTGCGCACCTCGTGCAGGGCCATCGCGCCCCGGTCGTAGACGGGGTTGCCGAAGATCTTGCCGCCGTCGCCGGGGTTGCCGGGCGGGTAGGCCCACAGCTTGTCCTTGGCGGGGCGGGCGTAGAGGCCGTCGAAGGTCTTCTGCGCGCTGGCGCCGCCGTGCTGCTCCTCGTAGAGCCATTCGGTGTAGCTGGCGAAGCCCTCGTTGAGCCAGATGTCCTGCCACTTGGTCAGCGAGACCGAGTCGCCGAACCACTGGTGGGCGGTCTCGTGGACGAGGGTGTCCAGGTCGGGCGCCGAGTCGTACACCGGCCGGGTCTGGGTCTCCAGGGCGTACCCGACGTCCGGGGCGTGGTCGACGATGGAGCCCGCGGCGCGGTACGGGTAGGGGCCGAACAGTCCGGCCTCCCACTTCAGCACCGAGGGCAGCTTCTTCATCACCGGGTCGGCCTTGCGGGCCTCACGGGGGTCGACGGCGTCGTAGAGCTGGACCCCGCCGGGCAGGGTGCTGCGCCGGACCGTGAAGGTGCCGATGGTGGCGGTGGCGAGGTAGGCGGCCATCGGCTCGGCCTGGTGCCAGCGGAAGGTGGTGCGGCCGTGCTCGGTGCGCTGCCCGCGCAGCACGCCGTTGGCGACGGCGGTACGGCCCTTCGGCACGGTGATCGTGAAGTCGTAGGACGCCTTGTCCAGCGGGTGGTTGTTGGCCGGGTACCAGGTCATGGCGCCCTGCGGCTGGCCCGCGACGAAGGCGCCGTCGTCGGTGGGAATCCAGCCGTCGGTCGAGCCGTCGGGGTCGGTGACCGGCTTCGGCTTGCCCTGGTAGCGGACGGTGACCTTGAACTCCTGGCCCTCGCGCAGGGTGTTCTTCGGGGTGACGACGAGTTCTTGACCCTTACGGGTGAACCGGGCGTCGGTGCGGTCGACGCGGACCGAGGTGACGGTGAGGCCGCTCAGGTCGAGGTCGAAGCGGCTGAGGCGCTGGGTGGCGCGGGCGGTGAGGACGGCGGTGCCGTCGAGGTGCCGGGAGCCGGTGTCGTAGCCGAGGGTGAGGTCGTAGTGGCGTACGTCGTAGCCGCCGTTGCCGCTGAGCGGGAAGTACGGGTCGCCCGCCCCGGCCGCGCCGGTGGTGCCCGACCCGACGGGTGCGGCGGCGCCGAGGAGGGCGGCCACGGCGAGGGGAACCGTGGCGAGGACCGTCTCGCGGCGGAGGAGGGCGATGCGGCGTCGGGCGGCCGGGCGGCGGGAGGACGTCACGTGCGCTCCTTCGGGGACGGCGGCGATCGCTCCGCCATACCTTAGGGCGCCGGGCCCCCGCTTGTCCTGCGCTCCGGCGCACCGTCCCTCCATGGTGGGACGGTGCGCCGGAGGGCCCGGTCGTGCCGCCTCAGCCGGTCTGCCGGGCCGCCGCCCGGCCCGCGGCACGGCCGGAGAAGAGGCAGCCGCCGAGGAAGGTGCCCTCCAGCGCGTTGTAGCCGTGCACCCCTCCCCCGCCGAACCCGGCCACCTCACCGGCCGCGTACAGCCCGTCGACCGGGCTGCCGTCGAGGCCGAGGGCGCGGGAGTCGAGGTCGGTCTGGATGCCGCCCAGGGTCTTGCGGGTCAGCACGCGCAGCCGGACCCCGATCAGCGGGCCCGCGGCGGGGTCGAGGAGGCGGTGCGGGGCGGCGACCCTGCCGAGCCGGTCGCCGATGTAGCGGCGGGCGTTGCGGATGCCCTGGACCTGGGAGTCCTTGCTGTAGGGGTTGGCCAGCTGGAGATCGCGGGCCTCGATCTGGCGGCGCACCTCGGCCGGGTCGAGCAGGGCTTCCCCGGTGAGACCGTTCATCTTGCCGACCAGTTCCTCCAGCGTCCCGGCGGTGACGAAGTCCGCGCCCTTGTCGAGGAACGCCTGCACGGGGGCCGGGGCGCCCTTGCCCAGCACCCGGTCGCGGAGCACGGCCCCCCGGTCCTTGGCGGTGATGTCGGGGTTCTGCTCGGAGCCGGAGAGCGCGAACTCCTTCTCGATGATCTTCCGGGTGAGGACGAACCAGGAGTGGTCGTATCCCGCGATGTCCTCGGTGGTGCGCAGATGACGCAGGGTGCCGAGGGTGTCGTAGCCGGGCAGGCAGGGGTCGGGCAGGCGGCGGCCGCGGGCGTCGAGCCAGATCGAGGACGGGCCGGGGAGGATGCGGATGCCGTGGCCGGGCCAGATGGGGTCCCAGTTGGCGAGGCCCTCGGTGTAGTGCCACATGCGGTCCCGGTTGACCAGGCGTACCCCGGCCTCGGCGCTGATGTCGAGCATGCGGCCGTCGACGTAGGCGGGGACGCCGGTGACCATGTCGGCCGGGGGTGTGCCGAGCCGTTCGGGCCAGTACCGGCGGACGATGTCGTGGTCGGCGCCGATGCCGCCGGTGGTGAGGACGACGGCCCGCGCGGTCAGCTCGAACTCGCCCACCGCGTCCCGGTTGGAGGCGACACCGCGCGGCGAGTCGTCGGGGGCGAGCAGCGTGCCGCGTACCCCGCGCGCGGTGTTGCCGTCGATCAGCAGCTCGTCGACGCGGTGCCGGTGGTGGAAGGTCAGCAGCCCGTCCCGCGCGGCCTGCCGGGCGTACCGCACGAAGGGCTCGACCACGCCGGTGCCGGTGCCCCAGGCGATGTGGAAGCGGGGTACGGAGTTGCCGTGGCCGTCGGCGCGCAGGTCGCCGCGCTCGGCCCAGCCGACGGTGGGCAGCAGCTCGATGCCGTGGCCGCGCAGCCAGGACCGCTTCTCCCCGGCCGCGAACTCGACGTAGGCGCGGGCCCAGCGCACCGCCCAGGAGTCCTCGTCCTCGGTCCGGTCGAAGCCCGCGCTGCCCTGCCAGTCGTTCCAGGCGAGGTCCAGGGAGTCCTTGACGCCGAGGCGGCGCTGCTCGGGCGAGTCGACCAGGAAGAGGCCGCCGAGGGACCAGAATGCCTGGCCGCCCAGGTTGGCGGCGTTCTCCTGGTCCAGCAGGGCCACCTTCCGGCCCCGGCTGGTGAGTTCGTGCGCCGCGACCAGGCCGGCCAGGCCCGCTCCCACGACTATGACGTCCGCGTCCATGGAGTCCTCGTCCTTCCTTCCAGGGGTGGTCATTCCGGGTCGCCGCCGCCGGACAGCAGGGGCGTGAGCAGGTGCTTCAGCCAGTCGCGGGCGGCGTCCACGTCCTTGTCCAGCAGGAGCTGGACGGTGACCCCGTCGTAGGCGGCGACGACCGCGCGGGCGGCGGCGTCCACCCCGCCGGGCGGGGTGGCGGTGGCCTCGGCGCGGCGCAGCCGGTCGGCGACGGCCTCGCGCAGCCGGGCCCGGTGGTCGAGCAGCGCCTCGGCGACAACCGGGTCGCGGGCGGCGTGCACCAGGAAGTCGGTCTTCACCAGGAGCCAGTCCACGTCGAGCAGCAGCACCTCGGCGACCCGGTCCACGGAGGCGGCCACGTCCAGCGCGGGGCCGTCCTGGGCGAGGGCGTCGGCGACCTGGGCGGCGATGAGGTCGGCACGCTCCTGGTAGAGCGCGAAGAACAGCTCGTCGAGGGTGGCGAAGTTGGAGTAGAAGGCGCCCCGGCTGTATCCGGCGGCCTCGCAGACCTCCTCGATGGAGACCCGCCCGAACCCCTTGGCCGCGAACACCGCGAAGGCGGCGGCGAGCAGCTCGGCCCGCGTCCGCGCCCGCCGCTTGGTGACTCTCGGCGCCTTGTCCTGGGCCGTCATCGCCCTCACCTCCGTTCGATACGGGAATGTATCCGATACATCGATGTATCGAAAGGGCTCGTGCGCGACGATCGACCTATAGAACATCTTTTCGATTCAGGAGTACGCTGGCCCCATGTCCACGCATCTCCAGAGTTCGCTGTTCGACCAGGCCGACGAGCTGCGCCTCGGCCCGCTCGACGGGCTGCGCCGGACCGTCCTGGGCTCCGGGGCCTGGATCGACGTGCTGCCGGGCTGGCTGAGCGGCGCCGACGCGCTGTTCGAACAGCTGGCCGCCGAGGTCCCCTGGCGGGCCGAGCAGCGCCGGATGTACGACAACGTGGTGTCCGTACCGCGCCTGCTGGCCTTCTACCGCGAGCGGGAACCGCTCCCCCACCCGGTGCTGGACGAGGCCCGCGAGGCGCTCTCGGTGCACTACGCGCCGGAGCTGGGCGAGCCCTTCGCCACCGCCGGGCTCTGCCACTACCGCGACGGGCGGGACAGCGTGGCCTGGCACGGTGACCGGAGCGGGCGGGGCAGCCGCGAGGACACGATGGTCGCCATCCTCTCGGTCGGCGCGCCCCGCGATCTGCTGCTGCGCCCGGCGGGCGGTGGCCCGGTGGCGGTCCGCAGACCCCTCGGGCACGGCGATCTGATCGTGATGGGCGGCTCCTGCCAGCGCACCTGGGAGCACTGCGTCCCCAAGTCGGCGCGCGCCGCCGGGCCCCGGATCAGCGTCCAGTTCCGGCCGCGCGGGGTGCGCTGACCCCGGCGTCTGATTGGCTGGCGCGGTACACAACCGGCCGGAATCCGAGGGAACATGCGGGCACAGGTACAGCAAGTCGCGGACGGCGTCCATCTGGTGCGCGGGCACCACGTCAACTGGGTGATCCTGAAGGACGGCGACGCCGTCACGCTCATCGACACCGGCTATCCGGGAGACCGGCAGGGACTGCTCGAATCCCTTGCCGCCGTGGGCAGTTCACCCGAGGCGGTGACGGCGGTCCTGATCACCCACGCGCACAACGACCACCTCGGCTCGGCCGAGTACCTGCGCGCGGCCCACGGCACGCCGGTGCTGCTGCATCCGGCCGAAGTCCCGCACGCCCGGCGGGACTTCCTCCAGCAGTGCTCGATCGGTGACGTGGTGCGCAACGCCTGGCGGCCCGGTGTGGTGCCGTGGGCGGTGCATGTGATCAAGGTGGGCGGCATCGAGCAGCACCCGGTGGTGAAGCCCGAGCCGTTCGCCGCCGGAGGCGCCCTCGACCTGCCGGGGCGCCCGGTGCCCGTGCACACCCCCGGCCACACCGACGGGCACTGCGTCTACCACCTGCCCGAGGCGGGCGTCGTGATCTCCGGCGACGCCCTGATCACCGGGCACGCGACCTCCCGCGTCCAGGGTCCGCAGATGCTGCACGGCTTCTTCCACCACGAGACGGAGCGGGCCGTGACCTCGCTGGACCTCGTCGCCGCGCTGGAGGGCGACCTCCTGCTGCCCGGCCACGGCCCGCTGTACGAGGGCCCGGTACGGGCCGCCGTCGAGCGGGCCCGCGACCGGGCGTCCTGAGCGTCAGGCCGGTTCGGCGCCGGGCCGGTCCTGCGGGACCACGGCGACCGGGCTGCCCGCGTGGTGCAGCACCCCGTGCGCGACCGAGCCGATCCGGGCGCCGACCGCCGTACGGCGTGCCCGGCGGCCCACCACGAGGAGCTGGGCCCGCGCGGCCTGGGAGACCAGCACCTGTCCGGCGCTGCCCATCTCGACGTGCTCGACGACGGGCACGCCGGGGAACCGCTCCCGCCAGGGCGCGAGCGCGTCGGCCAGGGCCCGCTTCTCGTACGGTTCGAGGCCGCCCGCGTCGTCCAGCAGCTTCAGCGAGCCGGGGCTGTAGGCGAAGACGGGCGGCAGGGTCCAGGCGCGTACCGCGCGGACGGTGGCGCCGCGGGCGGCCGCCGTCTCGAAGGCGAAGCGCAGCGCGGCGGCGCTGTCCTCCGGGGTGCCGTGCTGGCCGACGACGATCTCGCGTCCGGCGGCCTCGGCCTCGGCCCGGTCCCCGGCGCGCACCAGGATCACCGGCCGCGTGGTCTCGGCGACGACCCGGAGGCCGACCGAGCCGAGCAGGAAGCCGACCACCGCGCCGTGCCCGCGGGTGCCGAGGACCAGCGCCTCGGCGTCCGCCCCGGCCGCGAGGAGGGCGTCCACGGCGTCGCCCTCGTTCAGCTCGGTCAGCTCGGTGCGCACGTCCAGTCCGGGGTGCCGTCCGGCGAGGGCGCGGACCGTGCCGCCGATGCCCTCCTCGACCCAGCCGAGCTGGGTGTCCCGGTCTACGGGCAGTGCCCCGACCTGCTCCCAGGCGTGCACCACGCGCAGCGGCAGTCCCCGGCGCACGGCCTCGCGGGCCGCCCAGTCCAGCGCCGCCAGGCTCTCCTCGGTACCGTCCACCCCTGCCGTGATCGGGCGTGTCATGCGTGCGGTCTCCTCGTCGTCCGGCGTGATCCGTCGTCGCCATGACCCTGCCACAGCGGGCGGGTGCGTCCGCCACCCGGCGGCCGGAGCACACCGGGGCGAAGCGGGAGAAACGCACATACGATGGGCGGGAACCGGCGCGAGGGACCAGCGACACCGTCCCGTGCACCCGACCGCTCGGGGTGAGAACGCATGGCACAGCCGACCGACGCAGCGCGGACCGTCCTGATGACCGTGGACGACGATCCCGGCGTGTCCCGCGCCGTCGCCCGCGATCTGCGGCGGCGCTACGGCGCGTCGTACCGCGTGGTGCGCGCGGAGTCCGGCGAGTCGGCGCTTGAGGCGCTGCGCGAGCTGAAGCTGCGCGGTGATCCGGTGGCGGTGATCCTGGCGGACTACCGGATGCCGGTGATGAACGGCATCGAGTTCCTGGAGCGCGCGATGGACGTGCATCCGGGGGCGCGGCGGGTGCTGCTGACGGCGTACGCGGACACCGGGGCGGCGATCGACGCGATCAACGTGGTGGACCTGGACCACTATCTGCTCAAGCCCTGGGACCCGCCGGAGGAGAAGCTGTACCCGGTGGTGGACGACCTGCTGGCGGCCTGGCGGGCCGGGGACCACCGGCCGGTGCCGTTCATGAAGGTGGTGGGCCACCGCTGGTCGGCGCGGTCGTCGGACGTGCGCGAGTTCCTGGCCCGCAACCAGGTGCCGTACCGCTGGTACTCGGTGGAGGAGCCGGAGGGGCGGCGGCTGCTGGCGGCGGCCGGGCAGGACGGGCAGCGGCTGCCGCTGGTGATCACTCCGGACGGCGGGGTGCTGGTCGAGCCCGAGGCTCCCGAACTGGCCGCGCGGGTGGGGCTGGCGACGACGCCGACGGCCGACTTCTACGACCTGGTGGTGATCGGCGGCGGCCCGGCCGGGCTCGGCTCGGCGGTGTACGGGGCGTCGGAGGGGTTGCGCACGGTCCTGCTGGAGCGTTCGGCTACGGGCGGGCAGGCCGGGCAGAGCTCCCGGATCGAGAACTACCTCGGCTTCCCCGACGGTGTCTCCGGCGCCCAGCTCACCGACCGGGCCCGCAGACAGGCGACCCGGTTCGGGGCGGAGATCCTCACCGCGCGGGAGGTGACGGGGCTCGAGGTCAACGGCGCGGCGCGGATCGTCCGGTTCGCGGACGGTTCCGCGATCGGCGCGCACAGCGTGATCCTGGCGACGGGGGTGCAGTACCGGCGGCTGACCGCCGAGGGCTGTGCCGGGCTGACCGGCTGCGGGGTGTTCTACGGCTCGGCGCTGACCGAGGCGCCGTCCTGCCAGGGGCACGACGTGTTCGTGGTGGGCGGTGCCAACTCGGCGGGTCAGGCGGCGATGTACCTGTCCCGGTTCGCCAAGTCGGTGACGCTGCTGGTGCGCGGGCCGGACGTGTCGGCGTCGATGTCGCAGTACCTGGTCCAGCAGATCGCCGAGGCCCCGAACATCTCGGTGCGCGCCCGCACGGAGGTGGAGGCGGCGCACGGCTCGGACCGGCTGGAGCGGTTGACGCTACGTCAGGTGGACACAGGTGAGGCCGAACAGGTCGACGCGCAGTGGGTGTTCGTGTTCATCGGCGCCGCCCCGCTGACCGGCTGGCTGGACGGGACCGTACGCCGGGACGGGCGCGGGTTCATCCTGGCCGGGCCGGATCTGACCGTGGACGGGGAGATGCCGGAGGGCTGGGAGCTGAACCGGCCGCCGTACCACCTGGAGACCAGTGTGCCCGGCGTGTTCGTGGCGGGCGACGCGCGCGCGGAGTCGGCCAAGCGGGTCGCGTCCGCCGTAGGAGAGGGAGCCATGGCCGTGATGCTCGTCCACCGGTATCTGGAGCAGTCGTGAGCGGGCGGCCGATGCCGTGCAGCCCCGGCGAGATCGGCGGTCTGTTCCTCTTCGAGCGGCTGTCGCCCGAGCAGTTGGGGCGGCTGTGCCGGGAGGGCCGGGTGGAGCTGTTCGAGCCGGGCCCGGTGTACACCGAGGGCGATCCGGCGACCTGTTTCTATGTGCTGATCGAGGGCGCGGTCGTGCTCTCGCGGCGGATCGGCGCCGAGGACGTGGAGGTGTCCCGGACCGCGCAGCGCGGGGTGTACGGCGGCGCGATGCAGGCGTATCTCGGGGACCGGGTGCGGCAGGCGTACAACAACTCGATGCGGGTGACCGAGCCGACGCGGTTCTTCGTGCTGCCCGCTCCGGTGTTCGCGGAGGTCATGCGGGCCTGGTTCCCGATGGCGGTGCATCTGCTGGAGGGGCTGTTCTTCGGCACCAAGAGCGCGCAGGCGGCCATCGGGCAGCGCGAACGCCTGCTGGCGCTGGGCTCGTTGTCGGCGGGGCT
This sequence comes from Streptomyces sp. NPDC002176, assembly GCF_044903645.1. Lineage (NCBI taxonomy): Bacteria > Bacillati > Actinomycetota > Actinomycetes > Kitasatosporales > Streptomycetaceae > Streptomyces > Streptomyces sp. NPDC002176. The sequence goes on from NZ_JBJDQW010000004.1 coordinate 153,968, forward strand.
CACCCATGAGCTGAACAATCCGGCGGCGGCAGCGGTGCGGGCCACCTCCACCCTGCGGGAGCGGGTGGCGCGGATGCGGCACAAGCTGGCGCTGATCGCCGAGGGGCCGTTCTCCCGGGACGCGCTGGCGAGCCTGATCGAGATCCAGGAGCGCACCGCCGAGCGGGTCGCCAAGGCGCCGGTGCTCGGTCCGCTGGAGGCGGCCGACCGGGAGGACGCGCTCGCCGACTGGCTGACCGACCACGGCATCGCGGACGGCTGGCGGCTCGCGCCGGTGTTCGTGCAGGCCGGGCTGGACGCCGACTGGCTGGAGCGGGTGGCCTCGACGGTGGACCAGGAGATCCTGGGCGGCGCGGTGGGCTGGCTCAACTACACCATCGAGACCGAGCTGTTGATGAACGAGATCGAGGACGCCACCACCCGCGTCTCCCAGCTGGTCGACGCCGCCAAGCAGTACACCCAGCTGGACCGGGCGCCGTTCCGGGTGGTGGACGTGCACGAACTCCTCGACAGCACCCTGCTGATGCTGTCCGGGAAGCTCGGCCCGCACATCGAGGTGGTGCGCGCCTACGACCGTACGCTGCCCTCGCTGCCGGGGTATCCGGCGGAGCTGAACCAGGTGTGGACCAACCTGATCGACAACGCGGTGGCCGCGATGACCCAGGACGGCGGCGGGGGCACGCTGACCGTGCGGACGGCTCGGGACGGGGAGGTGGCGCTGGTGGAGTTCGGGGACACCGGGCCGGGGGTCCCACCGGAGATCCGGGACCGGATCTTCGACCCGTTCTTCACCACCAAGCCGGTCGGCGCGGGCACCGGTCTGGGGCTGGACATCTCGCGGCGGATCGTCGTCGACAAGCACCACGGCACCCTGCTGCTGGAGTCGGCCCCCGGCGACACCCGCTTCCAGGTCCGCCTTCCGCTGGCCACCGGTACGGAATCCGAGAGAACCCAGGAGGGCGCATGAGTGAGGACACCGCGATCGACCCGTCCGTGCCGCCGAGCGGTACGGGGTGCGTGGAGTGCGAGAAGACGGACAGCTGGTGGTTCCATCTGCGCCGCTGCGCGCGGTGCGGGCACATCGGGTGCTGTGACGACTCGCTGGGCAAGCACGCCACCGCGCACTACCGGGCCACCGGCCATCCGGTGCTCCGCAGCTTCGAGCCGGGCGAGGACTGGTTCTGGAATTACGCCACGCAGGAGGTGTACGAGTCCGGTCCCACGCTGGCGCCCCCGGAGAGCCACCCGGCCGACCAGCCGGTGCCGGGCCCGGCCGGACGGGTTCCGGCGGGCTGGGAGCGGTTGCTGAGCTGAGCCTCAGCGGCGGCAGTCGAGGCTCGCGGGGTCGACCGCCCCGGCGATGGCCCGCATGCCCTCGTCGTCGGGGTGGAGGTGGTCGCCCGCGTCGAGGTCCGGGCGCAGCCGCTCGGGGTCGTCGGGGTCGCGCAGGGCGCGGTCGACGTCGGCCACGGCGTCGAAGTGGGCGTCGGCGCGCATCCGCTGGTTGACCTCCCGGCGTACCGTCTCCGCGTCCGGGTCCCACTGGAGCCAGCCCTTGAAGGGGGCGACGGTGGCGCCGATCACGCAGAGGCCCGCCGCGTGGGCCCGCTTGGTGATCTCCCGGTAGCCCGCGACGATCTCGGCCGCGCTCGCCCCGTCCTTCGCCTTGAGGTCGTTGACGCCCTCGTACAGGATCACCGCGCGCACGCCGGGCTGGGAGAGCACGTCCCGTTCCAGTCGGCGGACGGCGCTCGGGCCACCGTGGTTGTCGCTGAGGACCCGGTTGCCGGATATCCCCGCGTTGGCGACGCCCGTGCCGTCCGCGCGCAGCCGCCGGGCGAGGTCGTCGGGCCAGCGCCGGTCGCGTCCGGGCGTGGACCCCCAGCCGTCGGTGATGGAGTCCCCGAGCGCGACGACCGCGCCGGTACGGGGGTGTGCGGGGCGTACGGAGACGGCATCGAGGTACCACCAGGAGCCGGTGGTGAGGGTCCAGCCGGTGTCGCCGTCGCCGCCGGGGTCGGCGTCCTCGCCGAGGTAGGACGTGGTCAGGGCCATCTCGTGGCCGGTGGCGGGCCCGTGGGCGTCGGGGGTGCGCAGGCTGACGGCGAGGCGGGCCCCGGCCGGGACACGGCCGGGCAGGGGGTCGCTCCAGGCGGTGCCGCCCGCCGGGACGGTGACGGTGGGGTCGCCGTCGAAGGTGAGGGCCCGGTTGCTGCGAGGCTTCAGGGACGCCCCCTCGGCCTGGAGGCCCGCGTGGGCGGCGTCGACGGTGAGCGGACGGTCCCCGTAGGCGTTGGAGAGCCGGACGCGCAGGTCGCTCCCGCCCGCGCTGACCCTCACGATCAGCCGGTAGGACCGGTCGGCGCCCTGCCCGAGGCGCTGTGCGCTCGCCGCCCAGGTGACGACGCCGGAACCGCGCACGGTGGCCCCGGCGGGCGGCGCGGCCACGAGGGCGGGCGGCGCCTGACCGGCGAGGGTGAGCAGCAGGACGGCCGCCGCCCGGCAGGCTCTCCCCCGGCCGCTCACCTGGCCGGTTCCTTCGTCTGGCCCATGCCTGCGATGGTCCCGCCGACACCCGCGCCCCGCACCTCGGTACGGTGCGTGTCCGCTCAACGACGAGGGCCCCGCCCCGCGCGGAAGCGGGACGGGGCCTGGTCGGAGCCGGTGTGCGTCAGCGGTTCGCCGGGGTGTTGGCGGCCTTGACGTTGACCGCGGCCCAGGCCCGGTCGACGGTCCGGTACTCGGTGCTGCTCGCGCCGTACAGGTCCCTGGCCGCGTTCAGCGTCGCCACGCGGGCGTCGTGGAAGTCGGTGGTGGAAACCATGTAGCGGGTCAGGGCGCGGTAGAAGATCGCCGTGGCCTTGGTGCGGCCGATGCCCTTGACGGCGCCGCCGTCGTAGGTCGGGGAGTCGTAGGAGACCCCGCCGATCCTCTTCTTGCCGCTGCCCTCGGCGAGGAGGTAGTACGCGTGCGAGGAGACGCCGGAACCGGCGTGCACCTCGGTGTCGTACGTGGCCGTCGACCAGTAGTCGACGGTGCCCTCCAGCTTGTCCAGGGAGGGGCGGTCGAGGCGGCGCAGGAACTTCTGGCTCAGGCCCAGCTTCTCGCCCACCAGGTAGTTCGGCGGGTTCTTCGCGTTGTCGGCGTAGAACTCCACGTTGGAGCCGAAGATGTCGGCGAGGGACTCGTTGAGCGAGCCGGGTTCGCCGTACTGGTTGCCCCTCGCGTCGACGTAGGTCGGCTCCAGCTTGGCGGTGGCGTCGACCACGCCGTGGGTCAGCTCGTGGCCGGTGACGTCGAGGACCACCAGCGGCTTCTTGATCATGTTGTCGCCGTCGCCGTACAGCATGCAGCCGCAGGCCGGGTCCCAGAAGGCGTTGCCGACCTTGCGGCCCCAGTGGACCATCGCGCGGGCGGCGGTGCCCCTGTTGGTGATGCCCGCGCGGTTGAAGGTCGACTTGTAGAAGTCCAGCGTCTTGGTGATGCCGAACTGGGCGTCCGCGGCCGCGCTGTCGCGGTTGCCGGTGGTGCCGTTGCCCCAGGTGTTGGTGGTGCCGGTGATGGCGCTGCCGCTGCCGAAGGTCTCGGTGTACGTGCCCTTGGCGTCCCGCGTCTCGGTGTTGTGCCGGGTCGGGTCCTTGAGCTGGAAGTGGCCGCGCGAGGTCTGCGTGGTGGTCAGCGGGACGCTGCCCACGAACAGGGTCCTGCCGGTGCCGCGCGCGGTGGCCGGGTAGCCCGAGGCGCCCGAGGTGATGCCCGCGAGGAGGCTCGGCGCGGACTGGGCGGAGGTGGACGGGGTGACCGTCTCGCCGCGCGCCCGCAGCGCCGTGCGGAGCTTGGGCGAGAGGAACTCGTCCGCGTCCGGGGTGTTGCTGCGGACCTCGCCGGTGACGGCGTCCACGACGACCGTGCGGGAGCCGCTCGCGCCGCCCAGGGTGCTGCCGGTGACGGTGACCTGGTAGGCGAGGGCGGTCTCTCCGTCGCGCGCGTCGACGACGAGTTCGGCTCTTCCGGCGTCACCCTCGGCGGCGTCGGCCGCCGTGGCGGCTGCCTGCCTGGGGGTGATCCGGGCCTCGGAGGCGCTGGCCCGCACGGCCTGGCCGGCCGCGGTGGTCACGCCGGTGTAGGCGAGCTGCCGGTCGAGGTGGACGACGAGGTCGCCGCCGAGCACCGGCATGCCGCCGTGGGCACGCTGGAAGCGGACATGGCGCCCGCCCTCGGGGTCGAACATGACGTCCTGCGTGCGGAGTTCGTCACCCGTGCCGACCCCGGAGGCGTCGGCGTGGGCGAAGGCGGCCGCGCGGGCGGCGTTCACCACGGGGGCGGTCCGTGCGGCGGTCCGGACGCCTTCGGCGCCCGTGCGGGCCGTCGAAGGCGCGGGGCGGGCGAAGGCCGTACCGGCCAGGCCCGTGGCCGCCGTCGCCACCGCGACGGCGACGGCCACACTGCGTATGTGCGGTCTGCGCACCAGGGGTTGTTCCTTCGTTCGACGGCGGCCGGACGCACCGGCCGCCGTGACACATGGCGCCGTGGGGCGGCCATCGGGGCAGGCGGGTCGCGCCCCGAAGGTTCACCCTTTCGGATGAGTCATGGCCACGTAAAGAAGGAATGATCCATTTCGCTGTTCTCCAGGACAATCCTTTGCCCAAAGGACACCCCGGAGTGATCGCCACCTGGCCGACTGTGTGTCGACTGGGGAGACGGGCCGTCAATCCCCTAGGTTCCAGGCCGGAATGTGACGCATGTCGCAGCAACGGCGGTGTGGACGGGAGTGGTGACCTGATGGTCTCGGCAACGGTGGGCAGGAGCGCGGTGCTCGGGGCGGTGGCGCTGTCGCTCCTCGTCGTCCCGGCACAGGCGGCGACCGGGGAGAAGGGCTCGGCGGCCGCACTCCCCGCGCCCGACACGGCGGGCGTGGACGGGGTGCTGCGCACGGTCCGCACCCAGGGCGCCCCGGCCGCGCTGGCCCGGATCGACGACCAGGGCCGCAGCCATCTGATCAGCCGGGGCGTCGCCGACCGGGGCACCGGCCGCGCGGCGAGCACGGCCGACCGGTTCCGCATCGGCAGCGTGACCAAGACGTTCTCCTCGGTCGTCCTCCTCCAACTGGCCGACGAGGGCAAGCTGGACCTGGACGCCCCGGTGAACCGGTATCTGCCGAAGCTGCTGCCGAGCGACGCCATCACGGTGCGGCACGTACTGAGCCACCGCAGCGGTCTGTACGACTACACCAACGACATGTTCGCCGAGAGCGTCTCGGGCTTCGAGAGCGTGCGCAAGAAGGTGTTCACCTACCCCCAGTTGGTCGCGCTCTCCCTGAAGAAGCCGCGCGTCAACGCGCCCGGCGCGGCCTACTCGTACTCCAACACCAACTTCGTGGTCGCGGGCATGCTCATCGAGAAGATCACCGGACGCCCCGTCAAGGAGGCGTACCAGAACCGGATCACGGGGCCGCTGAAGCTGCGGGACACCTTCTACGTCCACCCCGCCACCACGATCCCCGGCCGGTTCGCCCGCGGCTATCTCACCCCGGACCGGGCCGGTGACCCGCTGGTCGACGCGACCGAGCAGACCGTGTCCTGGGCGCAGAGCGCGGGCGCCGTCATCTCCACCGCCAAGGACCTCAACACCTTCCTCGGAGCACTGCTCGGCGGCAGGCTGCTCTCCCCCGCCGGACTCGCGCAGATGGAGCGCTTCACCAAGGTCGACACCACCACCGCGTACGGCCTCGGGCTGCGCCGCCGGGACCTGTCCTGCGGGATCTCGGTGTACGGGCACACGGGCGCGGTGCAGGGCTACTACACCTACGCGTTCGCCACGAAGGACGGCAAGCGGGCGCTGACGGCGGTGGCCACCACCTCCAACAACGGCAAGGTCCTCAACGCGCTCGCGGGCGCCCTGGAACCGGCGTTCTGCGGGAAGACCGCCAAGCAGCGGCGTGGTCCGGCGCTGGTGGAGCGCAACGCCGACATGGCTCCTGCCTCGGAGCGCTGAACTCCCTCTCCCGGACGACCCGTCCGCTCCGCGATCTTGGCGGAACGGGTCCGTCCGGGACACCATGCGCTCATGAAGGGTGATCTCTTTTCCAGTGAGCACATGGTCCGTCCGGCCGTCGAGCCGGGAATGGCGTTGGAGAACGGCAAGTGCGTCAGGTACGCGGTGGACGGTGAGATGCTCGCCCGGCAGGGCGCGATGATCGCCCACCGGGGCAGCCTCCAGTTCGAGCGCAAGGGCCAGGGCGTGGGCGGCATGCTCAAGCGCGCGATGACCGGCGAGGGGCTGCCGCTGATGGCGGTGCGCGGGCGGGGTGAGGCGTGGTTCGCGCACGAGGCGCAGAACTGTTTCATCGTCGAGGTGGAGCCCGGTGACCAGTTCACCGTCAACGGCCGCAACGTGCTGTGTTTCGACGCCTCGTTGTCGTACGAGATCAAGACGGTGAAGGGCTCCGGCATCGCGGGCGGCGGCCTGTTCAACAGCGTGTTCAGCGGACACGGCCGACTGGGCCTGATGTGCGAGGGCAACCCGCTGGTGATCCCGGTCTCCGAGCAGGCGCCGGTGTACGTCGACACGGACGCGGTGGTCGGCTGGACCGCGAACCTGCGGACCTCGCTGCACCGTTCGCAGTCCATAGGGTCGATGCTGCGCGGCGGTTCGGGCGAGGCGGTGCAGCTGATGCTCCAGGGTGAGGGCGTCGTGGTGGTCCGGCCGAGCGAGGCCACCCCGCAGAAGCCCCAACAGCACTGATTCCGTACGGGGGTTCCCGCGCGGCTCGGAGTGATCCGCGTCGCACGGGCAACCCCCGTCGCCGTACCCGCGTCTTGCCCCACGACCGACCACGCCCCGGCCCCCCGGTGGACCGGGGCGATTCGCCCGCGTGCTATACGCGACGCGTATACACGTGGTGTATAGAAGGGTTCACATGTACGGCAAGGCTTTCGCCCCGGAGTACCAGGGCGCCCTGACCACCCTGTCCGTCAACTCCTCGCTCACCGATGTGCTGGCCGAGGGGCTGGAGCGGCTGCGGGAGGCCGAGCGGGCGGGGCACCCCGCCGAGGTGGCCCGCTGCGGTCTCGCGGTGGCCGAGGCGCACCGGCGGCTCGGCAGCACGGCGGAGGCGGACCGCGCGTGGAAGGCGAGTTACCGGGCGGCCCGCACGGCCGGGGACACCGCGGCGATGGCGTGGGCGCTGTGGAGCGGGGGCACGCTGGCCCGGCAGCGCGGGGCATTCCCGCTGGCCTGGCGGCTGCTGGGACTGGCGGCCGAACTCGGCGAGCGCGGCGGGGACGTCGTGGTCCGGGGCTACTCGCTGGCCGGGCTCGCGGAGACCGGGCGCATCCAGGGCGACTACGCGGCGGTCGGCCGCCTGCACGAACAGCTGCTGGCCGAGGCCCGCAGGCGCGGGGAGGCCCGGCACACGGTGTGGGCGCTGGAGGGCATCGCGCAGATGCACCGCAACACCGGCGACTTCGACCGGGCGTACGCGCTGTTCGAGGAGGCGGCGGAGATAGCCGGGCGCGCCGACGACCGGCGCGGGCACGCCTGGGCGCTGCGCGGTCTCGCGGACATCCTCTCGGCGCGCGACGGGGACACCGGCCGGGCGCTGGAGCTGCTGTCGCGGGCGGAGGAGACGTGCCGGACGATGAAGCTGTCCAGCGCGCTCGCCTACAACCACAAGATGCGCGGCAACGTCTTCTACCGCGCCGGGCGTTACCAGGAGGCGCGGGACCTGTACGGCCTGGCGCTGTCCGAGTTCCGCACGATGGACGAGCCCCGGGGCGAGGCGCTGTCCCGTCTCGGTCTGGCCAAGTCCCTGGCCCGCCTGGGCCGTGACCCGGAGGAGACGGCGGCCGAACTGGCCGACCTGGCGGTGGTGTTGGAGCGGTCGGGGCTGCGGCACGCGCGGGAGATGGTGGCGCGGGCGCAGGCCGAGTTCGTGCCCGAGACGGAGGGCGCCCGGTGACGGCGGTGTTCCGCGCGGAGCGGATCTCGGGGACCGAAGCGCTGGGCGAGGCACGTGAGTTGGTGCGGCCCGCGCTGCGGGAGGCGGTCGCCGGGCTGCACCCGTGGCTGGCCGAGCTGGCCGCGTACTCCTTCGGCTGGTGCGACGGCGCGGAGGCGGGCGGCAAGGGGGTGCGGCAGGCGCTGGCGGTGCTCGGGGCGCGGGCGGTCGGCGCGGACGCCGGGGCGGGGGTGCCGGGCGCTGTCGCGGTGGAGCTGGTGCACGTCTTCTCGCTGCTGCACGACGACATCATGGACGGCGACACCACCCGGCGCGGCCGACCCGCGCTGTGGAAGGCGTACGGCACGGGCCCCGCGGTGCTGGCCGGGGACGCCCTGTTCGCGCTGGCGGTCGGCACCCTGGCGGACGTGCCCGGCGGGGTACGGCTGCTCTCCGGCGCGCTGGCCGACCTGATGCGGGGGCAGGCCGACGACCTGCTGTTCGCCGCCCGCCCCTGGACCGGCCCGGAGGCGGTGACGCCGGAGGAGTACCGGGTGATGGCGGAGGGCAAGACGGGGGCGCTGCTGGGCTGTTCGCTCGCGCTCGGCGCGCTGCTGGGCGGGGCTCCGCGCCCGGTCGTCGCCGCGCTGGACCGGGCCGGGCGGCACGCGGGGGTCGCCTTCCAGCTCGCCGACGACGTGCTGGGCGTCTGGGGGCGCAGCGAGGTCACCGGCAAGCCGGTGGGCGGGGACCTGCGCGAGGGCAAGAAGACGTACCCGGTACTGACGGCGCTCGCCTCGCCCGAGGGTGACCGCCTGCACGACCTGCTGCGGGCGCCGGGCCGTACGGCGGAGGCGGCGGCGCTCATCGAGGCGGCGGGCGGCCGGGCCGCGGCCCTGTCGGAGGCTCGCGCGCACCTGACCGCCGCCCGTACGCTGCTCGACGGGCTGCCGCTGGAGCCGGGCGCGGCGGCCGAGCTGGGCGCCCTGCTGGACGCGCTCGCGGACCGCGAACGCTGAGACGGCCGGTACCGGCGGCGGCGAAACATCGCCTATCGGGCCATATAGGCTGCCTCCGGTGCCCGGCCGCCCGGGCGAGCGCACCATCGAGCCCCCGTACGCAGGAGAGCCATCCGTGACCCTGGCCATCGACCCCGCCGAGACGACCGCCGACGCCCCGGCGCCCCTGTCCGACCTCGTGGCGCGGGACGCCCGCGAGTTCGGGGTGTACGCGCGCACCGGCGGCTGGGCCTTCGCGCTGATGGTGGCGCGCAGTGTGCGGCCGGGCGGGCAGGCGGCCGGGGAGACCCCGAAGGTGTCCGCGAAGGAGTTCGCGGAGCTGGCGGAGTGCTCCCCCGAGCGGGTCATGCGCTACTACCGGGCCTGGGACCGGGCCGCCGACGACGGCCTGGTCCCGCAGTTCGAGACGCTTCAGCCGGGCCAGGAAATCCAACTCCCGGACTCCGACGTCTGGTTGAGCTACTACTCGTCCCGCAGCAGCGCCACCTCCGAGCGCGGCACCGCCATCGCGGAGGCCGCCGAGGCCGAGGGCATCCGCCCGACCAAGGCGCTGGAGGTGGCCGAGAACCCGACCGCGCTGCGCGCCGCCATCCTGGCCGACCCCTCCACCGCCCGCGCGGCCCGCTCCGCCCTGCTGGACCGGATCAAGGAGGACCCCGAGCTGCAGGCCGAGCTGGCCCGGGACGTGGTGCGCACCGACGACCTGAAGAAGGCCGTCGCCACAGAGAGCCGCGCCGCCGACAAGATCGGCTACGTCCGGCAGATCGCGGAGTCCGGACAGATCAGGACCCCGGCCGGGCAGACCGTCGACGCCCCCGCCGAACTGCGCGAGGAGGCCGAGCGGCACCTCTCGCTGATCGACGAGCTGGAGGACGAGGACACCGGCGAGTGGGCAGTCGAGGCGTACGACACGCTGAAGACGCTGGTCGCCGACACCGTCGAGGCCGACCCCGAACTCCGCGTGCAGGAGCGGCGCACCAAGTTCTACGGCAGCCTCCAGAAGGCGACGCGGGCCTTCGAGGAGCTGACCTTCGACGACGCCCAGGACTTCTACGAGGACGACATGGTCCGGCGTCTGGAGGAGCTGCAGCAGGCGATCGGCTCCTGCCTCACCGCGCTGCGCGGCGCCGTCGGGGACAAGCCCTAGGGATGCGAGGCGGGGGGCATGAGTACCGGTACTCATGCCCCGCGCGCCGGGCGGCCGGACGATGGGGCGACCGACACCGCCCAGCCTCTGGAGCCCGCCATGACCGCAGTCCACCCCGACCGGCCGTCCGTCCGCCGCCCGGTGCCGCCCGCCGTGTTCGCCGGGGTGGCCGCCGTGGGCCTGGCCGTGTCCGCCTGGGGCGCGCGGGACCGTGCGACCTGGTTCCTGGAGACCTTCTGGGTCATGATCGGGCTGCCCCTCGTGGTGCTCCTGTGGCGGCGCTTTCCGCTCACCGGGCTGCTGTGCGGTCTGCTCGCCGCGCACGCCCTGGTGCTGGCGGTCGGCGGCCACTACACCTACGCGCAGGTACCGGCGGGCGACTGGGTGCGGGACACCTTCCACCTGGCCCGCAACCCGTACGACCGGTTCGGGCATCTGACGCAGGGGTTCGTCCCGGCGATCCTGGTGCGCGAGCTGCTCACCCGTACCTCGCCGCTGCGCGGCAGCCGCTGGCTGGCCCCGCTGACGGTCTGCGCCTGCCTGGCCTTCAGCGCCTGCTTCGAGCTGCTGGAGTGGGTGGCCGCCGTGATCGGCGGGCACGGCGCGGACGCCTTCCTCGCCACCCAGGGCGATGTCTGGGACACCCAGTGGGACATGTTCTGCGCCCTGATCGGCGCCGTGCTGTCGCTGCTGCTGCTCAGCCGGGTCCACGACCGCGCACTGGCGGCGCTGCGGGCCCGGACCGGGCGTTAGTCGGAGTCGGGCTTGGTGCGCCGCAGCCGGGCCCAGATGGGCAGGCCGTACCAGCAGATCAGGTACCAGCAGACGACGGCCGTCACCAGCCACGGCACATAGCCGTCGTGGGTGGCCACCCGCAGGATCAGCAGCAGCGAGCAGGCCATGGTGGCCAGCAGCAGCACCAGGCCGATGAAGGTGAGCGCCCCGGCCAGCCGCACCGCCTGCGGCTTCACCTGGTGCCCGGAGACCAGGCGGTGCAGCGACACCGGTCCGATGAGGGCGCCGGTCGCGCAGGCTCCCAGGACGACGGTGACGATGTAGATGAACTGGTCGGTGCTGGACAGCTGGACGTACTTGGGCTGGAACACCACGGTGAGCAGGAAGCCGAACAGGATCTGCACGCCGGTCTGGGCGACGCGCACCTCCTGGATCAGCTCTCCCCACTTGCGGTCGGCCCGCTCTTCCGCTGTCTCGTCCCGCCCCCGGCGCGGTGCCTGCTCGGTCATGCGATCCAATTAACCGCGCAAACGTTCCTTCAAACCGGTCACCTGTCCGGACGTACCGTGCTGGTTCACTCGAAGTAGTGGCCCTCGTCCAGATCGGCGAGGAGACCGGGCCCTTCCGGCCGCCAGCCGAGCCGTTCGCGGGTCACGGCGCTGGAAGTGGGGTTGTCCACCCCGGCGAACCGGCCGAGGAACCCGAAGTGCTCCCCCGCCCGCTCCGGTGCCACGCTCACCACGGGCACGTCCAGGTGCCGTCCGATGACCTCCGCGAGGTCCCGGAACGGCACGCCCTCGTCGGCGGCCGCGTGCCAGCGGGTACCGGCCGGGGCCTGCTCCAGCACGAGCCGGAACAGCCGGGCGGCGTCGAGCCGGTGGACGCCGGGCCAGCGGTTGGCGCCGTCCCCGACGTAGCCCGCCGTCCCCTTCTCCCGGGCGATCCGGATGAGATGCGGTACGAAGCCGTGGTCGCCGCGCCCGTGCACGGACGGCGCGAGCCGCACCACGGAGCCTCGTACCCCCTGCTCGGCGAGCGCGACGGCGGCCTCCTCGGACGGTGTGCGGTGGGTGCCCGGCGCGGGCGCGTCGGTCTCGACGGCGAGGCGGCCCGCCGGGGCGATCGCGGTGCCGGAGGTGACCACGAGCGGGCGGTCGGAGCCCGCCAGGGCGGCACCCATCGCCTCGATGGCCCGCAGGTCGGTGGCTCCGGCCGCGTCGAAGTCGGCGAAGTCGTGGACGAAGGCCAGGTGGATCACCCCGTCGGCGCCGTCCGCCGCACGGGCCAGGCCCTCGGGGTCGTCGAGGCTGCCCCGGAACACCTCGGCGCCCGCCTCCTTCAGCGCGGCCGCGCCGTCGTCCGACCGGGCGAGGCCGACGACCTCGTGCCCGGCGCCGATCAGTTCGGGCACCACGGCGGAGCCGATGAACCCGGTGGCCCCGGTGACGAAAACACGCATGTGAAGCTCTCCTCGGATGGTCGGTGGGAGTGCCTCCATCGTCGGCCGGTCACCGCGCACGCGTCCAAGGCTTCTTTCGCATGGCGCAATACGTTCCGGGCATCACCGCTGGTGTGCCGGGCGGCCGTAGGCTGGAAGGCATGTCCGACTTCGCGGATCTCGATCTCCGGCTGGTCCGGTACTTCACGGTCGTCGCCGAGCACCGGCACTTCGGCCGCGCGGCCACCGCCCTGCACATCACCCAGCCCTCGCTGAGCCGCCAGGTACGGCGGCTGGAGCGGGAGCTGGGTGTCGAGCTGCTGGACCGCACCCCGCAGGGCACCCGGCTCACCGAGGCGGGCGAGGTCTTCCTGCCGCACGCCGAGGCGCTCCTGCGGGCCGCCCGGCAGGCGGCGACCGAGGCACGGGCGGCCGCCGAGCCCAGCCGGATCACCATCGGCTACACCACGGGCGTGCTGGTCACCCCGGCCGTGCGGGAGCTGCGGCGCAAGTTCCCGGACGCGGACGTGCGGGCCACGCATCTGCGCTGGCACGAGGCGCGGGAGGCGCTGCTCGGCCATCGGGTGGACGCGCTGGTGGCCCGGCTGCCGTTCGCCACCGACGGGCTGCGGGTGAGCGTGCTCTACGACGAGCCGCGCGTGGTGGTGGTCCCGCTGGACCACCGGCTCGCGGGCAAGGAGTCGGTCACCCTGGACGACATCGCCGACGAGCCCCTCCCCCGCGTCCCGGACCCGCTGTGGGACGCGTTCTGGCGGATCGACCCGCGCCCGGACGGACGGCCCGCGCCGGACGGGCCGTTCATCGGGGACATCGAGGACAAGTTCGAACTGGTCGCGTCGGGGCAGGCGTTGGCCATCGCCGCGGCCGCACCGGGCATGCCCGCGCGGCCCGATCTGACCGCGATCCCGCTGCACGGCGTGGAACCGTGCCATGTCGCGCTGGCCACCCGCGCGGGCGACGGCGGACGGCTGCTCGCCGCGTTCCGGCGCTGCGCGGAGTCGCTGCTGACCGGCCACCAGGTATGAGTCAGGGCGTCAACTGGGCCTGGACGAGCGGGCCGTAGCGGTCGGCCACCTCGTCCGGGCCGCTCTCGCGCAGGTGCGGGCCGCGGGCGATGCCGTACATGACGCCGACGCCGATGAGCGCGGCGACGGCCAGTTCGGCGCGCAGGCCCGCGTCGGGGCCGGTGAGCCGGGTGGCGAGGCGGTCGGTGACCTGGGTGCGGAAGTTGGCGCGCAGGATGTCGCCGTGGTCGCCGTGCAGCGGGGCGAAGGCGATGCGCAGCAGCGGGTCGGCACCCCGGTCGCGCTGGCTGGCCAGGACGTGCCGGACCATGTGCCGTCCGAGGTCGGCGAGGGGCGCGTCGAGGAGGTCGTCCGCGTCGGTGTCGAAGGACATCACGCGGGCGAACAGGGCGTCCTTGTTGCCGAAGTACTTCAGCACCAGCGGCGGGCTGACCCCGGCCCGGTCGGCGACGGCCTTGAGGGTGATGTCGGCGTGCGCGTGCCGGGCCAGGAGGTGGCGGGCGGCCTTGAGGATGGCCGCCTTGGTGGCCTCGGCGTCGCGGCGGGCGGGGGTGGGGGCGGTGGTCATGCCTCCTCCAGGGCGCGAGCCCCCGTCGTGGCGCCCTCGGCGCGGCGGGTGCCGTCGGGGCCGCTGTCGCCGGGGATGGTGAGCGCGGCCGCGCAGGCGGCGAGCGCGACGGCAGCGGCCATGGCGAAGGCCAGCAGATAGCCGTGCAGGGTGGGCACCGGCAGGCCGCCGACGAGGCTGGTGTGGTGGACCAGTACGGCGGCGACGGCGGCGCTGGAGACGGCCTGGCCGATGGTCCGCATCAGGACGTTGACGCCGTTGGCGGAGGCGGTCTGGGCGGCCGGTACGGCACGCAGGATCAGGGTGGGCAGCGCGGAGTAGGCGAGGGTGGTGCCGGTGGCCACCACGGTCGCCCCGAGGATGATCATCCACAGGTCGCGGCTGTCGGCGATGCGCAGCGCGTAGCCGCAGGCGATGACGGCGGCGCCGAGCGCGAGGGTGATCCTGGGCCCGCGCCGGGCGGAGATCCGGGCGGACAGCGGGGAGAAGAGCAGCATGGTGACGCCGCCGGGCAGCAGGCACAGTCCGGTGGCGACGATGGACAGCCCGAGCCCGTATCCGCTGGCCTTGGGCGCCTGGACGAGCTGGGCGGTGACGAGCGAGTTGGCGTAGAACGCGAAGCCGGTGAGCAGGGCCGCAACATGGGACAGGCCCACCCTCGGCCGGGTCACCAGCCGCAGGTCGACCAGGGGCCGGGCGGTCCGGAACTGCTGGTACCACCACAGGGCGAGCACCACGGCGGACGTGATGAACAGGCCGAGGACGGCGGGGCTGGTCCAGCCCCACTGGCCGCCCTGGGAGACGGCGAGCAGCAGGGACACCAGCGCGACGGCCAGGCCCAGCGCGCCGACCACGTCGAACCGGCCGGGCTCGCGTACGGGCGACTCCCTGACCGCCCACCAGGTGGCCGCGACCCCGAGCGCGCCGAGAGCGCTGGTCAGCCAGAACATGGTGTGCCAGTCGGCGTACTGCACGACGAGCGCGGCCAGCGGCAGGCCGAGGGCGGCGCCGATGCCGACGGTGGAGCTCATCAGCGCGACCGCCGACCCCCGCCGCTGGGGCGGGAGTTCGTCGCGCAGGATGCTGATGGACAGCGGGACGACGGAGGCGGCGGCGCCCTGGAGGGCGCGGGCGGTGATGAGCACGGTGATGTCGGAGGAGAGCGCGCACAGCACCGAGCCGACGGTCATCAGGGCGAGCGCGGAGGTCAGTACCCGGCGCTTGCCGTACATGTCACCGGCGCGGCCGAGGACCGGGGTGAGCACGGCGCCGGAGAGCAGGGTGGCGGTGACCATCCAGGAGACGGCGGCCGGTGACGATCCGGTGAGCCGGGGCAGGTCGGGCAGGAGCGGGACGACCACGGTCTGCATGACGGCCATGAGGATGCCGCCCGACGCCAGCACGGGGATGGTGAGGCGCTCCCGCAGCCGGGGCGGCGCCGCGAGGGTGCCGGGCGGCTCGGGTATGGGGGCGGAGGGGCCCATCGACGCTCCTGCGGGTGAATGTGCATGGCTGGTGAATAGCCATTCACTCTATCCAGTGAATTGCTATTCACCAACCTTTACCCGTGCCCTGAGCTGGGGTGTGGGGGTCAGCGGGGGCGGGCGGCGTGCAGGGCGCGGGCCGCGCGGGGGCCGAGCCAGCGCTTGAGGCGGCGTAGGGGTTCGAGCTGTCCCGCGGCCTTGTCGAGGCCGTAGTAGAGCTGGGGCGGGACATAGGGCAGCAGCGGGGAGTGGCGCTGGCCGAGCAGGGCGAACATGCGGTGCGGGGGCAGGTCGATGTAGCGGGGCAGGCTCTCGTACCAGCGGGCGCTGTAGCGGGCGGCGCTCTGCGCGGACAGCAGCTCGGTGCGGCGCCGCTTCTCGTAGGCGGCGAGGGCGTCGGGCGGGGCGGGGTGGTCGCGCAGGGCGGTGGCGAGGCACATGGCGTCCTCCAGGGCGAGGGTGGTGCCCGCGCCGATGGAGTAGTGGGTGGTGTGGGCGGCGTCGCCGAGCAGGACCAGGCCGCCCGTGTGCCAGGTGCGGTTGGTGAGGGTGCGGAAGTTCAGCCAGGGGACGGTCGTACCGTCGTTGGCGCGGCCGATGAGGGGGTGGCCGTCGAGGAGGTCGGCGAAGAGCCCCTCCAACAGCGCGAGTCCCTCGCCCTCGTCGGCGCGGTGCAGGCCGAGGCCGGTGAGGGTCTCGGGCGAGCACTCGATGACACAGGTGCTGTGCCCGCTGTCGTACGGGTAGCCGTACGCCCAGATCCAGCCGTGCCCGGTCTCGACGAAGGCGAACGTGAAGGCGTCGAAGACCTTGGTGGTGCCGAGCCAGAGGAAGTGGTTGCGGCCGTGGGTGACATGCGTGCCGAACTCGTCCGCGTACCGCGTGCGCAGGGCGCTGCCGATGCCGTCGGCGGCCACCACCAGGTCCGCTTCCGCCGGGAGTTCGGTGATCTCGCTCTTGAACTCCAGCCGTACGTCCAGGGATCGGGCACGCTCGGCGAGCAGTTCGAGGAGGCGGTGGCGGCCGATGCCGAAGCCCCGGTCCCCGGGCTGCCGGGTGCTCGAGTCCCGTACGTGGGCGACGCCTTCGTTCCAGTGGACCGAGTTCGCCGCGATGGCGTCCGCCGACTCGGGGTCGTGGGCGCGGAGCCGGTCCAGCAGGCCCTGCCAGTAGGTGACGCCCCAGCCGTAGGTGGAGCCCTCGGGGGCGCGTTCGTGGACGGTGATGTCGTGGGACGGGTTCTGCCGCTTGAGCAGGATGGCGAGGTACAGGCCCGCGGGCCCGCCCCCGACACAGACGACCTTCACGCGCACACCCCTGGAAGTCACCGGACGTAGTCGATCGGCCTCGCAGGGTAGCAGCGATGGCGTACGACCGGGCCCGGAAGGCCCCGGCGGAGCGGGTCAGCCGGTGGCGGTGCGGCACTCCGGGTGGCCCCAGCCCTGCGCGTTCTTGGCGATGGACTCGCCCGCGGCGTAGGAGCGGCCACAGAGGCAGCGACCGGCGAACTTGGCCTTGATGGTCCGCGAGGAGGCGGACCCGGAGGAGCCGGTGGCACGGCGGGGCGTCTTGCGGCGGGCGGCCGGGGCCGGGGTGTCGGGCGAGGGCGGCGGCTCGGGCGAGCCGTGGGCGCTGCCCGCGGCCTCCTGGACGACGGCGGCCTGGCTGGCGGCGCGGTCGGCGAAGTCGTTCAGCGGGTCGCCGTCGACCTGGTGGGCGGGGACGTACCGGAACTCGACCGAGCGCCCGTCGAGCAACTCGTCGATGCGGACGACGAGTTCCTGGTTGGCGACCGGCTTGCCCGCGGAGGTCTTCCAGCCGTTGCGCTTCCAGCCGGGCAGCCAGGTGGTGACGGCCTTCATCGCGTACTGGGAGTCCATCCGGACCTCCAGCGGCACATCGGGGTCGACGGCGGCCAGCAGCCGTTCCAGGGCGGTGAGTTCGGCGACGTTGTTGGTGGCCCGGCCGAGCGGGCCCGACTCCCAGCGGGCCGGGGTCCGCTCGTCGTCGTCGGAGACCACCCACGCCCATCCGGCCGGTCCGGGGTTTCCCTTCGAAGCCCCGTCGCACGCGGCCACCACACGTTCACGCATGTGCACGATCATGCCATGGCCGCGCCGGGGCCCGGACCGGCCGGGTCAGGCGTCCTTGAAGTCGGGCATGTCGCCCTCGGTGGTGGTGACATCGATCACCGAGAAGTGGGCGCCCTGCGGGTCGGTGAGGGCGGCGAACCGGCCGAAGGGGCTGGTCATCGGGCCGAAGCGGAGTACGGCACCCTGCTCGGTGGCGCGGGCCACGGCCGCGTCGCAGTCCTCGACGGTGAAGTAGACGTTGACGTAGGAGGGGACCTCGGGCGGGAACTCCTCCCCCATCCGCATCCGGCCGAGCACCGGGTCGGCGCCCAGGTCGAACAGCCGGAAGTCGACGTGTTCGTCCGCCATCTCCTTCATCCGGTATGGGAAGACGGCCGACAAGAACGGGTCCGCCTTCTCCGGCTCGCGGGTGAACACCTCCGACCAGCAGTAGGCGCCGGGGGTGGCCACCGCCTCGAAGCCCTCGTGGGCGTCGCCCTGCCAGACGCCGAAGACCGCGCCGCTGGGCTCGCGGGCGATCACCATCGTGCCGAAGTCGCCCACCCGCATCGGCTCCATCAGCACCTCGCCGCCGCTCTCCCGGATCTTCGCGGCGGTCGCGGCGGCGTCCGGCGAGGCGAAGTAGAGACACCACTGCGAGGCGCCCTCCTGGCCGGACATGGGCGGGACGATGGCGGCGACGGCCTTGTCGTCCACGAACGCCTGGGTGTAGTTGCCGTACTCCGACGACGAGTCGCCGAAGGTCCAGCCGAGGACCTCGCCGTAGAACCGCTTGGCGCCCTCGAGGTCGGTGAACATCGCGTCGGCCCAGCAGGGCGTTCCTTCGGATTGCACGGCCATGGTCGGCCCTCTCGTGTTGATGGTTCGTCCCGAATTGTCACGCTAGCCACTCGGCGAGCGGGGCGCTCGGGGACGGGGTGATCCGGTCTTTCAGTCGACGGCGGGGACACGTCGGCCCTTGGATGGGGCAGGTGAGCAGTCAGAAGATGCGTGACTGGCTGGACGGCGCCAACCCGGTCGCGGGCGGTGTGGCGGAGCCGGAGCAACTGGCCCTACTACAGGCGCACCAACCCGGTGCTGGCCGAGAACGCCCGGCACACGATCGGCGAGGTGCTCGCCGAGCCCGTGTGACCGGGCGCCGGGGCCGGTCATTCGCCCGCGTACGCCTTCTCGAGGGCGGCGAGGTCGAGCTTGCCCATCTTCATCATGGCGCCGAAGGCGCGGGCGGCCTTCCGCGGGTCGGGGTCCCTGGTCATGTCGAGCAGCCGCTCGGGGCAGACCTGCCAGGAGACGCCGTACTTGTCCTTGAGCCAGCCGCAGGGGCCGCCCTCGCCGCCGTCCTCGATGAGCCGGTTCCAGTAGTGGTCGATCTCCCGCTGGTCGGCGCAGAGGATCTGGAACGAGATCGCCTCGCTGAACGTGAACTCGGGGCCGCCGTTGAGGGCGACGAACTTCTGGCCGTTGGCGGTGAACTCGACGGTGAGCACGGTCCCGGCCTCACCGGGGCCCGCCTCGCTCCAGTGGGTGACGCGGCCGACGCCGGAGTCCTTGAAGACGGACACGTAGTAGTGCGCCGCCTCCTCGGCCTGGCCGTCGAACCAGAGACATGTGGTGAAACCACCGTGGGACATGGGGCCTCCTGTGCGAATCGCCGCGCCGGTCGCGCGCTCACCAGTACCGACCGCCACCCGCCTCAGGACTCATCGGTCGCAGGCCGATAAGATCAAGCCACTGCGTCGATTTCAAGCCAGGTCGAAATCCATCTGCATGCGTCGCGTGACCGGGGGTACCCGGCCCGTGAAAGAAGACGTGCATGGGGCGGGGATCTCCGGGTAGCCGGGGACCACGCGGCATCCGCGGCCCGGGGGAACCGGACCGAAGGAGCAGTCGTAGCACCGTGACTTACTTGGGAGAGGTAATGGACACCGCCGTCGGCATCCGGTCACAGGCAGAGGTCGCGGAGAGGACCGCGCAGGACAGGACGGACGAGGAGATCCTTCCTGGTATCGCGGACCCCGCAGCCGTGGCCCCGCGCGACGCGCGGGCGCTGTCGAAGCAGTTCTTCCGCCGTCTGGCGGAGCTGGAAGAGGGCACGCACGAATACCAGTACGCGCGCAACACCCTCATCGAGATGAACATGTCGCTCGTGCGCTTCGCCGCCGGACGCTTCCGCGGCCGCGGCGACGACATGGAGGACATCGTCCAGACCGGCATGATCGGCCTGATCAAGGCGATCGACCGGTTCGAGGTCTCGCGCGAGGTGGAGTTCACCTCCTTCGCCCTGCCGTACATCGTGGGCGAGATCAAGCGGTTCTTCCGCGACACCACCTGGGCGGTGCACGTCCCGCGCCGTCTCCAGGAGCTGCGCGTGGAGCTGGCCAAGGCCCGTGAGGAGCTGTCGAGCCGACTCGACCGCGACCCCTCCGTGGCGGAGCTGGCCACGCTCATGAACATCACCGTGGAGCAGGTCGTCGAGGGCCAGCTGGCCTCCAACGGCTACAACTCCAGCTCGCTGGACGCCGCCCTCACCGGCGACGGCCGCGAGGACGGCGAGGCGGTCCTCGCGGACTTCATCGGCGTCGAGGAGGAGGGCCTGCGACTGGTGGAGGACTTCCACGCGCTGGCCCCGCTGATGGCCGAACTGAGCGACCGCGACCGGCAGATCATCCACATGCGGTTCGTGGAGGAGGCCACCCAGGCGGAGATCGGCGAGAAGCTCGGCTGCTCGCAGATGCACGTCTCCCGTCTGATCAAGCGCATCATCTCGCGCCTGCGTCAGGGCATGCTCGGCGAGCTGGGCTGCGCCTGAGCGGCACGTTCTGACACCTTGAGGTGAGAAGGGCGGTCCGGTTCGGCCGGGCCGCCCTTTGTCATGCCTGCTCAAGCCCGAAGCCCTGGCACCGCTCAGGCTCGGTGAGAACCGGACACACGAAGACGCCGACCGGATCGCGGTCGGCGTTCATTGGTTCAGTTCATCGGTTCAGTTCATCGGTTCAGGAGGCCGGGAAGCGGTCCGCTCAGCCGTCCAGCCGGATCAGGGCGCGCACGCGCTTGCCCACCGGGACGCGGTCCACGATGATCTCCGAGGCCACCGCGCGCACGATCTCCAGGCCGTGGTGGCCGACGCGCTCAGGGTTCTTGGGGAAACAGCGGGGCAGCGCCACACTGCTGTCGTACACCGACACGGTGATCGCACTGTCGGTGCCCTCGAGTTCCAGGATGTACGGGCCCCCGCTGTGCCGGTCGGCGTTGGTGACCAGCTCGCTGACGACGAGGAGGAGGTCCCCGCCCGTCCGGCTGTCGACGGTGGCGCACCACTCGGTCCGCAGCTGCTCCAGGAAGCGCTTGGCGAAGGCCCGCGCGTCGGCGATGCACCCTGGCTCTCCGGTGTAGTGCGCCGTACGCCGAAGGGGTTCCACGGGTACGTCGAAACCAGTCGGTATCACTGCCACTGCCACGCCCAGGTGTTCGGTCATGGTGTCTCTCTCGAAATGCCCGGTCCGGCCGGTCGCCTGTTGCCTGTGTTGCACGTACCCCGATTCGGGCCGCGCATTCCCCCCGATGTGCTCGCCCTTCACATATCTCCGCCGGGTCCGCCACGACCGGGCCGGACCTGGGGTTTCGCGGTCAGGCGACGGGGACGACGAAGGCGGGGACGGTGCGCTGCATGCGCAGGGCGTCGACCGACTCGGCCAGGAGTTCGTACTCGGTGGTGTCGTCGCTCGCGGCGATCCGCACCAGGCGTCCGCCGGCCAGTTCGTCCGCGACCAGTTCCTGCCGGGTGTCGTCGGAGCACCAGGCGCGCAGCAGGGTGGGGACGTCGGCCACGGTGTCCGCGACGGGGACGAGGGCGCCCGCCGGGATCTTCTCGCCCTCGGGGCTGGGGTCCAGGCGTTCGGCGATCCAGGAGGCCCGGTCCCGCAGCCACCACAGGGCGAGCGCGAGGGTGGGCGCGCGGTAGGTGCCGAGCGGTACGCCTACCCGCTGACCGCCGCAGATCCCGTACGCGGTGACATGGCACAGGAATTCATCGTGCACGATCACTCCCCCGTTGCCTCGCCGGTGTGCCGACCGGTCCCTCTCTTTTCCGTGCGGCTCCTGTGCGGTGAAGTGCCCTTGGCAATTCGAGTATCGCCACATTGGAAACACTGTCACCATGTCTTTCCGGCCACTCTCCTGGCATATGCGATGCCCCGATTCTGGCCGAATCATGTGACGTGCGGGAGCGCCCCGCATTAGTTGGCGGATTATCGACCGTGGGCGGCGCGTCGAGCCCCTGCACGCCAGCCCGCGCAAGGCGAGAGCCCAGGGGTGAGGCTCCCCTGGGCTCTGCTCCGAACCGCTTCCACGGCGTGGCAGGAATTCAGTGCCACCCGCATCGACGCCGGAATACGCGAAGAAATTGTGAAGGCGGAAAAAACCTCCGCCGTCCGCCGCTAGCGTTCCGGCGAGTTCATGTCTTCACGATGGCGTCGATACGGGCCAGTTCCTCCGCGTCGAATTCCAGATTCCGGATGGCGCCGACGCTGTCCGTCAGTTGCTGGGTGCTGCTCGCCCCGACCAGAGCGGACGTCACCCGTCCGCCCCTCAGCACCCAGGCGAGGGCCATCTGGGCCAGGGTCTGGCCACGGGAGGCGGCGATCTCGTTCAGCGCGCGCAGCCGGGCGACCAGGTCCTCGGTGACGGCGTCGGACTTCAGGAACGGGCTGTCGCTCGCGGCGCGGGAGCCCTCCGGGATGCCGTCGAGGTACCGGCCGGTCAGCAGGCCCTGCTCCAGCGGGGAGTAGACGATGGAGCCGACCTGGAGTTCGTCCAGGGTGTCCAGCAGCCCCTGGTCCTCCGGGCGCCGGTCGAGGATGGAGTAGCGCGGCTGGTGGATGAGGAGCGGGGTGCCCAGCTCGCCCAGGATGCGTTCCGCGTCCCGGGTCTGCTCCGCCGAGTAGTTGGAGACGCCGACGTAGAGCGCCTTGCCCTGCTGGACCGCCGAGTGCAGCGCGCCCATGGTCTCCTCGAGCGGGGTCTCGGGGTCGAAGCGGTGCGAGTAGAAGATGTCGACGTGGTCCAGGCCCATCCGCGTCAGGCTCTGGTCGAGCGAAGACAGCACGGACTTGCGCGAGCCCCACTCCCCGTACGGGCCGGGCCACATCAGATAGCCGGCCTTGGTGGAGATGACCAGTTCGTCGCGGTACGGCGTGAAGTCGGCCTTCAGCGCCTCGCCCAGCGCGGACTCGGCGGCACCGGGCGGCGGGCCGTAATTGTTCGCCAGGTCGAAGTGGGTGATCCCGAGGTCGAAGGCGCGGCGCAGGATCGCGCGCTGGGTCTCCACCGGCCGGTCGGGGCCGAAGTTGTGCCACAGGCCAAGCGACAGGGCGGGGAGCTTCAGTCCGCTGCGTCCGGAGCGCCGGTAGGGCAGGTCGGCGTAGCGGTCGGGGTGGGCGGTGTACAACGCGACTCCATAAGGGGTTGGCACACGGTCTTCCCGGCGCCGGACCCATACGCGTCCGGCAGCCTCCCCCACTCTTCACCGGAGCGCGGTCAGCGGTCCAACAGGAGAATCCGATGGATTTCAGCGGCTAGGCTTCTCAATCATGGAACTGCGTCATCTCCAGCACTTCGTCGCGGTCGCCGAGGACCAGCACTTCACCCGGGCCGCCGAGCGGCTGATGGTGTCCCAGTCGGGGCTTTCCGCGTCGATCCGCGCCCTGGAGCGGGAGCTGCGGGCGCCGCTGTTCGTGCGCACCACCCGCCGGGTGACGCTGACGGAGGCCGGGCGGGCGCTGCTGGCGGAGGCCGAGCGCATCCTCGCCCAGGTGCGTTCCGCGCACGAGGCGGTGGCGGCGGTGCAGGGCGTGCTGCGCGGCACGCTGGCGCTGGGCGCCGAGCAGTGCATCGCCGGGGTGCATGTGGCGGGGCTGCTGGCCGCCTTCCGCCGGGAGCACCCGGACGTGGAGATCCGGCTGCGGCAGAGCGGTTCGGGCGCGCTGGCCGAGGGGGTATCGGCGGGCCGCCTCGACCTCGCCTTCGCCTACCGCGTCCCGGCCGATGGCGACCAGCTGCGCTCGGTGCCGCTGACCAGCGAACCGATGACCGTGCTGTGCCATCCGGAGCACCGGCTCGCCGCACTCGGCGCGGTGCCGGACCCCGGCGCCCTGGCCGGTGAGGTGTTCGTGGACTTCCACCCCGACTGGGGTCCGCGCCGGGCCACGGACGCCGCCTTCGCCGCGGCCGGGGTGCGCCGTACGGTCGCCCTGGAGGTCAACGACGTGCACAGCCTGCTGGACCTGGTGGACGAGAACCTCGGGATCGCGGTCGTCCCCCGGCACTTCCGGCACAAGCGGACCTCGCTCACCGCGCTCCCGCTCAAGGGCGTCGACGAGGCCGCGTACGAGACGGTGGCCCTGCTGCCCCCGGAACGGGCCACCAGCCCGGCCGCCCGCGCGCTGATCGCCCTGCTCGGCACCCCGGACGCGGAGCAGCGCGAACCGGAGTGACGCCTACGCCCTCGCGCCCGGGGCGGGGATGCGCGAGGGTGGGAACATGTACGCGAAGGAGATCCTCATCGAGGGCTACGACCGTATCCGGGAAGAAGTCCACACCGTGCTCGACGGCCTCGGCGCGGACGACCTGGACCACTCCCCCGCGCCCGGCGCGAACTCCATCGCCTGGCTGCTGTGGCATCTCAGCCGGGTGCAGGACGACCACATCGCCGACGCCTTCGGTCTGGACCAGGTGTGGCTGTCGCTGGACTGGGCCGACCGCTTCGACCTGGACCTGCCGCACCACGACACCGGTTACGGCCACACCCCCGAGCAGGCCGCGAAGGTGCGGGTCCCCTCGACCGTCCTGCTGGCCGGGTACTACGACGCCGTGCACGACCAGACCCTCGGCGTGCTGCGGGCGCTGGCCGCCAAGGATCTGGAGCGGGTCGTCGACGAGCGGTGGGAGCCGCCGGTCACGCTGGGCGTGCGTCTGGTGAGCGTCCTGTCCGACGATCTCCAGCACGTCGGACAGGCCGCCTACGTCAAGGGACTGCTTCAGAGCGCCGCGGCGTAACCCGGCAGGACGACGTCCTCGAGGAGCGCCTTGCGCTCGTCGAACGGGATGAACGCGCTCTTGACGGCGTTCACGGTGACCGTGCGCAGGTCCTCCACCGTCCAGCCCGCCTCCTCGACCAGCAGCGCCATCTCGCGGGTCATGGTGGTGCCGGAGACCAGGCGGTTGTCGGTGTTGAGGGTGACGCGGAAGCCGAGGTCCTTCAGGGCGGTGATGGGGTGCTCGGCGATGGAGGTGGCGCAGCCGGTCTGGAGGTTGGAGGTGGGGCACATCTCCAGCGCGATCCGGCGGTCGCGGACCCAGCCCGCCAGGCGGCCGAGCTTGCCGTCGACGATGTCCTCGGTGATGCGGACGCCGTGGCCGAGGCGCTGGGCGCCGCAGACCTGGACGGCCTGGTGGATGCTGGGCAGGCCGTACGCCTCGCCCGCGTGGATGGTGAACGGCACGCTCTCGGCGCGCAGCCGCTCGAAGGCGGCCAGGTGGTCGGCGGGCGGGAAGCCGTCCTCGGCGCCCGCGATGTCGAAGCCGAGGACCCCGGCGTCCCGGTAGGTGACGGCCAGCTCGGCGGCCTCGCCGACCCGGTCGAACATCCGCATGCCGCACAGCAGGGTGCCGACGCGTACCGGCGTCCCGGCGGCGGCCGCCTTGGCCATACCGGCGGCGAGACCCTCCTGCACGGTCTCCACGACCTCGGGCAGCGTCAGGCCGCCGCGCGTGTTCAGCTCGGGGGCGTAGCGCACCTCGGCGTAGACGACGCCGTCGGCGGCGAGGTCGAGGACGTACTCCTCGGCGACGCGGAGCAGGCCCTCGCGGTTCTGCATCACGGCGAGGGTGTGCTCGAAGGTGGCTATGTAGCGGACCAGGTCACCGGAGTTCGCGGCCTCCACGTACCAGGCCGCCAGCTCGTCGGGGTCGGTGGTGGGCAGGGTGTGGCCGACCGCGGCCGCGAGTTCGATGACGGTGGCGGGGCGCAGGCCGCCGTCGAGGTGGTCGTGCAGGACGGCCTTGGGGAGCCGGCGGAGGGTCTCGGTGTCGATGCGGGGCGCGGTCATGGCGTGCTTCCTCGGCGGGTCGTGCGGATGGGGTTCGTGCGGCGTTCAGGCGGCGGGCTGGAGCAGGTCCCAGCGGTTGCCGTAGAGGTCCTGGAAGACGGCGACCGTGCCGTACGGCTCGTGCCGGGGGTCCTCCAGGAAGGTCACCCCGTGGGCGGTCATACGGGCGTGGTCGCGGGCGAAGTCGTCGGTGTGCAGGAAGAAGCCGACGCGGCCGCCGGTCTGGTCGCCGACGCGGGCGCGCTGGTCGTCGTTCTTCCCGCGGGCGAGCAGCAGGCCGGTCCCGGCGCCCGCTTCGGTGCCGGGCTCCACGACGACCCAGCGTGAGCCGTCCGGGCGGGGCTCGTCCTCCGCCAGCCGGAAACCGAGGGCCTCGGTGTAGAAGCGGATGGCGTCGTCGTAGTCGTCCACGACGAGGGTGACCAGGGCAACGCGGCGCATCGGGGCCTTCCGGTGGGGGTGGTTAGCGGGAGAGGTTATACGTAAAACTACCGGGACGCCAGTCATCTCCCGCAGGGGGTCCGACGGGTGCCCGGCTACGCGTGGAAGGCGTTCAGGCGGCCCAGTTCGTCCTCGGTGAGGTGCAGGGTGCCCGCCGCGATGTTCTCCGTCAGATGGGCGGGGTCGCCGGTGCCGGGGATGGCGAGGACGTGCGGGCCCTGGCGGAGGGTCCAGGCGATCCGGACCTGGGTGGGGCTCGCCCCGTGCGCGCGGGCGATCTCCGCGACCACGGCGTCCGCGTCGGCCACGAGCCGCTCGTGCGCGCCCCGTTCGCCGGTCTCCCCGGCGACGGAGTAGTACGGGACGAAGGCGATGCCGCGCTCCCCGCACAGCCTGAGCAGTTCCGTCCCCTCAGGTCCGGGGGTGTCGAGCCCGTACCGGTTCTGCACGGCGACCACGGGCGCGATGGCCAGGGCCTCGGTGAGGTGCCGGGGTGCGATCGCCGAGATGCCGAGATGCCGGATCAGGCCCGCCTCCCGCAACTCCGCGAGAGCGCCGAAGTGTTCGGCGACGGAGTCCTGGCCCATCCGGCGCAGGTAGACGAGATCGAGGTGGTCGCGGCCGAGCTGGCGGAGGTTCTCCTCCACGTGGCCGCGCAGCTGGTCGGGGCGGGCGGACGTGCCCCAGGAGCCGTCCTGCTCGCGGAAGGGGCCGACCTTGGTGGCGATGACCAGGTCGTCGGCGTAGGGGGCGAGGGCGGTGTTGATCAGTTCGTTGGCCGAGCGGAGGGCGGAGAAGTAGAAGGCGGCGGTGTCGATGTGGTTCACCCCGAGTTCCACGGCCCGGCGCAGGACGGCCAGCGAGCGGGCCCGGTCGCTGGGGGTGCCCAGGTGGAAGGCGGCGTTGCCGGTGAGCCGCATCGCGCCGAGGCCGACGCGGTGGACGGGGAGGTCGCCGAGGGTGTGGGTGCCGGAGTCCGCCGCGGTGATCGTTTCGTTGGTCATCGGCGGAGTGTGCCACAGGTGCCGGGCGGGGTGGCCGGGGTAGGAAGGGACGCATGACGATCACCGATCACCCGCTCGTCGCCCGCGCCCGCGAACTGGCCTCGGAGTTGCTGGTGCCCGAGGCGGAACGGGTGGACCAGGAGGGCGTACCCGCGAGCCACATCGAGACCGTGAGGCGGTCCGGGCTGCTGGGCCTGACCGCCCCGGTCGCATACGGCGGCTCGGCGGCGCCGCCCGCCGTGGTGCGCGAGGTCGCGGAGATCCTGGCGGGCGCGTGCGGCTCGACCTGGTTCGTCCAGTCGCAGCACCACACCCCGGTCCAGGTCCTCGCCCGGGGTGAACCGGCCGCCCGCGAGCGCCTGTTGGGCCCGCTGGCGCGCGGCGAGCTGCTGTCCGGCGTGGCGTACGCCCAGCTCCGCGCCCACCCGGACGCTCCGGTCAGGGCCCACCACGACGGCAGCGGGTGGCGCTTCGACGGAAGGGTGCCGTGGTGCACCGGCTGGGGGCTGAACGACGTCCTCCTGCTGGCCGGTCTGACCGACGACGACGAGGCGGTCTTCGTCTTCGTGGCAGCCCGCGAGCAACCGGGCCTGCGTCCCTCCGCCCCGCTCCGCCTGGCCGCCCTGACCGCCGCCCGGACGGTGTCCCTGGAGCTGGACGGCCTGCGCGTACCCGACGACTCGCTGGCCCTGCGCGTCCCGTACGCGGAGTGGGCCCCCACCGACCGGGCGAAGACCCTGACCACCCACCCGGCGGTGTTCGGCATCGCCACGGCGGCCCTGTCCCTGCTGGACGACGACACGGCGTCCCCGCTGCGGACCCGCCTCGCGGACATCCGCACCCGCGCCTACGCCCTCGCCGACCACCCGTCCCCGCTGGACCGGGTGGACGAACGCCTGGCGGTACGGGCGGAGGCGTACGCGGCCCTGAACACCGCCACCACGGCGGCGGTCCTGGCGGGAGGCGGCCGCGCGATGTCCCTCACCTCCCGAGCCCAACGCCTCGCCCGCGAGGGGATGTTCCTCCTGATCCAGGGTCAGACGGCGGAGACCCGGAGGGCACATCTGGAGGCGCTCACCCGGTGACGCGGTCCCGCGAGTGCGGCGTTCGCCCCTGAGGGTGAACCGGGACCACCCGCTCGACCGGCGGAGCCCTAGTCGTCCGCGCGGCCCTCGACCACGACCAGGAACGCGTCCGACTTGAGGTCCATGATCACCGTCGCGGCTTCGCCCTCGGCGCGGCGGGCGGCGGCGTACTCCTCCGCGGGCCAGGAGCCGCGCGGTGAGCCTGCGGGGAAACGCTCCAGCACTGTCGAGTTCATGGCGGCGGACACCTCCGGCGGAAGCTTCGGGTGGGACACAGAACCTGTACCTCACCGGCTGCCCGGCTATCACTCGGACATGCCGTTGTACGCCGTCCGGCACAACCGCATCCGCGTACGGCCCGGAGCGGGAAGGGATCACAGGGAGCCGTGACCGACCACGGGCGAACGACCGATGCCAAGGAGCCGGAAACGATGAACGACGACGACTCCGGGGGCGGCCTGCGCTGCCTGGTGACCGGTGCCACCGGCTACATCGGGGGCAGGCTCGTGCCGGAGCTGCTCGACGCCGGACACCAGGTGCGCTGTCTGGCCCGCACCCCGCGCAAGCTGCGCGACCACCCGTGGGCCGGGGACGTGGAGGTGGTCCAGGGCGATGTCACGGACCCCGACTCGCTGGCCGAGGCGATGCGGGACGTCGACGTGGCGTACTACCTGGTGCACGCGCTGGGCAGCGGCGACGACTTCGAGGAGACGGACCGCCGGGCGGCCCGGTACTTCGGTGAGCAGGCCAAGGCGGCCGGGGTCCGCCGGATCGTGTACCTCGGCGGTCTCACCCCTGCCGGGGTGCCGGAGCAGCAGCTCTCCCCGCACCTGCGCTCACGGGCGGAGGTCGGGCACATCCTGCTGGCGTCCGGTGTGCCGACGGCCGTACTGCGCGCGGCGGTGATCATCGGCTCCGGCTCGGCCTCGTTCGAGATGCTGCGCTACCTCACCGAGCGGCTGCCGGTGATGGTGACCCCGAGCTGGGTGCACACCCGTATCCAGCCGATCGGCGTCCGGGACGTGCTGCGGCTCCTGGTGGGCTCCGCGACGCTGCCGGAGGACGTGAACCGGGGCTTCGACATCGGCGGCCCGGACATACTGACGTACCGGCAGATGATGCTCCGTTATGCCCAGCTCGCCCATCTGCCGCGTCGGCTGATCTTGTCCGTACCGATGCTCACGCCGGGCCTGTCCAGCCACTGGGTGGGGGTGGTCACCCCGGTGCCCGCGTCCATCGCCCGGCCGCTGACCGAGTCGCTGCGGTACGAGGTGGTGTGCCGCGAGCACGACATCCGGCGGTATCTGCCCGACCCGCCGGGGCACCCCTTCACCTTCGACGAGGCGGTACGGCTGGCGCTGCGCCGGGTGCGGGAGGCGAAGGTGGTCACCCGCTGGTCGTCGGCGTCGGTGCCCGGCGCGCCGAGCGATCCGCTGCCCACCGACCCGGACTGGGCGGGCGGCAGCCTGTACACCGACGAGCGCGAGATCCTGGTGGACGCGCCGCTGGACCGGCTGTGGCGGGTGATCGAGGGCGTCGGCGGCGACAACGGCTGGTACTCCTTCCCGCTCGCCTGGAGCCTGCGCGGCTGGATGGACCGGGCGATGGGCGGGGTGGGCCTGCGCCGGGGCCGCCGGGACGCGGAGCGGCTGCGGGTCGGCGACTCGCTGGACTTCTGGCGGGTCGAGGAGATCGAGCCGGGCCATCTGCTGCGGCTGCGGGCCGAGATGCGGCTGCCGGGGCTCGCCTGGCTGGAGATGTACGCGGAGCCCTACGGCGAGGGCCGCAGCCGGTACCGGCAGCGGGCGCTGTTCCACCCGCACGGGCTGGCCGGCCAGGCGTACTGGTGGTCGGTGTCGCCGTTCCACGCGATCGTGTTCGGGGGGATGGCCCGCAACATCTCGCGCGCCGCCGTGCACGGTCCCATGCCCACCATGAAGAACCGGAGCCTCGCGAAACGGGGGCTGAAGGACCTGGGGCTGCGGAACCGGAGGCTGAAAAAGCGGGCGCGGCGTTGACGTCCGCGTCCGCCAGGCGCTCTCGCCCGGAAGAGTCCACCGTCCGCATCCCCTGCTCCGGAGCCGTTCGATGAACACCTCGGTCGTCCTCTTCACCGCCGATCTGCGTCTGCACGACCATCCGCCGCTGCGCGCGGCCCTCGACGGGGCCCGCGAGGTGGTGCCGCTGTTCGTGCGCGACGACGGCATCGACGGCGCCGGTTTCGCCGCGCCCAACCGGCTGGCGTTCCTCGCCGACTGCCTGCGGGACCTGGACGCCGGGCTGCGCGAGCGCGGCGGACGGCTCGTGGTGCGCTCCGGGAACGTGGTGGACGAGGTGTGCCAGGTGGTCGCCGAGGCGGACGCCGACGAGGTGCACATGGCCGCCGACGCCAGCGGCTACGCGCACCGCCGCGAGCACGCGCTGCGCCGTGCGCTGGAGGCGGACGGGCGCAGGCTGCACGTCCACGACACGGTGACCGGTGCCGTCGAGCCCGGCGTGGTGACCCCGACGGCCTCGGACCACTTCGCCGTGTTCACCCCGTACTTCCGGCACTGGTCGGGGCAGTCGCTGCGGGACCCGCTCGGCGCGCCCCGCAAGGTGCGCGTTCCCGAGGGCATCAAGTCCGAGGAACTCCCGTCCCGCGACGCGGTGTCGGGCACGTCGCCGGGGCTCGCCGAGGGCGGGGAGGCGCAGGCGCGCCGGATGGTGACCGCCTGGCTGCGGTCGGGGATCGGCGCCTACGAGGACCAGCACGACGACCTGGCCGGAGACGGCACCTCCCGGCTCTCCCCCCACCTCCACTTCGGCACGGTCTCCCCGGTGGAACTCGTGCACCGGTCCCGCCTCGAGGGCGGCGCGGGCGCGGAGGCGTTCGTACGGCAGGTCGCCTGGCGGGACTTCAACCGGCAGGTGCTGGCGGTGCGTCCGGAGGTGTCGCACGCCGACTACCGCACCCGGCGCGACCGTTGGCGCACCGGGAAGAAGGCCGAGGCGGACATCGAGGCGTGGCGGGAAGGCCGTACCGGCTATCCGATCGTGGACGCGGCGATGCGGCAGCTGCGGCACGAGGGCTGGATGCACAACCGGGGCCGACTGCTGACCGCGAGCTTCCTGACCAAGACGCTGTACGTGGACTGGCGGGTGGGCGCCCGGCACTTCCTGGACCTGCTGGTCGACGGGGACGTGGCCAACAACCAGCTCAACTGGCAGTGGACGGCCGGAACGGGCACCGACACCCGCCCCAACCGTGTGCTGAACCCGACGACCCAGGCCAAGCGGTACGACCCGGACGGCGCCTATGTCCGGCGCTGGGTCGAGGAGTTGGCGGACGTGGAGGGCTCGGCGGTGCACGAGCCGTGGAAGCTGAGCGGCACCGAGCGGGCGAGGACCGGGGACTACCCGGACCCGATCGTCGACCTCAAGGACGGGCTGGAGCGCTTCAAGCACGCACGCGGGCTGGAGTGAGGTCGCGGGCGGTCTCGGTGCCGTAGGCGGCGGTGAGGGTGTCGACGGCGTCGGCGAGGCCGGTCGGGCGGACCATGCCCGGGCAGGAGCGGCCCGCCCAGCCGGGGCCGCCGAGCAGCATCAGGGCCTGCCCGCGGGCGCCGCGCACCCCCCATTCGATGCCCGCGACATGCCGGGCCAGTGGCAGGCTCGCGGTGGGGCGGGCCTGGGACCACAGCACGACGGCGGCCGGGCCGAGGCGCCGTACGGCGGCGGCGAGGGCGTCGGCGGGTACGGCACTGCCGAACATCCGGGTGGGGACGCCGTGTTGGACCAGCGCGGCGTTGAGCGCCTCCAGCGGGAGGGTGTGCTGTTCGTCGGGGGCGCAGGCGAGCAGCACGGGTCCGGCGACGGGGGTGCCGGGCGGGCCGAGCCGGGGTGTGTGGCGGCGCAGGGCGGTGGAGACGTGCCAGGACAGCAGGTGCTCCACCTCGATGTAACGGTCCCCGGAGGAGACCCACTTGCGGCCCACGGCGTGCAGGGCGGGCGCCATCACGTCCTGCCAGGCGACGGTGATGCCGTACTCCGCGACGACACCGTCCAGTTGCTCCTCCACGGCCGGGGCGTCGAGGCGGACGGCGGCGCGGGCCAGTCCCCGGCACTCCTGGCGCACGTCTCCCAGCGGCAGGGCGCCGGGGGCGCGGGAGCGGGGCGCGGGCGCCGGGGGCCGGTCGGCAGGCGGGTGGGTGGCGTCGCGCGCGGCACGGGCGGCCTCGGCGGGCGGTACGCCCGAGGAGGTCAGGCGGCACATCGCCTCCAGCACGGCCACGTCGTCGGGCGTCCAGCGGCGGTGTCTGCCGTCGGCGCGGGTGGCGGGGCCGAGGCCGTAGCGGCGGTCCCAGGAGCGCAGGGTGGTGGGCGAGACCCCGAGCCTGCGGGCGAGCGCGCCCGTGGTCAGCCCGGCTCCGGGTACCGGAATGTCGGCTTCGTCGTCCATACGACGACTGTACGCCGGGAACGACGCAGAAACGATGCGAGTTGTCGCACACCCCGGCCGCCTCACACGATGACCTGACGCCCCACCCGAGGAGCCAGGTCATGAGCTCGCACCCGTCCCCGTCCGCCACCGCCGCGCCGCCAGTGGCCCCGGCCGGGGACGGGTGTGACGACGAGGAGCTGGCGCGGGGCTTGGTCGCGGGGGACGAGGACTGTCTCGCGGCCGTGTACCGGCGCTGGTCCTCCCTGGTGTACGCGCTCGCCCGGCGCGCGCTGGGGAACGCGGGTGAGGCGGAGGACGTGACCCAGCAGGTGTTCCTCGGGGTGTGGCGCGGCCGTTCGGGGTACCGCCCCGAGCGTGGGCCGCTGGGCGGCTGGATCGTCGGCATCACCCGGCGCAAGATCTTCGACGCGCTGGCGGCCCGCGCCCGCCGGGGCGAGCTGGTCGCGGCGGCGGCCGCGTCCCTGTCCCGTACCGCGCTCACCGCCGAGACCTCCGCCGACCCGGAGACGGTGCTCGACCGCCTGCTGGTCCGGCGCGAGCTGGGGCGGCTCCCGGCGGCCCAGCGGCGGGTGCTGTACCTGGCCTTCTACGAGGACCTCACCCAGCCGCAGATCGCCGCCCGCACGGGCTGGCCGCTGGGCACGGTGAAGAGCCACGCACGCCGGGGCCTGCACCGGCTGCGCCGCGGCATCGAGCGGCCGGAGCCGGTGGAGGCGGCCGTCTGAGCGGGGCGGGACCGGGGCTCAGGCGGGGTGGAAGCGGGGCTCGGATTCCCTCCCAAGTAATGTCCGAACCCCCTATCCATATGGGAATAAAAGGCGCAGAATGGACGGATACGCGATACGCGGCACTCCACCGCTGGCCCACCGGACGCGGTCGAGTCCGCTCGGTTCGACGGAAGGAGGACCGTACGGAGCCCCCCATCGACAACGAAGGACGCGAGGCCGGTCCGCCGGAGCGGACCGGCCTCCTCGTGCGTGGGGGCGGCGCGTCCCGGCCGGGGGTCTTTGACACGGTTCGCGGCGCTTTCTAGCTTGAGCCGGGCCACTGCGTTCCGTGACCTCTCGAGGCTGGAGTCCGCCCTGTCCGCTCCCCCCGCCCCCGGCCGCCGCCTCGCCACGGCCGCCGCGCTCCTCGGCCTGATCGGCACCCTCACCACCACCGCCTGGGCGGGCCCGAAGGACCGCGCCCCGGCCCCGCGCCCGGCCGCCGGGGGGACCCGCGTCCCGGACACGGCGGGCTCGGCCACCCCGCTCGCCTCCTTCGCGCTCCAGTCCACGGCGAAGGTCCGCGAGTCGGCGGCCGCCGTCTCCTCCCCCGGCTACCCGGCGCGCGGCTGGCACCGGGCGGGCCCCCGCTCCACCGTCCTCGCCGCGCTGCTGGCCGAGGGCCGCTACCCGGACCCCTTCCGCTCGACCAACCTGAGCAGAATCCCGAAGGCCGACTTCAAGGTGCCCTGGTGGTACCGCTCCGACTTCACGGTCTCCGACACCTCACGGCGCACCCGTCTCGACTTCAGCGGGGTCGTCCCGGCCGCCGAGGTCCATGTCAACGGCCACCGGGTGGCGACGGACGCGCAGGTGAAGGGCGCGTACACCCGGCACGAGCTGGACATCACCTCGCTGGTGCGGCCCGGCCGGAACACGGTCGCGTTCCGGGTGCGGCCCAATGACCCGAATCGCGACCTCAGCATGGGCTGGCTGGACTGGCTCCAGCCGCCGCCGGACCAGAACATGGGCCTGGTCCGTGATGTCCTGGTCCGGCGCGGCGGGCCGGTCGCGCTGGGCGACGCGCACGTGGTGACGAAGCTGGCCGTGCCGTCGCTGGCCACCGCCGACCTGACCGTGCGGGCGCGCCTCCGCAACGACAGCGGCCGGGCCGTGACCGCGCTGGTCTCCGGCAGCGTCGCCGGGGCCACGCTCACCCGCCGGGTCCCGCTGGCCGCGCACGAATCGCGGACGGTCGCCTTCTCCCCCGCCGACGTCCCGGGCCTGCGCCTGAGGTCCCCGAGGGTGTGGTGGCCCGCCGGGATGGGCGGCCGGCCGCTGTACGGCCTGAGGCTCACCGCCTCCGTCGCCGGTGCCGTCTCCGACACCGCGCACCAGACCTTCGGCATCCGTGACGTCCGGGCGCCCCTGGACAAGCACGGCGCCCGCCAGTACCGGATCAACGGGCGCCCGCTGCAGATCCGGGGCGGCGGCTGGTCACCGGACCAGTTCCTGCGCTGGGACCGGGGCTATGTGGAGGACCGGCTGCGGTACGTCCTCGACCTCGGGCTGAACACGGTCCGGCTGGAGGGGCACATCGAGCCCGACGAGTTCTTCGACCTGGCCGACCGGCTCGGCGTGCTCACGCTGCCGGGCTGGGAGTGCTGCGACAAGTGGGAGGGCCAGGTCAACGAGGACGGGTCCGGGGAGAAGTGGGACGTGGACGACCACGTGGTGGCGAAGGCGTCCATGGCCGCCGAGGCGGCCCGGCTGCGCTCCCACCCGAGCGTCATCTCCTTCCTGATCGGCAGTGACGCGGCACCGAACGCAAGGATCGAGAAGAACTACCTGGACGCGCTGACGGCCGCCGACTGGCCCACCCCCGTGATCCCGGCCGCCTCCGACAACTCCGCGCCCAAGCTGGGCAGTTCGGGCATGAAGATGAGCGGCCCCTACGACTGGGTACCGCCCGCCTACTGGTACGCCAAGCGCGAGGGCGGCGCCACCGGCTTCAACTCCGAGACCAGCGCCGGGCCCAGCATCCCCACCCTGGACACCCTGCGCCGGATGATGACCCCGGCCGAGCTGGACACCCTGTGGAAGACCCCGGCCGCCAAGCAGTACCACCGCTCCCCCTCGGCGGTCTTCTCCACCCTCAAGCTCTACAATGCCGCCCTCACCGGCCGCTACGGCGCCCCGACCGGCCTCACCGACTATGTGCGCAAGGCGCAGCTGGCCCAGTACGAGAACGTCCGCGCCGAGTTCGAGGCGTACCGGCGCAACGCGCACGACGCCGACAAGCCCGCCACCGGGATCGTGCACTGGATGCTCAACAGCGGCTGGACCTCGCTGCACTGGCAGCTGATGGACCGCTATCTCGACCAGAACGGCGCCTACTTCGGCGCCAAGAAGGCGGGCGAACCGCTGCACGTCCAGTACTCCTACGACGATCGCTCGGTGGTCGTCGTCAACGACCGGCACACCCCCGCCACCGGCCTCACCGCCCGGGCCACCCTGTCCGACCCGGACGGCACCCCGCGCTACGACCGCACCCTGACCGGGATGCGCGTACCCGGCGACGGCGCGCACGGCACCGCGTTCACCCTGCCGAAGGACATCGGCGGCACCTCGCGGACCCATCTGCTGCGCCTGGTGCTCACCGGCCCTGACGGCAGGGAGGTGAGCCGGAACGTGTACTGGCTCTCCACCCGGCCCGACACCCTCGACTGGGCGCACACCGACTGGTACTACACCCCGACGACCGCCTACGCCGACCTCAAGGGCCTCTCCGCCATGGCACGGGTCCCGGTGTCGGCCACCGCGGCCACCCGCTCCTCGGGCGCACTGTCCACCACGACGGTGACCCTGCGCCGGACCGGCGGCGGCCGGACGCCCTCACTGCTGACGGACGTCCATCTGGTCGACGGCAAGGGGCGGCCGGTACTGCCGGTGCGCTGGTCGGACAATCAGGTCGGGCTCTGGCCCGGCGAGTCGGTGACGCTCACCGCCACCTACCGCACGGCCGACCTGCGCGGTTCGGCACCCCGGGTGCGCGTCTCCGGCTGGAACACCCCCGAGCGGACGGTCCCCGCCTCCTGATTCCCGCCCGCTCCGCCGCGTCGGCGGCCGCCGCCACGGGCACGCTCCCGGTGGGAGTTCCCGGGCGGCGGCGCCGGAGTGGACTGGGTCCGTCCGCAGCGGGCACTTGCCACATCAGCAGGGGCCGAGACCACTAGGGGTGGACATGGAGATTTCAGGACTCATCAGCGCCATCATCATCGGCATCGTGATCGGTGTGCTGGGGCGGCTGGTCGTGCCGGGACGCCAGCACATCGGTGTGCTCGTCACCATCCTCGTCGGCATCGTGGCGGCCCTGCTGGGCACGGCCATCGCCGCGGGCCTGGGGGTCGCGGACACCGACGGGCCGGACTGGATCGAGTGGCTGATCCAGATCGCGCTGGCCGCGGTCGGTATCGCCGCGCTGGACCGGACGGTGGGCCGCCGCCGCTGACCCTCGGGTCACCTCTTGTACAGATACGGTGTCGTGGTGGTCAGGGCGTGCAGCCCGAGGCGTTCCAGGACGGGGCGGCTCATGGCGGAGGCGTCCACCTGGACATGACGGCAGCCGTGGGCGGCGGCGACGCGGGTGCGGTGGGCGACCAGGGCGCGGTACAGGCCCCGGCCCCGCCACTCCTCGACGGTGCCGCCGCCCCAGAGTCCGGCGAAGTCCCCGCCCGGCACCAGCTCCAGCCGGGCGGAGGCCACCGGCTCGTCCCCGGCCAGCGCGACCACGGCGAGCACCGTGCCGGGGTCGGCGGCGAGGCGGGCCAGCAGATGGTCGCGCAGGGCGGTGCCGTCGGTACCGAAGACCCGCTCGTGCACGTCCACCACGAGATCGACCCCCGCCGCGTCGGCGGCACGGACCAGGCGGACGCCGTCCGGGAGCCGTTCCTCCAGCGTGAGTTCCGCGATCTCGCCGACCATCAGCGTCTCCGGCTCCTCGGCCCGGAACCCCGCGGCGGTGAGGCGCTCGCCCAGATCCGCCGGGCCGTCGTGGCCGTAGAGCTTCCACTCGAAGTCCCGGCCCAACTCCTCGAAGCGGGCGATCTGTTCCTCGATGGCGCGGTCGGCCCCGGCCGCGTCCAGGCCGGACCAGACGACGCCGTTCCAGTCCCGCTCCCCCGCGACCTGGCGCACCACGGCACCCGCCCGTTCGATCCGGGCGCCGGGCGCGTCGGGGCGGGCGTTCCGCCGCATCCGGAGGTCGTAGCGGGCGAGTACCGCGGAGTGGTCCATGCGGTCACTCCAGCACCGGGGCCGGGACCCGGCAACGGGATTTCTCCGAACGGCGCCCGCGATCAGCCGAGTTCGAGCGTGGCGATGCCGAACACGCGCTCGGCGGCGTGGTCGCGGACCGGCCCGGTGTACATGCGGGCCGTCTCGAAGGAGGGAGTGAGTCCGGCCCAGAGGGCCATGTCGACCGCGGCCTTGTTCGGCTCGGGTACGTCGATGGCGATCTGGCGGCCGGTGTGGTCGGCGGTGAGCGCGGCGAACAGGGCGCGGGCGTCCTCGGGGGTGTCGGCGAAGAGGGGGCCGATGCGCAGGCAGTCCGCGCCGGGGCGGATCACCCCGTAGCCGGTGAGGTGCTCGCCCTCGTGGCGGACGTAGGTGTGGTGGCCGGGGGCGGTGAGCCACTCGGCGAGGAAGCGGGGGCGGTCGGCCGGGGTGCAGGCGCTGTCGTAGCGGGTGATCGCGTCGAGGTCGCCGGGCTGGGCGTGGCGCACTCCGACGGTCGGCTCGGCCGCCGGGGCGAGGCCGGTGTAGCGGGCGGTGCGGTGGGCGAGTGCGAAGCCGGAGCGACGGTAGTTGTCCTGCTGGTCGACGACGCCGTCCAGGCCGACGACGCGCTCCCCGGCGTGGGCGAGCGCGGTCTTCCAGGTGGTGAGGCCGTAGCCGTGGCCGCGCAGGTCGGGGCGGACGAGGTAGCAGCCGAGGAAGGCGTAGTCCGTGCCGTAGTTGACGACGGAGATCGCGGACACCGGCTCGCCGTCGATGCGGCCGAGGAAGAAGCCCTCGGGGTCCTGGGCGAAGAAGGCGGGGCCGTCGGAGAGTCCCGGATTCCAGCCTTCGGCCGCCGCCCAGCCGCTGATCACCGGCCAGTCGTCCAGGGTGGCCTGGGTGACGGTGAACTCCTGGGGGGCCGGTGACGTCATCGCCGCGCTCCGTTTCCGTGGGGTCGGGGGCGTGGCCGGGCCGCTATCGAGCCGGTGAGGGCGTACGGCACGGTCGCACGCGCCGCATCCTTCCCGATCGGACGGCCCCGCGTCACGCCGGGACCGTGCGGGCGGTGCGCGTACCGGGCGCAGGCACGACAAAGGCCCCACCGAGTGGTGCTGGTTCCGGTGGGGCCGTGCGATGGAGCGGGATCAGCGCGGGCTGCCCGGGCGGAAGCGCCGGTACAGAGCCGCGCCCGCGACGATGAAGGCCGCGCTTCCGGCCAGCGCCGGGGCGGCGAGGTCCGATCCGGTGTGCGCCAGGCTGGGCGGCGTCTCGTGGGTGGGCGGCACCACGGTCTTCGGCGGCGCCGGGGGCTGGTGCTTCGGCGGGGCCGGAGGCTGGTGCTTGGGCGGGGTGGGCGGGGCCACCGGCGGCGGGGTGGGCGCCTCGGAGTGGTTCTCGCAGTGGTTGCCGAAGGCCGGGTTGAGGGCGCCGACGACGTCCACGCTGTTGCCGCAGGCGTTCACCGGGATGTCGACCGGCAGCTGGAGGCCGTTGCCGGAGAGTACGCCGGGCGAGCCCTGGGTGACGCTGTGCGCCGTGGCGCCACCGCCCCCGTTGCCGCCGACGGCCCTGCCGCCACCGGACTTGCTCCCACCGGTACTGCTGCCACCGGCCTTGCTGCCGGAGCCGCCGTTGCTCACCGCGCCGCCGCCGTTGTCGGAGCCGGTGTTCGCGCAGGCGTTGCCGAAGGCCGGATTGAGCAGCCCGACCACGTCGACACTGTTGCCGCACGCGTTCAGCGGGACGCTGACCGGGGCCTGGACGGTGTTGCCGGAGAGCACACCGGGCGAGCCGACAGCGGCGCCGTCGGCGCTGGCACCACCGGCCGCGAAAGCGGCGGACACGGGCATGGCCATGGCCATCGCACCGGAGGCGGCGGCGACGCCGATCACACCGTTTCGGGTAGCCCGTTTCATAGGTTCCCTGCCTTCCAGAAAGTCGTAGCGGGCAGTCACCCGCACCACATAGAACGCCGCCGAACCATTCGGGTTATGGCCTGTGCGGCTTTCACCCGTTCGGGGGGCACGATCGTTCGAATCACGCGTCAAGTCGAAGGCGCTCAGTTCACACGGATAGGTGGAACCTTCATCCGTCCGGTGGAGGTCGCCCCGCGCGGCCAGGAGCGCGGTTCACCACCCGGACGGCCGGGAGGCGACCCGCGCGGGGCCCGCTTATGGTGAGGACGGCGCCGCCCCTGTTCAGGGCGGTGGCGCCCTGGGAGGCGTTCGATGCCGGCCAAGGTCAAGCAGTCCAGACGGTCCGCCGTACGGCGCGGCGCGGGTGCGGGAGTGCTCGCCCTGGCGCTGCTCGGCGCGAGCCTGCCCGCGGCGGTAGCCGCCGATTCCGGGTCCGATCAGGCCGATCGGCCGGGCATGGCCCGCTTCTACGACCAGAAGATCACCTGGGGCCGGTGCACGGGTCCGGACATGCCCAGGGACCTCCAGTGCGGCAAGGTGACCGTCCCGCTCGACTACGCCCACCCCGGCGCGGCCACGCTCGATCTCGCGCTGGCCCGCTACCGGGCGACCGGCTCCGGGCACCGCGCGGTGCTGCTGAACTTCGGCGGGCCCGGCGCCTCCGGGGTGACCCAGCTGGCGGCCGGCGGCAAGGAGTTCATGGACCTCACCAACGGCTCCGACGTGGTCGCCTTCGATCCGCGCGGGGTCGGCCGCTCCTCCCCCGTCAGCTGCGGCGCCGGTGAGGAGCCCCCGTCGGACTCCGCCGGGTCGGACGTGAGCGCCGACATCAGCCGCCCGCAGCAGCTGATGACCCTGCTGGGGCAGGCCGCGGAGCTGTGCGCCAAGTATTCCGGGCCGGTGCTCAAGCACATAGGCACGGTGAACGCGGCCCGCGACATGGACGTCATCCGCCAGGCCCTCGGCCAGAAGAAGCTGGACTACCTGGGCTTCTCCTACGGCACCCGGCTGGGCGCGGTGTACGCGGCGCAGTTCCCGCGCAAGGTCGGCCGGATGGCCCTGGACGGGGTGGACACGCTGACCGAGCCGCTGTCCGAGCAGGGGGTGGCGGGCGCCCAGGGACAGCAGACGGCGCTGGAGGGGTTCCTCGACTGGTGCGTGACGGACATGGGCTGCCCGTTCGGCCAGGACCGGCGGGCGGCGGACGAGCAGGTGCTCCAGCTGGTGCGCTCACTGGACGAGAACCCGGTGCCCACGGACTTCGGCGGCACCTTTTCCGGCCAGGACCTGGTGGGCGCCATCGGGACGGGTCTGTACAGCAAGGACCTGTGGCCGTCCCTGGAGCGGGCGCTCGCCGCGCTGGTGGAGGACGGGGACGCGCGCCGGGTGCTCAGTTTCGCCGCGGGCGGCTCCGGACTGCCGATGCGGGCGAACGGGTCCGGCAAGAACAACGGCGGGCTGACCGATCCGCAGCAGGTGCCGATCGACAACCTCACGGCCGCGCTGATGGCGATCAACTGCGCGGACGACCCCGACCGGCCCTCCGCCGCCCGCCTCACCAAGGACCTCGGCGAGCTGCGTGCCTCCTACGAGGCGGCGTCGGCGGTCTTCGGCCGCTACCGGCTCACCCAGCTGCTGATGTGCTACGGCCGCCCCAAGGGCACCGACTACATACGGGACGCGGTGAAGGACGTGCCGTCCTCCCGGATTCTGCTGGTCGGCACGCGCGGCGACCCGGCGACGCCGTACCGCTGGACCGAGGAGACGGCTCGTCGCTTGGGTTCCTCGGCCGTGGTGCTCGACAACAAGGGCGACGGCCACACCGGCTACACCTCGTCCAAGTGTGTGCACCGCAAGGTCGACGACTTCCTGATGTACGGCACGCTGCCGCCCAGTGGCAGCTCGTGTCCGGCGGACGGCAAGGCGTGGAGCTCCACCGTGTCGACGGACCCCTGAGCGAAGGGTGACGCCGCAACTGCGGGGCCATGTCCGGCGTCACACTGGGTAGGCGCGGCCCCAGCCCGCCGACCGGACCCGATCGTGACAGGGGGACATCCCTCATGCGTTTCCGTACCGTCCACACCGTTCCCGTCCTCGCCGCCTCCGCCGCGCTGCTACTGGCCGCCACGCCCGGCCAGGCCGCCCCGCGGCACCAGAGCGCGCCCGCCCGGTGCGCCGAGAAGGCGCTCACCCTGCACGCCAAGGCGGTGTGGGGGAAGACGACCGTGGTCCGCTTCTCGGTGACCAACTCCGGCTCCCGCGCCTGTCTCGTGGACCGGGTGCCGACGATCACCTTCGGTGATCTGGACGGGGCCGCGCTGCCGACGCCCGAGGGCGGCCGGGGCACCTACCGGCTGGACGCCGGGAAGACGGCCTACGGGGCGGTGCGCACCATCAAGAACCCGTCCGACCCGGAGGCGCGACGGTCCCCGTCGATCGGGGTGTCGGCCTCCGCGTCCCAGTGGGGCCGCTCCTTCTCGGCCGCGCAGCTGGGCACCGGGCGGGACGTCCGGGTCTGGGAGCCCGTGACGACGTGGTGGCAGCCGACACGCGCGAAGGCCGACAAGGCCCTCGGTCTCGGCTGACACCGACGACGGGAAGCCGGGGACGGAGCACTCCGGGAAGACTCTGGCATATGCCTGAAGCATCCCCTTGTCGTGTGTTGCCAAATCCCTTACGGGGCATCGCGGGCTGTGCCACAGTCGTAGCGGTCCCTCCGTTCCCCCTGGCCCTACCGTCCCCTCGGAGTGCGTCATGCCGCCCCCAGTCTCCGCGGACCACCCGCCCGCCCAGCCGCCAGGACGCGGCCCGGTCGAGGCGCTGCTCTCGCAGACGCGGCGACTGAAGGGCGACGTGGACGCCGTACGGCGGGACGTACGCGGCAACGGAACGGACCAGGACCCCGAGGGACGCTGGCAGCGCGCCCTGTACGACCTCGCCCTGCATCAACTGGACGATCTCGACGCCCACTTGGAGCAGTTACGGGGCGGTCCGACACCCGCCGTGTCCCCCGAGGGCGCCCCGTTCGGCCTGGTGGGCCGGGCGGAGTGGGGCCTCCTCACGGACGAGGCCGAGTGGTCGGCCGAGCTGTACCGCATCCTCGGCCTGGACCCGTCCGTGCCCGCGCTCACCCTCGACGAACTCCCGGCGCTGGTGCACGAGGAGGACCGGCCACGGCTCACCGCGATGGTGACGGGCTGCCTGGTGGACGCCCGGCCGATCGACGGCGAGTTCCGCGTCCTGCGGCCCGACGACTCGGTACGCACCGTGCACATGATGGGCGAACCCGTGCTCGGCGCGGACGGCGGCACCGTCTCCATGTGGGCCGTGGTCCGGGACGTGAGCGAACTACGGCTCCACGGGCGGTCGGTGGGCGAGGCCCCGCATCCGGCCCCCGCCCGGAAGCCCCTCGTCCACGGGCCGCCCACGCTCGACCTCGCGGCACACCACCTGCCCGGCTCACCTCCCCTCGACGCGGCGGGTGACTGGTGCGATGTGCTCGAACTTCCGGGTGGAGCAGCCCTGTTGAGCGTCGGGGACCTCACCGGCCCGGACTCCGCCACGCTACTCGGCGCCGTGCACGGCATGGCCCTGGCGGGCACCCGTCCCGGCCGACTGCTGGCCATACTCGATGAGTTGGGACCGGCCACCTCGCCGCGCGGCGCCGTCTGCTGCCGTTACGAGCCGCAGAACCGTACCTTCACCTGGGCCCGGTCCGGCCGCCCCGTCCCGCTGCTGTTCCGCGACGGGACGGGCCGCCGACTGACCGCGCCGGACGACCCGCCGCCCAGCGCGCACGCGCCCTACGGGCAGGGCGAACTCACCCTGCGAAAAGGCGACTTGCTCGTACTGCACACCGACCGGCTGAGCGACACGGACGTGGCACGTCTGCTCGGTCTCGGCCCACGCCTGTGCGCGGCCCGTACCGCGCGGGAGTGCGTGCGGTCGCTGGCCGGGGAGTTGGGCGCGGGGCAGCACGGCGACGCCTGTGTGCTCGTCGTCAGGGTCTCCGGGTAGCGCGTACCTCCGGCTACGCCGGTGCCGCGCCTCCGTCCCGGCTCCTGGGCTTGGGCAGGGCCTGCCTGATCTCCTCCCGCAGTTCGCCGACCTTCGGATAGCTGGCGTACTCGGCGGTGAGCCGGTACATCTCGCGCAGCCGGTCCCAGGTGCGGCGGGAGGAGTTGGCTCCCATCGCCATCAGTGCCAACCGGGCGTACCGGTCGGCCTGTTCGGGGTCGTCCGCGATGAAGCAGGCCGAGGCCATGGAGAGATGGTCGAAGATCTTCGACCGCTCCCGCCCGTCGATCCTGAGCGCCAGCGCCTTCTGCGCGTAGTGCTGGGCGTGCGCGGCCGCGCTCGGGTCGTGCTCGGCGAGCGTGCGGTAGGCGAGGGCCTGCATGCCGTACAGATCCTCGTCCTTGAAGGTCTGCATCCAGTCCGGCTGCCGGGTGTCCTGGCGGTCGGAGACGAACAGGTCCTCGGCCTGGCCGAGGGTGCGGCGCATCGCCTGGCCCTTGCCCATCGCCGCCTGCGCCCACGCCTCGATGGTGTGGAACATGGCCTTCGTTCTGGGCTGCAGATCCTCCCCCGAGCCGGACTGGGCCAGCTTCATCAGGTCCATGGCGTCGTCCGGGCGGCCCAGATGCACCATCTGGCGGGCCGCCCGGGACAGCGCCTCCCCGGCGCGGGGGCGGTCGCCGCCCTCGTGCGCGGCGTGCGTGGCGATGACGAAGTACTTCTGCGCCGTGGGCTCCAGACCCACGTCGTGGGACATCCAGCCCGCCAGGACCGCGAGGTTGGCGGCGACGCCCCACAGGCGCCGCTGGAGCTGGGGTGGATGGTGGTAGGCGAGCATGCCGCCCACCTCGTTGAGCTGGCCTACTACCGCCTTGCGCTGGAGGCCGCCGCCGCGGGCGGCGTCCCAGGCGCGGAACACCTCCACCGAGCGTTCCAGTTCCTCGACCTCCTGGGACCCGATGGGGGCGGCCTCGTAGCGGTCGAATCCGGCGGGTTCCGCGTGCAGGGGGTTGTCGAGGACGGGGGCGTCGGCCCGGAGCGTGGGGTCGGTGTGCAGCCAGTCGTGCATGGCGCTGCTGAGTGTGGCTCCCGCGGCGAGCGCGGCACCCGCGCCCACCAAGCCGCGTCGGTTGAGCATGAGGTCCATTCCCGTGAATTCGGTGAGGACCGCGGCGGTTCGTTCGGGCGCCC
Source organism: Streptomyces sp. NPDC002176 (assembly GCF_044903645.1). Classification (NCBI taxonomy): domain Bacteria; kingdom Bacillati; phylum Actinomycetota; class Actinomycetes; order Kitasatosporales; family Streptomycetaceae; genus Streptomyces; species Streptomyces sp. NPDC002176. The sequence continues at coordinate 198,628 of NZ_JBJDQW010000004.1, forward strand.
ACAGCACGCCGTCGGGATCATCGCTCTTCCCGTCGCCCTGCCGTTTCCCCGCACGCCCGTGCCGTACCAGACCGAGGTCCTCCATGGTCACGACACGGCCGAGACGCTCGGTGAACAGAGCCGCCAGCACCCGCGGCACCGGATCGCGCGGGATCTCTCCCGTGTCGATCCAGCGCCGCACCCGCGAGGTGTCGGTCGACAGCTGGGGGTGGCCCATGGCCGCCGCCTGCCGATTGACCAGCCGCGCGAGTTCGCCCTTGGACCAGCCGGCCAGGCCGAACAGGTCCGCAAACCGGGTATTGGGTTGTCCGCTCACGTCAAGCCCCCAGGTTCTCGGCTGAGTTGACAGTAGCCCCGTGCAGGTTGCCGGGCGACTATTCGCCAGGGTTCGCCAGGGTGCGCCAGATGGTGTGCCAGTGGACGTCGGGTGTCAGGTAGGAAAGCGCCACCCCGGCCCGGCCGCCCAGGGACATTCCCCAGGGTGCGCCAGGGAGGACCGGGAGGGGTGGGCGCGAGAGCCGTCGGAGGGCTTCCTCCCCGGAAACCCGCACGACGGCGTCGGCGCAAGCGACGCACAGGCAGGCACAGCAGGCACACGAAGGGATCTGTATCTCCCATGTACGCAGCATCGTCCTCCGTGTCCGCCCCGCCCCGGCCACCACGTCCCCGCCCCGTGGGCGGCGGACCGTATCTGGACCCGGCGGCGCGACCCGGAGCACCCCTCCTGGGCGTGGGCCGGGCACCACGCGTTCCCGGGCAGCCCGGCTCCCAGCCGCTCAGCGGCAGGCTGGACCTGTCCGGCCCACAAGGAGCCCAGCTCCGCACCGCCATCGCCTCGGTCCAGCGGATCTGCCCGGAGTTCGCCCCGGTGCAGGTGCTGCGCCGCAGCGGACGGTCCGTCACCTTCGTCGGCACGACCGGCCGCAGCACGGCGGTCGCCAAGTGCCTGCTGGACCACGCGCCCGCGGCGGCCGAGCGTGTCCGGCACGAAATAGCCGCCTACCGCTCCTTCGTCCGGCACCGTCCGCCGGTGCGGGTGCCGAGGCTGATCGCGGCCGACCCGGACAACTGCACGCTGGTGATCGAGCGGATGCCCGGCCGCGTCGCCTCACACCGCCGCCACCCGCTGGAGTCTCCGCCGCGTGCGGACATCCGGGCCGCGCTCGGCGCGATCTGCAGGCTGAACGCCTGGCGGCCCCCGGCGGGCACCTTCGCCGCCCCGCTGGACTACGCGGCCCGCATCTCCCGCTATCACGAGCTGGGGCTGCTCACCGACCGCGACCTGGGCGACCTCCAGAAGCTGCTGCACGGCATCGCGCACACGGCGGGCCGCCAGGGCATGGGCCAGTTCTGCCACGGCGACGCGCTGCTCTCCAACATCCTGATGTCCCCGGCCGGTCCGGTACTGGTCGACTGGGAGCACGCGGGCTGGTACCTGCCGGGATACGACCTGGCCACCCTGTGGCTGGTCCTCGGTGACGCCCCGGACGCGCGCCGTCAGATCAGCCAGCTCGCCCAGTCCGGCGGCCCCGCCTCGCGCGACGCCTTCCTGGTGAACCTGATGCTGGTGCTGACCCGCGAGATCCGCACCTACGAGACGGCCGTGCAACGTTCGATGCACGGCGCTCCCCCGGCCCCGGTCCCGTCGGGCGTGACGCCCTCCGGTGAGGAGCAGCGGCTGCTGCTACGGAGGCTGCACGACGACTGCCACATGGCCCGCCGGGCGGTGCGCGCGGCGGTCGGCACGCGCTGAGAGACACACCAGAACACCGCGGTGCGCCCGAGCGGCGGCGTACCGCGGTTCCGGGCCTGCGAGGCGGGGGGTCACTGGTATACGCCACTGACGCCTCGCAGGCCCGCGCGCCATCAGCGCGAAACTCGCCCGAAACCCTTTGTGACATGGGAAATCACCTTCCCGAGGGCATCATTGACGGATCGTCGGCAAGCCGGTACCACTGACCCAGCTCGGCGCCGCCCGCCCCGCCACGCCCCGCCCGTCACAGGAGGCCGCATTGCGAGGATTCGCCCCCGACCCGTCGTCCGCGTCCGGCGCCAGACGCCTGAAGCGGACCGCAGGCACGCTCGCCTCGGCCGCCCTGGTGCTGCCGCTGCTCGGCGCCGCCCCGGCCGCGCCCAGCACTCCCCCGGCCGACCAGCTCCAGCGTGCCTTCGGCAGCGCGGCCACCGAGTACCAGGTACCCCGGAGTGTGCTGCTGGCCGTCTCCTACCTCCAGTCCCGTTGGGACGCGCACGCCGGGGCGCCCAGCGTGAGCGGCGGCTACGGCCCGATGCACCTCACCGACGCGCGTACCGCGCTGGCCGCGACCGAGCATCACGCGGAGGGCACGGAGGACCCGCGAGGCGACGACGCCCGCCCCGCGCTGCACCCCGAGGCCGACGCACCCGCCCTGGCGAAACTGCCCGCCCGGCTGCGGACGCTGCGCCGCGCGGCGCAGCTGACCGGTCTCCCGGCGGCCGAGCTGCGCACCGACCCGGCCGCCAACATCGCGGGCGGCGCCGCACTCCTCGCGGCCGCGCAACGCGAGCTGGGCGAGCCGCTCAGCGCCGACCCGGCCGCCTGGTACGGCGCGGTCGCCCGCTTCTCCACCGCCGACGACCAGGCGACGGCCGCCGCGTACGCGAACGACGTGTACGACGTGCTGCGCACCGGCGAGCAGCGCACCACCGACGCGGGCCAGCGGGTCGAGCTGGCGGCGAGCCCACAACTGCGTGCCGATACGGTCCAGTTGAAGCGGACCGGGCTGCGTGCCGCTCGCGCGGGTGATGTCGAGTGTCCGAGGTCGGTGTCCTGTGTGTCGGTCCCGGCGCCGTACGAGGAGTTCGGGGACAACGACTACGGCAACCACGACCTCGGCGTCCGCCCGGCCGCCCAGCGCGTCAAGTACATCGTCATCCATGACACCGAGGGCGGCTGGGACGGGGTCATGAACCTGATCCAGGACCCCACCTATGTGTCCTGGAACTACACGATCCGCTCGACCGATGGACTGATCGCCCAGCATGTGAAGGCGAAGGACGTCGCCTGGCACGCGGGGAACTGGGATGTGAACTCCCGCTCCGTGGGCATCGAGCACGAGGGTTTCCTCACCGCGCCGGACACCTGGTACACGGAGGCCATGTACCGGTCCTCGGCCCGGCTGGTGAAGTACCTGTCCCGTGCCTACGGGGTGCCGCTGGACCGGCAGCACATCCTGGGCCATGAGAACGTGCCCGGTCCGACCGCTTCCACCATTCCCGGTATGCACACCGATCCGGGCCCGTACTGGGACTGGCGGCACTACTTCCAGCTGCTGGGCCACCCGTTCGAGCGCACCGGCACCAGCCGTTCCGGCCTGGTGACGATCCTGCCCGACTACGCCGCCAACCAGCCGGTGTACACGGGCTGCGCGACGAAGGGCGAGCCGTGCCCGGCGCACGGTTCCGGTGAGGTGCGGCTGTACTCCGACCACGACGAGCACGCGCCGCTGATCAAGGACATCGGCCTCGGCACCGAGCCGACGGACGGGGTCAACGACCTGTCCTCGCGGGTCTCCACCGGTCAGCAGTACGCGGTCGCGGACCGCTGGGGCGACTGGACGGCGATCTGGTATCTGGGGCAGAAGGCATGGTTCAGGAACCCGCACCGCGAGCCCACGGCGGTCTCCGCGTCCGGGTTCACGATCTCCCCGAAGGCGGGTCTGGCGAGCGTCCCGGTGTACGGGCGCGCCTACCCGGAGAAGGAGGCGTACCCGGCGGGCGTCCCGGCGCAGTCGGTGGTACCGCTGCCGTACACGATCCCGGCCGGGCAGAAGTACGTGGTCGGTGACCGGATGCCGGGCGAGTACTACTACGCGGTCACCTTCACCGAGGACTCGCACCAGGTGATCACCGGCAAGGACCGGTACTACGAGATCCAGTACGGCCACCGGGTCGGGTTCGTCCGCGCGGCGGACGTGGACCTGGCGGCCGCCCGCCGTTAGGCCGACAGGTATCTAGGGGGCCTCAGCCCTGCTGGAAAAGCTCCGCCGGGAGCGGCTTCAGCAGGGCGTACAGGTCGTCGGTGATGGGGCGGTCCCAGGCGGCGATGGTCACGAGGACGCCGTCGCTGCGGTCGAACTGCACGCAGGAGATCCGGCCCTCGGAGAGCTTGAGGCGGCGGACGATCAGCAGGTTGTCGCCCTGGAGGACGGGGGTGTCCTCGGAGCCGACGACGGTGACCTCCTCCTCGTTGTCCAGCGCCAGCAGCAGCTGGGCGACCTCGAAGGGGATCTCGTCCTCGGTGGTCTCCCGGGCCGGGGAGCCCTCGGGGAGATTGCCAATGATCATGGCGGGGCCACGGCCGCCGAACAGGTCGTAGCGCAGGAAGACGCCCTGGCAGCTTCCGTCGGGGGCGGGCAGCAGGCCAGCGCCGAGGTTGCCGGGCCAGTCGCCGGGGTCCATGGCCAGCACGTCGAAGTCTGGTCCGGCGGGAGTGGCGCTGCGGCGGCGGAGGAACGACATGCGGCCAATGGTACGTGCCCGGAGGGGCCCGGCGGCGTGCGGGAGCCCTCCCGGCATGGCCCGGTGCGGGGTCACTCCTCGGCGGCACTCGAGGGGACGACGGCGACGGGACTGGCCGCGTGCAGCAGGACGGCCTGGGTGACCGAGCCCAGCATCCGGGTGGGCACACGCAGCCTGCGCCGGTGGCGGCCGACGACGACGAGATCGGCGCCCGCCGAGAGGGCGACCAGATGTCCGGCGGCGTCGCCCGGCAGCGCCTCGGCCTCCGCCTCGACACCGGGGTACTGGGCGCGCAGCGGGTCGAGGAAGCCTTCGGCGAGGACGCGGGTCTCGCTCTCCACGGCGACCTGGTCGATGGGCGGGGGCACCAGTTGGCCGGGGGCCGACCAGGTCTGGACGGGCCAGGGGTAGACGGAGATCACCTGGAGGCGGGCGCCGAGCAGGGACGCCTCGGCGAAGGCGAAGCCGAGGACGCCGTCGTCGGGGCTGTCGACGTGCAGTCCGACGACGACCCGGGGGCCGGGCTCGGCCGGGGGTTCGGCGTGCACCTCGCGGCCGGGCCGGGGGACGACGACCACGGGGCAGACGGCGTCGCGGGCGGTGGCGACGGAGTTGGAGCCGAGGAGCAGGCTGGCGAAGCCGCCCCGGCCGCGTGAGCCGAGGACCAGCAGCTGGGCGTCGGCGCCGAGTTCGGGCAGCACCGCGCCGGGTACGCCCTCGACGGCGACGTATTCCACGGTGGGCAGGTCCGGGCGGTCGGCGAGCCGTTCGCGGACCTCGTCGAGGACCGGGTCGCCGCGCTCGTCGGGCGGGTCGGCGACGAGGATGTCGGCCTCGCCCCAGGCCGCGTACTGGCGGACATGGATGACGCGCAGCGGTGCGACGCGGCGGCGGGCGGCCTCCAGGGCCCAGTCCAGGGCGCGCAGGCTGTCGTCGGAACCGTCGACCGCGGCGATGACCGGCACAGCGCTCATCGTTCCTCACCTCCCGGGACGCGGCCTTCCCCGTGCCGGGGCGGGCCTGTTGTCGGGGCCAGCCTGGCTCAGACGGTGCTCCCGAGGGGCCCGCGCGGGGCGCGTGTTGGGCAATCGCGGCCGGAACACCCCCGGTCGGCTCCGGTGCGGGCCCCGCCCGGTGACTCAGGTGAGGTCGAACTCGCCCTCGCGGGCCCCGGAGACGAAGGCGCCCCATTCGGCGGGGGTGAAGATCAGCGAGGGGCTCTCGGGGCGGCGGCTGTTGCGCATCGCGATGAAGCCCTCGACGAAGGCGATCTGGACATCGCCCAGACCCCGGCTGCCGGGCTGCCACTGGGCTCCGCTGAGGTCCAGGTCCGGCTTGTCCCAGCCCGTGAGCGACTGCTGCTGGATGGTGCTCTCGGCCACGTCCGTGCTCCTCCCATTACGTCGTCCGCGGCTCAGCCTAGCGACCGGCCCTGACGGCGCACAGGCCACGTGAGGGGGACCTTGGGGCGGGTGGGTGTACGCGGCCGCCGGGCCGCGCGCGGAAAAATCCCGGCCGGCCTCTTGCCCGCGGCGCGATGGGCTGAATTACTGGCCTCGGCAAGATCGACCGAATGATCGGTCGTCCGTATTGCGTGTCGTGCTGCGTGTCGCGTGCGAAGGGATGCCCCGATGGCGGATGAGACGAACCTGCTGGACGCGGGCGAGCGGCTCGGCCCCGAGGAGCTGCGGGAGCTGCAGCTGGAGCGGCTGCGCGCCTCGCTGCGGCACGCCTACGCCCAGGTGCCGTTCTACCGGGAGTCCTTCGACAAGGCGGGGGTGCGCCCCGAGGACTGCCGGTCGCTCGCCGACCTCGCGCACTTCCCCTTCACCACCAAGGCGGACCTGCGGGCGAACTACCCGTACGGGATGTTCGCGGTGCCCCGGGACCGGGTGCGGCGGCTGCACGCGTCCAGTGGGACGACGGGGCTGCCCACGGTGGTCGGCTACACCGACAACGACCTTTCGGTGTGGGCGGACATGGTGGCCCGCTCGATCCGGGCGGCGGGCGGGCGCCCTGGGGACATCGTCCATGTGGCGTACGGCTATGGATTGTTCACCGGAGGACTGGGCGCGCACTATGGGGCCGAGCGGCTGGGCTGCACGGTGGTGCCCGCCTCCGGGGGCATGACGTCCCGGCAGGTGCGGCTGATCCAGGATCTCGGTCCGGGCGTCATCATGGTCACCCCCTCCTACATGCTGACGCTGCTCGACGAGTTCGAGCGGCAGGGTGTGGACCCGCGCTCCACCTCGCTGCGAGTGGGGGTGTTCGGGGCGGAGCCGTGGACGGAGAGCATGCGGCGGGAGATCGAGGAGCGGTTCGCCATCGACGCCGTGGACATCTACGGTCTTTCGGAGGTGATCGGTCCGGGCGTGGCGCAGGAGTGCGTGGAGACCAAGGACGGTCTGCATGTGTGGGAGGACCACTTCTATCCGGAAGTCGTGGACCCGATCACCGGTGAGGTGCTGCCGGAGGGCGAGCGGGGCGAGCTGGTGTTCACCTCGCTGACCAAGGAGGCCATGCCGATCGTCCGCTATCGGACGCGGGACCTGACCCGGCTGCTGCCGGGGACTGCGCGGGTGTTCCGGCGGATGGAGAAGATCACCGGGCGCAGCGACGACATGGTGATCCTGCGCGGGGTCAATCTGTTTCCCACCCAGATCGAGGAGATCGTGCTGCGCACCCCCGGTGTGGCGCCGCACTTCCAGCTCCGGCTGACGCGGGAGGGGCGGATGGACGCGCTCACCGTACGGGCGGAGGCGCGTGCCGGTGCCACGCCGGAGGTGCGGGAGGCGGCGGCCCGGTCGATCGCGGCGGCGGCGAAGGACGGCATCGGGGTGTCGGTGTCCGTGGAGATCGTGGAGCCGGAGTCGCTGGAGCGCTCGGTGGGCAAGATCCGCCGCATCGTGGATCTCCGCCCCCGCTAACCGAGTTGGTCGCGCAGCTCCCGCTTGAGGATCTTGCCGCTGGCGTTGCGCGGGAGGCCGGGCACGAAGTGCACGCGCTTGGGGGCCTTGAAGGCCGGGAGTTGCTCGCGGACGTGGGCGATCAGCGCGTCCTCGGTGACCTCGCCCCGGGTCACGACGACGGCGGTGACGGCTTCGATCCAGCGCTCGTCGGGCAGCCCGATCACGGCGGCCTCGGCGACCGCGTCGTGGGTGTAGAGGGCGTCCTCGACCTGGCGGGAGGCGACCAGGACGCCGCCGGAGTTGATGACGTCCTTCACCCGGTCGACGATCGTGAAGTAGCCGTCGGCGTCCCGGACCGCGAGGTCGCCGGAGTGGAACCAGCCGTCGCGGAAGGCGTCGGCGCTCTCCTCGGGCTTGTCCCAGTAGCCCTCGCAGAGCTGGGGCGAGCGGTAGACGATCTCGCCGGGGGTGCCGTCGGGCACCTCCGCGCCCTCCTCGTCCACCACGCGGGCGTCGACGAACAGCACGGTACGGCCGCAGGAGTCGAGGCGGCCCTTGTGCTCGTTCGGGGCGAGGACGGTGGCGAGCGGGCCGATCTCGCTCTGTCCGAAGCAGTTGTAGAAGGCGAGCTTGGGCAGGCGTTCGCGCAGCCGCTCCAGGACGGGCACCGGCATGATCGAGGCGCCGTAGTACGCCTTGCGCAGGCCGCTCAGGTCGCGGTCGGCGAAGTCGGGGCGGGCCGCGAGCGCGATCCAGACGGTGGGCGGGGCGAACAGGCTGTCGCAGCGGCCCGCTTCGACCAGGTCGAGGAGGCGGTCGCCGTCGGGGGCGTCGAGGATCGTGTTGGTGGCGCCGACCGCGAGGTAGGGCAGCAGGAAGACGTGCAGCTGCGCCGAGTGGTAGAGCGGCAGCGCGTGCACGGGGAGGTCACCGGCGCTCAGGTCGAGGGCGGTGATGGCGCTGAGGTACTCGTGGACGAGCGCCCGGTGGGTCATCATCGCGCCCTTGGGCAGCGCGGTGGTGCCGGAGGTGTAGAGCAGTTGGACGAGGTCCTCGGTACGCGGCTCGGGCCCGTCGTACGGCTCGGTGTCGGCCAGCCGGGCGAGGAGGGAGTCGTCGGCGTCGCGCAGCGGGAGGGTGCGGGTCTCTGCCGGGAGCCGGTCGGCGAGGGCGGGGTCGGTGAGGGTGAGGGCGCTGCCGGACTGGTCGAGCAGGTAGCCGAGGTCGGCTCCGGTCAGGTTCTGGTTGACGGGGACGTGGACGAGGCCCGCGCGGGCGCAGCCGAGGAAGGCGAGGAGGTAGGCGTCGGAGTTGTGCCCGTAGGCGGCGACCCGGTCGCCCTTCTCCAGTCCCTCGGCCAGCAGCAGAGCGGCGGCTCGGGAGACGGCGTCGTCCAGTTCCGCGTAGGTCCAGGTGCGTTCGGCGTACTTGAGCGCCACGCGGGCCGGGGTGCGGCGGGCGCTGCGGCGCAGCACCCCGTCGACGGTGCTGCCGTGTCCCTGTGTCATGAGAGCCGATCCTCGGGCCGGGCCGTCCCGAGGTCAAGATCTTCGGCGGTGGCCGTCACTCCTCCAGCACGGCCATCGCCGCGTTGTGTCCCGGTACTCCGCTGACCCCGCCGCCGCGCACCGCGCCCGCGCCGCACAGCAGGACGTTGGCGTGCCGGGTCTCCACGCCCCAGCGGCCGGTGCCGTCCTGGGCGTAGGGCCAGGTGAGGGCACGGTGGAAGATGTTGCCGCCGGGCAGGCCGAGGTCGCGTTCCAGGTCGAGCGGGGTCTTGGCCTCGATGCAGGGGCGGCCGTCGGCGTCGGTGGCCAGGCAGTCCGCGAGGGGTTCGGCGAGGTGGGCGTCGAGCTGGGCGAGGGTGGACTTCAGGAGTTCCTCGCGCACGGCGTCGTTGTCGTGGGCGAAGAGGCGGGCGGGGGTGTGCAGGCCGAAGAGGGTGAGGGTCTGGTAGCCGCGTTCGGCGAGGTCGGGGCCGAGGATGGTGGGGTCGGTCAGGGAGTGGCAGTAGATCTCCGAGGGCGGGGCGCTGGGGAGTCGGCCCGCGGCGGCCTCGGTGTGGGCGGTGGCGAGCTGCTGGTAGCCCTCGGCGATGTGGAAGGTCCCGGCGAACGCCTCGCGCGGGTCGACGGAGCTGTCCTTGAGCCGGGGCAGCCGCTTCAGCAGCATGTTCACCTTGAGCTGCGCGCCCTCGGCGGGCTCGGGTGCCAAGTCGCCGGTGAGGGCGGCAAGTTCGCGCGGGGAGGCGTTGACGAGGACGTGCCGGGCGGCGGCGACGCCCTCGCCGTCGGCGGTGCGGTAGGTGACCTCGGCGGTGCGGCCGTCGGTGTCGATCCGGATCGCCTCGTGCCCGGTGGCGATCTCGGCCCCGGCCGCGCGGGCCGCCCCGGCGAGCGCGTCGGTGAGGGCACCCATGCCGCCGACGGGGACGTCCCAGGCGCCGGTGCCGCCGCCGATGACGTGGTAGAGGAAGCAGCGGTTCTGGGCCAGGGAAGGGTCGTGGGCGTCGGCGAAGGTGCCGATCAGCGCGTCGGTGAGGACGACGCCCCGGACCAGGTCGTCGTGGAAGTTCTCCTCGACGGCGACCCCGATCGGCTCCTCGAACAGGGCCCGCCAGGCTGCCTCGTCGGCGACGCGGGTGCGCAACTCGGCCCGGCTGGGCAGCGGTTCGGTGAGGGTGGGGAAGACCCGCCGGGCGACCTCGCCGGTCATGCCGTAGAAGCGCTGCCAGGCGGTGAACTCACGCTCATCCCCAGTCAGTTCGGCGAAGGCCCGCCGGGTGCGCTCCTCGCCGCCCCCGACGAGCAGCCCGGTGGCGCGGCCGCCGCGCTCGACGGGGGTGTACGAGGAGATGGTGCGGCCCTGGACCCGGAAGTCCAGCCCGAGGTCCCGGACGATCTTGTCCGGCAGCAGGCTGACGAGGTACGAGTACCGCGACAGCCGGGCATCGACCCCGGCGAACGGCCTGCTGGACACCGCCGCGCCCCCGGTGTTGCCGAGGCGCTCCAGCAACAGGACCGAGCGCCCGGCACGGGCCAGATAGGCGGCCGCGACCAGGCCGTTGTGTCCCCCGCCGACGATCACGGCGTCGTACGTCCGGGTTCCCTCGTGTGCAGGCATGGTTCTTGGTAGCACGGTTGATCTTCGTGGGGTAGGGGTGTGCGGCGGCTGGTGTCCTGGCCGGGAACGTTCACCGGGTTGGCGATGGTGAGTGCCCACACCCGGCGCTCCACCTGATCATCGCTGCCGACTATTCTGTGCGCAGGGGCTGATCAGGCACCGGGGAGTGGGGGCCATGCCTGGGGCTGAGGACCATCTGGTCGGGGCGGTGCGCGCAGGCCGCGCGCACCGCGTGCGGGAGCTTCTGTGGGCGGGCGCCGACCCGGAGACCGCGGACGCCGACGGCACTCCTGTGCTGTGCCTCTCCGTCGCCGCGTTCGACAGATACGTCACGGAAGCTCTGCTGGACGCAGGCGCCGATCCGCTCCGGCCGCTGCCCGACGGGACCACACCGCTGCTGCGGGCCGTCACCTCCGGCAACGCCGGCGTCACCGCCGCCATGCTCGTACGAGCCGCGGACCGGCTCGCGAAGGAGGACCGGGAGGGCCTCCTGGCCTGCGCGCGCCGCTGGGCCGACACCGGTGCGGAGGCCGGACTCGGCCACACGACCGGCTCCACCGGCCCGGCCAGTCGCCGCAGGATCATGGATTGGTACCACCCCGCCGAGTACGACGTGATCACGCTCGGTGGGGAGAGCGTGTACGACGGTCAGTCCGCCGTGCTCACCTGTCTCGAGGCGCGGTTCGGGGTGCGCCGGTCGTTCGAGGAGCTACTTGCCCGGGCACTGGCCCGCGCCGATGGAAGCCACGCCGACTGGTCGGAGGCCACAGCCGTGCTGGGCGGTCGGCTGGACGACGAGACCTGGGAAGCGGCCCTGGTCCTGCGTGCGGACCCCGACCCGCTGCGTCGGCTGTTCGCCGCGGATGTCGTCTGGCATTTCGTCCTCACCGACAGTCCGCCCCAGTCAGGGGAATACCCGTTCGAGCGGCGGGCGCTGGACGTCCTCCTGCCGTGGGCCGTCGGGGAGACGGACCCGGCGGTGCTCGCATCAGTACTGAACGGGCTGAGCGAACTCGAGGACCCGAGGACCGAAGAGGTCGCGCTGGCCCACCGCACGCACCCCGACCCCCGGGTGCGCACGAAGGTGCCGGGGGCGCTGCGCAGGACGCGCCACGCCTTCACCCACCCCAAGGCGTGGGAGGTGCTCGCCGCGCTCGCCCGCGACCCCGACGCCCGCGTCCGGGCGACCGTGTGCGAGCACCTCTACGAATTCGAAGGCCGCGGCCTCGCCGCCGCCGACATCCTGGCCGGGTTCCTCCACGAGGACGACCAGCTGGTCCGCATCAAGGCCGTCAGCGGCCTCGCCAACGCCGATGACCCCCGCTGCGTGGAGGGTGCCCGTCTGATCGGTCCGGTCGATCGGACGGAGTGGCCGGACACCTGGCTGCTGGACGCTGTATGGCGCTACGAGCAGCGCCGCGGCGGCTAGGGCATGTCTTCGAGCGGCGGGGTGCCGGGTGAGTGCGCACCCAGGCTCCGGCGGATCGGCCGGACAGGTCCTAGTCGGCGCAGCCCGCGCCGTCGTCGCTGCCGTCGGCGTTGGAGCCGACGGTCACCTCGTAGCCGATGCCCTTGCCGGGGTCGGGGGCGGGTGTCCAGGCGCCGAGTTGGAAGTCGACGGCGAGCAGTAGGTGACGGCCGTCGGTGGTGCGGGTCCAGCAGGCGGCGTCGGCGCGGGAGTCGGTCTCGCGGCGCCAGCCCTGGGCGGCGACGGTGCGGGCGTAGTGCTCGACGACCGCCTGGCGGGTGCCGGTGAAGGTGTAGACGCGGTCCGCGTGCACCCAGGCCGGGCCCGGGCTGTCGTCGTCGCAGCCGGTGGAGACGCCCTCGGGGTCGGTGGCACCGTCAGGGGGCGAGGACAGCACCGGCTGGGCCGCGAGGTCCTTGCGCACGGCGTCGGAACCGTCGCAGCTCCCGCCGCTCTGGACGAGGGAGCACCCGCTGAGCAGGGCGGCGGGCAGCACGAGAGCCGCGGCGAGGGCGGTGCGGTGGAGGGTGGGGAACAACTCTGCTCCTGGGCTGGAAGGGTGACTGCCGACGGAGTAGAGATCTTGGAGCAGCGGGCCTCGGTTGGGCCAGTCCCTCGGGGCTGCCGCAACGGGCGCTGTTCTCAACGGCCTTGGGATCTAGTGGGGCACGCGGGACGGATGGGGGCGGGCGGACGGGCCCAGGTCGGCGACCGCGTGCAGGAGGTGGCGGGGTGGGGTCTGGTGGCGTAGGGGGCCGGGGATGGCGCGGAGGAGGGTGGCCGTGGTGCGGAGGTGGCGGGTGACGGTGGCGGGTGGGGGTGCGGGGCGGGCGTACAGGGTGTGGGCCCAGGTGGGGAGGGAGGCGTAGGCGAGGTCGGCGACGTGGCGCCAGAGGAGGGCGCAGGCCGGGAGCAGGAGGGGGTGGATCGGTGGGCGGCGCAGGAAGTCGTCGACCTCGCGGGCCTCGGGTCCGGCGGACAGTTCGGGGCGGACCTTGTCGAAGTAGGCGTCGAGGGCGGCGCGGTCGGCGGGGACGTCGGCCGGGTCGAGGCCGACCAGGCGGGCGCTGACGCGGTGCTCGGCGAGGTAGCGGTCGGCCTGTGCGCCGGTGAGGGGGAATCCGGAGCGGCGCAGGACGTACAGATAGGAGCTGATCTCGGCGCAGTGCACCCAGAGCAGCAGTTCCGGTTCGCCGATCCCGTAGCGCTCGCCGGTGGCGGGGTCGGTGGCGGTGAGCATGCCGTGGATCTTGCGTACGCGCTCTCCGGCGCGTTCGGCGTCCGCGGTGGTGCCGTAGGTCGTGACGCCGACGAAATCGGCGGTGCGCAGCAGTCGACCCCAGGCGTCGCGCCGGAAGTCGGAGTTCTGCAGGACGCCGCGTACCGCGCGCGGGTGCAGGGCCTGGAGGTAGAGGGCGCGGATTCCGGCGATCCACATCATCGGGTCGCCGTGCAGCTGCCAGGTCACCGAGGCGGGGGTGAACAGGCCGGGATCGCGTGCCCGCGCGTCGTCCATGCCCGCAGGCTACGCCGTGCGCCGCACGCGGAGACAGGGTCAGGCGAGGGCCGCCATGAAGTCCACGCACGCCTGGGCGCAGGCGCGGCAGGCGGTGGCGGCGTTCTCGGCGCCGGGCTGGCCGTCGAACGCCTCGGCGGCCTCGACGCACAGCGAGCGGCACCATTCCAGCTGGAGTCGGATCTCGTCCTCGGTGCCCTCGCCGTCCGCGCGGCCCTCCTCGGACAGCGCGCGGCACGTGGTGTCGCACACCTCGGCGCACATGATGCCGAGGCGCCGGGCGCGCTCCTGTCCGGCGGTGCCGTACGAGCCGACGAGGCTGGCGCGCACCGCGCAGGCCCGCGCGCAGTCGGAGCACGCCTGGGCGCAGGCGAACCGGTCTTCGAGGAACTGGTAGAGCTGCTCTCGTGAGGGGGGCGGAGGTGTCACACGGGGCGGGTAGCCGGGGGCGCGGCGGCGTAAACGCGTGGGCAACGGCCCGGTGGGCGCCGGAGGTTCCAGGGCACGGCCGGTACGCGAACGGCCACACAAAGTGTCCGATTCGTACTGTTTGTACGGGGTACACAGCTGTTATGGACACCGCAATGACACAGTTGGCGGCACCGAGCGGGCTGATCAGCCTGGTGCTCTTCGTCGTGGCCGTTGGCGTGCTGGCGTTGCTCGCGGGCGGCTTCTGGATCAACAGCCGGATCAAGGACAGGGAGCCGCTTCGCCCCAGCGCCGAGGAGCAGCCGCATCTTCCCCCGGAGGGGCGGACCCGGGAGGTCCAGGAGAATCGCGAGCCGGACGAGATCCCGCGCACCCCCAAGGGCGGGCGCGCACTCACCCCGTACGAACTCACCAACATGGGGACGAAGACCAGCGAGAACAAGGACCGTCCGCGCTGGAGCAAGGGGTCGAGCGGCTCCTTCGGCGGGGGTGGCCTGGGCGCCCACTGACCAGCCCGGACACCCTCCGAGCGGAGGGCCCCGGCACCATGGACCGTCTCAGCGTGGCCGTGCGTCGAGCGAGTCGACGTGGGCCACGTTGCGGCGGTCCTCCTCGTCCTGGCTCGGCGCGGCCGCGAACCAGGCGTCGAGGATCTCCTTCAGCAGCGGCTCCGAAGTGAGCCGCAGGCTGAGCGCCAGGACGTTGGCGTCGTTCCAGCGGCGCGCGCCGTCCGCCGTGGCGGCGTCCGCGCAGAGCGCCGCGCGCACCCCCGGCACCTTGTTCGCGGCGATCGAGGCGCCGGTGCCGGTCCAGCAGCAGACGACCGCCTGCTCGGCCGACCCCTCGGCCACCTCCCGCGCGGCGGCCGCCGAGCACACCGCCCACTGAGGGTCGGCCCCGGCCCGCAGCGCGCCGTGCTCGCGCACCTCGTGGCCCCGGCCGCGCAGCTCCGCCACGAGGAGACGGGCCACGGGTTCGTCCATGTCGGAGGAGACGGAGATCCGCACGGGTCACTCCCTTTTTCGTTTCACCTGTTCAGGCCCCCACGCTACCCAACTCGGCCCCTCAGGCCGACAGATGGGATTGACGCCACCTCTTTTACTTAGAGTAGCCTTGCCTAAGTTGACCGGTTTCCGGAGGGTGGCTGGTGGGATCAGGGGAACCGTCGGGGCGCGATGTCCTGACACGCTCGGTCAGGGGGCAGGCGCGGCGCGTCGCGCTCGGCGCGGGGTTCGGCTGTGTGCACCAGCTGGGGGAAGCCCTGGTCCCGGTGCTCATCGGCGTCGTCATCGACCAGGCCGTGGCCGGGCAGGACGCCGGGCGGCTGCTCGGGTGGCTGGGGGCGCTCGCGGTCATGTACGTGGTCCTGTCCTGGAGCTTCCGGCTGGGCGCGCGCTCGGGTGAGCGCGCCGCCGAGGAGGCCGCGCACACGCTGCGGCTCGCGGTGGTGCGCCGGGTACTGGACCCGCGCGGCGGCGCGGAGGCGGGGCTGCTCCCCGGCGAGCTGGCGAACGTGGCCACCGAGGACGCCAAGCGGGTCGGCGCGGTCAACATGGCGCTGATGAGCGGCATATGGGCCGTCGCCGGTATCGCGGTGAGCGCGGTCGCGCTGCTGGTCACGTCCGTGCCGCTGGGGCTGATCGTGCTGGTCGGCACCCCGGTGCTGCTGTGGCTGGGGCATCTGCTCAGCAAGCCGCTGGAGCGGCGCAGCGAGGCCGAGCAGGACCGGGCCGCGCACGCCTCGGGGGTGGCCGCCGACCTGGTGGCCGGGCTACGGGTGCTGAAGGGGCTGGGCGCCGAGCGGGCCGCCGTGGAGCGGTACCGCCGCACCAGCCGGGTGTCGCTGGCGGCGACGCTGCGCGCGGCCCGCGCCGAATCCTGGCAGACCGGGCTCGTGCTGGCCCTGACCGGCGGCTTCATCGCGCTCATCGCCCTGGTGGGCGGGCGGCTGGCCCTCGAAGGGTCGCTGTCGCTGGGCCAGTTGGTGTCGGCGGTGGGACTGGCGCTGTTCCTGCTGGGCCCGTTGGAGACCTTCGCCTGGGTGAACGCCGAGCTGGCACAGGGACGCGCCTCCGCCGCCCGGATCGCCGGGGTGCTGTCCGCCGCGCCGGGTGTGAGCGGCGGTGACGACGCGGTGCCGGAGCCGGTCCGCGGCGCGCTGCGGCTGCGCGGGGTCCGGCTCGGTGGCCCGGAGAGCGTCGACCTCGATCTGCCGGCCGGGCTCCTGACCGGGATCGCGGTGACCGACCCGGCCGGTGCCGAGGCCCTGCTGCGGCTCCTGGGCCGGGAGGCGGACCCGGAGACGGGTTCCGTCGAGCTGGACGGCGTACCCCTGACCCGGCTGGACCCGGCCGCGCTGCGGGCGTCTGTGCTGGTTGCCGCCCACGATGCGGCCCTGTTCGGCGGGTCGCTTGCGGCGAACGTGACACCGGGTGGAGAAACGGAGGGGCCGGACCCGCTCACCGAGCGCGTGCTCGCCGCCGCCCGCGTGGACGAGGTGGCCCGCTCCCTGCCGCACGGCACCGCCACCGAAGTCGGCGAGGGCGGCCGCTCCCTCTCCGGCGGCCAGCGCCAACGCGTGCTGCTGGCAAGGGCGTTGCGCGCCGAGCCGCCCGTACTGGTGCTGCACGATCCGACCACCGCCGTAGACGCGGTGACCGAGGCGCGGATCGCGAAGGGGCTGCGGGAGCTACGGCGGGGCCGCACCACGGTCGTGGTGACCAACAGCCCCGCGCTGCTCGCCGTCACCGACCGCGTCGTCCTCATCGACGGCGGCCGGATCGGCGCCGAGGGCACCCATGAACAGCTCGTCCGGGCGGACGCCGACTACCGGACGGCGGTGCTCGCGTGACCACGAAGCCGACCATCAAGCCGACCATGGACGGGGCCGACGACTCGGCGCTCCTCCCCACCGCCACCCCCGCCCGCACCCGTGCCGTGGTGCGTGAACTGCTGCGCCCTCACCGGAGGTTGGCGTTCGCCGGGTTCGGGCTGCTGGTGCTGGCCACCTCCGTGGGGCTGATCACCCAGCCGCTGCTGGGGTACATCGTGGACCTGGTCACCGAACACCGCGCGCCGGGCTCGCTGACCTGGCCGGTGGCCGCGCTGACCGGGGTGGCGGTGGCGCAGGGCGTACTGACCGCGCTCGGCATGTCGCTGGTGTCCCGGCTCGGCGAGACCGTGCTCGCCCGGCTGCGCGAACTCTTCGTGGAGCGGGCCCTCGCGCTGCCGCTGGAGCGGGTGGAGCGGGCGGGCTCCGGCGACCTGAACGCCCGTGTCACCCGCGACGTCTCCCGGGTCGCGGACGCGGTGCGCGGGGCGCTGCCCGAGCTGGCCCGCTCGGCGCTGTCGATCGTGCTGACCCTGGGCGCGCTGGCCCTGCTGGACTGGCGGTTCCTGCTGGCCGCGCTGCTCGCCGTACCGGTGCAGGCGCACACCGCTCGCTGGTACGTGCGCAACGCGGTCCCGCTGTACGGCCGCGAGCGGATCGCGGCCGGGGCACAGCAGCAGCAGTTGCTGGACACCATCGGCGGCGCCCGGACGGTACGCGCGCACCGGCTCCAGGACGGCCACACCGAGCGGGTGACCGTCCGTTCGCGGGCCGCGGTCGAGCTGACGATGCGCGGGGTGAGGCTGGTGCTGCGCTTCTACTCCCGGCTGCACGTCGCGGAGTACCTGGGCCTGGCCGCCGTGCTGGTCACCGGGTTCCTGCTGGTGCGCTCCGGTTCGGCATCGGTGGGAACGGCCACGGCGGCCGCCCTGTACTTCCACAGCCTCTTCGGCCCGGTCAACACCGCGCTGGTGCTGCTGGATGACGCCCAGTCCGCGACGGCCGGACTGGCCCGCCTGGTCGGCGTGGTGGACGAGCCCGCGACGGAGGAGGCCGGAGCAGCTGAGCTTGCGGCACCCGTCCCGTCGGTGACGCTCACCGGGGTCTCGCACGCCTACGTGCCGGGCCGTCCGGTGCTGCACGGGGTGGACCTCGAGGTGCGGCCCAAGGAGCGGGTCGCGCTGGTGGGCACCACGGGCGCGGGCAAGACGACGCTGGCCAAGCTGGTGGCCGGGCTGCACTCCCCCACGGCGGGCCGTGTCGACATCGGCGGCGCCGGACCGGACGTCTCCGGCCGTCTGGTGGGGCTGGTGACCCAGGAGGTCCATGTCTTCGCCGGGCCCCTCGCCGACGATCTGCGGCTGGCCCGCCCGGACGCGAGCGACGAGGAGTTGCGCGAGGCGCTGACGGCGGTGGGCGCCCTGGGCTGGGCCGAGGCGCTGCCCGAGGGGCTGGACACGGTCGTCGGCGACGGCGGGCACCGGCTCACCGCCGACCGCGCCCAGCAGCTCGCGCTGGCCCGGCTACTGCTCGCCGACCGGCCCGTGGTCGTCCTGGACGAGGCGACGGCGGAGGCGGGCAGTTCGGGCGCCCGGCTGCTGGACGAGGCCGCCGAGCGCGCGCTGCGCGGCCGTACCGCGCTCGTCGTCGCCCACCGGCTCAGCCAGGCGGCCGCCGCCGACCGGATCGTCGTCCTGAGCGACGGCCGGGTGGCGGAGAGCGGCACGCACGCCGAACTCCTCGCCGCCGACGGCGCGTACGCCGCCCTGTGGCACGCCTGGTCCGGCAGCCGCTCCCCCGCCGAGGCGGGCCCCTGACCCCGCAACCCCCACGCGCAGGACCTTTCGACCCCGAAGAGAAGGATCACCGATGCCCCGCGCCACCAGAGCCTCCCGGCTGACCGGCCTGCTCACCTCCGTACTCCTGCTCGCGGTGACCGCGGTCGCCTGCGGCTCCTCCGACTCCGGCTCGGACGCGTCCGGCTCCGGCGCCAAGGGCTCCGCGAGCACCGCGTTCCCGGTGACGATCGCCCACAAGTACGGCAGTACGACGATCAAGTCCGAGCCGAAGCGGATCGTCACCGTCGGCCTGACCGACCAGGACGCCGTGCTCGCGCTGGGCAAGGTGCCGGTGGGCACGACCGAGTGGCTGGGCGGCTACCAGGGCGCCATCGGGCCCTGGGCGAAGGACAAGCTGGGCTCCTCCCCCGCGCCGACCGTCCTGAAGGACACCGGTACCGGCCCCCAGGTGGAGAAGATCGCCGCGCTGCGCCCCGATCTGATCCTGGCCGTCTACTCGGGGCTGACCAAGTCGCAGTACACGAACCTGTCGAAGTTCGCGCCGGTGGTGGCTCAGCCGAAGGAGTTCAACGACTTCGGGGTGCCGTGGCAGCGGCAGACCGAGGTGATCGGCCAGGCGCTCGGCACGGAGACCGAGGCGAAGAAGCTGGTGGCGGGCGTGCAGGGCAAGTTCGCCGCGGCCCTTGAGGCCAACCCGGGCTTCGCGAAGTCGGCGGCGGTGGTGGCCACTCCGTACGAGGGCACGTTCGTGTTCGGCAGCCAGGACCCGCGCTCCCGGCTGCTGTCCGACCTCGGGTTCGCGCTGCCGAAGGACCTGGACAAGGTGATCGGGGACAAGTTCGGCGCCAACATCAGCAAGGAGCGTCTCGACCTGCTCGACCAGGGCGTGGCCCTCTGGATCGTGCCGGACCTCACCACCGCCGTCACCAAGCTGCACCGTGACCCGGTGTACGGCGATCTCGACGTGGTGAAGCAGGGCCGCGAGGTGTTCGTGAAGGAGACCAGCGACTACGGCAACGCGGTCTCGCTGTCCACGGTGCTGAGCATTCCCTACGTCCTGGACCGCCTGGTCCCGCAGCTCGCGGCCGCGTCGGACGGCAAGCCCGCGACGAAGGTGGGGCAGCCCGCGTCCTGACGCGCTCGGCATGCGGAAGGGGGCGGACCCGGGCCGGGTCCGCCCCCCTTTCGCGTGTCAGGCTCCGTCGGCCATGGCCTGGATCAGGCTCTTGGGGCGCATGTCCGTCCAGTGGGTCTCGATGTGGTCGAGGCAGTCCTGGCGGGGCGCGGGGCCGTGGACGACGGTCCAGCCGGGCGGGACGGCGACGAAGTCGGGCCACAGGCTGTGCTGGCCCTCGTCGTTGACGAGGACGGTGTAGACGCCGTCGGGGTTCTCGAACGGGTTGCTCATGGCGGGCTCCTTGCCTTCCGGTCGGGGTGGGACGGTCAGGGGCGGTGCTGGGCGGCCCGGCGTACCAGTGCCTCCAGCGCCCGGAACCAGGTGTGGGCCAGGTCCCGGACCTGCTCCTCGGTGAGGAGGTCGGCCGCGTAGGCCCAGTGGGCGCTGAGTTCGGGCCCTTCCGGGCGGTCCTCGGTGAGGGCGTTGAGGGTCAGGGCGTGCGACATCGGCATACCGGGGTCGGCGTCGAGGTCGGCGGCGGACTCCTCGGCCGCGTAGGACCAGTCGGCGGCCTCGGGGCGGTCGAAGCGGCCCATGTAGTTGAACTCGATCTGCGGGTCGTCGAGTTGGGCGAGCCTCGGCGCGGTCTCCGGGTTGAGGTGGCGCAGCAGGCCGTGGCCGATACCGGCCGCGGGGAGGGCGGCGAGCTGCTCCCGGACGCGGGCCAGGGCGGCGTCCAGCGCGGGGCCGTCCTCGAGGGTGGCGTCCGGGCCGGGGTCGAGCCGTACCGGTACGACGCTGGTGAACCAGCCGACGGTGCGGGACAGGTCGGCGTCGCCCGCGATCTCCTCCTCGCGGCCGTGCCCCTCCAGATCGACCAGCACCGGCCCGCCGGGACGGTCGGCGCCCAGGACGCGGGCCCGCCAGTCGCCCACGGCGAGGGCGAACGCGGTGAGCAGCACGTCGTTGACTCCGGCGCCGAACGCGGCCGGGGCGCGGCTGAGCAGGGGTTCGGTGATCTCGGGGGGCAGGGTCAGGGAGAGGTAGCGGGTGGCGGCGACGGTGTCGCGGGCGGGGTCCAGCGGGCGGGCCAGCGGCAGCCCCGCGCCCTCGGCCAGGGTGCCGGTCCACCAGGGCAGCTCGTCCGCGGTGGCGGGGTCGGCGGCCCGGCGTTCCAGTAGCCGCGCCCAGCGGGCGAACGACAGCTCCACAGGGGCGAGTTCGGGGGTGCGGCCGTCCCGGACGGCGGTCCACGCGGTGGCGAGGTCGGGCAGCAGGGTGCGCCAGGAGACGCCGTCGATCACCAGGTGGTGGACGAGGAGCAGCAGCCGTCCGGGGTGGCCGGGCCCGGCGTCGAACCAGACGGCCCGCACCATCGCCCCGTCGTCGGGGTCGAGTCCGTCGCGGGCTGTCGCGGCGTACCGGGCGATGGCGGCCCGCAGCGCGGTCTCGTCCGCGCCGCGCACGTCGGCGCGGGTGAGCCAGTCGCGGGTGTCGGCGGTGGGCGGCACGTGGAGAGCGGGGCTCGGTGTGCGGACGAGCCGGGCCCGGAGCATGTCGTGTCGCCGGGC
The DNA here is from genome assembly GCF_044903645.1 of Streptomyces sp. NPDC002176. Lineage (NCBI taxonomy): Bacteria > Bacillati > Actinomycetota > Actinomycetes > Kitasatosporales > Streptomycetaceae > Streptomyces > Streptomyces sp. NPDC002176. Next base: position 219,890 of record NZ_JBJDQW010000004.1, read on the forward strand.
CAGCGCCTCCAGCACGGCCAGCAGTCCGGGTTCGGTGAGGTCGGCGGGGGTGTGGAGCAGCGCGGCCTGGTGGTAGGCGGTGAAGGGGCCGCCGCGTGCCAGGAGGGCTCGCATGATGGGGGTGAGCGGGACGGTTCCGGTGCCGTCGTCGTGGGTGGCGTGCCGCCGGCCGGGGTCGAGCGGTACGGCGGCGGGCGCCAGGGCGGCGACGGTGCGGTGCCGGAAGACCTGGCGCGGGCTGATCCGCAGTCCGCCGGTCCGGGCGCGGGCGACGAGCTGCATGGCGACGATGCTGTCCCCGCCGAAGGCGAAGAAGTCGTCGTCCGTACCGACGGCCTCGGCGGGCAGCCCGAGGGTCTCGGCGAACAGGTCGCGCAGGGTGCGCTCGGTGTCGTTCTCCGGGACACGCCCTCCTCCGGTGAAGGTCGGCGCGGGCAGGGCGGCGCGGTCGAGCTTGCCGTTGGACAGCGACGGCAGCCGATCCAGCACGACGACGGCGGCCGGGACCATGTAGTCGGGCAGCGTGGCGGCGGTGTGGGCGCGCAGGTCGCCCGGCTCCGCCGTCGTTCCGTCGCGGGGGACGGCGTAGGCGATCAACTGCCGGATACCGGGCCGGTGTTCGCGGGCCACGACGACCGAGTGCGCTACGGCCGGGTGGCTGTCCAGCGCGGCTTCGATCTCGGCGAGTTCGACGCGGTAGCCCCGGATCTTGACCTGGTCGTCGGAGCGGCCGGCGAACTCCAGCAGGCCGTCCTCGGTCCAGCGGGCCAGGTCTCCGGTGCGGTACATGCGGGCGCCGGGTGTGCCGAAGGGGTCGGCGACGAAGCGTTCGGCGGTGAGTTCCGGGCGGCCGAGGTAGCCGCGAGCGAGGCCGGGTCCGGACAGGTACAGCTCGCCGGTGACACCGGGCGGGACGGGGCGCAGGGCGGTGTCGAGGACGTAGGCGCGGGTGTGGTGGACGGGCCGTCCGACGACCGGGCGGGCGCTGTCACGGACGTGGCCGACGAGCGCGTCCACGGTGGCCTCGGTCGGGCCGTACAGGTTGACGGCCTCGGTGTGCGGCAGCGCGGCGAGCCGCGTCCACAGCGACTCGGGCACGGCCTCGCCGCCGAAGCCGACCAGGGCGAGCGGGCAGTCGCCCTCGGGGCCGATCAGGCCGCTGTCGGCCATGCGGACCAGCAGGGACGGGGTGACCTCGATGAAGTCGATGCCGTGTGCGCGGATGAAGGTGGCGAGGAGTTCGGGGTCACGGCGGGTCTCGTCGTCGGCGATGTGCAGGGCGTGTCCGTCGAGCAGCCAGAGCTGGGGCTGCCAGGAGGCGTCGAAGGAGAACGACCAGGCGTGGCCGACGCGCAGCTGATCGCGTCCGGTGCTGCGGCGGGCGGCCGCGTGCAGGTCGTGGCGGTGGCTGTGGAAGAGGTTGGCCAGGCCGCGCTGGGTGACGACGACGCCCTTGGGGCGGCCGGTGGAGCCGGAGGTGTGGATGACGTAGGCGGGGTGGTCGGGGCCGGGTGGGGTGGGCTCGGCCTGGGGGAGGCCGTCCGTGGGGGCGTCGAGGAGGAGGACGGGGATGTCGGTGGCGGGGAGGGCGGTGTCCTCGGTGGTGAGGATGAGGACCGGGCGGGTGTCGGTGAGCATGCCGGTGAGCCGGGTGCCGGGGAGGTCGGGGTCGAGGGGCAGATAGGCGGCGCCCGCCTTCTGTACGGCCAGGATGGCGGCGATGTGGTCGGCGGTGCGGGGCAGCGCGAGGGCGACGATGCGCTCGGGTCCGGCCCCTTGTCCGGCGAGGGTGCGCGCCAACGCGTCGGTACGGGCGTCGAGTTCGGCGAAGGTCCAGGTGGTGCGGCCGTCCGTGACGGCGACCGCCTCCGGGCTGGCGGCGACCTGTGCCGCGAACAACTCGGGCACGGTGCCGAGGCGTTCGGCCGGGGGCAGGGTGTTGTCGTTCCACCGCTCCAGGACGGTGTGCCGGTCGTCCGGGCCGAGCAGGTCGAGCCTGCCGATGGGGCTGTGGGGGTCGGCGGCCATGCCGGTGAGGAGGTGGAGGAGGGCGTCGGTGATGCGGCGCACGGTGGCCGGGTCGAAGAGGTCGGGGCGGAACTCGGCGGTGAGACGCAGCCGTTCGGCGGGCTCGATGGCCCAGGCGAACGGGTAGTGCGTGGAGTCCTGGTGTTCGCGGACGGTGGCGCGGGGCGCCTCGCCGTCCTCGGTGCTGTCGGCCACGGGGTAGGACTCGAACACCACCAGGGTGTCGAAGAGTTCACCGAGTCCGGTGGCGCGCTGGATGTCGGCGAGACCGAGGTGCTGGTGGCGGATGAGCCCGGACTGTTCGTCCTGCAGCCGGTGCAGCAGTTCGGCGGTGCTCTCCTGGGCGCTCAGCCGGACCCGTACGGGCACGGTGTTGATGAACAGGCCGATCATCGCCTCGGACCCGGCGAGTTCGGGTGAGCGTCCGGCGACGGTGGCGCCGAACACCACGTCGTCGCGTCCGGTGAGCCTGCCCAGCAGTACGCCCCAGGCGGCCTGCACCAGGGTGTTGAGGGTGACGCCCTGGTTCCGGGCGAACGCCTCCAGCCCGGCGGTGCGGTCCGCGTCCAGTTCGACGGTGTGGGTGTGCGGGACCGCGGCTGCCCGGTCGGGGTCGGCGGGCGCGATCCGGGTGGGCTCGGCGAGCCCGGCGAGGGCGTCGGCCCACGCGGCAGTGGAGGCGGCCTGGTCCTGGGCGGCCAACAGCCGCAGATGCGCCCGGTACGGGGCGGGCGGGGCCGGGGTGCGGCCCTCGTAGCGCGCCCACAGCTCGGCGGTGAGCAGCGGCAGCGACCAGCCGTCGAGCAACAGGTGCTGGTGGGAGAGGACGAGCCGGTGCCGGTCCGGCCCGGTCCGGGCAATCAACATCCGCAGCAGCGGCGGCTGTTCGGGGTCGAACCGGCGCCGCTCCTGCCCGAGCAGCCGCTCCCAGTCGCCGTCGGCCGCATCGGTGAGGTCGAGCTGCCGCCAGGGCAGTACGGCGGTGCGCGGGACGACGGCGACGGGCCGCCCGGAGGACAGGTGCCTAAAACCGCTGCGCAGGTTCTCGTGGGCGTCGAGCACACCTTGTGCGGCGGCGCGCAGCCGGTCGGCGTCGAGGGGGCCGTCGAGGTCGTAGGAGACCTGGACGGTGTACACGTCGGGTCCCTGGTCGCCGGAGTCGAGGGCGGCGTGGAAGAGCAGCCCGGCCTGGAGCGGGGAGACGGGGAGGACCTCGGTGCCGGGCGGGAGGGCGGCCAGTTCGGCGCGTTCGGTGTCGGTGAGGTCGGGCAGCAGCGGGGTGTCGTCCGGCCGGTGCTCGATGGCAGTGGCGGTGGCTACGGTGGCGAGTCCGGCGGCCGACTTGTGCCGGAACACGTCGCGCGGGCTGAACGCAAGCCCTGCGGCGCGGGCCCGCGCGACGAGCTGCATGGCGACGATGCTGTCCCCGCCGAGGGAGAAGAAGTCGTCCTCGACGCCCACGCGTTCGAGCCCGAGCACCTTGGCGACGAGGGCGCACAGCGTCTCCTCCCGCTCGGTGCGCGGCCGGACGCCGCCGACCTCGGCGGCGAAGTCCGGCGCGGGCAGCGCACGGCGGTCGAGCTTGCCGTTGGGGGTGAGCGGGAGTGTGTCGAGCAGGACGACGGCGGCCGGGACCATGTGGCGGGGCAGGGTGGCGGCGGTGTGCGCGCGCAGCTCGGCGGGGTCCGGGTGCGGGCCCTCGGCGGGGACGGCGTAGGCCACGAGCCGGTCCTCGCGCAGCACGACGACCGCCTGGGCGACCCCCGCGTGCCCGGTGAGCGCGGCCTCGATCTCGCCCGGCTCGATACGGAAGCCGCGCAGCTTGACCTGGTCGTCGACCCGGCCGAGGTACTCCAGCTCCCCGGCCGGCGTCCAGCGGGCGAGGTCCCCGGTGCGGTACATCCGGGCACCGGGCGCCCCGAAGGGGTCGGTGACGAACCGCTCGGCGGTCAGCCCGGGCCGGTCCAGGTAGCCACGGGCCAACTGGGCGCCCGCCAAGTACAGTTCACCGGCCACGCCTGGCGGCACCGGGCCGAGGCCCGCGTCGAGCACGTAGGCGCGGGTGTTCCACACCGGGCGGCCGATGGGCACGGTGGTCGCGCCGGGGCCGATCTCGGTCGCCGTGACGTCGACGGACGCCTCGGTGGGACCGTAGAGGTTGTGCAGGCGACTGCCGGGCAGGGCGAGGTGGAAGCGGGCGGCGAGGGGTGCGGGGAGGGCCTCGCCGCTGGACATGACCTGGCGCAGTCCGGTGCAGCGCGCGGCGGCGGGCTCGTCCAGGAAGGCACGCAGCATGGACGGCACGAAGTGGGCCGTACTGATGGCCTGTTCGCGGATCAGCGCGGCCAGGTAGGCGGGGTCCTGGTGCCCCTCGGGGCGGGCCACGACCAGGGTCGCGCCGGTGATCAGCGGCCAGAAGAACTCCCACACCGACACGTCGAACCCGGCCGGGGTCTTCTGCAACACCCGGTCGTCCGGCGTCAGTTCGTAGGCGTCCTGCATCCACAGCAGCCGGTTGACGATGCCCGCCTGCGGGACGACGACACCCTTGGGGCGACCGGTGGAGCCGGAGGTGTAGATGACGTAGGCGGCGTGGCGGGGGTCGTACGAGGTGGGGAGCGGGGCGTCGGCCGGGTTCTTCGGCGTGCCGTCCGCGTCCACGTGCAGGCGGGGGGTGCCGGTGTCGGGGAGGTCGATGCCGTCGCCGGTGACCAGGCAGGCCGCGTCGGCGTCGGTGAGCATGTGGGCGAGCCGGTCGGCGGGGTGGGCGGGGTCCAGGGGCAGGTAGGCGGCGCCCGCGCGGTGCACCGCGAGCAGGGTGACGACGAGGGCCACGGATCGGGGCAGGGCGACGGCCACGGTGGTCTCGGGGCGGGCGCCGTGCGCGGCCAGCGTGCGGGCGAGGCGTGCCACGCGCTGGTCGAGTTCGGCGTAGGTGAGGGCGGTGCCCTCGAAGACGACGGCGGTGGCCTCCGGGGTACGGGCCGCCTGGGCACGGAACAGCTCGGGCAGGGTGTCGTCGGGGACGGTCCGGGCGGTGTCGTTCCAGCCGGTGAGGACCAGGGCGCGTTCGTCGTCGCGGAGGACGTCGAGCGTGCCGACGCGGCGGCCGGGGTCGGCGGCGGCCTGGGCGAGGACGGACTCCAGTCGACAGGCGAGCAACTGGACGGTCGGCTCGTCGAACAGGTCGGCGCTGTACTCGATCCAGCCCTGGATGCCGTCCTCCTGCTCGACGAAGTCGAAGCTGAGGTCGAACTTGGCACTGTCCTGGCCCACGGTCTCGCGGTGGGCGGTGAGACCGGGCAGTACGGGTGCGTCGGTCCGGCCCGCGAGGTGGACGACCATCACCTGGAACAACGGGTGCCGGGCCAGGGAGCGTTCGGGGTTGAGCGCCTCCACCAGCCGCTCGAAGGGCAGGTCCTGGTGTTCATAGGCGGCGAGGCCGGTCTCCCGGACGCGGGCGAGGAGTTCGGCGAAGGTCGGGTCGCCGGACAGATCGGTGCGCAGGACGAGGGAGTTGACGAAGAACCCGACCAGGTCCTCCAGCGACTCGTCCGCGCGGCCGGACACCGGGGCGCCGAGCGGGATGTCATCGCCAGCGCCGAGCCGGTGCAGCAGGGCGGCCACGGCGGCCTGGGCCACCATGAACATGCTGACCCCGTGGTCGCGGGCGAGGGCACGGAGGGCGCGCTCCAGCGCGGGCGGCACGGTGAAGCCGACGGTGCCGCCGCGCCCGCTGGACTCGGCCGGGCGGGGGTGGTCGGCGGGCAGGTTCAGCTCGGCCGGGATTCCGGCGAGCGTGTCCGTCCAGTGGGCCAGCAGGTCGGCTTCGGCGGCCGCCAGCAGATCGCGCTGCCAGAGGGTGAAGTCGGCGTAACTCACCGGCTGCGGAGCCCAGTCGGGGACGCGCCCCTCGGTGCGGGCCGCGTAGGCGGTGCCGAGGTCGGTGAGCAGCGGGCGTTCGGACCACTCGTCGGTGGCGATGTGGTGGAGCAGGAGCAGCAGGACGTGGTCGTGTGGACCATCCTCGAACAGCACCGCGCGCAGCGGGAGTTCCGCTGTCAGATCGAAGGGATGCGCGGCCTCCACCGCCAGGTCGTCACCGTCGACGAGCGGCACCCGGACCTCGTCCAGCACCTGCTGGTACGGAACCCCATCCACGGCCGGGAACACGGTCCGCAGCGGGGCGTGCCGTGCGGCCAGGTCGTTCAGGGCGGCTTGCAGGGCGTCCCGGTCGAGGGTGCCGGTGAGGCGCCAGACGGCCGGGATGTTGTAGGCGGGGGCGGGGCCGTTGACCTGGTGCAGCAGCCAGAGCCGCCGCTGGGCGGAGGACAGGGGCAGCCGTTCCGGATGCGGGCGCCCGGCGGTGAGCGCGGGCCGACCGGGGGTACGAGACGTGTCCAGGCGGGCGGCGAGCCGGGCCGGGGTGGGGGCGTCGAAGACCGTGCGCAGCGAGAGGTCGGTGCCGAGGAGGGCGCGGACGCGGCTGACCAGGCGCATGGCGGCCAGGGAGTGACCGCCGAGGGCGAAGAAGTCGTCGTGGACGCCGACCCGCTCCAGACCGAGCACGTCGGCGTAGAGGCCGCAGAGGATCTCCTCGCGCGGGGTGCGCGGCCGGGCGCCGTCGGTACGGAAGTCGGGGTCGGGGTCGGGCAGCGCGCGGCGGTCGAGCTTGCCGTTCGGGGTGAGCGGCAGTGCGTCGAGCGTGACGTAGGCGGCCGGGACCATGTGGGCCGGGAGGGTGGCGGACACATGGGCGCGCAGCACATTCGTGTCCAGCGTCTGGCGGTCCGGGACCACATAGGCGACGAGTGCCTGGTCGCGGACGACGACCGCCGCACCCGTGACGGACGGGTGGGCGGTGAGCACGGCCTCGATCTCGCCGGGCTCGACCCGGAAGCCGCGCACCTTGGCCTGGTCGTCGGTGCGGCCCAGGTACTCGAGGGCGCCATCCGCCGTCCAGCGGGCCAGGTCCCCGGTGCGGTACATCCGGGCACCGGGCGCCCCGAAGGGGTCGGCCACGAACCGCTCGGCGGTCAGCGCGGGCCGGTCCAGATAGCCACGGGCCAACTGCAGGCCCGCCAAGTACAGTTCACCAGCCACACCGGGCGGCACCGGCTTGAGCCCGGCGTCCAGGACATAGGTGCGGGTGTTCCACACCGGGCGGCCGATCGGCACGGTGGTCGCGCCGGGGCCGATCTCGGTCGCCGTGACGTCGACGGACGCCTCGGTGGGGCCGTAGAGGTTGTGGAGTCCGGCGGTCAGCGTCTCGTGGAAGCGGCGGGTGAGGCCCGCGGGCAGCGCCTCCCCGCTGCACAGCACCCGGCGCAGCCCGGTGCACTCGGCGGCGGACGGCTCCTCGAGGAACAGCTGGAGCATGGACGGCACGAAGTGGACGGTGGTGACGTCCTGTTTCCGGATGAGCCGGGCCAGGTAGGCGGGGTCGCGGTGCCCCTCGGGCCGGGCGACCACCAGCGTGGCGCCGGTGATCAGCGGCCAGAAGAACTCCCACACCGACACGTCGAAACTGGACGGCGTCTTCTGGAGCACCCGGTCCTCGGCGGTCAGTCCATAGGTGCCCTGCATCCAAACCAGCCGGTTGACGATGCCCGCCTGCGGGACGACGACCCCCTTGGGGCGGCCGGTGGAGCCGGAGGTGTAGATGACGTACGCGGGGCTGCGGGGGTCGTACGAGGTGGGTGGCTCGGCCTCGGGGCCGGTGGGCAGGGCGTCGCGGATCACGCAGACCGGGCGGGCGTCCTCGACCATGAGGGCGAGGCGGTCCGCCGGATAGTCGGGGTCCAGCGGGAGGTAGGCGGCTCCGGCACGGTGGGTGGCGAGCAGAGCGACGACGAGGTCCACCGAGCGCGGCAGGGCGACGGCGACGGTCTTCTCCGGCCCGGCACCGAGACCGGCCAGGACGCGGGCCGTGTGCTCCACGCGGGCGTCCAGCTCGCCGTACGTCAGCCGCTCCCCCTCGAAGACGAGGGCGGTGGCGTCCGGGGTGCGGGCGGCCTGGGCGCGGAACAGCTCGGGCAAGGTGGCATCGGGGACGGCCGTGGCGGTGTCGTTCCAGTCGGTGAGGACGCGCGTCCGTTCGGCGTCTTCCAGAACCTCCAACTCCCGCACCGGAAGTGTGGGTTCGACAGCCGTCTGCTCCAGTACGCGCAGCATCCGCCCCGCCAGCCGCTCGACCGTGCCGTGGTCGAACAGGTCGGTCGCGTACTCCAGCAGGAGCACGATCCCGTCGGCCTCATCCACGAAGGTGAAGTGCAGGTCGAACTTGGCGGCGCCGGTGTCCATGTCGTACCACTCGGCGGGCAGTCCGAGGAGGGTACTGGGATCGCCGTCGGGGCGGTGGTGGTAGCCCATCATCACCTGGAACAGCGGGTTGCGCCCGGCCACGCGCGGCGGGTTGACGGCCTCCACGACCCGGTCGAAGGGGAGGTCCTGATGCTCGAAGGCCGCGAGCGACGACTCCCTTACCCGGCCCAGGAGTTCGGCGAAGGTGGGGTCCCCGGACAGGTCGGTGCGCAGCACGAGGGTGTTGACGAAGAAGCCGACGATATCGTCCAGTCCGCTGTCGGTGCGGCCCGCGATGGGGGCGCCGAGGGGGATGTCGTCGCCCGCGCCGAGCCGGTGCAACAGCGCGGCGGTGGCGGCCTGGAGCAGCATGAACATGCTGGTGCCGGTGGTGGCGGACAGCTCGCGCAGCGCCCGCCCGGTCTCCTCGGGCACCGCCCGCCGTACGACGGCTCCCCGCCCGCTGGGCTCGGCGGGGCGCGGCCGGTCGAGGGGCAGCGGCAGCTCCTCCGGTAGGCCGCTCAACACCTCGGTCCAGTAGGCGGTCTGCTGCTCACCGAGGTGCCCGAGGAGCTGCTCCTGCCAGAGGGTGTAGTCGGCGTACTGGACCGGCAGCGGAGCCCAGTCGGGCGCGGTACTGGCCGCGCGGGCCGCGTACGCGGTGTCCAGGTCGGCCAGGAAGGACGGGTCGGACCACTCGTCGGTGGTGATGTGGTGCAGGACGACCGCGACCAAATGATCCTCGGCGCCGATCCGGAACACGTCGGCGCGCAGCGGGAGTTCACGGGTCAGGTCGAAGGGGCGGCGCTGCGCAGCGGCGATCAGCGCGGGCAGCGCGGCCTCCGTGGCGTCGGCCACCGTGCACGGCACCTCCGCCTCCTCGGCACCTAGGACGCGCTGGTACGGCTCACCCTCGTGCTCACCGACAAGGGTCCGCAGCGACTCGTGCCGGGCGGCGACATCACGCAGCGCCTCTCGCAGTGCGGGCAGGTCCAGCGGGCCGCGCAGCCTTAGGACGAGCGGGAAGTTGTAGGCCACTCCCCCGGCCCGCTCGGCGAGGCGGTCCACCAGCCAGAGCCGCCGTTGCGCGGCCGACAGCGGAACCCGCTCGGGGCGCTGCACGGCCGCCGCGAGCCGGGGCCTGGCGGGCTTGCCGTTGTCGGCGCGGCCCGCGAGCAGGGCCGGGGTGGGGGCCTCGAACAGGTCGCGGATGGCGAGTTCGGCGTCCAGCTCGGTGCGGGCGCGGCTGACCAGCCGGGTGGCGAGGAGTGAGTGGCCGCCCAGGTCGAAGAAGTTGTCCTCGGCGCCGACCTCGGGCAGTCCCAGCACCTCGGCGAAGAGTCGGCACAGGACTTCCTCGCGCCGGGTACGCGGCCCGCGGCCGCCGCCGAGGGCGACGGCGGGTTCGGCGTCGGGCAGGGCGCGCACGTCGAGCTTCCCGTTGGCGTTCATCGGCAGGGTGTCGACGGTGACGAAGGCCGCCGGGACCATGTAGTCGGGCAGTTCGCGGCCCAACTCCTCGCGCAGCCTGCGCACCAGGGCGCTGGTCTCGCGGGCGGCGGTGGGATCGTTGGCGTGGGGATGGGTGCCCTCGGGCCGGAACAGCCCTGCGGTGAGGCGGGGTTCGGCGGGCAGGAACACCGCATCGTAGGTGCCGGTCGCCGCCGACCAGGTGGTGAGCACCCGCTGTCCGGACTCGGCCGCGAGGTGGTGCAGGTCCTCGGGGTCGACGCCGCCTTCGACGGTGCGTCCGTCGGGGATGCCGGTCACCCGGAGGCCCTCGGGTCGGGTGCCGCGCGGGCGGTCCCCGAAGCGTCCGGTGGTCGCGAGGATGCCGGTGAGCAGCTCGCCGATGTCCTCCGTCGTACGGTCGCCGCGCACGAGGTCGCCGACGGCGTGGGCGGTGCTCCAGTCGACGGTCGGCAAGTCCCCCAGGTCGACGTCGGGTTCACCGGCGTACAGGACGACGTCGTAGCGGTGCCGGGTGAGTTCGTTGTGGTGGTGGCCGCGCTTGGTGCGGAGGTCGACGCCGTGGCCGAGGGTGGTGAAGTAGTCCGGGTCGACCAGGAGTTCCTTCTCCAGGCGCAGCCCGCGTTCCACCGCCCGCTCCAGGTCCTCGTCGGTGGTGCCCCGCGCGCGCTGGATCTCGGTGTGGAAGACGCGGGCGTGCCGCAGGTTGCGTACGTCTCCGACGAAGAGGGCGCCGCCGGGCGCGAGCAGGTCCAGTGCGCCGCGCAGCACGCCGGTCAGGTGGTCGATGCTGGGGAAGTACTGGATGACGGAGTTGATGACGATGGTGTCGAAGTAGCCGGTCGGTAGCCCGCTCAGGTCCTCGGCGGGCTGGCAGCGCAGTTCCACCTTGGCGGCCAACTCGGGCTCGCGGCGCAGCTCTTGGCCGATCTTGCGGATGACGGGGGCGGCGAAGTCGGTCGCCCAGTACGCCTCGGCCTCCGGGGCGAGCCGGGAGAGCAGCAGGCCGGAGCCGACGCCGATCTCCAGGACTCGGCGGGGGTTCAGGGCGCGGATGCGGGCGAGGGTGGCCTCGCGCCACTCGTGCATCTCCTCGAAGGGGATGGGCTGTCCGTCGTAGGAGCTGTCCCAGCCCGCGTACTCCTCGGTGAAGACGGCGGTGCCGATCTCCTCGTACTCGTCGGAGTAGATCTCCTGCCACTCCCCCACCTGCGCGGCCTCGGTGGCGGTGCGGTCGGCGGCTTCGGCGGGGGCGGGGACGACGTAGCCGACGAGGCGTTCGTCGCGGACCACGACGGCGGCCTGGGCGACCTGGGGGTGGCGGCTGAGGGCGGCCTCGATCTCGCCGGGCTCAATGCGGTAGCCGCGGATCTTGACCTGGTCGTCGGTGCGGCCGAGGAAGTCGAGGTTGCCGTCGGGGCCCTGGCGCACCAGGTCGCCGGTGCGGTACATGCGCTCGCCGGGCGCGCCGAAGGGGTCGGCGACGAAGCGTTCGGCGCTGAGCGCGGGCCGGTCGAGGTAGCCGCGGGCCAGCCCGATCCCGGCGATGTACAGCTCACCGGGCACGCCGTCGGGTACGGGGCGCAGCCAGGCGTCGAGGATGTGGGCGCGGGTGCCGCGGATGGGGCGGCCGACGGTGGGGGTGGCGCTGTCGAGGGTGCCGCCGCCGAGGGTGTTGATCGTGTACTCGGTGGGGCCGTACAGGTTGTAGCCGTACGTCCCCTCGGTGTCCCGCAGCGCCGTCCACACGGTCTCGGGGACGGCCTCGCCGCCGAGCAGCACCAGCGGGGGTACGTGGCCTTCGAGGAGGCCCTGTTCGATCAGCAGGCGGGCGTAGGTGGGGGTGACGTTGACGACGTCGACCCGGTGCCGTTCGCAGTAGGCGACCAGGGCCTCGGCGTCTCGGCGCAACTCCTCGTCGCAGACGTGTACTTCGTGGCCCTCGACCAGCCAGAGCAGCTCTTCCCAGGACATGTCGAAGGCGAAGGACACGGTGTGCGCGATGCGCAGCCGCCGTCCGCCCGCCGAGGCGATGGCCGGGGCGAAGATCTCCTTCTGGTGGTTGAGCTGCATGTTGGTCAGGCCCCGGTACGGCGTGACGACACCCTTGGGGCGGCCGGTGGAGCCGGAGGTGTAGATGACGTACGCGGGGTGTTCGAGGCTGAACCGGCGGCGTACCGGGGTGTCCGGCAGTGCGGCCAGGTCGGCGCGCGTGTCGGGGGTGTCGAGCAGGACGCGGGGTGTGTCGGCGTCGAGGGTGGCGGAGACGGCACGGGTGGTGAGCAGGAGCAGCGGGCGGGCGTCCGCGAGCATCCCGGACAGCCGGTCGGCGGGGTGGTCCAGCTCCAGCGGCAGATAGGCGGCGCCGGTCCGCAGTACGGCGAAGAGGGCGACGACGGTGTCCAGTGAGCGCGGCAGGCCGAGCGCGACGATCCGCTCCGGCCCGGCACCGCGCTGGATGAGCAGCCGCGCCAACTGGTTGACGGAGGAGTCCAGTTCGGCGTACGTCAGCGTCCGCTCGCCGCACACCAGGGCGCGGGCGTCCGGGGTGCGGGCGGCCTGGGTGGCGAGGAGGTCGGCGATGGTGTCCTCGGGGTCGGGGACCCGGCTCGCCTCCTGCTCGCGGCGCAGGGCGGTGTGCTCGGCGGGCAGCAGCGGGTCGAGCGAGCCCACCGGGGCGTCGAGGTCGGTGGTGAGCCGGTCCAGGAGCAGCGTGAACCGGTCGAGGAGGGCGCGGGCCCGGTCGGCCGGGACCAGGTCGGGCCGGTGGGTGAGGGTGACGGTGATGCGGTGACCCGGGGTGACGACGAGGTTGGCCGGGTAGTGGGTGGCGTCCACGTTGGCGACGGCGGTGGCGCCGTGCCGGGTGCGCAGTCCGTCGAGACGTTCCTCGGTGTCGTTGTTGCGCAGCACGAACAGCGTGTCGAACAGCTTGCGGTGCCCGGTCTCGGCCTGGAGCACGCCGAGGCTGAGGTGCTCGTACGGCATGAGGTCGAGGCGCTCGCCCTGGATGCGCTGGAGCAGGCCGAGGACCGGCTCGGCGGGGTCGAGCGCGATGCGGGTGGGGACGGTGTTGAGGAAGAGGCCGATGATGTCGCCGACGTGCGGGACCTCGCTGGGCCGTCCGGCGACCGTGGTGCCGAAGACGACGTCCGCGCGGCCGGTCGCGGTGGCGAGGGTGAGCCCCCAGGCCGCGTTGAGCAGCGTGTTCAGGGTGAGGCCGTGCGCGCGGCCGGTGTCCCGCAGCCGCTCACCCAGCTCGGCGCTCAGCCGGGTGTCGAGCTGGTCGGGGATGACCGGTTCGAGCCCGTCGGGGGCGGTCGGGGCGAGGAGGGTGGGCTCGTCGAGTCCGGCGAGCGCGGTGCGCCAGGCGGCGGTGGCCTCGGTGTCGTCCTGCGCGGCGAGCCAGGTGAGGTAGTCGCGGTAACTGCCGGGCGCGGCAAGGGAACCGGCATCGCCGCCGGTCTCGTACAGCCCGAACAGCTCGTCCAGGAAGAGCCAGGCGGACCAGCCGTCCCAGAGGATCAGGTGGCGGCCGATGACGAGCCGGTCGCCGCGCCCGTCACCGAGCCGGAGCAGGAGCAGCCGGAACAGCGGCGGCTTGGACAGGTCGAACTTGCGGGTCCGCTCGGCGCCGGTCAACTCCACGATTTGGGCGTCCTGTTCGGCGGCCGTGAGGTGGGAGAGGTCGACCGTCTCCAGCGGTATCTCCGGGTCCGCGACGATGAACTGCACCGGCTGGTCGAGACCGTCGCTGGTGAAGCCCGCGCGCAGGCCGGGGTTGCGGTCGAGCAGGGTGCGGACGGCGGCGCGCAGCCGGGTGGTGTCCAGCGGGGTGGCGAAGTCGAAGGTCTCGTGGACGGTGTAGACGTCGAGGGCGCCCTCGTCATACGCCGAGTGGAAGAACAGGCCCTCCTGGAGCGGGGCCAGCGGCCAGATGTCGGCAACCTCGGCCGGGGCGGCCAGGGTGCGGACGCGGGCGTGTTCGGCGTCGGTGAGGGTGAAGGCGGCGGTCTCACGGGCCGGGGTGGGGCTGGTGGCCCGGGTCCCGGCGGCGAGGGCGGCCGGGGTCCGGTGGGTGAAGACGTCGCGCGGGCTGACGTCGAGACCGGCCGCGCGGGCGCGGGCCGCGACGCCGATGGAGCTGATGCTGTCGCCGCCGAGCCGGAAGAAGTCGTCGTCCGGGCCGACGTCCGGGATGCCGAGCACGGCCGCGAAGATCCCGGCCAGCTCGCGTTCCACCGGCCCGGAGGGTTCGCGGCGGACGGCGCGCTCGGCCTCGGGGGCGGGCAACGCGGCCTGGTCCAGCTTGCCGCTGGGGGTGAGCGGGAGGTCGTCGAGGAGGACATACGCGTCGGGGACCAGGGGCGCGGGCAGCGCCTCCGCGAGGGTGGCGCGCAGCTCGGTGGGGTCGACGGTGGCGCCGGGTGCGGGGACGGCGTAGGCGACGAGGCGGTGGTCCCGGACGACGACCGCGCCCCGGGCGATGTCCGGGTGCCGGGTCAGGGCGGCCTCGATCTCGCCGGGCTCGATCCGGTTGCCGCGCAGCTTGACCTGGCGGTCGGTGCGGCCGAGGTAGTCGAGGGTGCTGTCGGCACGGCGGCTCACCAGGTCACCGGTGCGGTACATCCGGGTGCCGGGCGCGCCGTAGGGGTCCGCGACGAAGCGGTCCGCGGTCAGCGCGGGGCGCCGGTGGTAGCCGCGGGCCAGCTGGACGCCGGTGAGGTACAGCTCGCCGGGCACGCCGTCGGGTACGGGGCGCAGGCAGGAGTCCAGCACGCGCAGGCCGGTGTTCCACACGGGTCGGCCGATGGGCACGACGGTGTCGGGGGCGTCGTCGCAGGCGTGGTGGGTGACGTCGACGGCGGCCTCGGTGGGCCCGTACAGGTTGTGCAGCGGGACCCCGGTCAGCTCGCGCCAGCGGCGGGCGGCCGCCCCGGACAGGGCCTCGCCGCTGCTGAAGACGCGGCGCAGACCGGTCGCCCAGGCGGGGTCGGCGGTGACCTCCTCGGAGGCGAGGAACGCCTCCAGCATCGAGGGCACGAAGTGCAGAGTGGTCACGCCCGCGTCCCGGATCAGCCGGGCCAGGTAGACGGGGTCGCGGTGGCCGTCCGGCGCGGCGAGGACCACGGTGGCGCCCTCGCACAGCGCCCAGAAGAACTCCCACACCGACACGTCGAACCCGGCCGGGGTCTTCTGCAGCACCCGGTCGTCGGGGGTGAGCCCGTACGCGCCCTGCATCCACGCCAACCGGTTGACGATGGCCCGGTGGGTGACGACAACGCCCTTGGGGCGGCCGGTGGAGCCGGAGGTGTAGATGAGGTAGGCGGGGTCGTCGGGGCGGGCGGGGTCCGACAGCGGGAGGTCCGGCAGGGGCGCCTCGGTACGGTCGTCCACCATGAGCACGTCGAGTCCGTCGGCCGCGGGCAGCCGTCCGGCGTCCCGAGCCGTGGTGAGGACGGTGGTCGTGCCCGAGTCGGCCAGCGTGTACGCCAGCCGGTCAGCGGGATAGTCCAGATCGAGCGGCAGATACGCGGCCCCCGCCTTCAGCACGGCCAGCAGCGCCACCATCAGCTCGGCCGACCGGGGTACGGCGACGGCGACGAACCGCTCCCGGCCGATGCCCCGCGCCCGCAGCCGGACCGCCAAGTGCTCGGCACGGGAGTCGAGTTCGGCGTAGGTCAGCGTGGTGCCCTCGTACACGACGGCGGTGGCGTCCGGGGTACGGGCGGCCTGTGCGGTGAAGGCGGCGGCGAGCGTGGTGTCCGGAACCGTACGGGTCTCCCCCGCCGGGTGGGCCTGGGCCAGCTCGCGCGGGGTGAGCAGGGAGAGGTCCGCGACGCGGGCGCCGGGGTCGTCGGCAAGGGTGTGCAGCAGCAGGCTGAGCCGGTCGGCGAGGGCCTGCACCGCGTCGGCGTCCAGACGCCGGGCGTGGTGCTTGAGCCGCAGGTCGAGCCGACGGCCGGGCTTGACGATGAGGGCCAGCGGATAGTGCACGGCGTCATGGAACGCGTGCCCGGAGACGGCGATCGCGCCACTCGGGTCGGTGATGCCTGAAGTGCCCTCGCCACCGGGGTAGTTCTCGAACACCACCAGGGTGTCGAAGAGTTCACCACCGCCCGCGTGCCCCGCGGCCCGCTGGATGTCGGCGAGACCGAGGTGCTGGTGGTCCAGGAGGGCGCTCTGCTCCTCCTGAAGCCGGTCCAGCACCGCGCCCAGGGTGTCGCCGGGCGCCCAGCGCAGCCGGGTCGGCAGGGTGTTGATGAACAGTCCGATCATCGACTCGATACCGTCCACTGCGGCATCGCGCCCGGCGACGGTCGTACCGAAGACCACATCCTGATGATCCGTCAGGCGTCCGAGCAACAGCCCCCAAGCCCCCTGGACGAGCGTGCCCAGCGTGACCCCGCGCTCGCGGGCACGGGCGGTGAGCCGGGCGGTGACGCGCTCGGTCAACTCCACCCGGATCTGTGCCGGTTCGACGGGTCCAGGGCTGGCCGGGGTGCGCACCAGCAGGGTGGGTTCCTCGACCCCGGCGAGCGCGTCGCCCCAGGCCGCACGGGCGGCTTCGCGGTCGGCGCCCGCGATCCGGCGGAGGTAGGCGCGATAGGGGGTGACCTCGGGCAGCGGCTCGGGGTGTTCGCCGTACAGGGCGAGCAGTTCGCGGTGGAGGACGGGCAGCGACCAGCCATCCGCCACGATGTGATGGAACGTCAGGATCAGTCGGCTGCGCTCGTCCGTGAGCCGGATCAGTGCGCAGCGCGTCAGCGGTGGCCGGGCCAGGTCGAAGCGCCGGGCCCGCTCCTCGGCGGCCACGGCGTCGGCGCGGGACTGCCGGGTGGCGGGGTCGGGCTCGGTGGTGAGGTCGGTCTCGTGCCAGGGCAGTGCGAGCCCGGACGCGACGAGCTGGACCGGGCGGCCGTCCGGCGTCTGGCGGAAGCAGGCGCGCAGCGGGGCGTGTCGGTCCAGTAGCCGTTCGGCGGCGGTGCGCAGCAGAGTGCCGTCGACGGGTCCGGTCAGCTCGATGACCTGCTGTACCACGTAGGCGTCGTGTTCGGCGCCGTCGACCAGGGCGTGGAAGAAGAATCCCTCCTGGAGCGGGCCGAGCGGGAGGACCTCCTCCACGGTGAGATCGGCCGCGATCTCTCCGGGTGCCGGGACCTCCCAGGGCACCGTCTCGCCGTCCGCCTCGGCCGTGCCGGTGCGGGCGACGGTGGCGAGTTCGGCGGCGGTGCGGTGGCGGAACACGTCGCGTGGGGTCAGCTCCAGTCCGGCGCGGCGGGCGAGGACGAGGAGGCGGACGGCCACGATGCTGTCGCCGCCGAGCGCGAAGAAGTCGTCGTCGGCGCCGACCGAGGGCACGTCCAGGGCGCGGGCGTACAGCTCGCACAGCAGCCGTTCGCGGGCGGTGGCGGGCGGGCGGCCGCCGGTGGGGAGGGTGCGGTCCGGGACGGGCAGCGCGGCGGCGTCGAGCTTGCCGCTAGGGGTGACGGGCAGCCGGTCTAGTGGGACGAAGGCGGCCGGGACCATGTAGTCGGGCAGCGCGGCGGCGGCGTGGGTGCGCAGGGCGGCCATGAGCGCGGTGATGTTGCGGAAGGGTGCCGGGCGGTTGGTGAGGGGGTGGCCGGTGCCCCCGCGGTACGGGGCCGCTGCGTCCTCGGAGCTGAAGAGGGCGTCTACGGCGCCGTCCTCGGCGTCGCCGTCCCAGGTGAGGTGAGCGCGGCGGCCGTGCCGGGCGGCGATCTCGTGCAGGGTCTCGGGGTCGATGCCGTAGGGGCCGGTGGCGGGCCTGCTGCTGTCGTCCAGGGCGGCGAGGGCGCTCAGGTCGTCGGCGAGGCGGGCGTTGGGGAAGCCGGTGACGCGCAGCGGGCGGTCGGTGGCGGCCAGCAGGTCGGAGAGGGCTTGGGGGGAGCCGACCTCGGGCCAGGGCTGTGCGGGCACGTGCGAGATGGTGTGCGTTCCCGGCCGCAGGACCACGTCGTACCGGTAGCGGGTGAGTTCGTTGTGATGGGTGCCGCGCTTGATCCGGATGTCGGCGGTGAAGCCGTCCAGGGCGGCGAAGTAGTCCGGGTCGACGAGGAGTTCGCCCTCCCAGGCGACGGCCCGGTCCACGGCGGCCCGCAGCGCCTCCTTGTCGTCGCCCTCGGCCCGCTGCCCTTCGACGGCGGCGCTCAGGGTGCGCAGCAACCGCAGATTGCGCACGTCCCCGATGAACAGGGAACCCCCGGGCGCGAGTAGCGCGGCCGCGTCCCGGAGCACACCAGTCAAGTAGTCGCCGCCGGGGAAGTACTGCACGACGGAGTTGACGACGACGGTGTCGAAATACCCCTCCGGCAGCCCCGCGAGGTCGTGCGCGGGCCGGGCCAACAAGGTTACCCGGTCAGCGAGTTCGGGGATCTCGGCCACCTGGGCGGTGAGCGCGCGTACGGCTTCCTCGGAGAGGTCGGTGCCCCAGTACGCGTCGCACTCCGGGGCGAGCCGGGACAGCAGCAGGCCGGAGCCGACGCCGATCTCCAGCACCCGGCGGGGCCGCAGTTCACTGATGCGGGCGACGGTCGCCTCCCGCCACTCGCGCATGTCGGCGAGCGGGATGGGCTGGCCGTCGTACATGCTGTTCCAGCCCGCGAAGTTCTCCGAAAAGTCCTCGGCACCGGCCGCCGAGTACAGCAGTTCGTGCAGGTCCTTCCAGTCCGCGACCCCGTCCTCCGAGGTGTTGTCCAGGGCGGGGACGACGTAGGCGGCGAGGCGGCGTTCGCCGGGCCGGTCCTCGCGGACGACGACGGCGGCCTGGTCCACGGCCGGGTGGGCGCGCAGCACGGACTCGATCTCGCCGGGCTCGATACGGAAGCCGCGGACCTTGACCTGACTGTCGGCGCGGCCGTGGAACTCCAGCCGCCCGTCGGTCTTCCAGCGGACGAGGTCGCCGGTGCGGTAGAGCCGTTCGCCGGGGGCGCCGAAGGGGTCGGCGACGAAGCGTTCGGCGGTCAGGCCGGGGCGGCCGAGGTAGCCGCGGGCGAGTCCGGCGCCGCCGAGGTACAGCTCGCCGGTGACCCCGGCGGGGACGGGCCGCAGCCGGTCGTCGAGGACGTAGGCGCGGGTGCCGGGGTCGGGAATGCCGATGGGCACGATGGTGCCGGGCGGGGTGTGCGGATCGCAGCGGCCGAGCGTGGAGTTGGTGGTGGCCTCGGTGGGGCCGTAGGCGTTGAACATCATCCGGCCACCCGCGTACCGGCCGACCAGCTCCGGCGAGACGCGTTCGGTGCCCGCCAGCAGGGTTGCCTCTGGCGGGAGTTGGACGTCCTCGGGCATCGCCGCCAGCAGGGCGGGCGGCAGGATCATGAAGGTGATGCCGTGCTCGCGGGCGTACGCGGCGAGGGGTTCGCCCGGCAGTCGGCGGTCGGTGGGGACGACGACGAGGCGGCCGCCGGAGAGCAGGCCGAGGCACAGGTCCCAGAAGGCCACGTCGAAGCTGGGTGAGGCGAACTGGAGGACCCGGCTGTGCGGGCCGATCCCGAACCGCTCGCGCTGGGTGGCGACGAGCTTGGCGACGCCCGCGTGCGAGAGGACTACGCCCTTGGGGCGGCCGGTGGAGCCGGAGGTGTAGATGACGTAGGCGGCGTGAGCAGCCGTCAACTCGGCTGTCGCAGAGGGGTCGTGGGTTGGTTGGGCGGCCAGCTCGGCCAGGGTCGCGGGGGCGTCGAGGACGAGCGGGTCGGTGCCGGGCGGCAGGTCGGGCAGTACCTCGGCGGTGGTGACGAGGCAGACCGGGCGGGCGTCGTCGAGCATGTAGGCGATGCGGTCGGCCGGATAGTCGGTGTCGACGGGCAGATAGGCGGCGCCCGCCTTCAGGACGGCGACCTGCGCCACGATCATGTCGGCGGAGCGGGGCACGGCCAGCGCCACGACCTGCTCGGGACCGGCACCCCGGGCGACCAGGACGTGCGCCAACCGGGCTGCTCGGGCGTCGAGTTCGGCGTAGGTGAGGCGGACGTCCTCGTGGATGAGGGCGACTTCCCGGGCACGGGCGGCGACTTGGTCGGCGAACATGCGTGGCCAGGTGTGCGCGGGCACGTCGTGCGCGGTGTCGTTCCAGCCGGTCAGAATCCGGTGCCGCTCGTCGTCGGTGAGGAGGTCGAGGTCGGCCACGGCGGTGTCCGGGCGGGCCACGGCGTCGGCGAGCAGGGTGCGGTAGTGGCCGAGGACGCGGTCGGCCGTGGCCGTGTCGAACAGGTCGGCGCGGTGGTCGATCCGTACCGTGCCGTCGGCGACGGACAGCGCGAGGTCCAGCGGGCCACCCTCGGCCCAGGGCGCGAAACCGAAGCCGGTGGCGCACAACACCCCTCCCCCTCGGGTGGGTTCGGGGGTGAGCAGCCGGAGCAGTTCGGCGGTGGGCAGCCGGTGGGCCTCGGCCTCGGCCCGCGCTGCGGCGACGCGTGCGCACAGCTCGGAGAAGGGGGTGCCGCCGTCCACGGTGATGCGTAGCGGGAGCCCGTCATGGGCGAGGGTCACCTCGGTGGCCGGGGCGGCCGCGTACCGGTGCAGCAGGACCACGAAGGCGGCGAAGAGGGTGTTCTCATCGGCACCGACGCCGAGTTGAGCCGTGCTCCGTGCGCGCGGTGCCGGGGCGTCCGGGTGGCTGGGGTAGGGCCGGTCGAGCGGCAACGGGGTCTCGGCGGCCGGTGCGGCGAACCTCCCCCGCCAGTACGCCTCCCGAGCCGGAGCCGGTACCGAGGAAGGTGTGCGAGAACGAGATGAGTTGTCCGACACAGCTGCCCGTGCCTCCCCATAGGTGTGGAACGGCTCAGCGGAGCCGCGACCGCTCGCATAGTAAGGTGAGGTTTGCCTAACTCAACAGTCCCCTTGCGGATTCGGCGGCCCACGTCACAGCGGCTGAGGTTATGCTCACCTAAGTCGCCGTCAGGGCTGTCTGCGCGCTCCCCAACTGGGCTTTCCGGTACGGGAGATGGCTCGTAGCCCCCTGTTCGGCGCCACCCCGGACCGACGGCATGGAGACCGGTACGTGACCCAAGAAAGACGGCAAGGAACACGGCAGGGCAGAACGCTCCGCACCACCGGGCTGGTGACCCTGGTCGTCGCGCTGCTCCTGCTGCTGTCCGTGCTGTCGGTGGCGCTGGGCGCGCTCAATGTGCCGCTCGACCAGGTCGTCCGCTCGGTCCTCGGCCATCCGCCGAGCAGGCTGGTGGACAACGTCGTCTGGTCGGTGCGCGTGCCCCGTACGCTGCTCGGCCTGACCACGGGCGCGGCGCTCGGCATGTCGGGTGCGCTGATGCAGGCCCTGACCCGTAATCCGCTGGCCGACCCCGGCATCCTCGGGGTCAGCGCGGGCGCGTCGTTCGCCATCGTCGTCGCCGTCGCGGTGTTCGGGGTGGGCTCGCTGTACGGCTATGTGTGGTTCGCGTTCGCGGGGGCGTTCGCCGCGAGTGTGCTGGTGTTCTTCCTGGGGCGGCTGGGCCGGTCCGGTGCGACGCCGGTGAAGCTGGCGCTGGCCGGGGTGGCCGTCACCTCGCTGCTGACCTCGCTGACCAGCGCCGTGGTGCTCACCGACCAGGACGCGCTGGACCGGTACCGCTTCTGGTCGGCGGGGTCGCTGGCCGACAAGGACTCCGGCGAGCTGCTGCGCATCCTGCCCTTCCTCGCGATCGGCGCCGTCCTCGCGCTGGCCTGCGCGCCCGCGCTCAACAGCATGGCGCTGGGCGACGACGTGGCCGCCTCCCTGGGGCGGCGGCTCGGCCTGGTCCGGCTCCAGGGGGTCGCGGCGGTGGTGCTGCTGACCGGCGCGTCGGTGGCGGTCATCGGCCCGGTGGTCTTCCTCGGGCTGGTCGTCCCGCACATCGCCCGGCTGCTCGCCCAGTTCGCCGGGATCGGCCCGGACCACCGCTGGCTGCTGCCGCTGTCCGCCGCGATCGCGCCCGCGCTGCTGCTCGCCGCCGACATCCTGGGCCGGACGGTGGCCCGCCCCACCGAGATCCAGGCCGGTGTGCTGGTCGCCTTCCTCGGCGGCCCGTTCTTCATCGCCCTGGTCCGGCGCCGCAAGCTCGCGGAGGTGTGAGCATGTCCGTCCCCACGAAGCTCACGGCGCCCCCCGTCCTGCGCGACCGGCCCTTCCGGCTCGCCGTCCCCCCGGTCTCCGGGATGCTGCGCCCCCGGCTGCTGCTGACCGGAACAGGGGTCGCCGTCGGCGCGTTCCTGCTGTTCTGCTGGGGCCTCACCCTCGGCGACTACCCGATGACCCTGTCCGACGTGATGCGGGCGCTCGTCGGCGCGGGCGAGCCCGGCACGGTCACCGTCGTCCAGGACCTCCGGCTGCCGCGCGCCCTGACCGGACTGCTGGTCGGCGTGACCTTCGGGGTGTCCGGCGCGGTGTTCCAGACGATGACCCGCAACCCGCTGGCCAGCCCCGACATGATCGGGCTCACCGAGGGCGCGGGCACCGCGGTGGTGGCCGCCGTGGTCCTCGGCTGGACCGGCGGCCTCGGCCTGTCCGCGCTGGGCCTGCTGGGCGCGCTGGCGACCGCGCTGCTGGTGTACGCGCTGGCCTGGAAGGGCGGGGCCACCGGGTACCGGATCATCCTCGTCGGCATCGGCGTCTCCTGGATCTGCACCAGCGCCACCGACTTCCTGGTGGCGCGCGGCGACCGGTTCCAGGCGCAGGAGGCCGTGGGCTGGCTGGTCGGCAACCTCAACGGGCGCACCTGGGACCAGGTGGACACCCTCGCCCTGGCCACGCTCGTCCTGCTGCCGCCCACGCTGGCGCTGGGCCGCATGATGCGCACCCTCCAGCTCGGCGACGACGTGGCGGCCGGGCTCGGCACGCCCGTCCAGGCGGTCCGGCTGGCGCTGCTGCTGACCGGGGTCGGCCTGGTCGCCTTCGGTACGGCGGCGGCGGGGCCGGTGGCGTTCGTCGCCCTGGCCTGTCCGCAGATCGCCCAGCGGGTGGCGGGCACCTCGTCGCCGCCCCCTCTCGTCTCCGGTCTCACCGGCGCGTTCACCGTGCTCGGCGCCGACCTCCTCGCCCGCGAGGCGGTGCCGGGTACGGAACTGCCGGTCGGGATCGTCACCGGCGCCCTCGGCGCGCCGGTCCTGCTGTGGCTGCTCATCCGCGCCAACCGCGCGGGCTCTGGAGGCTGATGCCCATGTCGACCACCGAACCGCGCACCAAGTCCTCCGTCTCCGGGCCGGAGTTGGGTGCCCGTGGACTGCGGCTCGCCTATGACGGGCGGACGGTCGTGGAGAACCTGGACCTCACCGTGCCGACCGGCCGCATCACGGCCATCGTCGGCGCCAACGCCTGTGGGAAGTCGACCCTGTTGCGGGCGCTCGCCCGGCTGCTGACACCACGTCAGGGTGTGGTGGAGCTGGACGGGGTGGCCCTGCGCGAGGTGCCGACGCGGGAGCTGGCGCGCAAGCTGGGCATCCTGCCGCAGACGCCGGTGGCGCCGGAGGGGCTGACCGTGTCCGACCTGGTGGGGCGGGGGCGGTCACCGCACCAGACGTGGTGGCGGCAGTGGTCGGCGGCGGACGAGGAGGCGGTGCGCGGGGCGCTCACCGCGACCGGGCTCACCGATCTCGCGGACCGTCCGGTGGACGAGCTGTCCGGCGGGCAGCGGCAGCGGGCCTGGATCGCCATGGCCGTGGCCCAGGGCACGCCCGTACTGCTGCTGGACGAGCCGACCACCTATCTCGACCTCGCCCACCAGATCGACGTCCTGGACCTGATCACCGACCTCAACCGGCGCGAGGGCCGGACCGTGGTGATGGTGCTGCACGACCTCAACCAGGCGTGCCGGTACGCCGATCACGTCATCGCCATGAAGGCCGGCCGGATCGTCGCCGAGGGCGCGCCCGCCGAGGTGGTGACGGAGGCGACCGTGGCGGACGTGTTCGGGCTGCGCTGCCGGATCGCCCCGGACCCGGTCAGCGGCACCCCGCTGGTCATCCCGCTGGGCCGCCACCACGACGACGGCGCCGGACTGGCGGAAGCCGTCCCGGCGGCGGCCGTCGACTGACCGGCCGCCGCCGCGCGGCTCAGGGGCGCGAGGTGAGGTAACCGCCCATGGTGCGGAAGTAGTCGGCGGCCGCGTACTCGGTGCCGTCGTCCGTGCGCACCCGCTTCACCAGCAGCCCCCGGCAGCGCCCGGTGTGCGCGTCGGCGCCCGCCACCACGACCACGCCATCACCCTCGCGGATGAAGATCCGCCCCGGCGTGCCGCCGTACCGCCCCTCGGAGACGGCGGCGGAGACGATCCGCAGCCGCTGCCCGCGGTGGTAGGCGTACGCGTTCGGGTACGGGTCCGACTGGGCGCGTACGAGGCGTTCCAGGCGGTCGGCGGGCCAGCCGAAGTCGATGCGGCTGTCCTCGGCGGAGCGCTTGTGGAAGAAGCTGGCGCGGGAGCGGTCCTGCGGTATCCACTGCCCGGCGTCCCGGCCGGAGGCGATGAGGTCCAGCGACTCGCGGACGAGCGGTGCGATGAGGTCGACGGTGCGGTGGAACAGGTCGGTCGCGGTGTCGGTGGGGCCGACCGGCACCGAGCGCTGCACCAGGACGTCCCCGGCGTCGAGTTCGCCGTTCATCCGGTGCGCGGTCACCCCGACGCGCTCCTCCCCGTTGAGCAGCGCCCAGATGATCGGGGAGAACCCGGCGTAGGAGGGCAGCAGCGAGTCGTGGATGTTGAGGGTGCCGTGCTCGGGCAGATCGAACAGCTCCGGGGGCAGCCAGGTGCGCCAGTTGTTGGCGACGATGATGTCCGGGCGTGACTCCCGTACGGCTGTGAGGAGTTCGGCGTCGTCGGGGCGGTTGCGCAGCAGTACGGGGACGCCGTGCTTCTCGGCGAGTTCGGCGACGTTGTCGTCCCAGATCTTCTCGTAGGCGTGTTCGCTCTTGGGGTGGGTGAGGACGAGGACGACCTCGTGCTCGGAGTCGAGCAGCGCCTGCAGCGTGCGGTGACCCCAGGTCTGGTAGCCGAGCATGACGACCCGCATACAGCCCTTCCCTTCACAGACTCCATTGCTAGGTAAGCCTTACCTTATCTAGCATGGGCCTGCCTGAGGGAGGCGATGCCAAGGTGAAGTCACCGCGCATGGGTTCCGACGTCGTCCACGACGTGCTCGGTATCGGATTCGGACCGTCAAATCTCGCTCTGTCCATAGCGGTTGAGGAACACAACGCGGGCCTTGCGGCAGGCCACCGTCTCAACGCGCTGTTCCTGGAACGCCAGTCGGGTTTCGGCTGGCACCGGGGCATGCTGATCGACGACGCCACGATGCAGGTGTCCTTCCTGAAGGACCTCGTCACGCTGCGCAACCCGACCAGCGACTACAGCTTCCTGTGCTTCCTGCGCGAACGAGGCAGGCTGATCGACTTCCTGAACCAGAAGACGCTGTTCCCGCTGCGCGTGGAGTTCCACGAATACTTCGAGTGGGCGGCCGAGCGGGTGTCCCACCTGGTCGCCTACGGCAGCGAGGCCGTCGCCGTCGACCCGGTCCGCGACGACGACGGACAGGTGGCGTACTTCGACGTCACCTCCCGCGACATCGCCGGTTCCGGCGGGACGATGACCCACCGGGCCCGCAACATCAGCCTGGCGATGGGACTGGAACCGCATGTGCCGCCCGGTCTGGAGCTGGGCGAACACGTCTGGCACAACAGCCAGTTGATTCCGCGCTCGGTCCAACTCGCCGCCTCCGGGGCCCCGGTACGGCGCGTGGTCGTGCTCGGCGCCGGACAGAGCGGGGCCGAGGCGGTGGACTACATGCACCGCACCTTCCCGGAGGCGGAGGTGTGCTCGGTCTTCGCCAAGTACGGCTACACCCCGGCCGACGACAGCCCGTTCGCCAACCGCATCTTCGACCCCGAGGCGGTCGACGTCTACTTCTCGGCCCCCTCGGAGGTGAAGCAGTCCCTGTTCGACTACCACCGCTCGACCAACTACTCCGTGGTCGACATGGAGTTGATCGAGGCGCTGTACGCCACCGCATACCGGGAGAAGGTATCCGGACGGGAGCGGCTGCGCTTCCTCAACGTCTCCCGCGTCCGCTCGGTCGATCCGGGCGCGGGCGGCGCGCTGGACGTCACCGTGGAGTTCCTGCCCACCGGCGAGCGGCAGGTGCTCCCCACCGACGTGCTGGTCCTCGCCACCGGCTACCGCCCCCGCGATCTGACCCCGCTGCTCGGCGAGGCGGCCAAGCTGTGCCTGCGGGACGACGAGGACGAGATCCGGGTGGGCCGCGATCACCGCGTCGAGACGGCGCCGGAGGTCACGGCGGGCATCTACCTCCAGGGCGGCACCGAGCACACCCACGGCCTGACCAGCACCCTGCTGTCGACGGTCGCGGTCCGCGCGGAGGAGATCCACCGCTCGGTCCTGTCAGGCCGAGTCCCCGCCTGACTCCCCCGCAAGACTCCCGGAGCCCCGGCGGACGGTCCCGCCGGGGCTCCGGGGCGCGGCGAGAACACCGACCGCATCGGAGAGAACCCGCCTCAATGCGTCTTCCTCGGACCGAAAAGCTGCCACTCTTCCACGGGATGCCCGGTAAGCGTCGATGAACGAGGTCCACGCCTCATAGACCCGGTGGTGCTGTTCGTTCGCCTTCAGCGACAAGATCGCCAGCTGCTCGGGGGATGAGATCCGCTTGGCCTCCGAGCCGAACCAGATGCTGAAGCGAGCACCCTCGCTGAGCAGTCGGCCCACCAGGTCGATGAGGTCATTACCCAACGTGTTGCTCGACAGCATCCTGATCGGCAGGTCGACTCCGACCACCCCTGTCGGCCTTCGCAGCTCTTCGGGTGGAGACCATCCGGACGGGATCTCATCCACCCACTCCCAACCCTCCGGCAAGGTCATGGCTCTCCTCCATCGGCGCCTTCGTCACGGGCACCCGCATCCTGCCCGGATTCCCGGGCGACCGCACCATTGCTTTCAGGCCGCCCCCGCCCCGCCGAAGACATCCACCACACCCCGCACGCTCCGCACCGCCCCGCAGGTCGCGGCGATCCAGTCGAGGGCCATCCGGTGCTGGTCGGGTGCCCGGTCGGCGACCGCGTCCGCGACGACGAAGGGTTCCATGTCCTGCATCGCGGCGTCCGCCGCGGTGAGCAGCACCTGGGTTCGCGCGAAGACACCGGCGATCACCGGCTGGTCCCGGCCCAGTTCGGCGAGGCGGTGACGGAGCCGGGTGCCTGCGAACGCGCTGAACCGCTTGGCGGTCAGGAGGCTGTCCCCCACCTGTGGCCGGATCTCTTCCGGCACCTCACGCGAGTCCCCGCCCCGGAGCAGCGCGGGATGCCCGAAGGCGGTCCCGCGCCCGGCCGCCCGCCCGTCGGCGCAGGCCAGGGTGTAGAGGACGGGGATACCCGCCGCTCGCGCCGACTCGCACAACAGGGCGATGCCGGAGACGAGTTGGGGCACTGGCGCTGACCGCTCCCGCAGCACGCGCAGGAAGTGGTTCTGCGGGTTGAGGATCAGCAGCGCCGCGCGGGCCGGTTCGACGACCCAGCCGGACCGGTCGGGCGGCAGCGCGGCCGGGCCCGGCATCGCATACGGGGCGAGTTGTGGGGCTTCGCTGGTCTCGGGGGACGGCATGCGCATCGGCCTCTCACTCGTCCTCGGACGTCGTCAGGACAGCGGCGGATGTCCTGGTGCGGCCCCCTGCTCAGCGGGGCCCATGCGTCCAGCGGCCGTCCGTCATGGTGGCGTGCACGGGCATCGCGCGCAGCGTGTCCGCGTCCGCCTCCAGCGGGTCCACGTCCACGACCACCAGGTCGGCCGGGTCCCCGACCCGGATGCCGCGCCGCCCCCGCGCGGCCGCGACCAGCGCGTCCGGCACGGAGAGGCGCTGCTCGGGATGCCAGGCGGGACGCGCGTCGTCGGTGCGCGTGACGGCGGAGGCGATGGCCAGCCAAGGGTCCAGCGGAGACACCGGGGCGTCCGACCCGAACTCCAGCCGGGCCCCGGCGGCGAGGAGGTCGGCGTAGGCGAAGGCGCGGCCGGTGCGCCCGGCCCAGTGGTGGTCGGCCACATCGCGGTCGTCGGTGGCATGCCGGGGCTGTACGCCGACCGTGACGCCCAACTCGGCGAAACGGGGCAGGTCCTCGGGGTCGAGCAGCTGAGCGTGCTCGATCCGGCCCCGGCAGCGGACGGCGGCGAAGGCGTCCAGGGCCACGGTGTTGGCGCGGTCCCCGATGGCGTGCACGGCGGGCTCGATGCCGTGGGCGGCGGCGCGGCGCATCAGCCGTATCAGCTCGTCGGGCGCGGTCTCCTCGATGCCATGGGCGCCGTCCGTGCCCTCCAGCCCCGGATAGGGGTCGTGGCACAGGGCGGTACGGGTGTTGAGGGAGCCGTCGGTGAACAGCTTGAGCGGGCCGACGCGCACCAGTCCCCCGCCCGCGCCGATCTCGCTCCCGGTGCGCAGCCCCCGCGCCAAGGCCGCGTCCAGCCGACTCGGATAGACGGCGGCCGCGACACGTACCGCGGGCGGGCCGTCGGCGGACCGGCGCTCCCAGTCCGTGACCGTGTCGCCGTACTGGAAGTCGATGACGCCGGTGACACCGCGCGCGGCGGCGGCCCGGCAGGCGTCGGCGATCCAGCGGTCCACCGTGGCGGCGGGGGCGGTGGGCAGCGCGGACAGCGCCTCGTGGGCCTCGTGCTCCCGGATCAGTCCGGTGGGGTGGCCGGGCCGACCGGCGAGGGCGAGGCAGGCGGAGTTCAGCCAGACGGCGTGCAGGTCGGCGCTGACGAGGGCGACCGGCCGGTCGGGCAGCACCGCGTCGAGGAGGCTCTTGTGCGGGGCGTCGGGCCAGAGTCCGTCGCGGTAGCCGTAACCGTAGAGCACCGTACGGTCGTTGGCCCCGCCGCGTGACTTCAAGAGGTCGGCCACGGCCTGCGCGGAAGCGGTCCCGGCCAGGTCGAGCCGGTGCCGGGCGGCGGCCCACTCCGCGAGGTGGACGTGGGCGTCCCAGAGGCCGGGCAGGAGCACGCGGCCGTCCAGACCGAGCACCCGGTCGCCGTTCTCGACGGGGGTCGTGTGCGTGTCCAGGTGGATGTGCGTCACCCGGCCGTCGGCGACCCGGACACGGGCGAGCGGCCCACCCGCACCAAGCTTTACCTGATGGAGCGTCAACGCACTTCGGTCATCGTCCACTTGATCGACACGCTCCCGCTCGACGCTCACGAAGTCCGTCATCAAGCCTCCATCCGTACCGAGGTTCACCCTTCACGAACTAAAGTTAGCCTTACCTTATCCCTCCGTCACCACCCCGCCATGTGCGCGCCGAATTAGCCGAGTTGGGCCTGATTCAGGCTGACAGTTTGTTGAAATTCCGCGAGGAATTCTTTGACATGGACTGTTCATGCGGTGGAGCGGTGGTCCAAGCTGACCCCGCCTCGCAAACCCCGCGAGGCTTGCTGGGCCCCACACTCCGGAGGTCTTCCATGCGCCGTCCCCACGCCGTCTCCCTCGCCGCCGCCGGTGCCGCACTGGCGCTCCCCGCGGTGCTGGTACTCGCCAGTGACGCCTCGGCGGCGCCCGCCGACAAGCCGCAGGTGCTCAGCTCCTGGACCCAGACCAGCGCCGCCAGCTACAACTCCTGGGTGTCCGCGCGGGGCAACCAGGGCGCCTGGGCCGCCTACGGCTTCGACTGGTCGACGGACTACTGCAGTTCCTCGCCCGACAACCCCTTCGGCTTCCCCTTCCAGACCGCTTGCGCCCGGCACGACTTCGGTTACCGCAACTACAAGGCCGCGGGCACCTTCTCCGCGAACAAGTCCCGTATCGACTCGGCCTTCTACGAGGACCTCAAGCGCGTCTGCAACAACTACTCCGGCGCCACCAAGACCTCCTGCAACTCGACGGCGTGGACCTACTACCACGCGGTCGACATCTTCGGCCTGAAGGGCGCGGACACCGCCCGCTCCTGAACCAACTCCGCCGGGTACGCCGTCCGTTGGCGTGCCCGGCAGCCGTATCCGGCTCTACGCCCCGCCGAACCGCGCCAGCAGCAGCGCCACATCGTCGGCCGAGGAGTGGTCGACCGTGTCGAGGAGCATGTCGCAGGTCTGCTCGAGAGAACCGGTCGCGCTCTCCAACGCCCGGCAGAGGGAGTGCAGTCCCACGTCGATGGCGTCGTACCTGGTCTCGACCAGACCATCGGTGTACAGGGCCAGCAGAGAGCCATCGGGCAGTTCGACCTCCAGCGTGCCGAAGGGCACTCCGCCGACACCCAGCGGGGCGGCGGTGGGGAGGGCGAGGAGCGTCGCCTCGTGGCCCGGCTGGACGAGGACCGGCGGGAGATGGCCCGCGCAGGAGAAGGTGCAGGTGCCGCGCTTGGGGTCGCAGACCGCGTACACGCAGGTGGCGAAGGACTCGCTGAGCGTGGCGGCGGTCTCGTCCAGATGGCCGAGCAGTTCGGCGGGCGGCAGATCGAGTCGGGCCAACGCCCTTGTGGTGGTGCGCAGTTGGCCCATGATGGCGGCGGCCCGGACACCGCTGCCCATCACGTCGCCGACCACCAGACCCACCTTGCCGTCGCTGAGCGGCAGTACGTCGTACCAGTCGCCGCCGACCTCGGTGCCGCTGCCCGCGGGACGGTAGCCCACGGCGATCTCCAGGCCGTCCGGCTGGTCGGGCGGGGTCTGCGGGAGCAGGCTGCGCTGGAGGGTGAGGGCGGTGTCCCGCTCCCGGCCGTACAGCAGGGCGTTGTCCACACTGATGGCCGCACGGCCGACGATCTCGCACACCATCTGGAGGTCGCGGCTGTCGAAGGGGCGGGTGTTGCCGGTGCGGTACAGGCTGAGCACGCCGAGCACGGTGCCGCGCGCGACCAGCGGCGCCACGAGGTAACTGCGCACGCCCGCCTTGCGGAGCGCCGCGACGGCCTGTTCGTCGCCGGAGATCCGGCGCAGCGCGGCGCCGTCCACGCGGGAGATCATGGCCGGGGTCCCGGCACGGACACTGCCGCGCATCATCGGGGCCGGTTCCTCCGTCGCGAGGTCGTCCCAGAGCGCTGCGCCCCCCATGTCGTCGTCCGGTTCGGCCGGGGCGACGGCGACGGCGACGAACCGCGCCTGGTCGCCCGCGGCGGTCCGTCGGCCGGTGGCGACGGACTCCAGCAGGTCGACGGTGGCCAGGTCGGCGAACCGGGGCACCACGGCCTCGGCCAGCTCCCGCGCGGTCTGCCGCAGGTCGAGCGTGCTGCCGATGTCGGCGCTGGCCTCGGACAGGGTGGCCAGGTGCCGGTGCGCGGCCGCGACCTCCGCGGCGGCGAGGTGGCGGGCGGTGACGTCCACGACGGACACCGCGACCCCCAGCACCTTCCCGTGCCGGTCCTCGATCCGGTAGTACGACTCCGACCAGGCGTGATCGTGGTCCGGGTCGGCCGGGACGCGGCCGATGGTGCGGTGGTCGAGGATCGGCTCGCCGGTGCGCAGCACCTGCCGCATGGCGGTCTCGATGGCCTCGGTGTCCACCCCCGGCAGCGTGTCCCCCAGCCGTCGGCCGACCACCTCCTCCTCGGTGACCCCGTTGGCGGTGGTCAGGGCGTCGTTGATCCGCATCCAGCGCAGCTCGGTGTCGAACACGGCGAGCCCGACGGGCGACTGGTTGATCAGCAGCTCGGACAGGGCGAGATCGCTCTCCACCCGGCGCACGGTGTCCACGTCGGCGGCGAGCGCCAGCCCGAGCACGTTCCCGTCGGGGTCGTGCAGACGACCCTTGCGGTATTCGACCGAACGGGTCGAACCGTCCTTGCACCGGGCGCGGAAGACCCCCGCGAAACTGGTGCCGACCTGCGCCTGCTGGAACAGTTCGTGGATGTGCCGCGCGTCCTCCGGCAGCGCCAGCAGCTCGTCGACCGACCGGCCGAGCGCCTCGGCCGCGTCGTAGCCGAACAGCTGCTCGGCCTCGGGGCTCCACAGGACGATGCGGCCTTCGGCGTCCATGACCACGGCGGAGGCGTGCAGCAGGTCGAGCAGGCCGCCGGGCACCCTGACCGCCCGGTCCTCGGCCGGGCCGGGCCCGTGGTCCCACAGGTCCTTGGCACCCATACCTGTCGCCTTCCCGTCGACCGGCCCGGTACCAGTACACGGGCCGCGTCTTTTGCATCAGCTCATACCACTATGCCGTGCGCCCCCGAACCGCTCCTGCCCGAGCGGATCGGGGTACCAGGCCGGACGAACCCGGGTACCAGGCCGACCGGACCCTGGTACGCCCCTTGTGTTAGCGTGAAACTTTTGCACGGTAGTGACGGTCGGTGACCCCGCCCGTCCGGTCGCCGTACCTCGTCCTACCGGGCCTTCCTCGGTACGTCCCCTCTTGCGGAAGGCTTGTCATGAACCACCCGGACCCCGCCGAGTCGCAGCCGCCGGTCACCTCCTTCGCCGACCTGGACCTGCCCCCCGCGGTGCAGCGCAAGCTCGCCGAGCTGGAGGTGCGCGAGCCCTTCCCGATCCAGGCGGCCACGATCCCCGACGCCCTCGCGGGACGCGACGTCCTCGGGCGCGCCCGCACCGGCTCCGGCAAGACCCTCGCCTTCGGCCTCCCGCTGCTCGCGCGTACGGCGGGCCGCCGGGCCGAATCCAAGCAGCCGCTGGCCCTGATCCTGGTACCCACCCGCGAACTGGCCCAGCAGGTGTGCGAGGCGCTCACCCCGTACGCCGACGCGCTGGGGCTGCGGATGGCCGCGGTGGTCGGCGGCATGTCGATCGGCCGCCAGATCGCCGCGCTGCGCGACGGCGCCGAGGTCGTCGTCGCCACCCCCGGCCGCCTGCACGACCTCATCGAGCGCAAGGCGTGCCGTCTGGGCCGGGTCCGGATCACCGTCCTCGACGAGGCCGACCAGATGTGCGACATGGGCTTCCTGCCGCAGGTCACCGAGGCGCTGGAGCAGGTACGGCCGGACGGTCAGCGGATGCTGTTCTCCGCGACCCTGGAGCACGACGTCGCCGACCTGGTCCGCGACCACCTCAAGGACCCGGCCTCGCACTCGGTCGACCCGTCGGCGGGCGCGGTCACGACGATGGACCACCATGTCCTGGTCGTGCACGGTCCCGACCGGTACGCCGTGACGACGGAGATCGCCGCCCGCGACGGCCGTGTCCTGCTCTTCCTGGACACCAAGCACGGGGTGGACCAGCTCACCCGGCATCTGCGGGCCAGCGGGGTGCACGCGGCGGCCCTGCACAGCGGCAAGTCCCAGCCACAGCGCACCCGGACCCTCGCGCAGTTCAAGGACGGGCAGATCACCGCACTGGTGGCGACCAACGTCGCGGCGCGCGGCCTGCACATCGACGACCTCGACCTCGTGGTGAACGTCGACCCGCCCGCCGACGCCAAGGACTACCTGCACCGCGCGGGCCGCACCGCGCGCGGCGGCGGCTCGGGCAGTGTGGTCACCCTGGCGCTGTCGGGTCAGCGGCGCGAGCTGAGCAAGGTGACGGCCGAGGCCGGTGTCGAGCCGACGGTCACCAAGGTGCGCTCGGGCGAGGCCGCGCTGTCCCGGATCACCGGCGCCCGCAAGCCGTCCGGCACCCCGCTCGACGGCGGCCCGTCGTCACGCCCCAAGAACACCAACGCGCCGTTCCGCGGCATGGGCTCCAGCAAGGACACGTCGGGCGGCGCCCGTCCGTCCCGCAAGACGAGCGAGGCCCGCAAGCTCGCCGAGGCCCGGCGGGCGGCGCAGGTCCGGCGCGGCGGCCGCTGAGGTCAGACGCGGGTGAGCCGGTGCAGCGCCCAGTCGACCATGGGCGCGTAGACCAGGGGCACCGGAGCGGGCGCCGTCAGGTGGACGGCGACCCGGGTACCCGTACCCTCGGGGGCCATGGTGTGGCCCACCTCCACGGGGATGCCGAGGAACTTCACCTTCCAGGTCCAGGCGCCCTTCGGCCGGTCGACCTCGGTGACCTCGAAGCTCCCGCGCAGGAACCCCGCGACCTCCACCTCACCCCGGGCGCCCGGCCGGATGACGTCGCCCTCCGTCCGGACGGCCCGTAGGTGCGGCGCCCAGTGGGCCCACTCCTCGTACCGCGCGTACCGCTCCCAGACCACATCGGGCGCTGCGGGGCCCGCGACCGTGACGGTGTGCCGCATGACTGTCCTCCCGGCGGTGTCCGGCCCAATGTACGGCGGTTCGCCAAGGGGTGCGCGGCGAGCGACACGTGGTCTAGCTGTCGCTGCCCGACTTGCGGGCATGCTCCGGCGTGGGCGAGTCGATGCGGCCGGAGCGGCCCTGGAGGCGGGGGTCGCTCGCGTCCACGACGCCCACCGGTGTGCCGCTCTCGATGACGGCGACCTGCCGGACCGAGTTCTCCTCCATCAGCCGGGCGACGGAGTCGAGACCGTCGTCGATGTCCACGGTGACGAACCCTCCGTGCACCACCTCGGCCACGGTCATCTCGTCGGCGTCGGCGGCGTCCGCGAGCGCCCGTACGACGAGGTCGTGGTCGCTGACCAGCCCCCGCAGACTCCCGCCCTCCACCACGAGCACGACATCGACCCCGTCGTCACGCATCGTCCGCGCCACGGACGTCACCGACTCCCGGCCGTCCACCGTCGTGGGGTTCCCCGTCATGATCTCGCGCACGCTGTCCATCGCCACGTCCTCCTTGATCGGCCACGATCCTTCGCCCCACCGTGTACCCCCGGAACCGCCCCCGACCCCGCGCCCAGGTGCGAACGGGCTGGCGCCCGGCCAGGGTGGGAGGAAATCTCCGTCACCCAGGAGCCCCACATGAGCGCCTCCGACAAGAACCGCCCGGCCAAGGGCGACAAGGTCGCCTGGAGCACCCACGGCACCGAGACCACCGGCAAGGTCGAGAAGAAGATCACCGGCCGCACCGAGGCCGCCGGCCGCACGGTCGACGCCTCCCCGGAGGACCCCCAGTACGAGGTCCGCAGCGACAAGTCAGGCAAGACCGCGGTGCACAAGCCTTCGGCGTTGAAGAGGAAGGGGAAGTCCTGACGCCCGCCAACTCCCGCCAGGGCGCGCTAGGTTGACGC
The DNA here is from genome assembly GCF_044903645.1 of Streptomyces sp. NPDC002176. NCBI lineage: Bacteria > Bacillati > Actinomycetota > Actinomycetes > Kitasatosporales > Streptomycetaceae > Streptomyces > Streptomyces sp. NPDC002176. Next base: position 254,699 of record NZ_JBJDQW010000004.1, read on the forward strand.
AATCCGGCCTGCGGCCCGACTCTCGGTGGAGGTCGGTGGTGACCGGCTTCCGGTCGGGGGCGCGAGCAGTTATTGGACATTTTTACGATTCTCACTCCGTCACGGGCATCGGCGGGCACTATGTGTGCCTGGAGCAACACGTTTCGTGTAGGGAATCAAGGAGCACAAGTGTCCAAGCAGTTGCCCATGCCGGTGGAGCCTGAAGACGCCTCCGGCCAAAGGGCGGGGCGCCGGACAACGGTGCGCTACCTCCAGAACGAGGCAGTGCCACGCGCGGTACGGAAGGTGCTGGGCAACGCCTTGCGCCTGAGCCGGGAGAGCGCCCGCCTGAGTCTGGGTGAGTCGGCCGGTCGCCTCGGAGTCTCCTCCTCGAAGCTGAGCCGGATCGAATCCGGCACCAACTCGCCCAAGGAGCGGGACCTACCGAGGTTCTTCGAGACGTACGGGATCACGACTCCGCAGGAACAGGACAATCTGCGCGAGCTCGCTGCGGCCGCCCACCGGCCCAACTGGTGGCAGCCGTGGTCGGCGGTCACGCCGAAGTACCTCCAGGCCGTGGTCAGCTTCGAGGACATGGCGTGCAGGGTCAGGTCGTTCGAACCCACCTATCTGCACGGCTTGTTGCAGACTCCTGAATACGCTCGCGCACTGATCGAGCGAGGTCGCGGTCCCGCGAACACGTACGACGAGTTGGTCAGGTTCCGCACCGCACGGCAGAAGCAATTCACCTCTGCGGACAAGAAGTTGTTCTGCATCGTCGACGAGACCACTCTCGCTCGCCCCGTCGGATCATCGGCCATCATGCGCGGGCAGTTGCAGCACCTGATCGACCTGACGTCCCACTCTCGGATCCAGCTTCGACTCGCCCCGCTATACGACTTCGACGTGCACGTCGAACTCGGTCCCACGACCATCTTCGACTTCGCGGGCCGCCTCCTCCCCACGATCGTCTTCACCGAGGCATACGACGGTGGCCTGGTCATCGAGGACGAGGAGATGGTGGACCGCCGAGTGAAGGCGTTCGACGAACTCGCCGCCCGCTCCCTCGACTCCCACGCCATGCGGCGACGGTTGCAGCACCTGATGACCCGCTACAGGTGATCTCGGTCGCCACCGTCAGACCTTCCGCCCGACCCCCGCGTACAACGACACCAGCCGATCACTGAGCACCCCCGGCCCGCTGCCCACCCGCGGATGCCACTGGTGGGCCAACACCACCTCGGGGGAGACGAGTTCAAGGCCCTCGAAGAAGCGCTCGACCTCCGCTCGGCTGCGTACCTGGGCGGGGGTTCCGCGCTGTACGTAGGTGTCGATGATGGCTTGCCACGCCTCCGGGGCGAAGTCACCCGTGCAGTGGGTCAGGCTCAGGTAGGAGCCGGGGGCGAGCCGGTCCATGAAGCCGCCGACGATGCCGTAGGGGTCTCTGTCGTCGGGGATGAAGTGAAGCAGCGCGTGGAGGCTGAGGGCCACCGGTCGGCCGAGATCCACCACGCCCTCGGCGTCGACCGCGGCAAGCACCGCGTCCGGGTCGGTGGCGTCCGCCTGGACATAGCCCGTCAGTCCCTCGGGAGTTCCGGCGAGCAGCTCGTCCGCGTAGACGAGCACGATGGGGTCGTTGTCGATGTACATGACCCGGCATTCCGGCGCGACGCCCTGGACCACTTCATGCAGGTTGGGCGCCGTCGGGATACCGGTACCCACGTCGATGAACTGGCGGACTCCCCGCTGTGCCAGATACCGCGCGGCGCGATGCATATAGGCGCGGTTCACCCGGGCCACGGTCTCGATCGCCGGGAACAACCGGATCACCGCCTGGGCCGCTTCCCGGTCCACGCGGTAATTGGTCTTGCCGCCCAGGTAGTAGTCGTACATTCGCGCACTGTGTGGCTGGTCCTGCCCTAAGAACACATCACCGTTGCCCTGTTCGTGCCCTTGTGCGGCCCGCTCCCCCACAGTGCTCCCTCCCGGGCATCCCGCCCGACCGGCCTCGCCAGGGGCGGAATGCACTTGCATTGTCCCTATCCATACCGACCGTTCAGCAGCGATGTCCAGAGCTGAACGATATTCATGACTTCGCGAGCGCGCCCTTGCCGAATTGACGCACCCGGGGCACCTGGCCCCCTCTTCGCAAGGGGGCCGTCGAAAGGCACGGCCGCGGTGGCGACCGATGTCTCCCGACGGCTCCCGTGGGCGAATCAGAGGTCGCCGCGGTCGACGGCGGCGGCGAACGCGGCCGCGGTCCCCCTCGAGACGGCCATGACCGGACCGTTCCGGGTCTTGGAGTCACGGAAGAGCACCTGGTCACCGGACGGGTGTGCGATCTCCACGCACGATCCCTCCGGAAGGCTGTACGAACTCTTCCGCCACGCGACACCGGCCCGATCCGAGCCGTGCCGCTCCACAAGTGTCGGTTTCCGCACCGGACGACCTCCTGCGGTGAATGAACTCCCCGTTGCCGGGATGCAATTGCATCCCCGCCAGACCATGAGAGGCTCACCGCTCGCCGTGCCATGTATGCACGCTGCAATCAACAATGTCTCGATTCAACTGTCTGCCGCTCACATGCAAGTGCGTCGCGCGAGCGGCTGCGTTCATCTCACTTTAGGACGAGAAGAAGAGGACATTGGAATATGCACCAGGCATGGAGTATGCATGTGGCATTCGTACAGCCGCTATAGGGATGGCGAGCCTGGTCGTGATATCGGGGCTCCCAACTGGAACAGTCGGGGCGCACAACGAGGGCGCACTCTCGCCGCAATTCGAACGTGGCAGCAGAATCCGGGACGCTTCCCCCTGGCAATACGGCGCCGACGGCACAGAAATCCCTGCGTTCCGCTTCTCAAGTGGATTCCGCACGGGCGTGGTTCGACCTAGCGTCCGTCCTGCTCGGCGACACGTCGAGCGGCATCGGGGCCCCGTACGTGATCTGGCGGTCAACAGCCGGGGCCCCGTGTCCACGACTCCTCCTAGGAGACCGCTATGTCCCCCTCCCCTTGGCGTCGGCGCCGTAAACCGCGCCATGCCCGCCCGCGCCCGCCGCGTCGGGTCCGGTGGTGCCCGCTCTGCGTGATCGACGCGCTGGAAGCCGCCGTCGGTCCCGCCGGGCAGTTGCTCCTCTCGCACCAGACCGAGCACTGGATCACCGCCGGGAGTGCCTGTCTGGTCCTGCTGCGCATGGCCGGACAGCGATGCCCGCACGCCCCCGACGCGCTCGACCGGCCCACTCCTGGGACGGATCGGCACGACGGCTCCGGCGCCGGGGAGGCCCACGATGTCACCTGAATCCAGCCACGCCGCGAGCAGCGCCGCCCACATCGGGCACGTCATGGAACGCGTCCGGAGGCAGGCCCACATCAGCCCGGAGACCCTGGCGCGGAAGATGGGCGCTGGCGTCGACCACGTCGCCGACATCCTGGCCGGACAGCGTTTCCCCAGTCGCCGCTTCACCGTCGTCTACGCCAGGGCGTGCGGCGCCGATCCGCAGGTGCTTCTCATGGTCTGGGAGGACGAGCACGACCGCCGAAGGACGCCGCCCCGCCAAAGGCCCTCCCCGTAAAGGTGATTCATCAGGTTTCCTCACCCCTCGTCCGGTCGGCGGTCTACCGTGAGTGCGTGCCGCGCGGACCGGCGCGGCCCCGTGAGAGGAGTTCCGTGTCATCACCCTGCGATCCCTCGGAAGCGCCCGTCGGCGATGTGGGTGCAGCGCTCCTGATGATCGACTCTCGGCTCCAGGCCATCTACGACGACAAGTCCGAGGTCGACCCCGAATACCAGCGCCTGCTCGACCAGTTCGCCGCGTCCCTGGGCCCGACCGGACTCGACGCGCTGCTGGACGGCACCTGCACGCTGATCTACCTCTTCATGAAGTGGCTCCGGCTGGCCTGTGAGGCGCACGACGAGGACGTCATCGAGTCGGTGGTGCCCGCCGTCGTCACCACGATGCGCAAGATGCCCAAGACCTTCCGTCCCGAGGTCATCCCCATCATGGCCGGCCTGCTCATCTCCTCGGGCCTCGGCCTGAGCCCCAGCCTGTGGCGTGCGCAGTACGGGCGTTGGACCGACGCCGAGATGAACCCGCTGGAAGGGACGGCCGTGCTGCTCGCGGAGCACATCAACCGGATGTGCGACGACCGCGACTTCGCCACCCGCATGGTCACCGAGGCCCTGACCGGCGCGGACAAGGACTAGGGCGGCCAGAGACTGGTACCAGGGCGGACATGTCCTGGTACCCGCCTCGGGGCAGTCCCGGCATCGTTCCCGCTACAGCACCGCCAGCCGGTCCAGCAGCCGTTCGGCCTGCTGGATCTCCGCGCTCAGTGGATGATCCTCGGTCACGTGTGGAAGTCCCGCCGAGGCCATGGCGAATGCCTGGCGGAGCGGGGTGTCGGGGAGCACCGCGTCGGACATCCGCAACGCCCTTACCGCGCCCAGGAGTTCACAGGCCAGCACGGTACGGTACGCCGCCGTCGCCGTGACCGTGCTGCGTACCGCGTGGGTGGAGAAGCTGGCGTGGTCCTCCAGGCCGCGGGAGATGACCGCGGTGCCCAGGGTGACCGGGGAGGCCGCGTGGCGCAGGGTGCCGAGGGCGTCGTGGGCGACGTACTCGAGGATCATGACGCCGGAGCTGCCCGCGGGGCCCTCGGCCAGGAACGGCGGGAGGCCGCTGAGGTCGGGCTCGACGAGGTCGCTGAGGCGCGCGGCGGATAGTTCCGCGGTGTGGTGCAGCGCGGCCCGTAGATAGTCGAAGGCCAGCGCGACCGGCGCGGTGGAGAACTGGCCGTGGTGGTAAGCCTGTTCGGTCTCGGTGTCGATGAGCGGGTTCTCCGCCGCCGCGTTGATGTCGACCTCCAGTACCTGTTCCACATGGGCGGCGGCCTCCAGCGCGGGCCCCTGCACCTGGGGGAAGGCCCGCAGGCCGAACGGGTCCTGGAGGCGTCGGCCGGGCGGCAGGTCCCCGCCCGCGGTGAGCAAGCGGCGCAGCTCGGCGGCACACCGTACGGCGCCGGGGTGCGGCCGGGAGGCGTGCACGCGCTCGTCGTACGCCTCGGCGGAGCCGCCCAGCGCGCAGAAGGTCAGCGCGGTCACCACATGGCTCGCCGCCAGCAGCCGGGACAGGTCGTGCCAGGCGAGCACGGCCTCGGCGAGGGTGGCGGCGTTGCTGGAGATGAACGCGAGCGCGTCGCCGGGGCTGATCGCGACCGGGTCGATGCCTCCGGACTCCCAGGGCAGTTCACCGGCGAGGGTCAGCGCGATCTCGGCGAGCGCGGTCAGGTCGCCGGTGCCGATCGCGCCCCGGGTGTGCACGAGGGGCAGCGCTCCGACGCGCAGGGCCTGCTCCAGTGCCCGCAGCAGCCGCGGGTGCACCCCGCTGCCCGCGGCGGCGAGCTGGTTGAGGCGGACGGCCATGACGGCACGTACCGCGTCGTCGGGCAGCGGGGTGCCGGTGCCACCGGCGTGGCTGCGCAGCAGGCGCAGCCCGTGCAGGTCGGCGCCGTCGGGGTCCACGACGATGTGGCGGTTGGCGCCGACGCCGGTCGTCCTGCCGTAGACCGCGCCCTTGGCGCCCAGTTCGACGGCGAGTTCGTAACTCTGTCCCGCCCTGGTCAGCGCGTCGGGTGCCAGCTTCGGCCAGGCGCTGCGGCGCGCCACGCGGACCACGTCGGCGCACTTCAGTCCGGCGCCGCTGATCAGGATGCGGCTGGAGTCCGTCATCGCCACCTCTCTTGACAATCATTCATTCATTCCTGCGAATAGCATGTAACTCTTGATTCAGCACGCTGGCAAGAACCGAGTCGGCGAGAAGTCGGCGAGAAGGAGAACATGGTGACCCGGTCGCTGCACGAGCTGCTCACGGCGCACCGCCTCACGCCCGCGCAGCGGCGCATCGCCAGCTACCTGGCCGAGCGCCCACGCGACGCCGCCTCGCTGACCAGTGCCGAGCTGGCGGAGCACGCCCAGGTGAGCCAGCCGTCGGTGACCCGGTTCGTCGCGCTGCTCGGCTTCGACGGGTACGGGGAGTTCCGGCGCTATCTGCGGACCGCGACGACCGAGCCGGTGATCGAGCGCGGTGGCAACAAGTTCCAGGCCGCCGTCGACGCCGATCTGCGCAACCTCGCCGCGCTGCGCGCCCAGCTCGCCGACGACACCCGGCTGCGCGCCATCGCCGGGCGGCTGATGGCGTCCGTTCCGCTGGTCGTCGTCGGGTACCGCGTGTCGGCCGCGCAGGCCGCGTCGTTCGCCTACCTTGCCACCAAGATCCATCCGGATGTCCGGCTGCTGACCGACTCGGGCAGTGTGTTAGGCGACCACCTGCGGCACGCCCACCGGTGTGGCGCCCGCACGCTGGTGATGGTCGCGCTTCCCCGTTACCCGCGGGAGAGCGAGGCCGCCCTCATACAGGCCAGGTCCCTGGGCCTGCGCACGCTTCTGATCACGGACCGGCTCGTCTCGGCGCTCACCCCGCTCGCCGACGACGTGCTGAGCGCGGGGGTCGCCTCCGAGTTCGTGTTCGACTCGCACGCCGCGGTCGTCTCGCTGTCCGTGGCACTGGTGGAGGCGATGGCCGACGCGGCCGGCGCCTCGGCCCGGCAACGACTGGAAGGTTTCGAAGACTATGCCGCAGAGCAGGACCTCTTCCTCCGGGAGTGAGAACCCCGGCCCCTCCGGGAGCGACGAGGCGGCCACCGCGTTCGACGACGCCCCGCTCAACCGCTTCCATCTACGGATCACGGCGCTGACGTTCTGCGCCAACTACTCCGACGGCTATGAACTCGGCATCATCAGCATCGCCCTGCCGGTGATCGCGAGCCAGCTGGGATTCGGCTCCGTGTGGGAGGGACTGCTCGGCGCGGCGGCGCTGATCGGCATCTTCCTGGGCAGCGTCGTCATCGGCTGGGCCGCCGACCGGATCGGCCGCCAGCGCCTCTACACGTACAACTTCCTGCTCATCGCGGTCGCGTCGGCGGCCGAGTTCTTCGTGACCGGCCCCGCCGAGCTGTTCGTACTGCGGCTGCTGATCGGTATCGGTATCGGGGCCGACTACGCGCTGGGCCCGACCCTGGTCGCCGAGTTCGTGCCCCGCCGCTACCGGGGCGGACTGCTCGCCTCCCTGACCGTCATGTGGACGGTCGGCTACGTCGTGGCGTTCTTCCTCGGCAACTGGGTGGTCGGTCTCGGCGGCGAGGCGTGGCGCTGGCTGCTCGCCTCCAGCAGTCTGCCCGCTCTGGCGGTGGTGCTGCTGCGGCTCGGTGTGCCCGAGTCGCCGCGCTGGCTGCTCGCCCGCGGGCGCGTCGACCAGGCGCGGGCCGTGGTGCGCCGTCTCGGCGGCGACGAGGGCGCGCTCGCGTCGCTGGCGAAGATCACGCACGCCGACGCCGGGAAGCCCCGGGCGCGCTACCGCGATCTGTTCGGCCGCGAGTACTGGCGGCGCACCGCGTTCGGCATCGTCTTCTACAACGCCCAGGTGGTGCCGTACTTCGCCATCTATACGTTCCTGCCGCTGGTGCTGTCCAAGATCGGGGTGGGCGAGGAGGACACCACCAGCGACGGCATCCTGAACCTGTTCCTGCTGGGCGGCAGCGTGGCGGGCCTGTGGTTCGTGGCGAAGATGAGTCGGCGCGGGCTGACGATCTGGTCGTTCGTCGTGCTGATCGCGGCGCTCGCCCCCATGGCGGTCTGGCCCGACGCGCCCAAGGGCCTGCTCTTCCCACTGTTCCTGGTGTTCACGTTCACCATGTCGGCGGCGGTCAACCTCGACCAGGTCTACCCGGCCGAGCTGTTCCCGACCGATCTGCGCAGCTCCGGTGTCGGCCTGCTCAACGGCATGAGCCGCATCGGCTCCGCGATCGGCACGTTCCTGCTGCCGCTCGGCCTCGAACACGTAGGGTTCTCCCCCACCATGCTGGCGCTAACCGTCGTCCTCGCCTGCGGCCTGGCCGCGTCAGTGGCGTGGGCCCCGGAGACGAAGAACGTGGCCCTGGACTGACCACCCGGCCCGCGGACGGGCCGGGAACCGGTGATCCGGAGGCCGCCTCGGCCGGGCGGCGGGTGAGGGGGGTGCGCCTGCCCGACCGGTTCAGGCGCGGGGCGGCCGGGTGGCGGTCTCCAGGTAGAAGGCGTCGATGCTCTGGACGGCCTGCTCGAACTCCGCGAGGTTGACCGGCTTGGTCACATAGGCGTTGGCGTGGCCCTGGTAGGCGCCGGCGACGTCGTCGGGGGCGGAGGACGTGGTGAGGACGACGACGGGGATGGTCTGCAGCTCCTCGTCCGCCTTGAGGATCTGGAGCAGTTCGCGGCCGTTCATGCGCGGCATGTTGAGGTCGAGCACGATGAGGTCGGGACGCACGCTGTCCGGGGAGCGCAGGTGCTCCAGCGCGGCGACTCCGTCGGTGACCTGGACCAGGTTGCGGGCGCCGCGCTCGGAGAGGGCTTCCTCGATGAGGAGGGCGTCGGCGACGTCGTCTTCGACGAGCAGGACGTCGAAGGGGCGGGTGGGGGTGGTCATCATCGGATGCTCCGTGGGTGCTTCATTGGAGTGGGTGAAGAGTCCCGGCCAGCGGCGTCGGGCGCCCTGGCGCGTCATGTCGCTGGCCTCGCCGAGCTGGGGATAACCGGCGCCTGCGCGGGCGGCGTCGACCGCCGCCGCGCGCTGGAGGCGCTCGGCGGCCCGCTGAAGGTGCGTCAGCACGTGCAGCCGGGTCAGCGCGTGCGAGGGATCGTCCGGCAGCGGAATCCGGGAACCGGCGTCCGCCACCGCATGGACGACGCGTCGCGCGACCTCGTCGACCGCGGCGTCCGCGAGCGCGGCCATCTCCTGCGGGGCGGTCGGCGCGACGAAGTTCTTGCCAGGCATGACCAGCAGGGTAAGCCCTCGGCATCACCCGCGACAACAACAGTTGTCGTCGTCCCTTAAGGTAAGCCTGCGCCGCTTTGATCGCGGCCGTCACCGCGGAGGAGAACTCAGGATGACCGTCGTCGAGAAGCCGCCGCACACGCGGGAGCCGTACGGGTGGACGACTCGGCGCTGGCTTCGCCTCGGAGTCACCGTGGCGATGTCCGTCCTGGTACTCCTGGGCGCGACCGGCGCCTGGGCCCTGGGCCGGACCGCTTCGATCAGCGACAACCTCGTGGACGTGAAGTCCCCCGCGCTGACGACCTCGATCCGGCTGGAGTCCGCGCTGCTCAACCAGGAGACGGGCATCCGCGGCTACGGACTCACCGGGACCGCCGACTTCCTCGACCCGTACCGGCAGGGGCTCGGCCAGCAGAAGACCTACACGAAGACCCTGTCGGACCTCCTGCGGGGCAACTCCGCGCGCCTGCGTGACCTGAAGACCGTCGAGGACCGGATCGAGACGTGGCAGACGCAGATCGCACGGCCGATCGCGGCCTCACCGGCAGGCAAGCCCTCGCCGCTGGCCACCGAGAACGCCACCCGGGGCAAGACGGCCTTCGACGCCATGCGCGCGGCCATGGCCACCCAGCAGGACCGGCTGCGCGCCGACCGCATGGCGGCCAGGGCGGATCTGGCCGCCACGATGCGCCTGCGCAACTGGATCTTCACCACCATCGCGGCCGTCATCGTGGCCCTCGCCGTGATCGTCTCCGAGGCGCTGCGCCGGGGCATCACCGGGCCGCTGGAGCGGATCGGCGCGGATGCCCGGACCATCGCGGAGGGCGACTTCGGGCACCCGATCACCCCGACCGGCCCCGCCGACCTGCGGCAGTTGAGCGCCGAGATCGAGTCCATGCGCAGGCGGCTGGTGCGCGCACTGGACTTCAGCGAGGAGGCGCGGTTGCGTCTGGACGAGCAGTCCGCCGACCTCAAGCGGTCCAACGCGGAGCTGGAGCAGTTCGCGTACGTCGCCTCGCACGACCTCCAGGAGCCGCTGCGGAAGGTGTCCAGCTTCACCCAGCTGCTCCAGCGGCGGTACGGCGGTCAGCTCGACGAACGGGCGGACCAGTACATCGACTTCGCCGTCGACGGCGCGAACCGCATGCAGACCCTCATCAACGACCTGCTCGACTTCTCGCGCGTGGGCCGCGTCCACAACACCCATCAGACCATCGACCTCAACACGGTGATGAAGCGGACCCTCACCGCGATCAGCGTCAGCGTCGAGGAGTCGGGAGCGGTGATCACCCGTGACGAACTCCCCACCCTAATCGCCGACTCCACGCAGATGGGCATGCTGTGGCAGAACCTGATCGGCAACGCCATCAAGTTCCGCCGCCCCGGCGAGACCCCGGCCGTCCACATCTCCGCCGAGCAGGACGGTGACTTCTGGCGCTTCGCCGTCACCGACAACGGCATCGGCATCGCCGCCGAGTACGCCGAGAAGGTGTTCGTCATCTTCCAGCGACTGCACACCAAGGACCGGTACCAGGGCAGCGGCATCGGCCTCGCGATGTGCAAGAAGATCGTCGAGTTCCACGGCGGCACCATCTCCGTCGACCTCGACCACACCGGCGGCACCCGCATCGTCTTCACCTTGGCGAGCAGGCCCATGGCGCCGATCGAGTCCGAGGACCTGAACTCGGAGACAGTGGCGCTCTAGGGCCTGTCGCGCCGGAGGGGGGCGCGTGTCGGGTGGCTGCCCAGCCCCGCGTGCGCGCGTAGGGCGCGGGGGCCGCCCGGCGGTTCCGTAGGTGCCTCAGGACATGTTGCCCCGGCACACCGTTCCCGGAGCCGGGGTGTGGCCTGTGCGGAGGTATCGGTCGACCGTCTCCGTGACGCAGCGGTTCTGCGGGTATGTGCCGTGGCCCTCCTCCTCGGCCGTCAGGAGTACGCCGACACCGTCGCCCAGGGCGCTGGCCATGTGGCGGGCGCCGGGGTACGGGGTGATCGGGTCGCCGGTGCCGCCGACCACCAGGACGGGGGCCGCGCCATCGGCGTTCACCTGGGGCGTGACGCGCTCGCCGTCGAACGGCCAGCCGTAACAGAGGTAGATGATGGTGGACCAGGCAGCGCCGAAGACGGGTGAGGCGGCTTTGATGCGGGCCTCGTCCCTGTCGAGGCGTTCAACGCTGGGGCGCAGGCTGGAGTCCGCGCAGGTGATCGCGGTCTGGGCGGCGCGGTTGTTGTCGCGTGGGGTCGCCGCGCGGTCGGCGGAGCCGAGGTCGTCCGCGCCCTTGCTCAGCAGACGGCCGTCGTTGTGGTCGATCAGCGCCGTGAGGGCCTTGGCGAGCGGCGACCAGCCGTCCGTGCCGAGGCGGAGATGGTCGCTGATGGCATGTGCGACGGCGTCGGCATCGAGGTTCCTTCCGCCGCCGACCGGGGCGGGCTTCTTCTCCAAGCGGTCGGCCAGGCGCACCATGCGTCGCGCGGCCTCCTCGGGCCCGTCGCCGGTCGGGCAGTGGCGGATACGGGCCGCGCAGTGCGCGGCGAACCGGTCGAACGCCGCCTGGACCGCCTTGACCTGCGACACCTCTTCCTCCACCAGGTCCTCGGTCGGATCTACGGACGCTTCGAGGACGAGCCGCCCTACGTGCGACGGGTACAGGTGGGCGTAGACCGCGCCGAGCGCCGTTCCGTACGAGACGCCGAAGTAGTGCAGCCGCTCGTCGCCGAGGAGGTAGCGCATGAGGTCGAGGTCGCGCGCGGTGCGCGAGGTGCCGATGTACGGGAGGAGCGCCCCGGAGTGCTGGGCGCAGGCGTCGGCCCCGTCGTAGCCGGTGTCGTCCGCAGTCTTCCCACAGCGCACGGGGATGGTAGCGCCGACGCCGCGCGGGTCGAAGGAGACCAGGTCGTAGCGGTCGAGCAACGGCATGTACCCGTTGAGGAATTCGGGCAGCCCGCTCACGCCGGACACACCGGGACCGCCGAAGTTGAAGACGAGCGAGCCGATGCGCCGAGCGTTCGGTCCGGTGGCCTTGCGGCGGATCAGGGCCACGTCGATCGTCCTGCCGTCCGGTTTCCGGTAGTCGAGGGGGGCCTTCATGGCGGCGCAGTCGTAACCCGTGTGCGCGGTGCAGTGGGACCAGCGGAGGTGCTGGCCGGTGGTGAGCGCGGCAGACAGACCGGCGGGCGGGTTGCTCGCGGTGAACTCCGTACGCGGCTCCGCACTCCGACCGGGAGCATCGTGCTGGAACCAGGCGGCCACGGCCCCGATCACGACGAGGACGACCACGGCGATGATGCGCGCACCGACCGAGAGACCCGGTCCGTGGCTTCGTATCCGGTGTGCGTCACTCATCGAAATCCCCGCGCTCCCGCCCCTGGACACCCGTAACTGTGATCGTCCGATCGTCGGATGAGTGCAGGTTACAAGCCGCCTACGACAATCCGAGGTGGCCCGCGTGGTCAGCCGGCCAGCATTAGCAACTCGGGTTCGGCCACGCGGCGGTGGCTGTTCAGGTAGTGGATCAGCTGTGCCGGCCCGGTGTCGATGTCCTGCGTACGGCGCTCGATATGCCCTGGGCGTCTCTGTGTCCGGAACGCCTGGGGTGTCGGCAGCCGTGGGGAGGTGGGTCCACAGACCGGTGCAGGCACGGCTGCTGAGCGGTAAAGGTCTCCGGGCGGACTCAGAGCACGACGCGGTAATGGGTGGTCAGGCGCCGTTCGTCGTCCAGAACATGGAAGGCGATGCCCGGCGGCTGGTCCCGGTCCGCGAGGTCGTCGCCTTCCCACTCCATTCTCAGGGTCCAGGTGACAGCCGGGCCGACGATCAGGGGACGGCCCGCGAAGGTCGAGGCGGCTGCCGTGTGGGCGTGTCCGGTCAGGACGGCGACGACCTGGGGGTGCGACTCCAGCAGGGTGGCCAGTTGGCCGGGCTGTTCCAGCATGATGGAGTCGAGCAGCGAATGGTGGAGTTCGACCGGCGGGTGATGGAAGGCGACCAGGGCCGGGGTGTCCCGGGGCAGGCCGGTGAGGGTGGTGTCCAGCCAGTCGAGCGTCGCCGCGTCGAGGCGTCCCTCGTCACGGCCGGGGATGGTGGAGTCGCACATCAGCACGGCGGTCCCGGAGATGTCGTGCAGCCGGTTCACGGGCGCGTCGTCGGGCGCCTCTCCGAGGAGAGCCTTGCGGTAGGCCGCGCGTGCGTCATGGTTCCCGGGAAGGGTGAGCACCGGGAAGGGCGCCGTCCGAATCCGGGCTGCCTCCTCGTACTCGGCCTCCTCGCCGTGATCGGCTACGTCTCCGGTGACCAGGACCGCGTCGACCGGGCGAGGCAAGGCCCGCAGGTGGTCCATGACGCGCTCGGCGCGCCGGGTGGCCCTCTCACTGCCATCCAGGTGCAGGTCACTGATCTGGGCGAGTAGCAACGTCATCCTTGTCCTCTCATGGTGTAAGTGGTCGGTCCCGTCCCGAAGTTCACAAGGATTGCCCGTCCGCATCGACGACGGGAAGGCGAACCGCTACCCGGGGAAGGAAGAGGCCGACGAGGGGCCCCATGCACAAGGCGACCAGCACGGTCCCGGCCCCCAGGGTTCCGCCCATGAGCCAGCCCGCGCCGGCGACAGTGACGTCGATGCCGGTGCGCACCACGGCGATGGGAAGGCGGGTGAGCCGGACGAGTCCGGTCATGATGCCGTCGCGGGGGCCGGAGCCGAACTGGGCACCGAGGTAGAGCGCGTCGAAGAAGGCCAGAGCGACGAGGCCGAGTACGAGGTACGCGATCTCGGTGAGCGTCCCCTGCGGGCGTGGGAGGACGGCGGCGGTGGCATCCGCGGCGAAGCCGACGATGGCGACGTTGAGAAGGGTGCCGAGGCCGGGCAGTTCGCGCAGCGGAATCCACGCCAGGAGTACCGACAGGGAGATGAGGTTCGTCGCCCACCCGAACGAGATACCGAGGGTCGTGGCGGTGCCCTCGGTGAGCACGTTCCAACTGGCGGCTCCCAGCCCGGACTGGACGAGCGTCATCACGGCGGCCCCGTATCCCACCAGCCCGACCAGGAGTTGGAGTACGCGACGTGTCGTGCGGCCCGCTCTGAATTGAGCGAGCGCGTTCAACCGGGCCAGCACAGGCGGGCCTTGGCGCGTCTGGACAGGGACGTGTGCAGCGGAAGCAGGAGGTGCCATGCGGCAAGCCTGCGAGCACCTGGACCTCGATTCCATAGCCAGATTGCCTATGCTGGCGGGGTGAAAGTAAGTGCGCACGCGGTGGCACGCATGCTCGGGACCTGGCAGGAGGGGCCGGGGCCGACGCATCAGCGCCTCTCCGACAGGCTGCGGCTCCTCGTCCTGGACGGACGTCTCACCCTCGGGTCGGTCCTGCCGAGCGAGCGTGACCTGGCCACCGCGCTCTCCACCAGCAGGACCACTGTCGGCGCCGCCTACCGCACTCTGGTCGATCAGAGATACGTCGCCACCCGGGCACGAGCCAGGGCGACAGTGCGGCTACCCGACGACCCACCGCCCGAGCGCGGCGGCACCGCGGGCTCGGCGGCCATCGACCTGTCCTTCGCCGCTCCGCCCGCGCCCGTCGAGATCCTCCACACCGCGTTCGCGACCGCGCTCGAACAACTGCCGCGGCACTTCGAGCGGCACGGCTACGACCGGTACGACATCGCGGAGCTGCGTGAAGCGGTGGCCGACTGGTATCGACGGCGCAACCTACCCACAGCCCCCGATCACATCCTGATCACCAATGGCGCGCAGCACGCGCTCGCCCTCCTCGCGCGTACCCTCCTGTCCCCGCGCGACAGGGTCCTGATCGACCATCCGACCTATCCGCACGCGATCAGCACGTTCACCGAGGCACGGGCCCGACTGCTGGCGGTCGCCCTGGCGCCCTCGGGCTGGGACACGGCACAGCTCCAGGAAGCGGCCCGCAGCGCGAATCTGGCCTACCTGATACCCGACTTCCACAATCCGACAGGGCTGTGCATGCCCGCGAGCGTCCGCGCCAGGCTCAGGCTCGCCTGCCCCACGGTCATCGACGAGACCATGACCGACCTGGCCCTGGGCGGAGCGAGCCCGGAACCCTTCGCGCTGCACATGCCGACCGCGATCAGCATCGGCTCGGTCTCCAAGAGCATCTGGGGCGGCCTACGCATCGGCTGGATTCGGGCGACGCCGTCTCTCCTGGAACGCGTCCAGCAGACCCGGCATGCGACGGACCTCGGCACCCCTGTCGTCGAGCAACTCGCCACGGCCGTACTCCTGAACGAGCACCAGACCCGACGCCCGGGCATACTCCGCCAACTACGTTCGCAGCGCGACGCATTGTGCGCAGCGCTCACCGACAACCTGCCGGAGGTCCAGGCCCCTCGACCCGTCGGCGGCGTCACGCTGTGGGCGACCTTCCCCGAGCCCATCAGCTCACGGTTGGCAGCGATCGCGCCGGACCACGGAGTGACCATCGCAGCCGGACCACGCTTCGGAATCGGCGGCGCGTTCGAACGCAACATCCGACTGCCCTACACCCTCCCGCCCGCCCAACTGACCCAGGCCATCGACAGACTCGCGCGGGCACAGCGAGCACTCGCTCGAGGCGTCACCGGAACGCACACCCCCGCACCGGTCGCGTGACCCTGCGATCGATGGGAGACACGAGATGAAACCGCACATGGCGAAAGGCAGTCGGCCTCGGTCGGCGGTCCCGAGCCGTCTGTCCGGCTGGGCTCCGGCCACAGCACTCCTCCTGGCCATGACGACATCCTGCACCGGCTCCGCTCCGGGAGACGGTGCCCTCGCGGTCGGCAAGCCCGGCACGGCCGGAGTGGGAGATCGGCTGTTCCCAGGGCTCGGCAATGGCGGCTATGACGTGACGCACTACGGGCTGACGCTGGATTACGTGCCCGAGACCAACCACCTGAAGGGCACGGCGATCATCACAGCGCGCGCCACCCAGGACCTGAGCCGCTTCGACCTCGACCTGTCAGGGCTGCGGGTACGCGCCACCACGGTGCAGGGAGCCACGGCCCAAGTCGCGCGCTCGGGCGACGAGTTGATCGTGACACCGGCGAAGACGGTGCGGAACCGCGAAGTCTTCAAGACGGTCGTCACCTACGACGGCACACCGCGCACGCTCAAGGACGACGACGGAAGCCTGGAAGGCTGGATGGAGACCGACGACGGCTCGACGGCCCTGGGCCAGCCGTCCGGCTCCATCACCTGGTTCCCGGGCAACCACCACCCGTCGGACAAGGCCACGTACGACGCCACGGTCACCGTGCCCAAGGACGAGGACGGCGACCCCTACGACGTGATCAGCAACGGTGAGCTGATCGCGGAGGAGGACAAGGGCACAACGGTGACCCGCCACTGGCGCACCGAGGAGCCCATGGCCAGCTACCTCGCACACGTCTCGGTCGGATACTTCGAGATGCACAAGGGCTGGACGGGCGATGACGTGCCCGTTCACGTCGCCATCGACCCCGACGAGGCCGAAAAGTCCGCCGATGTCGCAGACCTGGTGCCCGAGATCGTCGACTGGGCCGGTCAGCGCTTCGGTCCCTACCCCTTCTCCTCCACCGGTGCCATCGTCGACCACCTGCCCGGGCTCGATTACGCCCTGGAGACCCAGACCAAGCCCTATTTCGCCGAGGCGCCCGACGAGGCACTGCTCGTGCACGAACTGGCCCACCAGTGGTTCGGCGACTCCGTCACCCCGCGCGAGTGGAAGGACATGTGGCTCAGCGAGGGTCTGGCCACCTACGCGGAGTGGCTTTGGGAGGAGGACCGGGGCAACAGGAGCACCACAGAGATCTTCAAGGACTTCTACGACGGCACGGACACCGAGAGCGAGGGCATCTGGGCGTTCCCACCGGCGGACCCGCCCAGTGCGGGGCACGTCTCCGACCCGCCCGTCTACGGACGCGGTGCCATGGTCGTGCACAAGGTGCGCGAAGCCGTCGGCGACGAGACCTTCTTCGACATCCTTCGTACCTGGACCCGACAGCACCGGCACGGCAACGCCGACACCCGGCAGTTCATCGCCCTGTGCGAGAGCAAGTCCGGGAAGGACTTGACCGCGCTCTTCAACACCTGGCTCTTCGACAAGAAGAAGCCCTCCCGGATGTGAGGGGAGGGCGATCCGACGAGAGAAAGGCCCTCCTCGAAGGCAAAGCCCTCACGAACCCTCCGTGAACGCGATGGCGTGCTCAACGGCCCACTGGCGAAACGTTCGCGGCGCCGTCCCGAGGATGTCGGCCACCGCAGTGGTGATGTACGCGGGCTGTCCGACCGCCGCACTCCACGCGGCGAGCAGCATCTCGACGGCCGAACTGGGCACCGTACCCTCCCACAGACTTCGGAACTCGTCCGGCGTCATCTCCTCGAATGCGATCCGGCGCCCCAGGACGTCACCGATGACCTCCACCTGTGCGGCGTGGGTCAACGATTCGGGGCCGGTGAGGACGTAGTCGCCTCCGACGTGCCCGCTCTGACAGAGCGTCCGCGCCGCGACGGCCGCGATGTCGCGCTCGTCGACCGGTGCCGACTCGGCCGCACCGTAAGGCCACCGGACGACTTCACCGACCCGGATCGCGGGCGCCCACCAGGCCAGCGAGTTCGACGCGAACATCCCCGGCCGGATGATCGTCGACTCGAGTCCGGCGGCCGCGATGCGCCGCTCGATGTCGGCGTGCAGCGCCGCCATGGGATTGGGCTTCTGGAAGAAGGGATGCGGCGTCCGATGCGGGGAGGAGAGGAAGACGACCCGCCGCACGTGGGCTGCCAACCGCTCGACCACTGCCGCGGCGGTCCGAGGCGGGGCGGTCAAGACGAGGAAGACCGCACTGGCGCCACTCAACGCCGGGTCGATCGACGCCCCCATGCGTTTCGCCTTCCGTGACTCCCCCTCACGGCGAGAGGTACCAGGTGAAAGGCAGCTTCGACGAACTCGCCGATCCGATCCGCCGGATCGTCGCTCAGTCGCGCGAGTGGGCCCGCGCGACTGAGCCCGCCCGGCTCTCAGCCCGGCGCGTCCCCGGTGCCCCCGGGATGCACGGGCAGCCGCCTCGACCTTCGCCGGACGTCCCCTTAACCTGGGCCCTGAGAATGCGGCGGGAAGGCGACAACCTCTCAGACCGGGACCAGCCCCCGGCATCGCCTTCCACGTCCTGGACGGCGACCGCCGCCTGACCAGCTGCGCTTCGACCGGCGGGTCGGCGAACGCCTGCGTGCCCTGGTCCACGACGCGCAGCTCGGCTACCCACCACCTGGATCACCCAAGCGCGTCGGCCGTCTCGTCTGGACGCCTTCGGACGCTACTTTCCGTCCCCAGGAAGCGCTGGCACTCCACCAGATCGGCCCCGGCTGACCACCCGGCGGTCACGGAGCGTCGCGGCTGCTTGTGAGCGCTTGCTCGTACGCCGCCTGGAGGAGTTCGGAGGCCCGAGGCTGGTCGGGGTTGGGGCGGGGGGTGTCGAGGTGGGCCTCTCGGAGTTCGTCCATGAGGTTCTCCCAGAGGTCCGAGCCGCCTTCCTCCAAGAGGCGGGCGCGGACGGTGAGTTCAGGTGTGGTCGGGCGGTGCCGCATTCCCCAGGAGCCGAGCGCGACCATGACGGGTACGGTCTGGATGCCCGCCTCGGTGAGGCTGTAGGTCGACCGGCGTCCTCGTTCGGCCTTCTCCTGGGTAAGGAGACCACCGGCGACGAGGGACTTGAGGCGGCTGCTGAGGATGTTCGACGCGATGCCCTCTTCCGAGTGGCTGAGCAGCTCACGGAAGTGTCGGCGTCCGCCGAACATGATGTCGCGCAGCACGATGAGGCTCCACTGGTCCCCGAGCGCTTCCACCGCCGCGTTGATCGCGCACCCGGACCGCGGTTCGTCTCGCATGCCCACCTCCAGTGATTGCATTCTGCCACCACCAAGCCTAGGCTCGGCGGCGGCCAGTGATTGCAGTTCGCAATCACATCGCTTCGAGGGTGGGGGTCCGTGCAATGTCCCGCGTGAGAGTCCACAACTTCTCTGTCTCCGTCGACGGATACGCCACTGGTGAAGGGCAGAGTCTCGACGCCCCGTTCGGCCACGCCGGCTCGCGGCTCCATGAGTGGTTCTTCCCGACCAGGACCTTCCGGCAGATGCTCGGCAAGCCGGACGGGAGCACCGGGGTCGACGACTCCATCGCCGGTACCTGGGATGCAGGCATCGGGGCGGAGATCATGGGCCGCAACAAGTTCGGCCCCCAGCGCGGGCCGTGGGAGAACGAGGAGTGGAACGGCTGGTGGGGGTCCAACCCACCTTTCCACACACCGGTGTTCGTGCTGACGCACCACCCGCGCCCCTCGGTGAAGATGGAGGGCGGCACCACGTTCCACTTCATCGACGCCACGCCGCAGGAGGCACTCCGTCAGGCACGCGAGGCCGCGGGCGACCTCGACGTGAGGATCGGCGGCGGCCCCACCACGGTCCGCGAGTTCCTCGCCGCAGACCTCGTCGACCACCTGCACGTCGCCGTGGTCCCGATCGTCCTGGGCCGTGGTGAGCGCCTGTGGGACGGAATCGAGGGGCTGGAAGAGCGCTTCCAGGTCGAGTCGGTGACCACGCCCAGCGGTGTCACGCACATGACCTTCACGCGGCCGTAGCGGCCGCCCATCCCCCGCGCCCCGCAGGCCGATCAGGTCAGTTCGTGGGCGAGACCCGCGTAGACGTACTCGCTGCTCCACTCCGTCCTGTCGAGGTCGTTCTCAACGAGGTGCGCCTCGCGGCACATGCCTGGTCGCTCGCACACCGGATCGAGGCGTCGAGGCGGGCGACGAGACGGTGCGCACCGAGCGCGCGGAAGGCGGCCGCTGCCACCGCTCCCGCCGCCTCGGTGGCGTAGCCCCTGCCGCCGTGCGCGGGGTGGAAGACCCAGCCAATATCGACGTGCTGGGCGCGGGCGTCGGCGAGCTTGAGAACGATCTCGCCGATGGGCTCGGGGACTCGGCGCGCCGTACGACGAGCAACAGGGAGTCGCCGGTGTCCGCCCAGGGGCTGCCCTGCAAGATGATCACGCCGTACCCGCCGGGCATCCCGGCCGTACTGCTCACCGAGCCCGTACTCCGCTATCTCGGCATAAGCGTCCGGGCGGGCATGAACCTCCCGGACACGGCCGACACCGACCTGAAGACCGTACGGGTGTGCGCGCAACACGGCAGGTAAAGCAGAGTCGTACCAGCCCTCGATCCTCGCCGAACTGGCAGGCGGAGCCTTTTCGTCACCACTGCGCCGTTCCGTCATGAACTGCCATGCAGTGCACCATGCCGCTGGCGGTCACCGAGAGCCAGTCGCGGGGAGTCAGGCCGTCTCGGCCATGCCATGCCTCGTGGGCGACGGTCGCCAGGAGGGCACAGATCCAGCAGCCCGGCACGGGAACGAAAGCATTGACGGGTGGAATGGTCGAGAAGGGCTCGTCATGCATGGGGCTGCCGTTCTGCGGCGTGTGTGAGGGGGAGCCTGCGCCGGGTCCGGTCAATACCCGATCAGACGTGTGACCTACCGGCAGGGCGATGCGTCGGCGCACGCCCCGCCAGCGGGTGACCATCCCCGGTTCAGCTCTTGGGCATCAGGACGGTGTCGACGATGTACACGTTGGCGTTGGCGGTCTTCACGTTGCCGCAGACGACCTTCGAAGAGCCGTTCACGGTGTACGACTCGCCCATGCCGGAGGTCATGACCTTCGACTTCTCCAGCGTGTCGAAGGAGCCCTTCTCCAGGTCCTTCGGCGCGAGCTTCTGACCGACGACGTGGTAGGTCAGGATCTTCGTCAGCTGGGCCTTGTCGCTGAGGACCTTGTCCAAGGTCGCCTTCGGAATCTTGTTGAAGGCGTCGTTCGTCGGTGCGAACACCGTGATGTTCTGCGCGTTGTTCAGCGTGTCGACCAGACCGGCCTTCTTCACCGCCGTGACCAGCGTCGACAGCGCCGGGTTGTTCGACGCGGCGGTGGCCACCGGGTCCTTCGCCATGCCGTCGAAGGAACCGGCACCGTCCTTCGGCACCGACGAACAGGCGGCACCGAACGGCTGGTCCATCGTGCTCGCGCTGCTGTCCGAGGAGCCGTCCATGCCCTTGCCCGCGGAGGCCGACGCCGACGCTTTGGACTCGGACTTGTCGGAGCCGCTGCCGGAGCAGGCGGTCAGGGCCAGCGGAAGTACAGCGGCGGCGGCGAGCAGGCCCACGGTGCGACGGGTACGGGTGTTCATCAAAGTCTCCAGTTCAACGCTGCAGCGCCATGCTGCCGTTCAGAAGCGACGCGGAGGGAAGACTGGACAAGTGGACCCAGTGAGCAGCACGGCCCGACAGGGCTGCGGAACCGGCCTGATCTTCCTTCACGCTGGGAATCCGTATCCACGGCCCGCACGGATTGGTCCGATTCCCTGCCGACTGAAGAATCACCCGGGCCCGGCAGCGCGCCACAGGGCGTTGCGTGAGAACCCCTTCACGCAACACCCTGCCGCCAACTCCCGCGCCGCCTAGTGCTGGTGCGCGATCAGAAGTTCGCGCAGGTGTTGCCGAAGGCGGGGTTCAGGGCACCGATCACATTCACGGTGTTGCCGCAGAGATTGATCGGCACGTGGACCGGGATCTGGAGCACATTGCCCGACAGCACGCCCGGCGAGCCGATCGCGGCACCCTGGGCACCGCTGTCGGCCGCAGCTACTGCCGTACCGGCGGCCACGATTGCCCCGGCCGCAGCCAGCGTCGCCGCTCCTCGGACCCTGCGGGATGTCAGGTGACCCATGTTCGTCTTCCTCTCGTCGCAACTCCCGGCGGAGTCCTCCGCCGCCCCGCCTCGTCGTGGCCAGGTGTTGGTAATCCGCCGCGGCACCACCCATGGACTGCCCACCGCGCCCGGATTCGCTCGAACGGCCTACCCGGTGACATCGGCGCGCGCTCTGGGTCGTTAGCGAGACGTTCACGAGGAAGAGGTCAGGCAACCAAGGCCGATACGACTCGAACGGCGCCGAGCACCGGCAAGATCGCTTCCCCGAGTGCAACCGAGCGGCGGCGATCCTAGTGTCAGGGCTTCGTGAAAGGCGGCCATCAGACGAAGAGGCGTAGCGCCTCAGATGCAGGTCAACTTGTAACTACAGCAACCAGGCTCGCGTCGGCCCTCCTCATTGGTGAAGGCGATCAGCGCGCACACGAGAAACAGGAAGGGCTGGGACAGCCCGGACGAGCGGGCCGAGGAGCATCCCAATGCGGCGGGGAACAGTCAGCTTGTTCTTTATGGTCTGAGTCGGTTTCGTTCAGTGATGCTCTCGGGTCGTTTCACGGTCTTGCCCACGTCGTAGCGGGTGGGCGGGCCGTTGGTTCTTCAATCCAAGCGGCCTGCCAGGTCGGAGAGTTAAGGGTTTCGGTGCACGGGACGGACAGTGCAGGTACGAGCGGAGGTTCCGAAACCCACGGCGGACTCGGGCCGGGGTGAGCCGGCCAGGCTCGGCGGGCTTCTCCCACGGCCGCCGCAAGTCGGCGGCGGGGTCACGCAGGAGGCGGATCTGGGTATGTGCGGCGAAGATCAGCCAGGTCCACCGCTCACCAGCGTCTGGGGTTCGCAGCTTCGGGACGGGTCCACCCGAGGGTCTGTTTCATCAGCCTGAAGAGGTGTTCGATGTCGAAGCGCCTCAGGAACGTCTGCCAGCGCACGTCGACGTCCTCGTTGCTGAGGCGGTGGCGGACGACCAGAGCCAGAGCGGGTCTCCGCCGCCAGGCAGGCGGTCGCGCGGGCCGTGCCGTATCGGTCGGTGACCTGCACTGTTGTCGCGTCCGGCTCACCCCAGGTCTCCGGCCTGGCGAAGCGGAACTCCTTGCCGTGCTTCGGCGGGCGCCCGCCCTGGGGATAGGCCAGAGCGTACTCCCTGAGCGTGGGGGTCGGCCGGCGCATGACGCGGTCGGAACGCATCCGCCCCAGCACCTCGACCGGAAGGCCGGTACGGAGGTGGGCCATGCGCGGGGCATCGTAGCCGACGTCGAAGACGATGAGGATGTCGCAGTCGCCGATGTGCCAGCGGCCCATCTCGATGAGGTCTGTGACCACTGGGCGAAGCTGGGCGGCGGTGACCTCGGCGACATCGTCCTCGGGCCCGAGACGGACGTTCCAGGGCGGCGACGAAGGAGTACGGCCAGCCGGGAATGAACTGGTCCGAGGACCGTCCGCTGCGGCCGTAGACATGGCAGAAAAGACGCTCCGCGCTGGTCGGCGCGTCGGGGCGGAGCCAGTTGCTGACGTCGATCGCGAGGACCAGGCGCCCGTCGGCGGCCCGCAGCATCGGCAGACCGGCCAGCACCTGCCGCAGCCGGGGCACGTCCACGTTCCCGCTGTTCAGCGCCTCGTACATCGCGCCGCGCCCACGCCGGCTCGGCCACCAGCGTCAGGTCCACCGGCGAGGTCACCGGCCGTCCGCACACAGCAACGCGTCGACGATGTCGAACAGTTCGTCCCCGCGCGGTCAGGCAGTCCAATAGGTCCTCCGGGAAGCGTGACGCTCGCGCGAACGCTTCCCCGGGACCGGCGTCAGGCAGCAGACTCACCTTCACGGCCTTCGTCTCGATCAGTGCACCTCGGTCGGAGCACATGATCAGACGAAGGCCGCTCCAGCGTCCGGGAAAACCTCGTACGGGCGATCATGTTCGGCGTATCGTTCGAGGCTCGCCCGCGCCGGGCGGTATCAGGGCAGAATGACGTCGTCATGGACACGCATCCCCTCCAGCTCACCGCCCATGGCCTCGTGCTTCGTGAATGGACGAGTGCCGACCTCGCCGCCATGCAAAAGCTGTTCGACGACCCCGACGTCGCCTACCGCACGCCGTTGGAATCACCGTTCGGCCAGGCCGCCGCACAGCGATACCTGCACAGCACGGAGCGAGCCCGACGGAACAACGACCGGATCCACCTGGCCATCACCACCGACGGGCACCAGGCGCTGGGAGAAGTCCTGCTCAACCGCGCCACTGGCAGCATCGGCTACATCGTCGGCGCCGCCCACCGCGGGCAACGATTGGCAGTGCGCGCTCTTCGAACGATGACCGAGTTCGCGCACACCACCCTCGCCCTACCGACGGCGATCCTTGAGATCGAAGCTGACAACCAGCCCAGTATCGCCGTCGCACGTTCGGTCGGCTTCTACCCGTCCAACTCGGCCCCTGAGACCGTCACCGACAAGGGCCGGATCTACGACCTACACACCTGGGAACACACCCTGACCAGCCCTGCCCGAGGTTAAAGAACAAGGTCAGTGCCTGTTCCTGACGCAGCCATGACATGGTGACAGCCGTGATGCGTTGGCGAACGGTTGGTTGTTGACGCGTGCGGTCAGCACCTTGGGAAGGACATGATGAAGCTTCTCCTCACCGACTCCGGCATCAAGAACGCCAGCATCCAGAATGCGCTGGTCAACCTCCTGGGTAAGCCGATCAGCGAGTCCAACGCTCTCTGCATTCCCACCGCGGGATATGGGGGCCCCGGCGCCGATCCGGGTGGGCCGTGGCGGTTCATCAGCGGCCGTTCTCCCAATCCCATGACTGAGCTGGGGTGGAAGTCAGTGGGCGTGCTGGAGCTCACCGCGCTGCCCAGCATCGACGAAGCCCTCTGGGTCTCCTGGGTCCGGCAAGCCGACGCTCTGCTGGTCAATGGGGGTGACGCGCTATATCTGTGCCACTGGATGCGCAAGTCAGGCCTGGCTGGACTCCTGCCATCGCTGCCCGACATGGTCTACGTGGGTCTCAGCGCCGGGAGCATGGTGATGACCCCCCGCGTCGGCGAGGACTTCGTGGGCTGGAAACCGCCCACCGGCGGCGACAGCACGCTGGGCGTGGTCGATTTCTCGATCTTCCCGCACCTGGATCATCCGGCTTGCCCGGAGAACACCATGGCCGCCGCCGAACGATGGGCGGCCGGGATCAGGGGTCCGGCGTATGCGATTGACGAGCAGACGGCCATCAAGGTGGCCGACGGCGCCGTGGAAGTGATCTCCGAGGGCCACTGGAAGTTGTTTTAGTGCTTCCTCCTATGTGGACAGCGCGGTGCCATGGGAAAGTGGGTTCCGGCCGGGAGCCCGCGGGCTGGTGCGGGTGTAGTTGCTTGGGCGATCACGGCCGACTCCGCAGAAGGTCGCCGGTCACCGTGGCTAGGACCTCCTCGTCCTTCGCGAGCGTGTGGATCGCGCTGACTTTGTCCTGCGGAGTGATGGGCCTGACGACCTGGCGGCCCGCCCGCCGGTTCGCCTCCTCCGGCATCCACTGCGGCTTCCCCTCGGGCGGGGTTCCGATCGCCTCGAACCGTTCCACCTCGCCCGCGATCCCCGCCCAGATCCGGTGGACCGTGTAGGAGACGCCGGTGACCCGGTGCTCCTCGGGCCACCGAGACGCCGTCCACCTCACCTGGCCACCATCGAGTACGACACCCCGATGTCCTCGGTCAGCCGGAACAGCGACTCCTTCACTGTGAGCGGCGCCTCGCTCTTCTCCTGGCTGCCTTACTCGCGACTCTCGCATCGGCTCGGCCTCCAGCGCGTAGTCGCCGATCGCGAACTGGATCCGGCTGGCCGTCTCCACCAGCATCCTCAGCGCGGCCACGATCTGCGCGTACCGGCTCGCGCTGACACTGCCGACCTTGTCGCCGTCTTCGTCGGCCCTCACCGTCAAGATCACCCCAATGGCCGATAAGGACTTTCCTGGGTCACGGAGCGATTCCGCTGGATCGTCCCGCAATCACTGTGCGACCCGCGCTCACCAGGCCCCTACAGGCCAAGCGCAGCCGCAGACATCCCGCGATGCTTGAGCTGACCCCGACCCACGCGCGCAACCGAGGCGCGCGAAGCGAGTACAAACGCCTGCCTCCCTCCACGTGACCTTCCCCGCCGCAAGGTCGATACTGCCGACAGTAGTACTGCCATCTCAACGCCACAGACCGCCCACCCACACCTGGCAGCTCACCAGCGATAACACAGCCCATAGGTCCGTACAGGTCCGTACGCTCGCCTCATCAGGAGATACCGATGAAGATGCTGATCAATGTCCCGGAGACCGTGGTGGCCGATGCGCTGCGGGGGATGGCGGCCGCGTATCCGGATCTGAACGTGGATGTGGAGAACCGGGTGATCGTCCGGAGGGACGCGCCGGTGGCCGGGCAAGTGGGGCTCATCTCGGGTGGCGGGTCGGGGCACGAGCCGCTGCACGGCGGGTTCGTCGGACCGGGCATGCTGGCCGCGGCCTGTCCGGGCGAGGTGTTCACCTCGCCGGTGCCGGACCAGATGGCGCGGGCCGCGGCGGCCGTGGACAGCGGGGCCGGGGTGCTGTTCGTGGTGAAGAACTACACCGGCGACGTGCTCAACTTCGACATGGCCGCCGAACTCGCCGAGGACGAGGGCATCCAGGTCGGCAAGGTCCTCGTCAACGACGACGTCGCGGTCACCGACAGCCTCTACACGGCGGGCCGACGCGGCACCGGGGCGACCCTCTTCGTGGAGAAGATCGCGGGCGCGGCCGCGGCCGAGGGGCAGCCGTTGGAGCGGGTGGAGGCCCTCGGCCGCCAGGTCAACGACAGTTCGCGCAGCTTCGGCGTGGCCCTCAGCTCCGTCACCACCCCGGCCAAGGGCTCCCCCACCTTCGATCTGCCGCCGGGTGAACTGGAGTTGGGCATCGGCATCCACGGTGAGCCGGGGCGGGAGCGGCGCCCGATGATGACCTCCGGGGAGATCGCCGACTTCGCGGTGAACGCCATCCTGGACGACATGACGCCGCGCGGCCCGGTGCTGGTCCTGGTCAACGGCATGGGCGGAACGCCGCTGCTGGAGCTGTACGGCTTCAACGCCGAGGTGCAGCGGGTGCTGGCGGAGCGGGGTGTGGCCGTCGCACGCACGCTTGTCGGTAACTATGTGACCTCGCTCGATATGGCGGGCGCCTCCGTCACCCTGTGCCAGGTCGACGAGGAACTGCTGCGGTTGTGGGACGCGCCGGTCAGGACACCGGCGCTGCGCTGGGGGATGTGATACGGCGGAGTCAGTGGTCAACATCCCTACCAGCCAAGGAGATCCAGTGCTCGACGCCGACTTCTTCCGCCGTTGGATCACGGCGACCGCCGCGTCCGTGGACCGGGAGGCGCAGCGGCTCACCGCTCTCGACTCGGCCATCGGCGACGCCGACCACGGCAGCAATCTCCAGCGCGGCTTCACGGCCGTACTGGCCACCTTGGAGAAGGAGGCCCCGGACTCGCCGGGTGCCGTGCTGACGCTGGCCGGACGCCAGTTGATCTCCACGGTCGGCGGGGCGTCCGGGCCGCTGTACGGCACGTTGCTGCGCCGGGCCGGGAAGATGCTCGGGGACACGCCCCAGGTGAGCGAGGGGCAGCTGGCCGAGGCGCTGCGGGCCGGGGTGGACGGCGTACGGGCGCTCGGCGGGGCGTCCGCCGGGGACAAGACGATGCTGGACGCGCTGATCCCGGCCGTGGACGCGCTCGGCGACGGGTTCGACGCCGCACGCCGGGCCGCCGAGTCCGGTGCCGTGGAGACGACCCCGATGCAGGCCCGTAAGGGACGGGCGAGCTACCTCGGGGAACGCAGCATCGGCCATCAGGACCCCGGCGCCACCTCGTCGGCCCTGCTGATCGCGGCGCTGGTGACGGCCGAGGGAGGCTCCGATGAGTGACGAGCGGCATGTCGGGATCGTGCTGGTGTCGCACAGCGCGGAGGTCGCCGAGTCGGTGGCCGGGCTGGCGAAGGCCCTGGCGGGCGGTGCCACGGCGGTACCGGTCGCCGCGGCGGGCGGTACGGACGGCGGCGGCTTCGGCACCAGCGCGGAGCTGATATCCGCCGCGTCGGCCGCCGTGGACCAGGGCGCGGGGGTCGCGGTCCTCACCGACCTGGGCAGCGCCGTGCTCACGGTGAAGGCGCTGCTCGCCGAGGGCGACGAACTCCCGGCCGACACGCGCCTGGTGGACGCCCCGTTCGTGGAGGGCGCGGTGGCCGCCGTGGTGACGGCGGCGACGGGCGCCGATCTGGACGCGGTGGTCGCCGCCGCGACGGAGGCGTACGCCTACCGCAAGGTATGAGCGCCGGGCCGGTCCCCACCACCGGGGACCGGCCCGCACACCGTCAGTCCGTGCGGCCGACGAACTTCCGGGCCAGCTCCTCCCCCTTGGCCACCGCGTCGTCGTGGTCCTCGATGGGCCGTGCCCGCGTGTCGCGGAAGACGATGTACGTGACGCCGGAGTGGGCTCCGCCGTCGCGCGGGTCGGGGTCGATGCCCAGGGCGCGGGCGGTGGCGTAGGACGCCTCGCCGATGAGATCGCGGGGGCCGGTGTCCCCGACGACGGCGTACCGCACCCGGTCGCGGTAGAGCACGGCGGCCACGGAGCCGCCCCGGACGCCGTGGGCGCGGTGGTCCCAGATGGCGCTGGTGGGCGGGATCACAATGCAGGGCAGCCGTTCGGCGTCGAGCGGGCGGCCGTTGGGGGACATTCCGGACACCATCACCCAAGGGCGCGGCGAGACATGCGTACGGCTGCCGCTCTACGGCCGGACAGGGCACGTTCTGCGGCCGGATGGAGCAGCTCACGGGGTCCGAAGGGTCGGACCGGCGAGGGTCCGACCCCCCGGCCGCCCGCGTCGGCGCGGGTTCGGCGACGACAGCGTTTCCGCGCCACGGGCATGAACTCGACCCCGCATGGGGGCAGTTCACGCCTCAGGGAGATCACAGCATACGTAATGCCCGGACTCCCCCACCAGCGAGGCCCCCTTGCCGGGGTGACCCCGTGGGCGCCATATTGGTCCGGACCTTTGCCGTGATGCGGGCCTCCGGGAGGCAGCGCCGTGCGACGTGTTCCCCTCCGCCCCGGCCGCCGGGTGCCGGTCTGCGCGGCCCTTCTGCTGGCCGTCTCCTGCGGTACGCCCGACGGCGGGTCCGACGACGGCCCGACCCCCGGCGCCCCGACCGGTGTCACCGCCGACGCGGGGAGCGCCACCAGCGTCCATGTGATGTGGAACGCGGCCGGGTCCGGCGTCCATATCTACGAGGTATATCGCGGCACCACAAAAGTCGGTGAAGTACCGGCCACTCAACACATGGTGGATGTCACCAGGCTCAAGCCGTCCACCATGTACGTCTTCACCGTGCGGGCCCGGAGCGCGGACGGCCGTCTCGGGCCGCCGAGCCGGGAGGTACGGGCCCAGACGCCCGCTTATGTGGCCGCGGACCATGTGGCGCCGAGCCGTCCCGGGCGCGTCACCGGCAAGGTGGTGGACGGGCGGGCGGTCCAGCTGTCGTGGGCGGCCGCGCACGACGACCGGGGCGTGCGGTCGTACGCGATCCAGCAGGGCGGGGTGAAGATCCACGCCGTGGGCGGCGGCCAGACCGCGACCGTGGTCACCGGACTGCGCCCCGGCACCCGCTACACGTTCACCGTCCAGGCCCAGGACGCGGCGGGCAACCTCTCCCCCGCGAGCACCCCGGTCCGGCTCACCACCCCGGGCACGGACGACCGCCGAGGCACCGCGCCGACCGGCTTCGACGTGACCTCGCGCCGTTCCGCCGGGTCGTACTACCTCGATCTCTCCTGGGACCCGCCACGGGTGGACGGGGTGATCACCGAGTACCAGATCCGGCTGGACGGGGGCACGGACAGCTCGCTGGTGTGGGGCGGCATCCCGCCGCGCGGCCGTGCGCACCACAGCCTGTATGCCGGGCGCGAGGCCGGGGAGGTCCACCGGGTGCGGCTGCGGGCCCGGCTGCCGGACGGCACGTGGGGCGGCTTCTCGGTGGAACGGACCGTCACGACGGGCCGCTGACCGGCGGACGCCCGGACGGCGGAGTGCGTCACCTGTGCGGACGCCCTGCGCATGCGGCGCCGTACGGGGCCGCGTTGGCTGCTTCTGGGGCAGCACGGATGTTTCCCGACCCCAGGCGGCGCACGGGACGTACCGCCACCGTGCCGCCGGAGGCAGGCCCATGCGCTACTCCCGAGTTCTCACCCGTTCCGCCGCTCCCCTGGCCGCCGTCGCGCTGCCACTCGCGCTCGCCGGGCCGTCCGCGGCCGTGGCGGGGATCTCCGTCAGCACCACGGGCACCAATGTGTCGGTGGTGACCAGCGCCTGCGCCCAGAACAACGGCAGTTGGGGCACCGCCTCCCTGCTGGCCAGCGGGCAGACTAGCTTCGCCCAGGGGCGCCAGGTGGCGCTGTCCGGTACGACGGTCAGTCAGTCGGCCGCCTGGTCGGCGGTGGCGCCGGGGACGTACACGGTGGCGGTGCGGTGCTCCAACGGCGTCTCGGCGGGTACCCAGTCCGTCATCGTGTCCGCGGCCGCCACCCCGACCCGCGCGGCCACTCCGTCACCGTCGCGGGGCGTGGCGGGCGGCCTGGGCGGCTCGGCCCGTGACTACGGCACGCTCACCCTGGGGGCGGGCGCGGCGCTGGTGGGGTCGGCGGTCATCGCGGGCGCCTGGTTCCTGCGCCGCCGCCCGAAGCCGCACCGGCGGTACTGACGGATCACCGCTCGGGGCCGTCCGGTTCCAGTTCGGGGAAGTCCTTCAGCGCCTCGGTCAGCCACTGGGCCCAGAAGGTCTCCAGGTCGATCCCGGCCCGCAGGACCAGATGGCGCAGCCGGTCCTGCGGGGAGTCCCGGCCGGGCGGGAAGTCGCGCTGCTCGATCTCCTGATAGACGGCCAACTGGCTCTCGTGCAGCTCCAGATGGCGCCGCATGTCGGCCGCGAGGCCCGCCGTGCCGACCACCGCCGCCGCCCGCATCCGCAGCAGCATCGCGTCCCGCAACGGCCTGGGGTCCTGGGGCGCGGCGGTCCAGCGGGCCAGCTCCTCGCGGCCCGCGGGCAGAACCTCGTAGCTCTTCTTCTGCCCACGGGCGGGCTGCGCGGACGGCAGGGCGCGGATGAACCCCTCGGCCTCCAGTTTCCCCAGCTCGCGGTAGATCTGCTGGTGGGTCGACGGCCAGAAGTAGGCGATCGACTTGTCGAACCGCCGGGTCAGTTCCAGACCCGAGGACGGCTTCTCCAGCAGGGCGGTGAGGATGGCGTGCGGGAGTGACATGGGCTCATCCTAGGGACGCGGTCACCATGTGGTGTCCCCCTACAACGCCGCCGCCAGCTCGGTGCCCTGCTTGATGGCCCGCTTGGCGTCGAGTTCGGCCGCGACGTCGGCGCCGCCGATCAGGTGGGCGTTGACTCCGGACGCGATGAGCTCCTCGTACAGGTCGCGGCGCGGGTCCTGGCCGGTGCAGAGGACGACGGTGTCGACCTCCAGGACGTGGCTCTCCTCGCCGACGGTGATGTGCAGCCCGGCGTCGTCGATCCGGTCGTAGCGCACGCCGGGGACCATGGTGACGCCCCGCAGCTTCAGCTCGGTACGGTGGATCCAGCCCGTGGTCTTGCCCAGTCCGGCGCCGACCTTGGTGGCCTTGCGCTGGAGCAGGTGGACGGTGCGCGGGGACGCGGGACGGCTGGGGGCGGCGAGGCCGCCAGGGGCCGCGTAGTCCATGTCGACGCCCCAGGTGCGGAAGTACGTCTCGGGGTCCTCGTGCGCCTTGTCGCCCGCGTCGGTGAGGAACTCGGCCACGTCGAAGCCGATGCCGCCCGCGCCGAGCACGGCGACCCGCTCGCCGACGGGGGCGTTGTCGCGCAGCACGTCGAGGTAGCCGACGACGCGCGGGTGGTCGATGCCGGGGATGTCGGGGGTGCGCGGGGTGACGCCGGTGGCGACGACGACCTCGTCGTACCCGGTGAGGTCACCGGGGGTGATCCAGGTGCCGAGGCGTACGTCGACGCCGTGGGTGTCGAGCTGGTGGCGGAAGTAGCGCAGGGTCTCGTCGAACTCCTGCTTGCCGGGGACCTTGCGGGCCACGTTGAGCTGGCCGCCGATCTCGTGCGCGGCGTCGAACAGGGTGACCTGGTAGCCGCGTTCGGCGGCGGAGACCGCGCAGGCCAGGCCCGCGGGCCCGGCGCCGACGACGGCGACGCGCTTGCGCAGCCGGGTCGGGGTGAGCACGAGTTCCGTCTCGTGGCAGGCGCGGGGGTTGACCAGGCAGGAGGTGATCTTGCCGCTGAAGGTGTGGTCCAGGCACGCCTGGTTGCAGCCGATGCAGGTGTTGATGGCCTCCGGGGTGCCCGCGGCGGCCTTCGCGACGAAGTCGGGGTCGGCGAGCATCGGGCGGGCCACGGACACCATGTCGGCCCGGCCGTCCGCGAGCAACTCCTCGGCGAGGTCCGGGGTGTTGATGCGGTTGGTGGTGACCAGGGGCACGGACACCTCGCCCATGAGCTTCTTGGTGACCCAGGAGTAGGCGCCGCGCGGCACGGAGGTGGCGATGGTGGGGATACGGGCCTCGTGCCAGCCGATACCGGTGTTGATGATGGTCGCGCCGGCCGCCTCGACGGCCTTGGCGAGGGTGACGACCTCGGGCAGGGAGGAACCGCCGGGCACGAGGTCCAGCATCGAGAGGCGGTAGATGATGATGAAGTCGGTGCCGACGGCCTCGCGTACCCGGCGGACGATCTCGACGGGGAAGCGCATCCGGTTCTCGTACGAGCCGCCCCAGCGGTCGGTGCGGCGGTTGGTGCCCGCGGCGATGAACTCGTTGATGAGGTAGCCCTCGGAACCCATGATCTCGACGCCGTCGTACCCGGCCTGCCGGGCCAGGCGGGCGGTACGGACGTAGTCCTCGATGGTCCGCTCGATGTCGGCGTCGGTCAGCTCACGGGGGACGTGGGGGCTGATCGGGGCCTGGAGCGGGCTCGGGGCGACCAGGTCGGCGTGGTAGGCGTACCGGCCGAAGTGCAGGATCTGGAGGGCGATGCGGCCGCCCTCCCGGTGGACGGCGTCGGTGACGACGCGGTGCTCCTCCGCCTCGGCGTCGGTGGTGAGCTTGGCGCCGCCCTCGTAGGGGCGCCCCTCCTCGTTGGGGGCGATGCCACCGGTGACGATGAGGCCGACTCCGCCGCGCGCGCGGGCCGCGTAGAAGGCCGCCATCCGCTCGGAGCCGCGCTCGGCCTCCTCCAGGCCCACGTGCATGGAGCCCATGAGGACGCGGTTGGGCAGGGTGGTGAATCCCAGGTCGAGCGGGGACATCAGGTGCGGGTAACGGCTCATCGGGCCCTCCGTGGGGGTGCGGTCGCTTCTTGTTGTAGAGCAACCGCTCACCTTTTTGCAACTAGTTGCATAAGGGTGCGACGGAGGGCACATGGGTGTGGGGCACATGGGAGGAGGCCACATAGGTGTGGCGCACATGTGTGGGGCACACGCTGGCGAGGGGGGCACACGGGCGGGAGCCACACAGGCGGGGCCCACACAGGCCACGCCCACACAGCAGAGTGCCCCGGCCGACAAGAATCGGCCGGGGCACCTCGCACGAGGGGATCGGTCAGCGGCTTTCCAGCAGCAGGTGGAGTTCCCGCTCCTGGTCGCCGGAGGCCGCCGCGGTCTCCTGGACGGTGAACATCTCGCCCAGCGCCTCCCGGAACCGGTCCACCGCCCAGTACCCGCCCTGCACGTCCGCCTGGACGGACGAGCTGAGCTTGGCGGGCGGACAGTTCCCGGTGTGGGAGTCCGCTATGTCGTACGTACCGAGCCACACCATGGGGCGTGACGTGTCCTGCTGCTGCGGGGTGTCGCCCGCGTCACGGTCCGACGCGAAGCAGGCGCTCAGCACATCGAAGACCACGCGCGCGTCGTCCGGCGAGCACCCGCTGATCTCCACCGAGACGGTTTCCGGGTGCGATGCCTCCGTGTTCGTCATGTCCGCTCCTTTCCTGGCCGTCCGCGCTGGTCGGGTACCCAGGCAGGCGCCGACCATCCCCCCGGAGATCGACGGACCCCGGCCGATCAGCTCCGGGTGAACTTGTACGTCTTGCTGTCCGTGATCACACAGAACCCCGGCGAGACGACGATCACCCGCAGGATGCCGCTGCGCCGGTCGTAGTCGATGCCCTCGGTCTCGAAGCTGCCCGAGCAGGAGCTGCGCAGCGGGAGCTGGCGCAGGGCCGTCACATGGCCGGACACGTTGGAGGTGCCGTTCGGCGCCGCCGACAGGTCGATCTGGAGGAGCGGCTTGGTCATGCCGAACAGCGTGCCCTCCGGGTCGTCGGAGGAGCAGAGCAGCGTGGTGGGCCCGGAGAAGTCGCAGCCCTGCACATCACGTACGGGGCGGTCCAGGGCGACGTTGGAGGCCAGCTTCAGGTCGGCCGACGGCGAGGTGGCCGCGTTGACGCCGGGGGTGGGGAAGACCAGCAGGCGGTTCATGGTGCCCCACTCGCCGGAGAGCATCCACTGCCCGTCGGGCGAGATCGCGGACCAGGAGTTGTTCATGGCCTCACCGGGGGCGAGCGTGTGCACGTACTCCGACCAGGCACCCCCGGGCGCCTGCACCCGGTACATCTTGGAGTTGCCCGAGTCCCGCTGGTAGGGCTCGATGTAGTAGCCGTTGTACGAGGCGTCGGGGTCGCCGACGTGGTTCCAGCCCCGGCTGGAGACGCCGACCGGGATGGTGCCGATACCGGTATAGCGGTTCGGGCTGTTCGCCGGGACCTCCACGGAGGTCAGGCCCTGGCTCTCGGTCAGCGGGTCGGCGCGGTCGGAACCGGTCTCGGTCCAGGTGTCCGCCGCCGAGGCGGGGGCTGCGGCGCCCAGGGACACGGCGGCGGCGGTGGCCAGCGTGACGAGTCCGGCGGATAACGCGTGGCGGCGCTTTCGGGCAGGGGCGGGCATGGGCCGACTCCTCGGTGAGGGGGGTGGGGACACTCGGTCGGCGCACAGTCTGGCCCGCCCAGGTAGGCATGTACAGACCAATCAAGGAAGATGACGGTGAACTCTCCCGGCCCGTTGGACGACGTCCGCCACATGTGTCACGTGGCCACAGGGGACGGGGAGTACGCCGGAGGCCGGAGTGAGAGATGGTGGACGCACACGGTTCCTGGCACCACGGCCTCGGCGAGCCGGGTGTGGGCGCGGTACAACAAGGGGAGTCGGCACGGGGGACGGCGTGCCGTGCGGACGGGCGAAGGCGGTGCGTGGCATGAGTGCAGCCGAGACTCAGGCGGCCGGGAACGGCGAGCCCGAGCGCGGCCCCGTACGGCCCGGCGGGCTGCTCGACATGCTGGGCGTGGCCTCCGTGGTGCTGGACGCCCGGGGCCGCATCGTGCTGTGGAGCCCGCAGGCCGAGGAGCTGTTCGGCTACCCCGCCGACGAGGCGCTCGGCCGGTACGCGGCCCGGCTGATGGTGCACGAACGGCACATCGAGCTGGTCGGTGAACTGTTCGAGGACGTGATGCGCACCGGACAGAGCTGGGCGGGCGGCTTCCCCATCCGCCGCAAGGACGGCACCACCCGACTGGTGGAGTTCCGCAACATGCGTCTGCTGGACGACCGGGGTGACGTATACGCGCTGGGTCTGGCCGCCGACCAGTCGACGGTACGGCGGCTGGAGCACGACGTGGCGTTGTCCGAGCGGATGGTGCACCAGTCCCCGACCGGGCTGGCCGTCCTGGACACCGCGCTGCGGTTCGTCTCGGTCAACCCGGCGCTGGAGCGGCTCAGCGGGGTCCCGGCCGAGCGGCACGAGGGCCGGACCATGCGCGAGGTGCTGCCGCTGCTGGACGCCGACGCGGTGGAGGCGGCACTGCGCGAGGTGCTGACGAGCGGGGACCCGGTGATCGACCGGACCGTGGTGGGCCGTACCCCGGCCGACCCGGACGCCGAGCACACCTGGTCGCTGTCGCTGTACCGCCTGGATGACGCGCTGAGCAATGTCCTCGGAGTCGCCCTGTCCCTGGTCGACATCACCGAGCAGCACCGGGCGGCGGTGGAGGCGGAGAACGCGCGGCGCAGGCTCGCTCTGATCGCGGACGCCTCCGCCCGCATCGGGACGACGCTGGAGCTGGAGCGCACCGCCTGCGAGCTGGCCGAGGTCGCGGTGCCTGCGCTGGCCGACGTGGCCGCCGTCGACCTGCTGGACGCGGTCGTGGAGGGCAGACGCAGCGCGCTCGGCCCGTCCGAACCGGCCGTGATCCGGGCGCTCGCGGTGCGCCCGGACGACGGCGGCGACGCCGTACGGGCGGCCGACCGGCCCGGCGGGATCGCCTGGTACGGCCCGGACCGCCTGGTCACCGAGTGCGTGCGTACGGGCGAGGCGGTGCATGTGCCCCGGGTCAAGGACGACGACCTGCCGCGCATCGCCCGCTCCCCCGAGGCCGCCGTCATGCTGAGCCGGGCCGGGCTGCACTCGTACCTGGCCGTCCCGTTGATCGCGCGCGGCGAGGTGCTGGGCGCGCTGGACCTCAAGCGCACCCGCAACCCGGCGCCCTTCGACGAGGACGACGTGCTGCTGGCGCGGGAGCTGGCGGCGCGCGCCGCCGTGCAGATCGACAACGCGCGCTGGTACCAGAACGCCCGCAGCACCGCGCTGACCCTCCAGCGCAGCCTGCTGCCGAGCCATCCGCCGGTGACGGCGGGGCTGGAGGTGGCGTCCCGCTACCAGCCCGCGGGGTCCACCAGCGAGGTCGGCGGCGACTGGTTCGACGTCATTCCACTGGACGGCGACAAGACGGCGCTGGTCGTCGGCGACGTGATGGGCAGCGGCATCAGCGCGGCGGCCACGATGGGCCTGCTGCGCACCGCCACCACCACCCTCGCCTCGCTCGACCTCGACCCGTCACTGCTGCTGGAACAGCTGGACAAGGCCACGGCGGCGACGGAGCACTCCATCGCCACGTGTGTGTACGCCGTCCACGACCCTCGGCAGCGCCGCTGTCTGATCGCCAACGCCGGGCACCTGCCGCCGGTACGGGTCCGTCCGGGTCGGCCGCCGGAGCTGCTGGACCTGCCCACGGGTGTGCCGCTGGGCGTGGGCGGGGTGGAGTTCGCGACCGTGACCGTCGACTTCGAGCCCGGCGACGAGCTGGTGCTGTACACCGACGGCCTGGTGGAGACCCGCAGCCACTCGCTGGACGAGCGCCTGGACCGGCTGTTGTCCCTGCTGGCCGACGGCGCGGACCGTCCGCTGGAGGAGGTCTGCGAGCACCTCCTGGACACGCTGTACGAGCCGGACAACCACGACGACGTGGCCGTACTCATCGCGCGGGCCCGCGACTTGTCGTAGCGCGCGGCTTGTCGTGGGCTCGGGATCGGGAGTCGTGGGCCGGGCCGGGTCACCGTACGCCGATCACCACATGTGCGTCCCACTCATGTGAGACGGCCACATGTGCGGCCAGCCCAGCGCGGGCGAACACCTCCTGGGCGGCGGACGCCTGGCGTGCGCTGGTCTCGGAGAGCAGGCAGCCGCCGGGGGCCAGCCATTCGGCCGCTCCGGCGGCCACCCGGCGCAGTACGTCGAGTCCGTCGGGGCCGCCGTCGAGCGCGGTCGCGGGCTCGTGGTCGCGGGCCTCGGCGGGGAGCAGGGGGACCTCCGCGGAGGGCACATAGGGGACGTTGGCGGTCAGGATGGCGACGCGGCCGCGCAGTTCGGCGGGGAGCGCCGCGTAGAGGTCGCCGGTGTGGGCGCGACCCATGTGGGGGGCGAGGTTGCGGCGGGCGCAGCGTACGGCGACCGGGTCGATGTCGGCGGCGTGCACCTCGGCGCCGTCGAGCGCGACGGCGAGGGCCGCGCCGAGTGCGCCGGAGCCGCAGCACAGGTCCACGACCACGCGTGCGTGCGGGGCGCGGGCCAGGGCCTGGTCGACGAGGAACTCGGTGCGGCGGCGGGGTACGAATACGCCGGGCTCCACGCTGATGCGCAGTCCGTGGAACTCGGCCCAGCCGAGGACGTGTTCGAGCGGGAGCCCGGAGGCGCGGCGCTCTGCCATCGCGGTGGCCTCGTCGGCGGTGCGGGCGGTGGCGAGGATCAGCCGGGCCTCGTCCTCGGCGAAGACACAGCCGGCGGCACGCAGTGCGGCCACGAGGGGGGACGGGTCGGCGAGCGGAGAAGGTGATGCGGGCACGGCGGCCATAAGAGCCTGGAGCCTTTCGGGGACCTGGGGCCTCAAGGCGCTCTCGCGGTCACCGTCGCGTGGTTCCGTACCGTCACATGGCACGGGTACGAGGGGAGAGCACCCTTGCTGACACAGCGTTGATGGGTCTCACCTCCTCGTTCGCACCGGGCGCGCACTCCGCGCGACCGGACGGCCACCATACCGTGCCGGGGTCTCCGGGCGGGACCCGGTTCCTGGCGCGGTCGGTGGCCGCGTGTCCACGGTGGCTCAGACGGCCACGCTCTCCTCGGTCTCCTCCTCCGCCTCGCGCTCAGCCTCTCGTTCGGCCTCGGCGGCCGGGGTGTCCTGGGCGGTCGGCACCTCGGCCGGGGTCCGGCGGGCCGGGCGCTCCCACAGGGCGGCGATCCCGGTGACGGCGATGCCGACGACCAGCCAGGCCACGAGGGTCCACACGTTGCGGGCGATGCCGTCGTCGCCGAAGTACAGCAGCGAGCGGATGCCCTCGACGAACCCGGCGCCGTTCCAGAAGGCGTGCAGGGTGCCGAAGAAGCCGTTCTGCAGCTCGGGCCGGAACAAACCGCCCGAGCTGGTGAAGTTCAGCATCACGAACAGCACCATCATGGCGAGCGTGGTCCAGCGCTTGAGGAAGGTGTGCAGGCCGACGCCGATGAGGAGGATGCCCGCCGAGTACAGCCACGCCATGGCCCACAGGGTGCCCAGGTCGTGGTGGGCCAGGTGGAAGACCGGCCCGGCGAGCAGGGCGCCGATGCCGCCGACCACGGCGGCCGTGCCGACCGCGATGAGCGCGCGCACCCGCACGGCGAGCGCGGCACCGGCCGCGCCGATGGCGGCGACGGAGGCGTAGGAGCCGATGCTGACGGCGATCAGCAGGAAGAACAGGCCCTGTCCGGTGGGGTCGTCGGACACCGGCTTCGCGATGTCGGTGACCTTCAGCGGGGCGCCCTGGTGTGCGGCGACCGGCGTGAAGACCTTCTCCACGGCGGTGGCACCCATGTCGGAGGCGGCACTCGCCACGATCAGCTCGGGTTCATGTGCGCTGGGCACATATGCGCCGGTGACATGTCGGTCCTTCAGCAGTTCGACGGCTGCGGCCCGGGTGGAGACGGTACGGACGTCGAGCTTGTCCCCCGCGGTGTCCTTCACCGTCTGTGCGAACACCTTCGCCTCGGGTCCGGCACCGACCACGGCCACGGGCATGTGGTGGGGCTCCGGGGTGACGAAGGCTCCCATATAGGCGAGCCCCATACCTATGCACATCAGCAGCGGGGTGATCAGGTGCGTGAGCACATGACGCAGTGCCGGGGACTTCATCGACCGGAACCTCCATTGGTTGTCTTATACAACTCACGTTCAAGTTGTACTATACAACCAGAATCGTTCGGACGGCACGGAGGAGTTCCGTGAAGGGGTTCTCATGACGAAGGTGATCTCATGACGGCGGCGGAATCGGCCGTCGAGACGATCCAGCGCGAGATGACGGCGTTCGCGCGCCGGGCCCGCGCCTCGGCGGGGCGGATGCACCCCGAGTTGTCGCTGGTGTCGTACACGCTGCTCGGGCATCTGGAGGAGCGCGGCGGCTGCCGGGCGACCGATCTGGCCTCGCACTACGCGCTGGACAAGTCGACGGTGAGCCGTCAGGTGGGCGCGCTGGAGCGGGCCGGGCTGATCGAGCGGCGGCTCGCTCCGGACGACCACCGTGTGCAGGTGCTGCATCTCACCCAGGCGGGCGAGGAGATCCTGGCCCAGGTCACCGAGCGGCGCCGGGGCGCCTTCCAGGAACGGCTCGCCGACTGGCCGGAGGACGACCTGGTCCGCTTCGCCGCCTATCTGGAGCGGTACAACGCGGGGTCCGCCGACTGACCGGCCGGGCTACGACCCGAGTGGTACGCGGACACCGAAGAACCGCGTGTCCAGCCGGTTCCGGAAGCCGAGGGACTCGTAGAGACGGATGGCGCCGGTGTTGCCCGCGCCGGTGTGCAGGAACGGGCGCTCGCCGCGCTCGCGGATGCCGTGCGCGACGGCGAGGATCAGCCGGGTGGCCAGCCCCTCGCCCCGGAAGGCCGGGTCGGTGCAGACCGCGCTGATCTCGGTCCAGCCCGGCGGCCGCAGCCGCTCCCCCGCCATGGCGATCAGCGCGCCGTCGCGCCGGATGCCGAGGTAGGTGCCCATCTCGATGGTGCGCGGCTCGAACGGGCCGGGCTGGGTGCGCGCGACGAGGTCCAGCATCTCGGGGACGTCGGCCGGGCCGAGCGGCACCGCCTCCGGGTCCGGGGCACCGGGCACGCCGTCGTCCGCCAACTGCACCCCGGCCACGTCGAAGGTGATCTCCCAGCCCTCCGGCACCCGGCCCCGGTAGCCGAGCAGGGGGACCTCGGCGCCGGGTCCGGCGAGTGCGGCGAGTTCGGCCCAGTCGGCGGCCTCGGGTTCGTCGGGCAGGGCCAGCCAGGGCGACACCTCGACCGGGTACCGGAGCACCCGGCCGTACCGCTCGGCGAAGTGGGCGTGCGGGCCGGTGAGGGAGGCGCGGGCGGCGTTGTCCAGCGGGTGCGGGACGGCTGTCCCGGCGGGGCCGGGGTCCGCGCCGGTGAGGGGGTCGGCCTCCCGGCCGTCGTACCGCGTGGAGACGTACGCCTCGGGCATCCTGGTGTCCTCGTTTCCCTCGTCCTCCATCGGCGCGGCGGCGCCTCGGCATTTCCCCCAATCACGGCGGAGGAACGGCTATTCCCGGTGCGGTCCGGAGTGTGGCCGACATCGCCCGAGTGGTCACTGATCAGGGCGGGGACGGGTGTGGCGGGAGCGTACGGTTGCAGCATGAACGTCACCCGAGGCTTCACGGGCCGTCGGCGCGTCTCCCGTCCCGGGCTGCCTCCCGGGCAGTACGACGCGGGCGACGACTGGCCCGTCCTGTCCGCCGAGGTCACCCCCGACCTCGCGCCCGCCGACTGGTCCCTCCGCGTCGACGGGCTGGTGGACCGGCCGCACACCTGGAACTGGGACGAGGCGCACGCGCTGCCCGACTCGGTGTACGAGGGTGACATCCACTGTGTGACCGGCTGGTCCAAGTTCGGGGTGCGCTTCGGCGGGGTCTCGCTGGACGCGTTCCTTGCCGTGGCGCGGCCACATGTGTCCGCCACACATGTGCTCGCCCGCTCCCACACCGGGTACACGGCGAACCTGCCGCTCGCCGATCTCACCGGCGGCCGGGCCTGGCTCGCCTGGGACCAGGGCGGCGTGCCGCTCGCCCCGGAGCACGGCGGTCCGGCCCGGCTGGTCGTGCCGCACCTGTACTTCTGGAAGAGCGTGAAGTGGATCGCGGGGCTCACCCTCCTCGACCACGACGAGCCCGGCTTCTGGGAGGGCAACGGCTACCACGAGCGGGGCAACCCGTGGGAGGAACAGCGGTACCGAGGTGACTGAGCTGACATACGAGACGCTGACGTTCGAGACCTCCGAGCCCCTGGGGGCGCCCGGGTCCGCGCCCGCCGCTCCCCCGGCCCGTTTCGCGGTGCCCGGTCGGATCGCGGTGAGCGAGCAGGTGGCGGCGGCCTGGCAGACGGCCACCCTGACCGAGATCCGGCGGGAGACGCCGTACGCGTCGACGTTCCGGCTCGCGGTGCCACAGTGGGCGGGGCATCTGCCCGGCCAGCATCTGATGCTGCGGCTGACCGCCGAGGACGGATATGTGGCCCAGCGCCACTACTCCATCGCCTCCGCGCCGGACGACTCCGGGCACATCGAGCTGACCTTGGACCGCGTCCCGGACGGTGAGGTCTCGGGCTGGTTCCACACGGTGGCCCGGCCCGGTGACCGGATCGACGTGCGCGGCCCGCTGAGCGGCTTCTTCGCCTGGCCGGGTGACCGTCCGGCGCTGCTGCTCGGGGCCGGTTCCGGGATCGTCCCGCTGATGTCGATGGTCCGGCACCACCGTGCCCAGGGTCTGTCGGTGCCGCTGCGGATGCTGGTGTCGGCGCGCGGCCCGGAGGAGTTGATCTACGCCGACGAGCTGGGCGCGGAGACGACGGCCGTGTTCACCCGTAGCGCCCCGGCGGGTGTGCCGGTGGGCCGTATGTCGGCCGCACATGTGGCGCCGCTCCTGGCCGAGCAGCCGTCCAGTGGGTGGGAAGCCTATGTGTGCGGCTCCAATGGCTTCGCCGAACATGCCTCCCGCCTCCTCGTCGCGGCCGGTCAGCCGGTGGACCGCATCCGCATCGAACGCTTCGGCTGAGCTGCCGGGCTGCTGAGCAGCTCGGCTGCCGAGTCGTGGGGCCGAACGGCAGCTCGTGGCGCGCCGGGTGCGCGAGGTCGGGTCGTGCTGGGTACCTGACGGGTGTGGACATCCGTACGCGGTCACACGGCCGCCGACGTCGGCCCAATCCGCTGCGGCGGCGGTCGGACGTGGTGGAGGCGTGGGTGGTGGTGCTCGTCGCCGTCCTGCTGTGCGTGGTCGCGCCCCTGGTGGGGACGGCGGCCGGGCTCCACACCTACGACCGGGCGCGGGCGCACGCCGAGGAGCAGCGGGCCGAACGGCACGCGGTACGGGCCGTGGTGCTCGGCCGTCCGACGGCCCGGCCCACGGTGCATGGCGACCGCGGGCACGGCTACCGCGCCGAGGTCCGCTGGACGGAGGCGGGGCCGGAGTCGGAGCCGGGGCAGCAGAAACGTACCGCCGTCGCCCATGTACCGGCCGGGACACGCGCCGGTGACACGGTCACCGTCTGGTTCGACGGCCGGGGGCGCACGGTGGCGCCGCCGCCGAACGACGTGGCCGTCTGGCAGCACACGGTCGCGGTCGGCCTGGGCATGGCGGGCGGCACGGCCGCGATCGTGCTGCTGGCCCGCGCGATGGAGCGCCGCGTCGCGCTGCGGCACCGGCTGGACGAGTGGGAACGTGCCTGGGCCCGCACCGGCCCGAGGTGGACACGACGGCGCGCGTGAGGAACCCGCGACGCCGCACCCCGCCTACGAGTTCACCGGTCCCCGCAGCGCCGTCACCAGCCGGGCACGGGGGCTGCCGTCGGCACGCGTACCGAACTCGGACAGCGGCTGGAGCTCCACGGTGAACCCGGCCAGCTCCAGTTCCCGGCGGACGTCACCGAGGCGGAACGCGCGGTAGTACATGACGAACGGTGGCCGCCACACGGCGTTGCGCACCCGCATCACCGTGTCGAAGGCGAGCAGCATCCAGTACGCGGGGCTCGACGGCCGGGGCGGCGCGAGCACCGGGAAGGCGAACCGGCCGCCCGGCAGTAGGGCCGAGTGGACCTGGGTGAAGAGGCCGGGCAGTTCCCGTGGCAGGAAGTGCCCGAAGGCACCGAAGCTGACGACGAGGTCGAAGGCGGCGGTGAAGGGCAGCGCGCGGGCGTCCGCCCGGACCAGCGTGACGTCGGCACCTTGTCCGCGCCGGGCCACGTCGAGCATGCCCGCGCTGAAGTCGACCCCGGTGACGCTCCGGCGGCACAGTCCGTCCAGCACGGGCAGCCCGGCGCCGGTGCC
Source organism: Streptomyces sp. NPDC002176 (assembly GCF_044903645.1). Taxonomy (NCBI): domain Bacteria; kingdom Bacillati; phylum Actinomycetota; class Actinomycetes; order Kitasatosporales; family Streptomycetaceae; genus Streptomyces; species Streptomyces sp. NPDC002176. The sequence goes on from NZ_JBJDQW010000004.1 coordinate 298,002, forward strand.
GCAGCACAGGTCGAGCCCGTCATCGAAGGGGCCGAGCGGTGCGAGTGCCTTCGCCACGGCGTCCAGCACGGAGGCGGGCGTCCGGAACGGCGTGTGGTCGAACTTGGGTGCGAGCAGGTCGTAGCCCCGCTCGACGGACGACAGCGCCTGCACGGCCAGTTCGCGCGTGGTGGGACCCTCGGGGCTGAACATGGCTCCAGCGTAGGGCGTACGGGCGCCGGGTCAGGGCTGGGCGAGGAAGTCGGCGGCGACCGTCACGAACCGCTCCGGGTCGTCGAGCCAGGGGTAGTGCCCCGCCTCGGGCTGGACGACGAGCCTGGCGTCGGGGAAGAGTTCCGCGCACTCGGCGGTGACCTCGGGCGGGCTGTTCAGGTCGAACTCGCCGGTGAGCAGCAGGACGGGCACGGTGACGTCGGTGAGCGCCTTGCGAGTAGCGGGCGGGTCGAAGGCGCCCTCCTCGCCGAAGCGGGTGACGGCCTCCATGTTGGTCGGTCGGCTCGCGGTGTGGTACTGCTGGGCGGCGGCGTCCCAACGGCCGTAAAAGAAGGGGCTGATGGCGTCCCAGTCCGTGCCGGTGCCCTCGGTGATCGCCTCCAGCGCGGCGAAGGCCGCGGGGAACCAGGGTTCGTTCTTGCGGAGCCCGGCGACCTGGCGTCGGGTCTCGCCCGTGATGTCCAGGCCGACCGCCCGGGTGCCGGGTCCGATCAGGGCGAGGCGGTGCAGCCGGTGCGCGTGGCGGGCCGCGTATTGCGTGACGATGTTGGCTCCCGCGGAGTGGCCGAGCAGGTCGATCCGGTCCAGGCCGAGGTGGACGCGGAGGGACTCGATGTCGTCGACGAGCCGGTCGCAGCGGTAGGAGGCGGGGTCCTCAGGGGTCGCGGACCGGCCGGTGCCGCGCAGGTCGGGGACGGCCAGCCGCCGGTGCCTGGAGAGGCCGCCGAGGTCGCCCAGATAACGGGAGTCCGTGGGGCCGCCGGGCACGCAGACGACCGGGTCGCCGTCCCCTTCGCCGAGGACGCGATAGGCCAGCGGGGTGCCGTCGGGTGCGGAGTAGGTGGGCATGGCAGGAAGTCTGCTCCCGGTATCCGGTACGCCGGAAGCCTCTTCAGTCTTTCAGCCGGTCTAGTGTGTTCCGGGTGTCCGTCTTCAGCCAGTCCGAGATCTCGTCGATCTTCGGCGGGTCCTTGTCGGGGTCGTACGAGGAGAGGTAGGCGCTGTAGCTCATCGTGTAGGTGACCCAGCCGTCGCGGACGGCCAGGGTGGCGTAGCGGGAGCCGCTGGAGGTACCGCTGGTGGTGTCACGGGTCACGAGGTACGCCTCGTCGCCAATGTCCTCGACCGGGCCGACGTCGTAACCGGTGTGGCTGTCCTCGTAGTTCTTCCAGGTGGCGGTGAATTCGGGCCCCGGGTCGGTCTTCTTGTGCAGGTCCAGCTGGATGGAGAGGTAGGCGTCGGCGTAGGAGGAGCCGGGCTTCTTCAGGCTCGCGCTGCAGTAACTCTCGTCCAGCGCCGGGTCCTTGAGGGAGCTGTGGGTGGGCGCGGAGTCGGCTGCGGTGTACTCGTCCTTGAACGAGGTGTAGTCCGCTCGGGAGCAGAGGTCGGACGGGGCGGCGTAGCCGCGCAGGTCGGCCGCGCTCGCCGTGGCACCGATCAGGAAGACGCCGGCCGCCCAGGCGGCGGAGGCCACGATCGCGCCGACGACGGCCCACAGCACCGCCCGTCCGGCGGCACCGCTCCCACCGGCCGTGGGCGGCATCGGCGGCGGCCCGTACTGCGGGGGCTGGGCGTAGGGATTGCCCGGCTGGGGGCCGCTCGGTGTCGTGGGCGGCTGGAAGGGGCCCGGAGGTGGGGACTGCGGGACCGGCGGCGGGGACTGCGGGTTCGGATAGGGGTACGCGGTCGGCTGGGGCGGGACCGAGGGCGGCTGCGCGGGCGGTCCGGGCTGCGGCGGCCGGTCGGCGGGCTGCGCGGGCTGCTGCGGTGGCGTGGACATGTCGTGACGATAGGGCACAGTTGGCGCCCAAGTACCCCGGTCGACCGGGATCGTTACGGCATCCGGACACGGGTGGTGGGGGCGGGGCACATGTGGCGGGGCCACATGTGGCGCCACACCATGTCGCCCCGTCATACGTCAGAGCGGCAGGGATGTGTTCACAGCCCACCCACAGCTGCCACCTATAGAGCACCGCCACATGGGCCCTCAGTGCGGCATCCGGGTTGCTCCCCTCAGCCGTCCGGCGCGGACAGCTCGCCGCACCACGTCGACCTTCCTACGTTGATCATATGAGCACCGGATTCTCACGTCGGGCGACCCTTTCCGTCTGTTCCCTGTGCATGGCGGGAGCGCTGGCCCTCGCGCCCGCGGCCGCCGCCACCGGAGGCGGCGGGGAACCAGCACCGCCCGCACCACGGGCGGCCGTCCCGCAGCCGTCCCTGCTCTACGGTTCCGGCGTCCAGGTACGCCCGCGCGCCGGTGCCCCCGAGACACCACAGGTCTCGGCGCTGTCCTGGCTGGTGGCCGACGCCGACAGCGGTGATGTGCTCGCCGCCGACGGGGCGCACCGCAAGCTGCCGCCCGCGAGCACCCTGAAGACCCTGTTCGCGCTGACCGTCCTGCCGACGCTGCCCGCGACCCAGCAGCACAAGGTGAGTTACCAGGAGCTGGCGGACGTCGGCGAGGGCAGCAGCCTGGTCGGGGTGGAGGAGGGCCACACCTATCAGGTGGCGGACCTGTGGCGCGGCGTGTTCCTCAGCTCGGGCAACGACGCCGTACACGTACTGGCGGCCCTGGACGGCGGTGTGGACACCACCGTCGCCAAGATGCAGACCAAGGCCCGCACGCTGGGCGCGATGGACACCCATGTCATCTCACCCGACGGCTACGACGCCCCCGGCCAGGTGTCCTCCGCGTTCGACCTGGCGGTGTTCGGCCGGGCCGGGCTGCACAACCCCGACTTCGCCCGGTACTGCTCCACCGCACAGGCCCAGTTCCCCGGTGACGGCTGGCCGTTCGCCATCGAGAACACCAACCGGCTGCTGAGCGGCGAGGACGGCGTGGCCCCGTATCCGGGGATCATCGGTATCAAGAACGGCTACACCAGCAACGCGGGCAACACGCTCGTCGCCGCCGCCCGCAGGGGAGGTCGCACCCTGGTGGTCACGGTGATGAACCCTCAGGAGGGTGGCGGGCTCGCCGTGTACGAGGAGGCGCGCCAGCTGCTGGACTGGGGCTTCGCCGCCGCCGGACGGGTGGACCCGGTGGGCTCGCTGGACGGACTGCGCACCACACCGGAGCCCACGCACTCCGCCGTCCCCGTCGCGGCGGCCACCTCTCCGGCGCCGGACGACGACACCGACTGGACCCGGACCGCGACCATCGCCGGGATCATGATCCTCGGCGCGGCGGGCGTGACCCTGGCGCTACGGAGCAAGGGCGGCAGGAACACCGGGACCCGAGCCTGACCGCAGCCACCGCGGTCGACCAGATCAGGCGCAGGGCACCAGCGGAGCCGGATCCAGCTCTCGTACCGTGCGCACCGCTCCCACCGGCCTGCCGCCGCCCAGCAGGGGGGCGCCCGCGAAGTCGGTGAGGAGGGCCGGGTCGATCCCGGCGTGGGCGAGGGCGGCCGCGGCGACGGGGATTCGGGCCCGGTCGGCGCCGTCCGCGATCTTCACGGCGATGGCGCGGCCGTCGGGCAGCGCGGCCACCTGGACGCCTTCGAAGCCGTCCTTGGCGAGCAGGCCGGGCACGGCCCGCATCAGCGCGGCCACGTCGCGGCGGACACCGGAGGCCATCTCGGCGTGCTCGCGCATCGCGTCCGCCACGCGCGCCTCGGGCGTGCCGGGGGCGGCGGTGGTGATGCGGGCGAGGGCGCGGGCGAGTCCGTGCAGGGAGACGGCGAACAGGGGCGCGCCGCAGCCGTCGACGGTGACATGGGCGACGCGCTGGCCGGTGAGGTCCTCGACGGTCTCCGCGATGTGCTGCTGGAGGGGGTGGGCGGGGTCGAGGTAGTCGGCCAGGGACCAGCCGTTGAGCCTCGCGGTCCAGAGCATGGCGGCGTGCTTGCCGGAGCAGTTCTGGGCGAGCCGGGAGGGGCCGCGGCCGTCCCGGACCCAGGCGTCGCGGACGACGGGGTCGTACGGCATGTCGGGGGTGTTGCGCAGGTCGGCCTCGGTGAGTCCGGCGCGGTCGAGGATGCGGCGGGTGCCCGCGAGGTGGCGTTCCTCGCCGGAGTGGCTGGCGGCGGCCAGGGAGAGCAGGTCGCCGTCGAGGGGCAGCCCGGCGCGCAGCATGGCGACGGCCTGGACGGGCTTGAGCGCGGAGCGCGGGTAGAAGGCGGCCTCGGTGTCGCCGAGCTGGAGCCGCGTCCGGCCGTCGGTGTCGAGGACGACGACCGAACCGTGGTGGACGCCCTCGACGACTCCACCGCGCACCAGGTGGGCGACGGGGGTGTGGCGGGGTGCGCGGACGACGGGGGCGTCGAGGGGGGAGCTGGTGTGCATCATTGCCTGCGTCACGGGGTCGGGGGTGGCCTGGGCGCGGGTCACGCGTCGGCTCCGGTGGTCTGCGGTCCGCCCTGTACGGGTAGCGCCGGGGGTGTGGCGGCGCCCGCGGTGCGGACGATACGGGTGAGGGTCGTGGCGACCCGGTCGAGATGGTGGGTCATGGCCGCGACGGCGTCGTGTTCGGAGCCCGCGGCGAGCGCGTCGACGATGGCGCGGTGCTCGCGGTCGGACTGCTCGCGGCGGCCGCCCAGCTCGGTGAGGAAGGCCGACTGGCGGGCCAGGGCGTCGCGGATCTCCTCTATCACCTTGCGGAAGACCGGGTTCCGGGCGGCTTCCGCGACGGCGAGGTGGAAGAGGGTGTCCATGGCGACCCACGCGGTGGTGTCCGTCTCCCGCTCCATGCGGTCCAGGAGGCGGGTCAGCCGGTCCAGGTCCTCGGGGGTGTGCCGTCGGGCGGCGTACCCCGCGACCGGGACCTCTATGTGGCGCCGCACCTCCAGCAGGTCGCTGGCAGCGTAGTCGCCGAACGTGGGGTCCTCGACGGTGTCGGCGACGACGAACGTGCCCTTGCCGGTGCGGGAGACCGTGAGCCCCATGGTGTGCAGGGCGCGCAGTGCCTCACGCACGACCGGCCGGGACACCTCGAGGGTGCGGCACAGCTCGGCCTCGGAGGGCAGCTTGTCGCCGATCGCGTAGTCGCCGCGCTCGATGGCGCCGCGAAGGTGGCCGAGGACCGCTTCCATGGCGCTGACGCGTCGGAGGGCCGGACCACCTGTCTGGCTGTCTGACAGGTTCACGGAGCGATCGTGCGGTCTGAGGGCAGAACCTGTCAAGGCGTGACGAGCCGGTACGCGCACGGGGTGCGGACGCCCATGTGGTCCGGGCGTCCGCACCCCGTGCGGTGGGCGCGCTCGCTCAGTTGCTGAGCGTGCCGGTGGCGAGGAGGCCGATCAGGGCCACACCGACGACGATCCGGTAGATCACGAAGGCGTTGAACGAGTGCTTGGCGACGAACTTCAGCAGCCAGGCGATGGAGGCGTAGGCGACGACGAAGGAGACGACGGTGCCGACCACCAGCGGGGCGGCGCTGACGCCTGCGCCCAGGGCGTCCTTCAGCTCGTAGACACCGGCGCCGGTGAGGGCCGGGATGCCGAGGAAGAAGGAGAGGCGGGTGGCGGCGACGCGGTCGAGGTCGAGGATGAGCGCCGTGGACATGGTGGCGCCGGAGCGGGAGAAGCCGGGGAAGAGCAGCGCGAGGATCTGCGAGCAGCCGACCAGCATCGCGTCCTTGAACGACGTGTCGTCCTCACCGCGCTTGTGGCGGCCCATCTGGTCGGCGGCCCACATGACGCCGGAGCCCACGATCAGGGAGCCCGCGACCACCCAGAGGGAGGCGAGGGGGCCGTCGATCAGCGGCTTGGCGGCCAGCCCGACGACGACGATCGGGATCGTGGCCGCGATCACCCACCAGGCGAACTTGTAGTCGTGCCGGTAGCGCTGCTCGGGGTTGAACAGCCCCTGGAACCAGGCGGTGACGATCCGCTTGATGTCCTTGAAGAAGTACACGAGCACGGCCGCGATGGCGCCGACCTGGATGACCGCGGAGAACCCGACGACGGACTTGTCGTCCACGGGGATGCCCATGAGCCCCTCGGTGATCTTCAGGTGACCGGTGGAGGACACCGGGAGGAACTCGGTCACCCCCTCCACTACTCCGAGGACGACGGCCTGACCGACAGAGATGGCGCTCATGGATTCCAGTTCTGGGGAGAGGGGGTCGACGGCGGTGCGGACACGTCTTGGCGCGCCCGTACGGCACCGGCGCGGACCGCTCCGGAGCGCCGCCCGCGCGTACGGCAGCGTAGAGGCACCCGGGGTGTGGGACGGAACGCGGCCACGCGCGCTCCGGGCGGAACCTGGCTCGCTCACAACGACTTCTTACCGTCGGTGCCCGTATTGCCCGGTAAGCGAGGATCACCAGTTCTTCTCGAAAAGCTGGGCCACCTCGGCGATGCGGGCCTCGTCGCGGCGGTAATAGGTGCGCAGCAGCCGACGGCGGGGGCGCAGCAGACCGAGGCGGGTGAGGAAGTCGAGGTGGGCGGCGGCGGTCCGGCGGGGTACGCCGAGCTTGGCGGCGACGGCGCGCGGGGTGACGCCGGTTCCGAGGGGGTCGAGGCTCGCCGGGGGGAAGTGGGCCGCCGGGTCCTTGAGCCACTCCAGGACGGTCTGGCGTACGCGACCCGAGGGCGTGCCCATCATGTGTCCGCCGCCTCCCCTCCCTCGGGTCCCCCGTGTGCCGTGGTCCCACTGTGACGCAGGCGGCAGGGGTGCGTCCGGCTCTCGGTGCGGGTTGTCCGGTACCGAACTGCTGGCGGGGCGGGGGCCGTGGCGAGGTGGGGTGAGGCGGGCGGGCGGGTTCGCCCGTACGGCGGCTTGCGCCCGCACTAGTTGCACAGTCAACGATTGGCTGGATCGGTGCTACGGTGCGGGTATGGCAGTCAAGACGGGCGAGGGTGCCCGGCTCGAAGAACGTTGGCGGGACATCCTCGCGGTGCACGCGCGCACGATGTGCGAGATAGACCGTGCCCTCCATCCGCATGGACTGGGCGCCAGCGACTTCGAGGTGCTGGACATCCTGGCCGCGGAGACCCCCGTCGAGGGAGACCACTGCCGGGTGCAGAACCTGGTCGGCCGGGTCCACCTCAGCCAGTCCGCGCTCTCGCGGCTCATCGGGCGGCTGGAGAAGGAGGGCCTGGTCGAGCGCTCGGTGTGCGCGGAGGACCGGCGCGGGGTGTGGGTGAGCCTCACCCGCAAGGGCCGCGACCTGCACGCGGAGGTACTGCCCCTTCAGCGGGGGGTGCTGGGGCGGATGCTGGCGGAGTCGACGGACTGAGGTCCGAACGCACATGAGCGCGTCCTACATAGGCGCGACGTACATGGGTGCCGTCCACCTAGGCGCGACACACATGGGTGCTCCGCACACAGGCGCAACGCACATGGATGCGGCCCACATGGGTGCGGCCTACATGGGCGCGCCACACATAGGCCCGGCCCACACGCCAGACACACCGTATGGCGAAGCCGCCCATGTGCGACTCCGCCATACGTGAGGCGGTTCAGCGCGCCAGCAGTGTCCGCACGCCCTGCGAGGTGAGCGTCAGCCCGTGCTCCGAGCTGCCGTCGATCGTGAGCGAGAGTTCCTCCTCGGGCCACTGGGCGGCGAGGGCGCCGAGCTGGATCAGCCGGTAGCGGGACACGGAGGGCAGCAGCCCGGCCATCTCCAGCTCCGAGGTGAACACCGGAACCACCTGCTCGCCGCCGGGCTGCTCGAGTACCGGCAGGGCGACCATCGTGGAGTCGGCGCCCTCGGCGTCCACGGCCTCGTCGGGCATCGGGACGAGCACGTCACTGTGCGCGAGGGTCTCAAGGGCGGCCTGGTCGTCGGTGTTGACGGTCAGCACGTCCAGCGCCTGCTGGGCGGGCGTCGGCGTCGGAAGGTCGTCGTGTGCGGGTGTCTCCATGGCACATCCCCAGGTAGTGCGGTCGTACGGGCTCACGCTGGGCCGGGGCCCGAGCGCGCTCCCGGCCGCGTACCCATCCGTGCCCGGAGCATGCGCGCGGGTTTCCCGCAGGTCCCAGCCCCGGCCAGGCCCCGGTCCCCGGCGCCCCCTAGGGCCGAGCGATGCGCGGGGCCACCCCAAGCCGATGAACGGTTCACCCGATCAGACGGCAGGCACACCATCACGGCAGACAGATCCCGCACCTCCCAGCACCCGGCCCAGGCCCCCACCCCCCGATCCCCGGCCTCAGCCCCCGGCCAGCACCGCATCAACGGTGGTGACGCGGACGAGAGGCCGATACAAGTCCAGTACATGCAGCGCCTCGGCATGCGCCTCGTCGTCCACGCCCGCGCACGCGTCCGCCACGACCAGCACCTCGGTGCCCGCGTCGGCGGCGGCCAGCGCGGTGGCGAGGACGCAGCACTCGGTGCTGACCCCGGCCAGAACGAGACGCGAGCCGGGGGCCAGACAAGAGGCAAGTCCCGGCGTCCACTTGCCGAAGGTCTCCGCGTCCAGCACAGGAGCGCCCAGACCGGCGAACTCCCCCGTCAGCCGCCACAGTTCCGCGTCCGGAGGCTGGAGAGCGAAGGGCCACTGTTCGTAATAGGCGCGCCAGACCCCACTGGGCCGGGCGGGAGCGAGGAAGCGGGTGAACACGACCCGGCCCCCGAACGCGGGCAGCAGCCGCACCACCCCCGCCGCGGCCTCGGCGTAGCGCGGGGTGGCCCAAGGGCTGCCCGGGTCGGCGAAGACGCGCTGCATGTCGATGACGGCGAGCAGCCCCGCTACGGGCGTCACGCGCCGTACATCCCGTGGGCCGGGGCGGGGCTCGGCGGGAGGGCCTCCTGTGCGCGTACCCGGCGCCGGCCCAGCAGCAGGGTGCCGAGGAGGGTGAGGGCCAGGGCGACCAGGACGCCGAGGTTGGCGTGGGCCCACTCGCCGGACCGGCCGCCGAGGCCGAGTGGGCCGAGGAGGTAGCCCTGCCAACTGAGCCAGGCCGCGGCGGTGTTGGTGACCAGGCCCCAGCCGATCGCGGTGGCGCCGAGGGTGAGGACGAGAGGCAGGACGGGGGCGTCGCCGTAGCGGCCGTCGGGGCGGTAGAGGTCGCCTTCGTCGTAGTCGCGGTGGCGCAGGGCGAGGTCGGCGAGCATCACGCCGCACCAGGCGCCGATGGGGACGCCGAGGGTGGTGAGGAAGCCCATGAACTCGCCGAGGAAGGCGCCGCCGTAGAACACGATGTAGAGGGAACCGGCGATCATCAGGACGCCGTCGAGGAGGGCGGCCAGATAGCGGGGCACGCGCAGTCCGGCGGAGAGCAGGGCGAGTCCGGAGGAGTAGATGTCCAGCACCGCGCCGCCGACCAGGCCGAGTACGGCCACCAGGGCGAAGGGGACGAGGAACCAGGTCGGCAGGATGGTGGTCAGCGCGCCGATGGGGTCGGCGGCGATGGCCCGGCTCAGCCGGTCGGAGGACCCGGCGAGCAGCAGGCCGAAGGCGAGCAGGAGCAGCGGGGCGGCGGAGGCGCCGAGGGTGGTCCAGCCGATGACGCCACGGCTGGAGGAGGAGCGCGGGAGGTAACGGGAGTAGTCGGCGGCGGCGTTGACCCAGCCGAGTCCGAAGCCGGTCATCATGAAGACCAGCGCGCCGATGAACTGCTGGGCCGAGCCGGCCGGGATGGCGCTGACGACGGCCCAGTGGACGTGGTCGGCGACGAGGGCGACGTAGACCAGGGTGAGCACGCCGGTGATGATGGTGATCATGGTTTGCAGGCGCATGATCAGGTCGAAGCCCATGACGCCGCCGACCACGGTGAGCGCGGCGACGACGAGGAGGGCGACGGCCTTGGTCTCGGTGCCGCCGCCCCAGCCGAGGCGGCTGAAGACGGTGGCGGTGGCGAGGGTGGCGAGCGAGGCGAGTACGGTTTCCCAGCCGACCGTGAGTATCCAGGAGATGACGGACGGCAGGCGGTTGCCGCGTACTCCGTAGGCGGCGCGGCTGAGGACCATGGTGGGCGCGGAGCCGCGTTTTCCGGCGACGGCGATGAGGCCGCAGAGCAGGAACGAGGCGACGATGCCGAGGACTCCGGCGGCGAGGGACTGCCAGAAGGAGATGCCGAAGCCGAGGGCGAAGGCGCCGTAGCTGAGGCCGAGGACGCTGACGTTGGCGCCGAACCAGGGCCAGAAGAGGGTGCTCGGGGTGCCTTTGCGGTCCGCGTCCCCGATGACGTCGAGGCCGTGGGTCTCCAGTTGGATCTGGCGGCCGTCGGCTCCGCTGTCGTGGGGGTGCTGCGGCTGCGTCATCGGCGACCTACCTGTCCTGACGTGTCGCGTCCAAGCTAGGCGGGCAGGTTGAGGGGCGCAAGGAACGACCCGGCGTCAGCCGCTGGGCCGGACCGGGGCGTTCGTACGGGAGGTGGTTGGCACCCCTCCCCAATGACATTAGGTTAGGCTAACCTAAGCATGTTGCCGACACCCGGTCGGCAACGCGGCGGCCTCCGGTCCTCCGCGTGACCGCGGGCCCTGCCAGGGAGGCAGCGTTGTCGACACCCCTCTTCTCCTCGGTCATCCGCACCGCGAGCCAGGACCGGCACACCGAGGCCGAGCAGGCGCCGTTCATGGGCGCGCTGCTGAGCGGCCGGTTCGGCGTGGACGCCTTCGCCAGGTACACCGAGCAACTCCTCTTCGTCTACCGCGCGTTGGAGGAATCCGCCACCTCCCTGGAGGGCGATCCGGTCGCGGGCCCGTTCCTCCGCCCGGAGCTGCGCCGGGTGGCCGAGCTGGAGCGCGACCTGCGGTACCTCCTGGGCGAGGACTGGCGTGACCGGGTGGCCCCTCTGCCCGCCACGGAGCGGTACGTCGCCCGCATACGTGCGGTCGCCGCGAGCTGGCCGGCCGGATACGTGGCCCACCACTACACCCGCTACCTGGGCGACCTGTCGGGCGGTCAGGTGATCCGGCGGATCGCGGAGCGGACCTGGGGGCTGGAGAGCAAGGGCGACGGAGTCCGCTTCTACGTCTTCGAGGGCATCGACAACCCGGCCGCCTTCAAGCGCGAGTACCGCGAGCGGCTCGACGCGCTGCCGGTGGACGAACTGGAGAAACGACGCGTGGTGGAGGAGTGCCGGTCGGCGTTCGCGCTGAACAACGCGGTCTTCACCGACCTCGGCACCGTCTTCCCGGCCACCGCCTGATCTCCCCCGGCCCGGTGCGGTCCCGTTCAGCGGGCTCGCACCGGGCTTTCTCGTCCCCGAAGACTTGATTCACCGTACACGCATCTGCATAATGGAGTTATGCATAAGCGGGTTATGGACACCGGCCTCACCGAGACCTCCCCGGAGACCTCCGTCGAGGATCTGATGCTCGCCGTGGAGCAGTTGGTGCGCCATGTGCGGCGCAGCGCCACGGCCGGGGGCCTCAGTACCGCCGCGTCCTCGGCGCTCGGCAGGCTGGGCCGTGAGGGGCCGCAGCGGCTGACCGAGCTGGCGCGGGCGGAGAACGCCACCCAGCCGAACATGACCCAGCTCGTCACCCGCATGGAGCGCGCGGGTCTGGTACGGCGCGCCGCCGACCGCACGGACGGGCGGGGTGTGCTGGTGGAGGTCACCGAGCGGGGCGAGGAGGTGTTCCGGGAGCGCCGGGCCGAGCGTGCCGAGGCGCTGGGGCAGCTCGTCGGCGAGCTGTCCGAGCCGGAGCGGCAGGCCGTACGGGTCGCGCTGCCCGCCCTGGCCCGCGCGATACAGGAGCGTTCCTGAGCCATCCGTCGGAGCTCTCCGGCGCCGCCACGGCAGTGCCGGGGAGCGCGACCTGACTGGAGAGAAGCGGTAATGAGTGCACCGCGTGGAAGGGCCGCGAGCCCGTTCCGGCAGCCGAAGGCCGTCTGGGCCGTGGCGTTCGCCTGCGTGATCTCGTTCATGGGCATCGGGCTGGTCGACCCGATCCTGCCCGCCCTGGCCGACAGTCTGCACGCCACACCGAGCCAGGTGTCCCTGCTGTTCAGCAGCTATCTGATCGTGACGGCCGTCGCGATGCTGTTCGTCGGCTGGTTCTCCAGCCGCTTCGGCGCCAAGCGCACCCTGGTCGTCGGCCTGGCGGTCATCGTGGTCTTCGCGGCCCTGGCCGGGACCACCGACTCGATCGACGGCATCGTCGGCTTCCGGGCGGGCTGGGGACTGGGCAACGCCCTGTTCATCGCCACCTCCCTCGCCGTGATCGTCGCCTCGGCCAGCGGCGGCTTCGGCGGCGCGATCATCCTGTACGAGACCGCGCTCGGCCTCGGTATCGCCGTCGGGCCTTTGCTGGGCGGGGAGTTGGGGGCGATCAGCTGGCGCGGGCCGTTCTTCGGGGTGGCCGCGCTGATGGCCGTGGCGCTGGTCGCCACGCTGGCCTTCGTCCCCTCGATGCCGAAACCCGCGCGCCCCACCTCCCCCCTCGCCCCGCTGAAGGCGCTCCGGCACCGGGGCCTGCTCACCATGGGCATCATGGCCCTGCTCTACAACTGGGGCTTCTTCACCATGCTGGGCTATGCGCCCTACCCGATGCGCCTGGACGCCCATGAGCTGGGCCTGGTCTTCACCGGCTGGGGTCTGCTGGTGGCCGCGTTCAGCGTGTTCTTCGCCCCGCGCCTCCAGGCCCGCTTCGGCACGGCACCGGTGCTGTACGCCAACCTGCTGGGCCTCGGCATCGTGATGGCGGTCATCGCGGCGGGGGTGGGCAGTCCGACGACGGTCATTGCGGCGGTCATTATTTCGGGCTGTTTTATTGGAATTAATAACACTTTGACCACGCAGGCCGTCATGCTCGTCTCCCCCGTCGAGCGTCCGGTGGCGTCCTCCGCGTACGGCTTCCTGCGGTTCATCGGCGGTGGTCTCGCGCCGTTCGTCGCGGGCAAGTTGGCGGATGCCACGGATCTGAGTGTGCCGTTCTACCTGGGTGCGGCGACCTTCGTGCTGGCCATCCCGGTGCTGGCCAGCGGGCACGGGCTGCTGCGGAAGGCGGAGGAGCAGCCGGAGGAGGAAGTGGCCGTCGCGCCCTCGCTCACCGCGGTCGGCGCGCTCATGGAGGCGGGCGTGCCTCGGGTCATCGTGGCGGTGGGCGCGCACGGCGGGGCACCGGCCATCGTGGACGCGGCGGCGCGGCTCGCGCGGGAGACCGGCAGCCCGCTGGAGGTGGTGCATGTCCGGGAGACGGTCGTGGTGGAGGAGCAGGCCGTGGAGCCGGAGGGTGCCGAGGATGCGCAGGCCGCGGTCTCGGCCCATCTCGCCCGGCTGGCCGCGCACGGGGTGACCGCGTCGGGGCAGGTCCTCACCAGCGTCGGCGACCATGCCGCCGCCGGACGGGTGCTGGCCGAGCACGCGGCGCGGGTCGGTGCGCGGGCGGTGGCGGTGGGCCGTTCGCCGCGCGGGCCGCTGACCCAGTTCACGGACGGCAGCCTCACCTCCGCCCTCACCCACGGCGCGTCCTGCGACGTGCTGTTGGTGGACGCGGAGGCGGTGCCCCGGCAGTTGACCAGGGGCGCACTGGCGGAGCTGCGCGACAGCGCGGTCTGAGCGCGGTACGACGATGGGGGGCCACGGCGTGCGGCCGTGGCCCCCCTTTTTCTAAGACTTCAGCGGGACAGCAGCCCGTTGACCTGGTCGTGGACCGCCGTCCGGGCGGCCGGGATGTCGCTCAGGAGCGTCGGCCCGAGTGCTGCCAGCGGCTCCTCGGGGTCGGTGCCGCACTCGGTGGTCTCGCTGATGACCTCGTAGCCGTCGCGGACGGCGATGTTGAGGCGGTGGCGGCCGTCGCCGAGGGCGTGCAGGGCGGAGGCGACGACGAGGGGCGGTGGTCCGCCCGGCTCGCCCTCGTGCTTGCGGTAGGCGCTGGCCACGGGGGTGCGCCAGCGCAGGCTGAGCAGGACGGGGCTCTTGGCGACGACCTCGGCCAGGTCGGTGTCGTACACGCCGGTGGAGGTCAGGACCGAGGCGCGGGTGTCCAGGACGAGGGCGGCCGGGAGCAGGCAGCGCAGGGTGCTGCCCGCCAGGTTGCCGCCAACGGTGGCCGCGCGGCGTACGGCGCCGGTGCCGACCGCGCCCGCCGCGCGGCGCAGGACCTCGGGGACGCGGTCGTCGACGCGGTTGAGGACGACGGCGCCGCCCAGTTCCTCGGGGCCGAGGACGTTGGCCTCGGGCAGTTCGCGCAGCGACATGGCCTGGGCCGGGAACCCGTCGCGCTGCCAGGTGGCCCAGACCAGGGTGGCGCCGCCTATCGGGACGGCTCCCTCGGCCAAGTAGTCCCGCGCTTCGGTAACGGACGTGGGCAGACGCAGCAGCACAGTGGCCAACCTGCTTTCCTCGGAGGGGAGTTCGGCGAGCGGCCGCCTCCGTCGCCAGGGGCATTCTCGCCGTACGCCGAGGGGCGCGTACAGGGCTCATGGATGCGCGCCCCGTGCGCCCCTCAGCGCTCCCCGCAACTCGTTCAGCGCCGGGTGCGGATCAGCAGGTACAGGAAGTACGGCGTGCCGATGACCGCGGTCATCAGACCGGCGCCGAGTTGGGCGGGGGCGATCACGGTGCGGCCGATCAGGTCGGCAACGCAGACTAGGACGGCGCCCAGCATGACGGCCACCGGGACCACCCGGGTGTGGCGGCGGCCGACGAGGGCGCGTGCCGCGTGCGGGGCGATCAGGCCGACGAAGCCGATGGAACCCGCGGCGGCGACGGCCGTGGCGCTGAGCAGGACGCTGACCACGAGCAGCCCGAACCGGGCGGGTGCCGTGCGCAGTCCGAGCAGCCTCGGCGTGTCCTCGTCCAGGGAGACCAGGTCGAGTTCGGTGCGCCGGGTGACCGCGATGACCAGCCACACGGTGAGCGCGCCCGCCACGGGCAGGGTGTCCGTCAGGGTCCGCCCGTAGGTGGAGCCGGACAGCCAGGTGAGGGCCTTGGTCGCGTTGAACGGGTCGGTGAGCACGATGAGCAGCCCGATGAGCGCCGTCGTCGCGTACTGCGTGCCGACGCCCACCAGGACCAGCCGGTGCTGCCCGAACCCGCCCCGGGCGGTGAGCCCGAAGACGACGACGGCGGCCACCGCCGCCCCGGCGAACGCGGCCCCGGCGATGCCCCAGGACCCGGCCATCGGGGCCGTCGTCACGAAGAGGACCGCGCCGAGCGCGCCGCCGCCGGAGACGCCGAGGATGCCGGGTTCGGCGAGCGGGTTGCGGGTGACGGCCTGCACGAGGGTGCCGGAGAGGGCCAGCGCCGCGCCCGCGAGGAGCGCCGCGAGGACCCTCGGTATCCGGGTGTCCAGGACGAAGGTGACGGAGTGTCCGGCGAGGCCGCCCGCCCAGTTGACGACGTCGCCGAGCAGGAGCTTGGTGTCGCCCAGCAGCACCCCGGCGACGACGGCTCCGGCCAGGACGAGGGCGAGCACGGCCACCGTGACCAGGAACGTGGTCCGGCCGACCAGGCGTCCCCGCTCGGGGGTGCCCGCGGCGCCGGTCTCGCGGGCGCGCACGGCCATCCCGACGAGGAACAGCGCGCCGAGCAGGCTGGTGACGACGCCGGTGGGCACGGCCACGGCGGACTGGGCCGACACCAGCAGGCGCAGCAGCACGTCGGCGCCGAGGACCAGTGCGGCGCCGGTGAGTCCGGCGACGGGCAGGGCGGCCCGTACCCGGACGAAGGGCCGGATGTGCCGGGCGAGGGGGCGTACCAGCGCCGGGGCGCAGAGGCCGACGAAGCCGACGGGTCCGGCGAGGGTGACCGCGGCCGCGGCGAGCAGCGAGGCGCACACCACCACGGTGATCCGGGTGTTCCGGACCGGTACGCCGAGTCCGCGCGCGGTCTCGTCGCCGAGGGCGAGGGCGTCCATCCGGCGGGCCGTCAGGAGCAGTCCGGCGAGGCCCGCGAGGGCGACCGGGGTCATCTGGAGGACGCCGTCGAAGCCGTTCTGGGCGATGCTGCCCTGGTTCCACTGGTAGAGGCCGTTGGTCCGCTCGGGGAAGAGCAGCAGCAGGGCGTCGGTGACGGAGGACAGGCCGAGGGTGACGGCGCTGCCCGCGAGGACGAGCCGTACGGTGCCCGCGGCGAGGCCGGACAGGGACAGCACGACGGCGGCGGCGGCGAGCGCCCCGGCGAAGGCCACGCCGGAGGAGGCGAGCAGGGGCAGCGAGACCCCGGTGACGCCGAGCAGGCCGAGGCCCAGGTAGGAACCGGCGTTCACGGCCAGGGTGTCGGGTGCGGCGAGCACATTGCGGCTGACGGCCTGGAGGGCGGCGCCCGCGATGCCGAGGGCGGCGCCGACGAGGAGCCCGGCGGCCGCGCGGGGCAGCCGGGAGGCGACGACGACGGAGGCGTCGCCGGGGTCGGCGCGTCCGGTGAGCGCCTTCCACACCTCGGGGGCGCCGACGGCGGCGGTGCCCTGGGCGATGTCGACGACCGCGAGGGCGGCGACCAGCAGGACGAGCAGGGCCGTCACCGCGACCGCGCCCGTCCGGGTGGTCACGGCTGCTCGGCCGGGGGCGGGGACTGTCGCGGTGACGGCCATGGTGCTACTTCGTCAGGACGCCGGTGACGGCGTCGATGTACGCCTGCATGGACCGGGGGCCGCCGAACATCCAGATGCCGTCGGGCAGCCGCTGCACGGCGCCCTTCTTGACGAAGGGCAGCGCCTTCCAGGCGGCGTTCTTGGCGAGTTCCTTCTTGAACGGGTCGCCCTCGCTGTCGCTGCCGATGTACGCGAACTGCGTGTCGCCGCCGAGCGAGGACAGGCCCTCGACGTCGGTGGCGGCGAGGCCGTAGGCGGGGTCGCCCTTGAGCTTCCAGGCGTTCTTCAGGCCGAGGGCCTTGTTGACGGAGCCGAGCTGGGAGCCGTCGGTGTAGGCGCGCAGGGACACCTGGTTGGCGGCCACGTAGCCGTCGGCGAAGGCGATCTCGTCACCGGCGTGGCCCGCGCCGGTGAGCTTCTTCTTGGCCTCGGCGACCTTGGCGTCGAAAGTCTTGGTCGCCTCGGCGGCCTGGGCGGTGGTGCCGGTGGCCTGGGCGATCAGGTCGAGGTTCTTCTTCATCCGCCCGATCTGGTCGGTGGCGTCCGCCGACTTGACCTCCAATACCGGGGCTATCCTGCGCAGTTGCTTGACGGCGGCGGCGGGCAGGTCGGTGGTGGCCACGATGAGATCAGGGCTGAGCGAGGCGATGGTGTCCATGCTGGGCTCGCCGCGCGTGCCGATGTCCTTGGGGGTGCCGCGCAGCGGGGCGGCCGTGTCCCATGTCTGGTAGCCCTTGACGTCCGCGACGCCGACCGGGTCCACGCCGAGCGTGACGAGGCTCTCCACGACGTTCCACTCGGTGCCGACGACGTTCTTGGCGGGGCCGTCGAGCTTGATCTTCGCGCCGGTGTCGTCGGTCAGGGTGATGCTCTTGGCGGCAGCCTTGTCCGTGCCGGAGGGGGCGGGTTCGGTGGTGCCGCAGGCCGTGAGGGCGAGCGTGCCGGCGGACAGGGCGGCGAGGGCGATGAGGTGGCGTCTCATGAGGTGGTGCTGAGCCTTCCGGTGCGTGCGTGGTGGCGGCCGAGGGCACGGGTGCGCGGTCGGCCGGTCAGGGGGTCGGTGTCGACGTCGACGCGGATGCCGTAGGTGGCGGTGAGGCGTTCGGCGGTGAGGACGTCCTCGGGGGCGCCGTCGGCGATGATCCGGCCCGCGCGGAGCAGGGTGATCCGGTCGGCGACGGCTGCCGCCTGGTCCAGGTCGTGCAGGACGACGCCGACCGCGATGCCGTGGTCGTCCGCCAGGTCCCGTATCAGGTCGAGGAGTTCGACCTGGTAGCGCAGATCGAGGTAGGTGGTGGGTTCGTCCAGGAGGAGGACTCCGGTGTCCTGGGCGAGGCAACTGGCGAGCCAGACCCGCTGGAGTTGGCCGCCGGAGAGGTGTTCGGCTCCCCGGTCGGCGAGTTCCGTCAGGTCGGTCAGCGCGAGGGCGCGCCGTACGGCGTCGGCGCCGCCCGCGTCCGCGCGGGTCCAGCGGGTGCGGTACGGGTAGCGGCCGAACTCGACCACGTCGCGCACGGTCAGTCCGCCCGGGGTGGGGCGGCCTTGAGTCAGCAGGGCGACGCGGCGGGCGAACTCGCGGGCGGTCAGGGCCAGTCCGTCGACCGTCTCCTCTCCCGGTTCCGCCAGCGTGAGCTGGGCGGTGCGGGGGCGCTGGAGGCGGGCGACGGTGCGCAGCAGGGTGGACTTGCCGCTGCCGTTGGGGCCGACGAGTGCCGTGACCTGGCCGGGCCGGAGCGTGAGGGCCACTTGGTGCACCACGTCCGTTCCGTCGTACGCCACGGTCACGTCACGGGCGGTCAGTTCGTGACCGCGCGTACGGATTGTCTCTTCACCGGAACTCACGAGGGAAGGTTAGCCTATCCTTACCTCGACTGATCACCCCCTGACCGGGACACTCTCCACAGAGGTCAGCTCTCGGGCCAACCGGACGACTCCCACAGGCCCGAGCGGCGCAGCGAGGCCGGGCAGTGGAGGTAGATCTCGTCGATGTCGAGCACGAGCGCGAGCAGGGGGCGTCGGCCGCCCTGGGCCATCGCGGCGAAGAAGGGGGCGTCGGTGAGGAGGCGGGCCCGGCCGTTGACCCGGAGCACCTGGGTGCCGCCCGGGATCAGGTAGAGCAGTCCGGCGTGCGGGTTGTCCAGGATGTTGTGGAAGCTGTCGGCCCGCCGGTTGCCGGGGCGGTCCGGGATGGCCAGCATGGACGGGCCCAGGACGTGGGTGAAGCCGGGGCCGTCGCCGCGCGGCGAGATGTCGCAGTTGCCCTGGCATGCGCGCCGGAACGCCCGGCCCGCAGCCGTGTCACACGGACCCATGCTGCGGGCCCGGCTGATTGCCCGGCACACATTATCGGACGTTAGGTTCGGCTTACCTAAGTGGTGGTCAGGGGAGGCGCGCCACCCCGGCGTAGATCCCGCTCTTCTCGGCCGCCGGGGCGTCGCCGTCCCTGAACCACTCCGTGGCCGTGACGAGGCCGGGGTCGACCAGCTCCAGGCCCCCGAAGAAGCGCCGGACGCCCGCGCGGTCGCGGAAGCCGAGCCGGATGCCGCCCTTGGCGTACTCGGCCGTGACCTGCGCGGACAGCTCCGGGAAGATGTCGGAGGAGGCGTGGGAGAGGACCAGGTAGCTGCCCCGCGGGAGGGTGGCGAGCAGGTTGGAGACGAGCCCGTAGGGGTCCTGGTCGTCGTTGATGAAGTGCATCAGGGCGATCAGGGACAGGGCGATGGGCCGGTCGAAGTCGAGCGTCTGCCGGGCGTTCTCGATGATCGCGGCCGGGTCGCGGA
Source organism: Streptomyces sp. NPDC002176 (assembly GCF_044903645.1). Lineage (NCBI taxonomy): Bacteria > Bacillati > Actinomycetota > Actinomycetes > Kitasatosporales > Streptomycetaceae > Streptomyces > Streptomyces sp. NPDC002176. The sequence continues at coordinate 317,370 of NZ_JBJDQW010000004.1, forward strand.
CATCGGCCTCCACATACTGAGTGGCGCCCTCGGGGCGGCCGACGAGCAGCGCCTCGGCGTGCCGCAGCACGATCGGGTCGTTGTCGGTGTATACGATCCGGGCCGTCGGCACGACCCGCTGGACGATCTGGTGCAGGTTCGGCTCGGTCGGGATGCCGGTGCCGATGTCGAGGAACTGGTCGACGCCCTGCGCGGCGAGCCAGGCGACCGCGCGGTTCATGAAGGCGCGGTTCTGCCGGGCGCCGTCCCGCGCCTCGGGAGGCAGCCGCTCCCCCACGGCCTCGTCCACGGGGTAGTTGTCCTTGCCGCCGAGCAGCCAGTCGTACACCCGAGCCGGGTGAGCCGTGCTGGTGTCGATCTGCCGGGGGCCGGGTGTGCCGGTGGTCATGGGCGGACTCCGTCATGATTCTGGCCGGTGCGAACACAGACGATCATCGAGTGATGGACGTCATTCTGCATGCGTGGCACGGGAGTTGACCAGGCCGGGGTGCCTGCGGACCGCGCCGGGGGCCAGGTGTGCGAGGCGTCCGCGCACGCCGTCGGGGCGGGGCGGGTGACCGGGTCCGATCACCCGGGGGCCGGGGTGTGACCCATGACCGACCCTGGTCTCCAGGTTTCGAAAGTATTAGCTGATAATTTGTGAAGCTCGCGGGCAGACACGGGGCCAGGGGGAAACAAAACGGCCGTCGGTGCCACCGTGGTGGTCGCCGATTCCGGCCGGTCCGTCCGCCCACGCGAGCAAGGCCGAGTGGGGAGGGAGACCTGTCGTGACCGAGGCAGGGCGGGGGACGGACGCCAACGACGGCGGCCGTCGCGGGAGAGGCAGGCGCGCGGCGCCGAAACGGGCCTGGGGACGCCGTACGCAGGAGCCGGACCAGGCGGCCCGGCACGAGCCCGAACAGACCCCGGACGGCCCCGCTTTCGAGCCCGAGGCCACCATGCAGCTCCGGGTCGGCACGATCCGCCCGGACGAGACGATGCAGCTCAAGATCGTCGCCCTGGACGGCACCCGTCCCGCACCGAAGCCCGAGCCCGCCGCCACCGAGCAGCCGAGCAGCACCTCGAAGTTCCTGGCCCCGCTGCTGACCGTGCTCGCCGTACTGCGCCGCCTCCTCGCACCGGTCACCGCCAAGCTCGCCCCCTACGCCGCACTCGCCGCCCCCCACGTGCGCAAGCTGCGGCCTCAGTACCCGCGTCCGGGCCGGGACGGCTGGCGGCGCTGGATACCGTCCTGGCGGCAGTGGCTCGCGGGCTGGCTCGCCACGGCCGGGATCACCGGTCTCCTCCTGACCGTGGCGTACGCGGCGACCGACGTGCCGACCAACCTCAACTCGTACGCCACCCAGCAGGACAACGTCTACTTCTGGTCCGACGGCACCCCGATGGCTCGCACCGGCTGGGTGCGCCGCCAGGCGATGCCGCTCAAGGACATCCCCGAGGGCGTGCGCTGGGCGGTGCTCGCGGCGGAGAACGAGAGCTTCTACTCCGACCCCGGCATCTCCGGCAAGGGCATCACCCGCGCCCTGTGGCGCACGATCGGCCAGGGCACCACCGAGGGCGGGTCCACGATCACCCAGCAGTACGTCAAGAACGTCTACCTGAACCAGGACCAGAACCTCGGCCGCAAGCTCACCGAGGCGATGATCGCCCTCAAGCTCGACAACCGGATGAGCAAGGACAAGATCCTCGAGGGCTACCTCAACACCAGCTGGTTCGGCCGCGGCACCTACGGCATCCAGCGTGCCTCCCAGGCGTACTACGGCAAGGACGTCAGCAGGCTGAACCCCAGCGAGGCCGCCATGCTCGCCTCGCTGCTCAAGGGCGCCGGACTGTACGACCCCACGCTCAGCGCGGCCAACCACCGCCGGGCGGTGGAGCGGTGGTCGTGGATTCTCGACCGCATGGTCAAGATCGGCAAGCTGTCGCCGGCCGAGCGGGCCACGTACACCACGTTCCCCGAGCCGCTGAAGACGCTCCAGATCTACGACACCGGCAAGCAGAGCGACTACCTGGTGGAGCTGGCGTCGAGTTACGCCAAGAAGAACGCCCATCTGTCGGACAAGGAGTTCGACCTCGGCGGCTACCAGATCTACACCACCTTCGACCGCAAGCGGGAGACCGAGCTGACCGACGCGGTCACCAAGGCCCGCGACGCGGCGCTGAAGAAGGACCCCAAGGACGCCCGCACCGCCCACTACGGGGCCGCGTCGGTCGCCACCGACGGCCGGATCGTGGCCGTCTACGGCGGCCCCGACCACCGCAGGCAGGGTTACAACGAGTCCAACGCGACCACCGTGCCCGCCGGTTCGGCCTTCACCCCGTTCGTCTACGCGGCCGGACTGGAGCACGGTGTGCACAAGACCCGTGAGGGCCCGGCCACCCCGGTCACCCCGGACTCGGTGTACGACGGCAACGACGCGGTGCCCGTCACCACCCCCGAGGGCCCCTACTGGGACCGCAGCGGCAAGAAGGTCGCCGCGCACAACGACGGCAAGCGCTCCTACGGGCCGATCAGTCTGCGCAAAGCGCTCGCCCGCTCGGTGAACACGCCGTTCATGCAGCTCGGCATGGACACCGGGCTGGAGCAGGTGAAGTCCACCGCACAGGCGGCCGGGCTGCTCTCCTCCAGCTTCGGCCCGGCGACGCCCGCGCTGTCGCTCGGCACCTCCACGCCCAGCACCATCCGCATGGCCAGCGGCTACGCCACCTTCGCCGCGGAGGGCAGGCACACCGAGCCCTACTCGGTGCGCCGCGTCACCCGCAACGGCGCCGGTGTCCGGCTGGACGCCCCCGACCGGCGCCGGGCGGTCAGCCCGGAGGTCGCCGAGCAGGTCAGCGACGCGCTCGCGGACAACTTCCGCCTCTCCCACCCCACCACCGCCGCGACCGTCACGGCCGCCGGAAAGGACGGGACCACCGACAAGGACACCGCGCTCTGGTACACGGGCACCCTCAAGTCGGTGTCGACCGCGATCGTCGTCTACCGCATCGACCTGGGCAAGAGCCTGGAACCGCTGCCGCTGGACGGGCTGGCCGGCACCCGCGAGAACAGCGTGCCGTTCGGAATCTGGTCGCGGGCCGTGGGCATCGGCTGACCCCCGCCGCCGCCCCGGCCCACCCCTTCCCGGCTCCTCAACCCGCAACCCGCCCCGGAGATCGATCCGTATGAAGTCGTCGAGCACAGGCCGCCGTCGCAAGGCACGCACCAACGAGGGCGGCCGCGTCACGCGCCCCGCCGTCCTCGCGCTGGCCGTGCTGCTCGTGCTCGTCTCCTCGGTCACGGGGTATCTGCTGCTCAACCACGACGACGGCCTGGCGTCGGCGGTCTCCCCCGCCAAGGAGCCCGGCGCGACCGCCGAGCCGAAGTGGGACGGGAAGACCAAGGTGCTCGGGGACGGCTCCACGTCCTACACCGGGCCGCAGAAGGGCACGTTGAAGCCCGTACGGCTCAAGCCCGGTGAGAAACCGCCCCAGTTCGTCGTCTTCTCCTGGGACGGCGGTCTGGAGGGCAGTGACCATCTCTTCTCGCACTACCGCGAACTGGCCAAGCGGTACGACGCCCACATGACGTTCTTCCTCACCGGCATCTACCTGCTGCCGAAGGCCAAGAAGGACCTCTACCACCCGCCTCAGCACTCCCCCGGCGCCGCCGCCATCGACTACGCCACCGACGACCACATCGTCGAGACCATCGAGCAGCTGCGCGCGGCGTACGAGGACGGCAACGAGATCGGCACCCACTTCAACGGGCACTTCTGCGGCGCCAAGGGCGGCGGCGACTGGAGCGTCACGGAGTGGAAGAGCGAGATCGACCAGTTCTACTCGTTCGTGGAGCGCTGGAAGACCAACACCGGCCACCAGGACATCGAACCGCTGCCCTTCGACTTCAAGAAGGAGGTCACCGGCGGCCGGGCGCCCTGCCTGGAGGGCCAGAAGAACCTGCTGAAGGCGATCAAGAGCTACGGCTGGCGCTACGACGCGTCTTCCGCGGGCGACTTCCAGATCTGGCCCGCGAAGAAGGACGGCGTCTGGGACTTCCCGCTCCAGATGCTGCCGTACGAGTCGGGCAAGTACCAGGGCCTGTCGATGGACTTCAACTTCCTGTACAACCAGTCGGACGGCGAGACGCACGGCAACCCGGCCGAGTTCCCCAAGTGGGAGCAGCAGACGGTCGATTCGTACATGGCCGGTTTCAACCGGGTCTACTACGGCAGCCGCGCGCCGCTGTTCATCGGCAACCACTTCGAGGACTGGAACGGCGGCATCTACATGCGGGCCATCGACCAGGTGGTCAAGAACGTGTGCACCAAGAAGGGCGTGAAGTGCGTGTCCTTCAAGGAACTGGCCGACTGGATGGACGTCCAGACACCGCAGACGCTGGCGCGGCTGCGCACCCTGGACCCCGCCCAGTCGCCTGACTGGTCGTCGGTCGTCAAGTGACCTGTGAAACAGTCTGGTTCCACTTGTACATCCCGTCTTCACAACCATCACACGCGGCATGCGAAGATGCGTTCGCCCGGTCTCTGTCACCGGAGTCCCGGTCTCTGTACCGGCGTAGAGGGGAACATCATTGAAGTCCAGAAAATTGAGCCGTAAGCGGAGCCGCGCCACCATAATCTCGGCGGCGGCCGCCTCCGTGGTGGCGGGCGTCGCCCTGCTGCCGAACTGGAGCGCGGGCGCGGCGGTCACCGACGACCCGACCGTCGACACGGCGACCAAGGCGACCTTCCAGCGGCTGGCGGACGCGGTCTTCACCGACCGCACCCAGGCCCTGGTGGGCGGTGGTACGGAGGGCCGCACGCAGCGGACCTCCGGTTTCTCCGGCGATGTGCGCCTGTCCGGCACGCAGTCGCGCCAGGAGGACTCCGCGCTCAGCCAGCTGCGCGGCCGCAAGGACCGCCTGGCGAAGCTGGGTGAGCAGTACAGCGCGGGCAGCACCAGCGTGAAGCTGGACGCCACGCAGGTCAAGGGACGGCAGGCCAAGGTGGCCGTCACCGAGACGACGTCGCTCACGTACAAGAAGGTCACGGGCTCCCAGCCCGCGACCACGGGTTTCCAGGCCCACCACGAGCTGACGTTCCAGGCGGACCGTAGCGGTGACTGGCAGCTGACCCGCATCAAGGACACCGACGAGGGCTACCTCGCGGTGAACCAGGTGGCGAAGCCCGAGGTCGCCAAGGTCTCGGTCAAGGCGGACGACGGCCCGCCGGAGGCGCCTCGCGCGGCCACCACGCGGCCCGCTCCGGCGAAGCCGAAGAACCTCACCGCGTCCGGCTATGACTACAAGGCCATGGTCGCGTACGCGACGAAGTACTGGAGCAAGTACAACACCGCCTACCCCGACTTCAACGGGGCGGGCGCGGGTGGTGACTGCACCAACTTCGTCAGCCAGTCGCTGAAGGCGGGTGGCTGGAAGCACGTTCCCGGTTACACGAACGACTTCCACAAGTGGTTCGGCACCGCCGACATCCAGTCGGACTCCTTCGTCGGCGTGAACGAGTTCTCCTGGTTCGCGCTGTCCTCGAAGCGGGTCACGAGCCTTGCCAACGTCTACCAGGCCGACATCGGCGATGTCGTCCAGATGGACTTCAACAAGGACGGGTCCAAGGACCACACGATGATCGTCACCAAGCGCGACGCCCAGGGCGTGCCCTACGTGACGTACCACTCCACCAACACCTACAACCGGTCGGTGGCGAGCCTCGTCGCGTCCTACCCGACGGCGGCGTTCTTCGCCTACCGCACCTGAGGTGAGCGAGAGCCCCCGTACGGCGCGCCGGTTCCGGCGCCGTACGGGGGCTTTCGCGCGTTCGAGGGCGGCTGGCCATAACTAAAAGTTCGGCATTCCAGAAAAACCAGGTCTTGGACTTCTGGCCGCAGCGCCGGAACCATGATGCGTGGCCGACCGCTCCCGACAGCAGAAGGACGATCACGATCATGGAAAAGAAGTGGTGGACCCTGTTGGGGGTGTGCGGCGGGACGTTCATGCTCCTGCTGGACACCACCATCGTGTACGTCGTCATGCCGGATGTGCAGCGGGACCTGGGAGCCAGCTTCGCCGACCTCCAGTGGGTGATCGACGGGTACGCGCTGGCGCTGGCCTCCTTCCTGCTGACGAGCGGCACGCTGGCCGACCGGTTCGGGCGCAAGCGGCTCTACGCGATCGGCGTGGTCCTGTTCACGTTCGCCTCGCTGCTGTGCGGTCTGGCGCAGTCCCCGCTGGCGCTGGTCCTGTCCCGGGTACTCCAGGGCGTCGGCGGCTCGGTCATGTTCGCCACCGGTCTGGCGCTGCTCGCGGGCGGCTTCCAGGGCAAGGAGCGCGGCATGGCGTTCGGGGTGTGGGGCATGGTGACGGGTCTGGCCTCCGCGGTCGGCCCGGTGGTCGGCGGGCTGATCTCCAGCGGCATCAGCTGGCGCGGCATCTTCCTGGTCAACGTGCCCATCGGCGTCGTCGTGGCGCTGATCATCGCGCTGCGCGTGGACGAGTCGAAGTCGCTGTTCCCCCGCAAGCTGGACCGGCCCGGCTTCGTCCTGCTCACCGGCGGCCTCGCCACCCTGGTCTACGGTCTGATCCGCGCCGGTGAGACCGAGTGGAGCGACGGCCGCGCGGTCACCGGCCTGACGGTGGGCGCGGTGCTGCTGCTCGCCTTCCTGCTGGTGGAGGCGAGGTCCGACCACCCCATGTTCGATCTGCGGCTGTTCCGCATCCCTACGTTCGTCGGCGGCTCCATCGCGGCCTTCGCCATGAACGGCTCGCTGTTCGCCATGTTCCTGTTTCTGGCCATCTACTTCCAGGAGGCGCTGGGGTACTCCTCGCTGGAGACCGGTCTGCGGCTGCTGGCCGCGTCCTTGTCGATGCTGGCCGCCTCCCTGCTCGCCGGGCGGCTCAGCGCCAAGGTCCAGCCGCGCTATCTGATCGGGGGCGGGCTGCTGCTGGTCGGTGCCGCGCTGCTGCTGATGAGCGGGATCACCGAGTCCAGCGGCTGGGAGCACTTCCTCCCCGGTCTGGTGCTGGGCGGCATCGGCGCCGGTCTGGTGAACCCGCCGCTGGCCTCCACGGCCGTGGGCGTCGTGGACTTCTCCCGCTCCGGGATGGCGTCGGGCGTGAGCGGCACGTTCCGTCAGCTCGGGGTGAGCGCGGGTGTCGCGGTGCTCGGCTCGACCTTCGCCGGGGTCATCGGCGAGCGGTTCCGGGACGGGCTGCGGGGGGTGCCGGAACTGGCGGGCCGCAGTGACCAGTTGGCCGCGCTGGTGCGGGGCGGTGAGACCGAACGGGCGGTGGGGCTGGTGCCCGGGCCGTACGGGGAGAAGGTGCGGGAGATCGCCACGACCGGGTTCGTGGACGGCCTCAACACCCTGCTCGCCGTGTCGGCCGGGCTGGCGCTGCTCGGCGGTGTGCTGGCGCTGGTGCTGATCCGGCCCGCCGACTTCCAGGCGGCCCAGCAGCCGACGCCCGAGGCGAAGGACGCCCCCGGCCAGTCGCCGGTGGCCGCGGAGAGCTGAGCCCGGTGCACGCGAGCGGGCCCGTCGGTCGCCGACGGGCCCGCTTTCGTGGGGTCAGGTCAGGCGCCGCTCATCGAGGCCACGGCCCGGGCCGGGGTGGGCTCACCGAAGGACTGGCGGCAGTGCAGCAGCAGTTCGCGCAGGGCGGGGCTCTTGGTGGGCGCGGAGATCAGGGCGAGCACCGCGGGAACGTCGGCGTCGGTGAGGGCGACCGTCGCGAGCCCCTTCTGGTGGACGGTCATGGACGCGGAGAGCACCGCGACACCGAGGCCCCGCTCGGCCAGGTGCATCACCGCGCCGGGCGCGCTGGCCTCGAGGGCGATGGTGGGGGTGAGACCGAGCGCGGCGGACGCCTCGTCCAGGGTCGCCCGGATGCCGGTCCCCTCGGGCAGGCAGACGAGCGGGAAGGCGCTGAGTTCGGCGAGGGTGACCCCGTCCCGCTCGGCCAGCGGGTGTCCGTGCGGCACGGCGGCGACGATCGGCTCGCTGATCACCTGCCAGCCGTCCAGGTCCTCCGGGGCGCGCTGGGCGGCGCCGATCAGCGCCAGGTCGACGGTGCCCTCACGCACGTACTCGACCAGCTTGGCGGAATCGTCCTCGCGCAGGCTGATCTCGACGCCGGGGTGGGCGAGATGGAAGCCGGACAGGGCGTCGAAGAGCGGCTGGACGGTGCAGGCGGTGACCATGCCGACCACCAGCTTGCCGCGGACCAGACCGTTCATCTCGTCCACGGCCTGCCGCAGCGAGTCCATCGAGGACAGTACGGACTTGGCATGGGCCAGCACCACCTCGCCGACGGCGGTGAGCTGGGCGCTGCGCCCGGAGCGGTCGATCAGGGTGGCCCCGAGGTCGTTCTCCAGCTGGCGGATCTGCGCGCTGATGCCGGGTTGGCTGATGTGCACCAGCTCAGCGGCCCTGGTGAAACTGGCTTCCTGCGCCACGGCGATGAAGTACTTCAGCTGCCTGATCTCCATAAGTTCAAATTATCACGCCGATCCGAAGGATTGATTGGACTTATTCTTGGTCAGGGACGGAAAATTGCCGCTCCGGTACCCGACCTGAGGAAAGGACGATCGTGTCCGAGAACGAGAAGGCCCTGAAGCCTGAAGACCTCACCCGCCTCTTCGTGGAGCGCGCCAACGCGGGTGACGCCGCGGGCCTCGCCGCGCTGTACGACGAGGAGGCCGTGATGGCCTACCCGCCGGGCAGTACCACGGTGGGCCGGGAGGCGATCCGCGCGCTCTGGGAGAAGGTGCTGTCGGGCGGACCGCACTTCGAGCTCGAAGAGCCCCTGCCCACGCTGGTGTTCGGTGACATCGCGCTCACCTCCACGCCGCCCAAGGACGGTTCGGGCGCCCGCGCGCAGGTGGTCAGGCGCCAGGCGGACGGCAGCTGGCTGCGCGTCATCGACCAGCCGGAGTTCCGCCCGCCGACCAGCTGACGGCCGGGGGCGTGTACGGGGCCGGGTCGAGCGGTTCCGCCGACTCGGGCCCGTCCAGCGCCCCCGAGGTTCAGTCCCGTACCGGCTCCGACTCCCGCAGCTCCGCCGGGCGTCGCGCCTCCGCCCAGCGCACCGCGGGTTCCATGGCGACGCCCGCCCCCAGGAACAGCGCACCCACGACCAGCCAGCCGCCGGTGCCCCAGGACAGGATGAGCGTGGTCAGCAGCAGCGGGCCGATGAGCCGCGCGACGGCGGTCCCGGCGCCGTAGAAGCCCTGGTACTGACCCTGCTTGTCGGCCGGGGCGAGCGCGAAGCCGATCTCCCAGGACCCGGAGCCGAGCAGCATCTCGCCGAAGACCTGCACCCCGGCGGCGACCAGCAGCACCAGTACCGGCAGCCAGGGCGAGGTGCCCACCGCCGACACCGCGAAGCAGACGCAGGCCAGCAGCAGCACCAGCCCCGCCTGCCGTACGGCGCGCGCGGCGGAGCGCAGCCCGGTCACCCGCGCGGCCATCCGCACCTGGAACAGGACCACGGTGAGCGTGTTGAGCACCAGCAGCGCGGACACCGTCCAGCCCGGAGCACCGGTCCGCCGCACGATCCACAGCGGCAGCACCACGCTGAGCAGCGGCATGTACAGCAGCATGACCATGTTCAGCAGCGAGACCAGCGCGTACGGGCGGTCCCGGAGCACGGTGAGGGAGCGTCCGGCGGGCCGGTCGGCGTCGGGGAGCCGTCGGGCGGGCGCGGGCAACCGGCCGAGGACCCAGGCGGCGAGGACGAAGGTGACCGCGTCCATCGCCAGCGCCGTGAGGTAGGACGCCTCGTTGTCGAGCTGGAGGGCGATGCCGCCGAGCGCGGCGCCGAGGGCCAGGCCCGCGTTGACCGTGGACTGGAGGTAGGCGCGCGTCTCGGTGCGCCGAGCGGGCTCCACCAGCCCGGCCAGCAGGGCCTGCCGGGCCGCCGCCAGCCCGCACTGGCAGCAGGTGTACAGGCACACCGCGGCCAGGAACGCCGGGTAGGTCCGCACGAAGAGCAGGGAGGCGATGGCGGCGCCGGTGGCGAGCGACATCAGGACGGCGATCCCGCGCGGGCCGCGCCGGTCGGCGAGGTGGCCGAGCGGCACTCCGACGACGGCGCCGAGCGCCCAGCCGATGGTGAGCGCGGCACCGATCTGGGTCGGGGACAGCCCGATGACCCGGCTGAAGTACAGCACCGAGCACACGTAATAGGCGCCGTCACCCACGGAGTTGGTGAGCTGCGCCAGCGCCAGGGTCCGTGGCGGACCCGGCGGCGGGACAATTCGGCTGACGCGCATTCAGTTCCTCCCGTGCGGGCCCCTGTTGGGAGGATCTTCCCGGCTCTCCGTGGGGCGCGCCACTGGAAAAGGCCGTTCCGCTTGAGGGGCGTCTCAGTCGAAGCGGAGAGTGCCCGTCCGGGTCCTCTTCAGCTCGAAGAAGTCCGGGTAGTTGGCCAGCGCGCGGGCTCCGTCGAAGATCCGGGCAGCTTCCTCGCCGCGCGGGATGGAGTTGAGCACCGGGCCGAAGAAGGCGACGCCGTCGATGTGGAGGGTGGGCGTGCCCACGTCCTCGCCGACCGGGTCCATGCCGTCGTGGTGGCTCTTGCGCAGCTCCTCGTCGTAGCTGTCGCTGTCGGCGGCGGCCAGCAGCGCGTCGGGCAGACCGCGGGCGGCGAGGGCCTCGGCGGCGACCGCGCGGTAGTCCTTGTCGCCGCCGTTGTGGATGCGGGTGCCCAACTCCTCGTACAGGCCCGGCAGTACCGCGTCGCCGTGGTGGTGCGCGGCGGCGGTGCAGATCCGGATCAGCGCGAGGGAGTTGTCGACCATCTCGCGGTACCAGTCGGGCAGTTCACGGCCCTCGTTGAGGAGGTACAGGCTCATCAGCCGGAAGTTCAGGTCCAGTTGCCGATGCTTGCCCACCTCGAGTATCCAGCGGGAGGTGATCCAGGCGAAGGGGCAGGCCGGGTCGAAGTAGAAGTCGACCTTGGCGGTGTCCGTACCGGCGCCGGAGGCCGGCGCGGTGGCGGGCGTGTCTGCGGTCATGCGGTGGGCTCCTCGTGGACGGCGATGAGCGCGCCGTCGCGGTCGCGGACGAAGGCGGTCAGCTCGGCGCACCGCTCGCGCGGGCGCCGCTCGAGGACCCTACCGGTGACCCCCGCGGGCGCACCCGCCCTTTTCCGGGGGGCCGGTCAGACGCGTAGATACGCCGGGGCGCCGGGCGCGGTGGCCTCGGCGACCGTGCCGTCCTTCGCGGGGTGGTCGCGCAGCAGGTCGGCCACGATCTCGGTGGCGAGCCGGTGCCAGGTGGTCAGGCGGCGCAGCATGGCGTGTTCCGCCCCGCTGATCATGATCATCCCGGCGTGGGCCCCGGCCGTGCGGGCGCGCAGCACGAAGTTCACGGAGTCGTCGGCGCCGGTGATCCGGTCGGCGTCGCCGTGTATCACCACGAGCCGCTGTCCGTGCAGGTGGACGGCGGGTTCGGCGGCGGGCAGCCAAGGCGCGAGCGCCAGCACTCCGCGCACGGCGGGGTGGGCGGCCGCGTGGAGGGCGGCCCGGCCGCCCATGGAGTGGCCGACCAGCACGACCGGCAACGGGCCGAACTGCTCTTGCAGTTCACCGAGGGCGCGCAGCACGTCGTCGGCGGCGGCCCCGCCGTTCCAGCCCCGGTGCCGGTAGCGCACCTCGCCGAGCACGATGCCGTCCGACGGCAGCCCGGAGGCGACGGCGCGCAGCACGGGGCGCATGCGCAGCGCCGCGAGATGCCAGGGCCGGCTGACGGAGACGTCCTCGGCCCGGCCGCCGTGCAGGGTGAGCACCGCGGCCTTCGGGGACTTCGGTGCGTACCGGACCACCAGCGCGCTCTCGGGGCCTGCCATGCCCTCGCCGCCCTGCTGGTGCGTCGTCTCGTCCGGGCCGTCGCTGTGGACTCTCAACGGGGGCGCCTTCCCTTCGGGCGGTCGTACGGGATCGTCATCTGGAATCCGTAGCCGCTCGGCACGCGGCTTGGTCGGAGGGTCCCGTTCCGCCTACTGCGACGGGCGGGCCACAAGGACGTCTGAGAGGGTCGGACCGGGGCACATGTGCTCAGGCAAGGACTTATCACCGCCATGACAGAGGTGAATCATGACCAGCCAGACCAAGGATCTGACCCCGAAGTACACCGTTCCGGGCCTCGAACGTGAGGCGGCGGGCAAGCTCATCGGTCTGCTCCGCCTCCGTCTGCACGCGCTCAACGACCTGCACCTCACGCTGAAGCACGTGCACTGGAACGTGGTCGGACCGCACTTCATCGCGGTGCACGAGATGATCGATCCGCAGGTCGACCGGGTCCGTGACATGGCCGACGACGTGGCCGAGCGGACCGCGGCCCTCGGCGGCGTCGCCCAGGGCACGCCGGGCGCGCTGGTGTCCGAGCGCACCTGGGACGACTACTCCATCGGCCGGGGCGACGCCATCGCGCACCTCGCCGCGCTCGACGTGGTCTACACCGGTGTGATCGAGGGCGTACGGGCCGCGGTCAAGGAGGCGGGCGAGATCGACCCCGCGACCGAGGACCTGCTGATCGAGCAGCTGCGCGACCTGGAGCAGTTCCAGTGGTTCGTGCGGGCGCACCTGGAGAGCACGCGGGGCACGCTCGCCACCGATGACGTGCACTCCGAGAAGGAGGCGGCCGCCAAGGGCGCCAAGGTCAGCTGAACCCTGTGACGACGCCGCGCGCCGCTGCCCTCCACGGGCGGCGGCGCGCGGCGTTTCCCGTGTCCGGTCAGGGTGGCGCGTCGCGCCGGTCCCGGTCGGTGCGCAGGACCTCCTCGAGGTCGCCGAGCCGGTCCAGGCCCTGTACGGCGCGGGAGGTGCGGTTGTTGGCGGCGAGCAGGTCGCGGTGGCGGTGGGTGAAGGCCCAGTACCCGGTGGTGTACGGGCAGGCCCGGTCGCCGGTGCGCTCACTGGGCTTGTAGGCGCAGCCACCACAGAAGTCGCTCATGCGGTGGATGTAGGCCCCACCCGAGGTGTACGGCTTGGTGGTCATCCGGCCGCCGTCGACGTACTGGGACATGCCGACGACGTTGGGCAGCATCACCCAGTCGTACCCGTCGACGAAGCAGCGGTGGAACCAGTCGGTGACCGCGCGCGGCTCCCAGCCCCGCTGGAGGGCGTGGCTGCCGAGCAGCATCAGGCGCGGGATGTGGTGGGTCCAGCCGGTGTCGCGCACCGCCGCGAGCGCGGTGGAAAGACAGCGGGCGGTGACGGCGTCGGCGTCGAGTTCGAGGAACCAGTCGGGCAGCGGGGCGTGGGCGCCGAGGGCGTTGCGGTTCCGGTAGTCCTCCCCGAAGTACCAGTACAGCTGCCACACGTACTCGCGCCAGCCCGCGACCTGCCGTACGAACCCCTCGGTGCTGGAGATGGGCGCGTCACCGGCGCGCCAGGCGTCCTCGGCGGCGTGGACCACCTCGGCCGGGTCGAGGAGGCCGAGGTTGAGGGAGGAGGAGAGGAGGCTGTGGCTCAGCACCGGGTCGGCGGCGAGCATGGCGTCCTCGTGCGGGCCGAACCCGGCGAGCCGGTGCCCGGTGAAGCGGCGCAGCGCGGCGAGCGCCTCGCGGCGGGTGGCGGGGAAGCGGCGCGGGCCGTCGCGGCCGACGAAGGTGATGCCGTCGTCGCGCTCCCAGCGGTCGAGGTCGGCGCGGACCTCGGCGTCGATGTCGTCCTCGCGGGGCCGGTAGGGCTTCGGCGCGTCGAGGGTGCGGGCGCCCTTGGGCGGGGGTTCGCGGTTGTCGTGGTCGTGGTTCCAGCGGCCCCCGGCGGGTTCGCCGCCGTCCATGAGGAGGTCCAGCTCACGGCGTACCCAGTGGTAGAAGTCCTCCTGGCGCAGCCGTCGGCCGTCGCGTCCGTCGGCCCAGGCGCGGAAGGCGTCCTGCGGGAACAGGAAGCCCCTGGCGGGCAGCACCCGCACCTGGTCCAGTGCGCGGACCAGGCCGAGGGCGGCCCGCGAGGTGGGGTGGTGGACGGTGACCGGGGCGTCGCCGACCGCCTCGCGCAGGCCCGCGCGGTAGGTCTCGGCGCGGACGTAACGGGCGCGGTCGCCGAGTTCGGCGGCCCGGTGGCGCATCGCGGAGAGGATCAGGTGGGCCTTGGCCCGGTGGAAGCGGCGGCGGCGGAACACCGAGCGCGCCTCGATCAGCACCACGGGGGCGTTCCGGTCGGGTCCGTCCGGTCCGGGGGTGAGGAAGTGGGGGCCGAGCTGGTCTCCGAACAGCCAGTGCCGGTCGGTCATCGCGGCCACTCCTCGATCGGGGCTAGGTGCGGCGCACCGCGCAGGTGGGGACGTATCCATGTGGCGTGGATCTCATGGCCGTCCGGTGAAACACTTGCCGTTTGACAACTATGACCATGAAGCAAGAAAGTATCGGGTGTCATCGCAGGAGGGGAAGGATCTGGGATGTTCCGGTCGGCGGAGGCCGCTCCGTTCGCCGCTCACCGGCCACGATCCACGGCAGCCCTGGCGGCTGCGGACCGGCTCGCTCAGGCGGTCCGGGTGCCGGAGGACTCGTCGTACCCGTGTATCTGCTCCGACGCGACCGCGCAGAACGCCTCGAGCCCGGTGAGCAGGGCGCTGCGGTCCCCGGACGACATCCGCTCCAGTACCGAACGCAGCGTCTCCTCGCGCCGGGCGCGCAGGTCCGTCAGGAAGGCCCGGCCCCGGTTGCTGAGGTACAGGCGCACCTCGCGCCGGTCGGTGCGGCTCAGTTCGCGCTCGACGAATCCCGCGGCCTGGAGCCGGTCGCACAGACGGCTGGTCGAGGGCGGGGTGGAGGCGAGATGGTCCGCGAGAGTCCGCAGGTTGATGCCCTCCTGGTGCTCCAGGATGAGCAGCACGCGCAGCTGGGACGCGGAGGCGGGTGCTGTCGAGGCGCGGCCCCACAGGACTTCCAGCAGTTCCGCGGCCGTCGAGGTCACACGCGCGACTTCGACGGGCTCTGGGCGGGGGTGGAAGTTCGTCACAGTCACACTCTCGCAGGTACGGGGACGACCCACAGCCTACTAGCAGGCAAGACGGTCCGGAATATCCAAGAAGACGGCACGATACGTCCACCACTCGGCCCATCGCGGGGCGGGCGTAGCGTTCTCACGGGTGAGAGATTGGCATACCTACGATCGTGAACAGATTCATGGCTGTCGAGCGGGCGCTGCGCACGGCGCCCCCCTACGCCCTGGCCGACGCCGTCCGCCGGGAGCTGGCCGGGCAGTACGCGGCCGAGGCCGTGGAGTTCCTCCTGGCCGATTACAGCCTCACCGTGCTCCAGCCGGTCACCACACCGGCCCACGCGCTGCCCCCGGTCTCCCTGCGCAACAGCGCGGCGGGCCGTGCCTTCGGCGCGCAGGAACCCTTCCTTGAGGGCGTCGCCGACGGCAGGGTGCGGGTCCAGTTGCCCGTGACCGTGCACGGGGACCGGCTGGGGGTGCTCACGGTGACGCTGCCCGACACCGAGGAGACCCGCGCGGCGCTGCCCGAGCTGGCCGCGATCGCCCAGGTGCTGGGGCACGAGGTGCTGGTCGCCGACCGCGAGACCGACCTGTACCTCCAGGCCCGGCGGCAGGACCGGCTCACCCTGGCCGCCGAGATGCAGTGGCAGCTGCTGCCCGGCCGCTCCTGCTCGCTGCCCGAGTTCGACCTCGGCGCCCAGCTGGAGCCCGCGTACGCCATACACGGCGACAACTACGACTGGTCGTCCACCGCGGACCAGCTCACCCTGTACGTCTCCAACGGCATGGGCGAGGGCATAGAGGCCGCGCTGCTCACCAACCTCGCGGTGAACGCCCTGCGCAACGCCCGCCGGGCGGGCATCCCGCTCGCCGACCAGGCGGCCCTGGCCGACCAGGCGGTGTACGCCCAGTACCAGGGGCACCGCCATCTGTCGGTGCTGATGCTCGACTTCGACCTCGCCACCGGGCGCACCCGGGTGGTGGACGCGGGCTGCCCGCAGATGCTGCGCCTGCGTGACGGGGCCGTGCAGCGCATCGGCTTCGACGCCCAGCTGCCGCTCGGCATGTTCGAGGAGACCGACTACGTCACCCAGCAGTTCCAGGTCGAGCCGGGCGACCGGCTGGTGTTCGTCAGCGACGGCGTGTACGCGGTCGCGTCGCCCAAGGGCGAGGCGTACGGGGATTCCGCACTGACGCGGGCCATCCAGTCCACCCGGCTGCTCCCGGCCTCGGAGGTGCCCGGAGCGGTGCTGCGCGAGCTGGCCGACCACCGCGGCACCCCGGCCCCGGACGACGACGCGCTGGTGGTCTGCCTGGACTGGCACGGCCGCTGACGGCCCCGCTCATCAGGCACCGGCCCGGTGTGACCGCCGAACCCACCCGGCGGCCGCACCGGGCCGGTGCTGTCAGTCGACCAGCCGCAGCGAGCGGCGGGCCGGGGCCGCGTGCGGTTCCCCGGCGGTCACCGGGGCCCCCGTGTCCGCGTCGACATAGCTGACGCGGATCACCGGGTCGCCGGGCGTGTCACGGCCGACGGTGGCGTCCAGGGCGAACAGGACCGCCACCGGGCGGGCCGCGTCACCCTCGCCGTGGACGCCGGAGTAGTGCAGGATGCGCCAGCCGTCGCTCTCCCAGTGATCCAGCAGCGCCGACCGCACCACGGGTGAAGTGGTCTGCCAGGCGAGGGAGTTCTCCAGCAGTTCGACGCTGGCGGCCACCGGCACCCGCTGGGCGCCGCCCCCGCCGGTCAGCGGGTGACCGAACACGCGCAGCCGGGTGCGGCGCAGCGGCAGCAGCCACCACCGGTCCAGGTCCGCCGAGAGCGCGAACAGCACCAGGGCGCCCACGGCCAGCAGCACGGCCGAGGCCACCGGCCGGTCCCCCGGCACGTCCCACCAGGTGCGACGCGCCACCGCGGCCGTGACTCCGCCCGCCAGGACGAGCGCGGCGCGGGCGAAGGCACGCCAGGTGACCGGTGTGTCCTCGCTCGCGGAGCAGCCGCAGGACGACTCCGGGGCGCGAGCGCGCCCGTAGCCGAGATAGCCGAGGAACCCCGCCCCGAGGACCGCGGTGGCCGCTCCTGGCAGCGCGCTGCCGGGTACCGCCAACAGGGCCCCGGCCAGGAGCAGTTCGGCCCACCCCGTGGCACGGAGCACCAGGACGGCCCGCTCGCTGCTGCTCAGCAGGCGGGCCAGCGCGGTCTTCGGCGCCGTACGGGCGACGTTCCCGCCGAGGGCCTTCACCGCGCCGGTCCAGCCGAGCAGCCCGGCGAGGAGGAGCGGGACGAGTCCCGTGATCAGTGACAGCATGTGCGCCTCTCCCGATGTCCGGTCTCAGTGCCCGACGGAGATACGGACGACGTCCACGGAGTCGTCCGACGGCCGCCAGGCGCCCAGCACTTGGGCGCTCTGCCCGATGCGCAGCCGGGACAGGTCCGAGGTCAGTCCGCGTCCGGCGTAGGAGGCGCCGGTATCGGTGAGGATGTTGCCGACGACCTCGTGCTGTCCGTGCGCGAGGTGGACGCGGTTCTTCGCGATGCCCCGGATCCGGGTGTCGAGGTTGACGATGTTCACCCAGACCGCGTCGGCGGCCACCGTGCCGTCGGGCATGGGGACTCCGCGCGCGTAGAGTCCGTCGCCGACCTCGATGACCTCGGCGGTGGTGGGCCGTACCTTCCACACGCTGGTGACGTTGGTCATCCGTACGCGCGCGTGGCCGCCGGTGGAGCCCGCCACCTCCAGCACGCTGCCGGTGATGCCGACGATTCTCCCTTCCACGAAGGAGGACTTGGCGATGGCGGGGTCGAGGGACGGCTCGGCGGCGAAGGCCGCGTCGGCGTCCAGCCCGCCGAGCGCGCTGGCGCCGACGATGGTCGCGCCGCCGAGGGCGGCGGTGGTGAGGAAGCGGCGGCGGCGCAGCCCCTCGGACGGCATACCCGGGTTGTTCCTCGCGCTCATGTCGGGCCTCCTCACTCGTAGATGTAGACGGGGAGCTTGCCGGAGCTGAGGTTGCCGATCGCCGAGAAGGCGGCCGGGGTCAGGTCGAGCACGCGGTTGGTGCGGCAGGCACCGTTGCAGCAGGTGGCCTCGCCGCACCAGTCCTTGGTCCGGGGGCCGCAGTCGGTGATGGTGATGCACACCGTGGCGCCGGAGCACTGGTGGCGGACGTTCATCACCGAACCGCAGCCGCGCCGGGGGATGTTCTCGCCGCAGAGGTCGGGGCGGGTGATGTTGAAACAGTTCGCCGAGGCGTTCGGCCAGGCGCCGTGATGCGCGCTGGACTGGCAGTTGCCGCAGGCGCCGCCACCGGCGCTGCCGCAGGGCCCCCATGAGTTGCCGCAGCAGAACCAACTGGTCTCACCGGCCCAGAGGCTGGTCGATCCACAAGCCATCGTGCGGTCCTCCCTTATTGCAGGTACATGACAAACCTGGGATGGGGCGGAGCGATGGAGCGATGGAGCGCTCCCATGATGCGCGCGTCTACGCGGGTTGCATAGAGCACGTGCGCGGTGCCTGACGGTGATCTTCCGGGGGTGGGGAAGGTCACCGCTCGCCCCTGGGCTGGGATTCGACGGACCCCGTACGGCACCATTGCCTCATGGTGAACCGCAGTCAGATGTTTGAGGAAGCGATCCCCCCGGCGGTGGCGTACTCGCGGGCCGACGGAGAGCTGTGGGTCATCGGACTGCGCGGGCACCTGGACCCCGAGGAGCTCGAGACGGTGGAGGACGCCACCGAGGACGCCCTGGTCCGCTGGACGGGGCCGCTCGTGTTCGACCTGCGGGAGGTCGGCTTCTGCGACTCCTCCCTGCTGAACCATCTGCTGCGTACGGCGCGGCGCCGGAGCGTCGGCGTCTTCGGCGGTGACGGAACCGTGCGGCGCCTGCTGGAACTCACGGGAGCGGAGCGTGTGCTGCCCTCGCATCCCGATCTGGAGTCGGTCCGTGCCACCCTGTCCTCGCTGCCGCGGCAGGCACGGCCGTGAGCGGTTCTGTCCCTCTTGTCGGCGTGTACCGTCCGGGCGGGGGCACGTGCAGGGAAAGCACGCCCGCACGAAAGGGGCTCATGTTCACCGCACACTCCCAGGCATCGTCACCGGCCGACGCACGTCGGCTCGCGGCGGCGTACCTGGACGCGCACTGTCCGGGCGCGGACACGGAGGCGGTGCAGATCGTCGTGAGCGAGCTGGTCACCAACGCCGTCCGGCACACCCCCGACGGCACCTGGTCGCTCGTCCTCAGACATGAGGAGGGGCAGCTCGTCCTGGAGATCTCCGACGACAGCCCCGAGCTGCCCACTCCGCGCCCGAACCCGCCCCTGGACGGCAGGGGTGGCCTCGGTCTCGGGCTGGTGGAGAGGCTCAGCGACCACACCGCCGTGGCCCCCACCTCACGGGGCAAGACGATCACCGCGTGGTGGAAGCTGCCCGCCGGTGACCTCGCGGAGCGGTCGGCCACGGAGCACTGAGGCTCGGGCTCAGGACGAGGTGGACTCGGCCTCGTCGGCGAGTTCCCCGCCGGGCCCGACGGTCTCGGCGGTGCCGTCCGCGGCGGCGGTGAGGTATTCGGCGGTCCCGGTGAGCGCCAGCATCCGGATCAGCTGCACCGGCCGGTGCCGCAGATGCAGGGTGATGCCCGCCGGATGGGTCCGGCGCCGCAGGGTGAGCAGGGCGGACAGCCCGCTGGAGTCGAGCAGGCGCAGGCCCGCGCAGTTCATGTGCAGCTCCCGCAGGACCGGGCCATGGGCCAGGGCGTGCGCGTCCAGCGCCTCGCCCACGACCTCGAGGAACTCGTCCCCGGTCTCGAAGTCGAGGACTCCCTGGAGCGTCAGCCGTATCGTGCGCGGGTCGACGGCTTCGACGGTGACGGAGAAGCCGACGGGCTGGTGGAAGGTCATGCGGTCTTTCCTGGGCCGGTGCTGGTTCGGGTGGTGGGCGTCGCGGGCAGGGCCGCCCCGGCCGCCTCGAGGAAGCCGAGGGCGCGGGGGAAGTCGTGCAGCTCCTCCCCCAGGATGTCCAGCCCCGTCCGCAGACTGTGCGGGGGCACACGACGGGCCTGGAGGATCTCCGCGCTCCACAGGATGAACCCGGTGAAAAGCTCCGTGTCGTCCACGTAGAGGGCGGTGGCCAGGAAGTCCACGATGTGCGCGAGGTCCTCGGCGGTGCGCTCGCGCTGCGCCTCGGTGTACGCGCGCATGCCGGGCCAGCGTTCGTCCAGCCTCGCGAGGGACTGCCGGACGAGGGCGGAACGGTTCCCCTTGATCAGGGTGTACTCCTGGTCCGCCAGGTGGGGCAGGTCGTCGACCTGCTGGCGCGTGACGGGCTCGGGGCTGATGAGCCCGTCCGCCAGCAGCCCGGCGGCCGCGCGGGCGTCGGGGGCCCAGGCGTCGGCGCCGATCAGACGGGCGTAGCGGCCGTCCTCGCCGAAGGCCGCGCCGCCGACCATCACGGGGATGCCGATGGACTGCACGGCCGTCACCGCGGTGTGCGCGCTCGGCAGGTGCAGGGGCAGCGAGGCCGAGAGCAGCGTGGCCACCGGGTTGGTCGCGTGCAGGTGCGTGATCAGATGGGGGGTGGTGGTGTGCGCGCCCAGGAAGTCCACCTGCCAGCCGCGCCCGGTGAGCACCTCGGCGAGCAGCCGGGCGGGCAGCACATGCCATTCGCCGTCCACGCAGGCGACCGTGATCCGGGGCCGGGACGCCGAGCCGACGGGTGCCGGGACGCGGTGGGCGAGGGCGGCGATGACCCGGTCGATGATCGCGGTGGCCGCGTGCTCCTCGGCGACGCTGATCCGGTCGGCGGCCCATTCCATGCCGACCCGGCGCTGGACCCCGCCGAGCACGTCCAGCAGCAGGCTCTCCCGGCCCGCTCCCTCGTCGGCCGCCGCGAACACCTCGCGTACGGCGGCCGACTCGTCCTTGGCGATCACCGCGGCCCACAGCCGCTCCGACAGCTCCGCGCGGTCCTCCACCGCCGCGCCGACACCGTTCACCGACGGCCCGCCCCGTGGCCGATCACCGCGTCGTGGTGACCGTTGACGGCGTGCAGGGCGCCGTGGCCGCCCGCCGGGTTGGTGATGGCGAGGCTGGCCATGTCGTCGTGCCGACCGCCGTCCAGCCACTGGGCCGCCAGCATCTGCACCCGTTCCACCACCGCTTCCGCGGGCATCCGGGCACACGGGCCGAGGGCCGCGCGCAGCCGCTCCTCGCCGAAGAACTGGTCGCCCAGCGGGCCGCCGGAGGCTTCGGTGATCCCGTCCGTGTAGAGCAGGCAGGTCTCCCCCGGTGCCAGCGACACATGGGCGCTGCGGGCGGTGACCTCGGGCATCGCGCCGACCAGCTGCCCCTGCGTGGGCGCCTCCTCCACCCGGCCGTCGCTCCTGATGATCAGCGGCGGCAGGTGTCCGGCGCTGGTCAGCCGCAGCCGGACCTGGCCGGAGCGGCGGGTGACGGAGGCCAGCACCAGCGTGGCGAACCGGGTGTGGTGGCCGTTGAGCAGGGCGCCGTTGAGCAGCGACAGCACCTGCTGGTGGTCGGCGGACAGCGGCAGCAGCGCGTGCAGGACGCTGCGGATCTTGCCGGTGAGCACGGCGGCCTCCAGCCCCTTGCCCGCCACGTCACCGAGGACGACGAAGGTCTCCTTGCCCGCGTCCGCGCCCGGATGGACGTCGTAGAAGTCGCCGCCCACCCGCTCGTGGTCGCGTGCCGCCCGGTAGGCACCCGCGTATTCGACGCCGTGGACGCGCTCCAGGCGCGGCGGCAGGAGTTCCCGCATGAGGGTGGTGGTGATGGAACGTTGTTCGGCGTAGAGGCGTGCGGCCGAGAGCGCCACCCCGGCCCGTGCCGCGAACAGGCGCGCGAAGACCTCCTCGCCCTCCGTGAACGCCTGGTGGGTGCTGGAGCGCAGCAGGATCAGTACACCGGCGGGCACGCCGTGGCCCGGCAGCGGGGTGACTATGACCGATCCGATCGGGCCGTCGAAGTCCTCGGGCACGGCCCAGTCGGGCAGCTCGGCGGGGTCGATCCAGCGGGCGGGGACCGGCGGGAAGCCCTGGAGGGCCTCCGCGAGCCCGGCGACCGAGCGCGGGTCGATCTGCAGCATGGTCTGGGTGACCTCGCCGCCCGGCCGGGCGTAGGTCAGCGGGTGACGGCGGCCCTGGGCGGGGGCGACGATGATCGCCGCGTCCGCGAGATGGCCCGCAGCCATCCGCGCGGTGACCGTCATGCACCGCTCGACGTTCAGCGAGGACAGCAGGGCGCTGGAGACCTCGGCGAGCAGGGCGGCCCGCTCGCGTTCACCGCGCAGCGCCTGCTCGGCGAGGCGGCGGTCGGTGTCCTCCAGCAGCCACCACACCACGGTGTCGTCGCCGCAGGCGGTGGGGTACGCCTCGAAGGTGCGTCCGGCGATCTCGCCCGACGCACGATCCATCGGGGCCCCCGCGGCGCGCAGCGCACGGTCGGCCGAGGCCAGCCAGGCCGGCATGGCCGCCGCCGCGATGGAGTCCCCTGCCACAAGCGGTATCAGGCGGCGTGCCGCCTCGTTCGTCTCGACCACGGTCCCGTCGGTGTCGACCACCAGCACGGGACAGGGGGCGTTGTTCCACGCCGTGTCGACGCCGACACCGGCGGCCTGCGGACTATCGGGTGTACCCGGGGAAGAAATCACAGTCGGGGAGCGCGAGCGTGCGCTCCACCACCTCTCTGTCGATCGGAAACGTTTACCTATGACAACGGTCTCGCATCCACCGTCCACATGCAACGCCCGACAGATTTCCCCACATATTCACCACACCTGACGCAAATCGCCCCCTTGACCGGTGGACGGCCTTGTGTGCGGGGGCAGTTCAGGCGGGCACCAGGGAGTCGTCCTCGGGGCGCGCGCCGGGCAGCCGGTGCCGGGCCGCGATGAGCGCCGCGTCTATGTCGCGGGTGCCGGTGGCCACGCAGAGGGTGTAGGCGATGTCGTCCATACGCCGCCTGACCTCGGCGCCACCCTCCTGCGCTGCCAGGACGCGCAGGGCGTCGTACTGCTCGATCAGGTTCTGCAGGACGGCGGGGTGGGCCATCAGCATCTGGAGTCTCCCTCTGATCCACGGTCACATGGGTGCTGCGTCCATCCGATTACCCTGGGTGCGTTCCGTCATGCCTGTCTTTCTTCACCCCGTCGCCCCCCGATCTACCGGAGATCTCCCCGTGTCCGTTCCTCTCGGCGAGGAGTTGGTGGCGCTGTTGCGCCGCGCCAGCACCTGCTACATCGCCACCACGATGCCCGACGGCTCGCCCCAGCTCACCCAGACGTGGGTCGACACCGACGGCGAGCATGTACTGATCAACAGCGTGGAGGCCCATCAGAAGACGCGGAACATCGCGCGGGACCCGCGGGTGGCCGTCGCGGTCTCCGACCCCGCCGACCCCTCGTCGTACGTGCAGATCCGCGGCCGGGTGGTGCGGGTGACCACCGAGGGCGCGGTCGATCACATCGAAGCGCTCGCGCAGCGGTACCTGGGCGGCCCCTATCCGTGGTTCGGCGGGCGGGACCAGGTGCGCGTCATCTACGTCATCGAGCCGGAGCGGATCAGCAGCCCGCGCGGCTGACGAGGGTTTACGCGGCCTCGGTCCCGGCCTCGGGTGCCTCCTGGCCGACCGGGGCCGCCTCGCGCCTGCCGCCATGGATCAGCCGCAGATGGCGGGACCGCGCGTGGCGGGGCGGCTTGGGCGCCCGGCTCAGCCAGTCCTCGGTACGGTCCATGCCGTACAGCAGCATGGTCACGACCGGCAGCAACAGAAACGCGACGATGGCCACGATGGGGGCTCCTCCCCGGCAGACAGCTCTGTACGGATGCCCGCCGCGCCTCCGGCCAGCGAGCGGCCGCTGTGAAGGTGCGGTGCGTTTCCGGTGCCCCCGTCACGGCATCGCACGCCCCCGCTCGTTCCTCCGTACGTGAGCGCGGGGCGGGACACGCGCCGTGTAACGGGCCGTTCACGGGAGGCGGGACCTCGGGAAACAAGGGCTCCGTAGCCTGCCGGTCCCGCCGACCCTGGTACGAGGGCTCGGACCCGGCACCCGCACCGAGGGAGACGTGACATGAGCGCGACGGAGTCACGACCGACGGCAGAAGCAGAGGCAGAGACAGAAACTCAGGCCGACAGCCCGGTGACATCCGCCGCGAGCCAGGCGACCACGGAGACGCTGGAGGACTACACCCTCCGCTACGCGCCCCGGAGTTACCGCCGCTGGACCCCGATGGTGGTGGCCACCACGGCGCTCGGCGGCATCGCGTACATGGCCGACTTCTCGATCGGCGCGGGCATCGGCCTGGCGCACGGCACCGGCAACGCGCTGGTGGCGATCGCCGTGGCCGCCGTCGTCATCTTCGTCACCGGCTTCCCGCTCGCCTACTACGGCGCCCGCTACAACATCGACCTCGACCTGATCACGCGCGGCTCGGGCTTCGGCTACTACGGCTCGGTCCTGACCAGTGTCATCTTCGCCAGCTTCACCTTCATCTTCTTCGCGCTAGAGGGCTCGATCATGGCCCAGGGGCTACGCCTCGGCCTCGGACTCCCGTTGTGGCTGGGCTACTTGGTGTCCACGCTGATGGTGATCCCGCTGGTGATCTACGGCATGAAGGCGCTGAGCAAGCTCCAGGTGTGGACCACACCGGTGTGGCTGGTGCTGATGGTCGGGCCGCTGGTGTACCTGGTCGGCACCGATCCGGGCACGGTCGACCGCTTCCTCGCCTACCCGGGCACCGACGGCGACGGCGGCGTGAACACCGCCTCCGTGCTCCTCGGCGCGGGCGTCTGCCTCTCCCTCATCGCGCAGATCGGCGAGCAGATCGACTACTTGCGCTTCATGCCGCCCAAGACCGAGGCGAACAAGCGCCGTTGGTGGACGGCCGTGGTGATGGCCGGGCCCGGCTGGGTGGTGCTCGGCGCGCTGAAGCAGGCGATCGGCGTCTTCCTCGCCGTCTACATCCTGGCCTCGGTCGGCTCGTCGGTCGCGCCCGAGCCCATCCAGCAGTTCAAGGGCGCCTTCGACGCGATGCTGCCGTCCTGGCTGGTGGTGCCGCTGGCCGTGGTCCTGGTGGTGATCAGCCAGATCAAGATCAACGTGACGAACGCCTACTCCGGCTCGCTCGCCTGGACCAACTCCTTCACCCGCGTCACCGGGCGCTATCCCGGCCGCATGGTGTTCGTGCTGGTCAACCTGGGCTTCGCGCTCGCCCTGATGGAGGCCGACATGTTCAGCTTCCTCAACGGCATCCTGGGTTTCTACTCCAACTGCGCGATCGCCTGGGTGGTCACCGTCGCCACCGACATCGGCGTCAACAAGTACCTGCTCAAACTGTCCCCGCTGGTACCGGAGTTCCGCCGCGGCATGCTCCACCCGGTCAACCCCGTGGGCGTGGTGTCCTTCGTCGCCGCCTCCGGGCTGTCCATCGCCATGTACTTCCACGCCTTCGGCGACACCCTCCAGCCGTACTCCCCCGTCGCCGCCGCGGTGATCGCCTTCGCCCTCACGCCGCTGATGGCCGTGGCCACCAAGGGCGCGTACTACCTGCGGCGCGCGGACGACGGCATCGCGGAACCTCTCCTGGACGCGGACGGCAACCCGAGCGGCACGACGTACGACTGCCATGTCTGCCACCAGCCGTACGAGCGGCCCGACGTGACGGCGTGCGCCACGCACGACGCGGTGGTCTGCTCCTTGTGCCTGAGCACGGACCGGGTCGGCGACCATGTGCTGCCCGCGTCGGGCCAGTTGCTCGCGTAGCACGGTGTGACGGTCAGAACGCCCACCGGGTGTGGGTGAAGAGCCCGCCCTCCCGTCCGAATCCGTACGCCGTGTCGGGCTCCACCGCGAACACCACGGCCCGCCCGGTCCGGAACGCGTCCCCGATCCCGAAGAAGGTGCCCTCGGGCGAGGTGATGTGCGCCCCGTACTTCGCCTCGTAGGCCGCGATCACCTCTTCCACCTTCGCCGGGTCGGTGACCTGTTCCGCCCGTCCCTCCACGATCAGGTCGAGCCCCTCAGTGAGGGAGTTCCGCCCGGTGGTCAGCGCGCAGTGCGCGTCCCGCGCGAGGTTCTTCGCCTTCTGCTCCTCCGGCCCGGTGGAGAAGTACAGCACCCCGTCACGCCAGGCGGCCAGCACGGGGGTGACGTGCAGCCTGCCGTCGGGGCGCACGGTGGACACCCAGAAGATCTCGGCGTCCGCCAGGTGGCGCTCGGCCTCGGGCCAGGGGGTGGGGGTGGCGTTCTCGGCGCCGGGGCGGGGGTGGAGGGCGGAGCTGTAGCGGGCGTCGAGTTCGGGGGTGGGGTCGGGGGTGGGCATGGGGGTCTCCTTCCGTCTGCCAGGAGTAACGACGCTCACCCCCGGTCGGTCGCCGCTTCACACGCACGGACGTACGCAACCTTGCTCTACCGAGACTCGCCGTTCGCGTTGTCCTCGAAGAGTTCCTGGGTACGGCGTAGCAGCGCCTGCCGGACAGTGTCCGGTGAGAGGACTCGCAGGGGTGTGCCCAGGCTGAGGAGGTACCTGGCGAGGCCGTCCGCGTCGGGACCGCCGACGTCGACGATCGTGCTGTCGGGGCCTTCGGCACGGTGGGTGCCGACCGTCGCGGGGATCAGCCGCAGGGCTTGGTTCATCGACATTGGGAGACGGATCGTGGCAGAGAGCGCGTAGGGGCCGGTGGCGACGGAGCGGGAGACGAGCAGCGCCGGGTCGGGTGGGTCGATGAGTTCCACCGCGTGCCCGGTCGGCCGCAGTCGGTCGACCCGGTCGGCCCGGAAGGTGCGCCATTGGTCCCGCGTCACGTCCCGCGCGACCACGTACCAGCGGCGTCCGGTGTGAACGAGGCGGTACGGGTCGATGTCCCGGACCGTGGCTCTTCCTTGCCAGTCGCGGTACGACAGTTGGGCACGCTCGCCTCGGCGACACGCGGCGGCCAGTTCCAGCAGCATGCCGGGCGTGATCTGCGGCTCGTCGGATCTGGGGGTGTGTACGAAGGCGTCGTCCATCCCGGTCAGCCGGTCCGCGATGCGCCGGGGCAGCACCTGCCGCAGTTTCAGCAGAGCCGACAGCGCGGCCTGGTCGCCGCCGAGCGCACCGCTGAGCGCGGCCTCGCGCAGTCCGACCGCGACGGCGAGTGCTTCTTCGTCATCGAGGATCAGCGGCGGCGTCCGGGCTCCGGCGCGCAGACGGTAGCCACCCCATGGCCCCGGGTCGGACTCGATGGCGTAGCCGAGTTCCCGGAGCTTGGCGATGTCCCGCCGCACCGTGCGGTCGGTGACCGCCATCCGCCCGGCCAGCTCGCGGCAGGTCCACGACGGCTTGGCGGCAAGCAGGGAGACCAGTCGCAGCAGGCGGGCGGACGCGCTGATCACGTTCCCGAGTGTTCCACATGACCAGGACCGGATCTGTCCTGGTCCGGGCCTAGGGTCCCCGTCATGACCACGGAAAGCACCTCCGCCCCCACGTTCCGCTACTCGGCCGTCACCTTCGACTGTCCAGACCCCGCCGAACTGGCCCGCTTCTACGGCGAGGCCCTCGGTCTGCCCGTCGTCTTCTCCACCGACGACTTCGTCCTCCTCGGCCAGGAGGGCGCGGCCGGACTCGGGTTCAACCGGCTGGCCGACTACCGCCGTCCCACCTGGCCGACCGCGTCCCAGGAGAAGCAGGCCCACATCGAAGTGGGCGTCGATGACTTGGACGCCGCGCAGGCCCGGCTGCTGGCCCTGGGAGCCGTCAAGCCCGAGTTCCAGCCGGACCCCGACCGGTGGCGGGTCCTGCTGGACCCCGCAGGCCACCCGTTCTGCGTATCCACTCTGGTCTGATCGGAGAAGACACGGTGCGCACCTGGGTCTGCGACACCGGCAAGATCCGCCGGACAGGCTCTAGGGCCTGTTGCGAAAGTCCCGTCGTCCGCCCGGAGGGCGGGCTCCGCGGCGTCCGGTGCGTGCGATCGCAAGGCGGAGGGTCGCCCTCGTACTGGGCGTACGAGGGCGATCCGACAACGCGGCGAGCGTGCGTGCCGGGCGTCGCGGGGCAGGCGGGACTTTCGCAACAGGCCCTAGTGCGCCGCCACCCGCTCCACCAACCCGATGGCCCGCGCCAGCAACTCCCGCTCCTCCCCCGTCAGTTCCGCCTCGATGGCCCGCGCGAGCCAGTCCGCTCGGCGTTCCCGCTCCTCCTCCAGCAGCGAACGCCCCGAGGGGGAGAGTTCGACCAGGCTCTTGCGGCCGTCGGTGGGGTGGGCTCGGCGGGTGATGAGGCCCTGGTCCATCAGGAGTCCGACGGCCCGTGCCATGGACTGCGGGCGTACCCGCTGATCGGCGGCCAGTTCGCTGGTCGTCATCGCACCGCTGCGGTCCAGTGAGCCGAGGACGGCCACCTGGCCGAGCGGCATCTGGTCCTCGAGCTTCACGCGCCGCGTGAGCTTTCCCATCGCGGTACGCAGTTCGGCGGCGACGGCGGCGGATTCCGGAAGGTGCATACCGAATTTTATCCCAGCACGACTGCACAGGTGATCTGCGCAGCAGAACTGAACAGCCAAACTCAGCAGCACAACTGCACAGCATGACTGCGCAGATTCGCTGTAGAGTTTCCCGCGTCGGGTCCTGCGCCACCGTCGCCGCAGCCGGACCCGGCACACATGCGACAACGGGAGGACTCCCATGACCGCCATCACCTCCGTAACCGGCCGCCGCATCCTGGACAGCCGGGGCAACCCCACCGTCGAGGTGGACGTGACCCTGGCGGACGGCTCGCTCGGCCGGGCAGCGGTCCCCTCCGGCGCCTCCACCGGAGCCCGCGAGGCCGTCGAACTCCGTGACGGCGACCCGGCCCGCTGGCACGGCAAGGGCGTCGACCAGGCGGTACGCCACGTCGATACGGAGCTGGCGGCCGCCGCCGTCGGCCGGGAGGCCGAGGATCAGGCCGGACTCGACGCCGCCCTCATCGCCACGGACGGCACCCCCACCAAGTCCAGGCTCGGCGCGAACGCGATCCTCGGCGTCTCCCTGGCCACCGCCAGGGCCGCGGCCGCCGCCCACCGCCTGCCGCTCTACCGCTACCTCGGCGGCTCCGACGCCCGGCTGCTGCCGGTACCGATGATGAACATCGTCAACGGGGGCGCGCACGCCGACAATCCGCTGGACTTCCAGGAGTTCATGGTCGCCCCGATCGGCGCGGACACCTTCGCCGAGGCCGTGCGGATGGGGTCCGAGATCTTCCACACGCTGCGCCGGGACCTCCTCGCCGCCGGGCACTCCACGGGCGTGGGCGACGAGGGCGGCTTCGCGCCCGCCCTGCGCACCGCCGAGGAGGCGCTCGAGTTCGTCGTGGCGGCCGTCGAGCGCGCGGGATACCGGCCCGGGACCGACATCGGCCTGGTCATGGACCCGGCGTCGTCCGAGTTCTTCCGCGACGGCGTCTACGACTACACCGGGGAGGGCGTGCGACGTACGCCCGCCGAACACGCCGACTACCTGGTCAAGTTGATCGACTCCTACCCCGTCGTGTCCATCGAGGACCCGATGGCCGAGGACGACCTGACAGGCTGGCGGGACCTGACCGCACGGGTCGGCGGGCGCTGCCAGCTCACCGGCGATGACGTCTTCTGCACGAACGAGACCCTGCTGCGCGAGGGCATCGCGTCCGGTGTCGCCAACTCGGTTCTGGTGAAGGTCAATCAGATCGGCACGCTGACGGAGGCCCTGGCCACGGTCGACGCCGCCCACCGGGCGGGCTACACCGTCGTCATGTCCCACCGCTCCGGGGAGACCGAGGACACCACGATCGCGGACCTGGCGGTCGCCACAGGCTGCGGCCAGATCAAGACCGGCTCCCTCTCCCGCTCGGACCGCACCGCCAAGTACAACCAACTCATCCGCATCGAGGATGAGTTGGGCGACAGCGCCCGGTACGCGGGTGCGGAGGCGCTGCGGCGATAGGGATCACGCCCGGTGCGGTGTGCGGTCCGGGACCCGGCACACCGCACCCGAGGCTCCCTCAGCTCTCCTCCAACCGCCCCAGATGCGCGGTGACATCGTCCACCAGCCGCCCCAACAGCCGTCCCAGGTCCGCGCGTTCCTCGTCCGACCATCCCGCGATGGCCTCCGAGAACCATCCGACGAGCGAGGTCGCGTAGCGGTTCGCCGCCTGGGCGCCCTCGGGGGTCGGCTCGATGAGGCTGGCGCGGCGGTCGTGGGGGTCGGCCACCCGGTGCACCAGGCCGCGCCGCTCCAACCCCTGCACCTGCCGCGTCACATGCGGACCCACGACCTGCATCCGCTCCGCGATCTCACCGATCCGCAGCGGCCGGTCCGCCATGTGCAGGGTCATCAGCACCCCGACCGCCGGACGGTCCAGCGCCAGCCCGGCCGCCTCGGCGGCGCGCTCGGTGAGTCGGCCGCGGTTGACGGCGTTGCCCAGCTGCGCCAGGCGCGGCACCACGGCGAGGACGTCGGCCGACGGGGCGTCGGGCGGCTCTGCGTTCACATCGACTCCATTTGAATACCTGAGTTAGGTATCTATATGCTCCAGGCGGGGAGGACTTCGGGAGTCTCCCATGCCCTCCAAAAGGATACCTAAGGTACGCATCTTTGCCTGGAAGGAACCCCGCTGTGAACCACTCCGCGCCCCGCACCGTCCTCGTCTCCGGCGCCAGCATCGCCGGTCCCGCCCTCGCCTACTGGCTCGACCGCTACGGCTTCGAGGTCACCGTGGTCGAGAAGGCCCCCGCCGTCCGGGGCGGCGGCTACGCCATCGACATCCGGGGCACGGCCCGCGAGGTCGTCGACCGCATGGGCCTGCTGCCGCGCCTGCGCGAGGCGCACGTGGACTCGCAGCGGCTCTCTTTCGTGGACACCGAGGGCGCCCTGATCGCCGCGATCCGCCCCGAGTCCGTCACCGGCGGCACCGAGGGCCAGGACTTGGAGGTGCGCCGGGGTGATCTGGCCGACGCCCTCCAGACCCCGATCCGCGACCGGGTCGAGTTCCTGTTCAACGACTCCATCGCCACCCTGGACGACCGCGAGGACCGGGTGGACGTCGTCTTCGTCAGCGGCATCCGCCGCTCCTTCGACCTGGTCATAGGCGCGGACGGACTGCACTCCCACACCCGTGGCCTGGTCTTCGGCCCCGAGGAGAAGTTCCACCGCTACCTGGGCCACACCTTCGCGGGCTTCACCCTGGCCAACGACTTCGGCCTGGAGCGCGAGGGCGTCATCTGGAACGCGCCGGGCCGGGCCGCCGTCCTGTACGCCCATGAGCCGAGCGACCGTATGCACGGCTTCCTCACCTTCACCCAGGAGGTGCCGCCGTACGACGCCTTCCGCGATCCCGAGGCGCAGCGCGCGCTCGTCGCCTCCCGGTTCCCCGAGCGGAGCTGGCACGTCCCCCGGCTGGTGGAGGCCATGCGGGAGGCGGACGACCTGTTCTTCGACGTGGTCAGCCAGATCCACATGCCCGCCTGGTCGTCGGGGCGCGTGGCGCTGGCGGGCGACGCGGCCCACGCCACCTCGTTCCTGTCGGGCCAGGGCTCCAGCGTCTCCCTGGTCGGCGCCTATGTCCTGGCCGGTGAACTGGCCGCACGGGCCGACCACACCGAGGCATTCACCGCGTACGAGCGGATCACACGGGACTTCGTGGAGACCAACCAGGCCCTCGCCACGAATGGCGGCACGTTCGTGACCCCCACCACCCAGGAGATGCTGGACGCCCGCAACGCGGCCCTGCGCGACGCCGTCGCGCTGACCGGGGACGAAGGCCGCGCGGCCCACACCGGTCTGGTCCTGCCCGATTACAGCCACCTGGGCTGAAGCGCCCGGCCCCCCGCTGTCACCCGATCAGCAGGCCCTCGCGGCACGGATGGGCCGGTCAGGCTAGGTTTCACCCATGGCCCCACCCCCACGACAGACGCCCCCGCCGTCATCCAGCGCAACACCGGACGCCGGTCAGGACGGACTGATCCGGGTCCGTGGTGCCGACGAACACAATCTGCGGCATGTCGATGTGGACGTACCCCGCGACCAGGTCGTGGCCTTCACCGGGGTGTCGGGGTCCGGCAAGTCCTCGCTCGCGTTCGCCACCATCTACGCCGAGGCCCAGCAGCGGTACCTGGAGTCCGTCGCGCCGTACGCCAGAAGGCTGATCGACCAGGGCGCGGCCCCCAGGGTGGGTTCGATCACCGGTCTGCCGCCCGCCGTGGCGCTGCGCCAGCAGCACAGCGGCGGCAGCACCCGCTCCACAGTGGGCACCGTCAGCCGGGTCTCCAACGTGCTGCGCATGCTGTACTCCCGCGCCGGTACGTATCCGGCGGGCCGGACCCCGGAGGACCTCGCCGGAACGTTTCCGCGCGATGCCGCGCCGCTGGACTCCGACAGCTTCTCCCCGAACACCGCGGTGGGCGCGTGCCCGACCTGCTCCGGCCTGGGCCGCCTGCACAGCGTCGACGAGGGCAAGCTCGTCGGTGACGACTCGCTGAGCATCCGGGAGGGCGCGATCGCCGCCTGGCCGGGGGCCTGGCAGGGCAAGAACTACCGGGACATCCTCGCCGAGCTGGGCGTGGACATCGACGTACCCTTCCGTGAGCTGCCCGCCGCCCGCCGGGAGTGGCTGCTGACCACCGACGAGCAGCCGACGGTGACGGTGCATCCGATCCGTGACGCGCACCGGGTCGCGCGCTCCTACCAGGGCACATACATGAGCCCCCGCAAGTGGGTGATGCACACATTCGCCACCTCGAAGGCGGCCCATCTGCGAGCGAAAGCCGCCTCTTTCATGGCCGAGGAGGTCTGTCCGACCTGCCACGGCAAGCGGCTCAATCCGGAGGCGCTGGCGGTGACCATCGCCGGGCAGGACATCTCGGTCGCCACCTCGATGCCCCTGAACCAGCTCTCGGCCTTCCTGGAGACGGCGCGCGACCACCCCGACACCCTGGCGCTGCCGGCCGAGCGCAGGCAGGCGGCGCACGCGCTGATCGGCGGCCTCCAGGACCAGCTGGGCACACTGACCGACCTGGGCCTCGGCTACCTCGCCACCGGCCGCGCCACCTCCACCCTCTCCAGCGGCGAGCTGCAACGGCTGCACATGGCCACCCAGCTCCGCAGCGGTCTGTTCGGGGTGCTGTACGTGCTGGACGAGCCCTCGGCCGGGCTGCACGCCGCCGACACGGAGCTGCTGCTCAGCGCCCTGCGACGGCTCCGGGGCGCCGGGAACAGCGTGTTCGTGGTGGAGCACAACGCGCAGGTGCTCGGTTCGGCCGACTGGATCGTCGACATGGGACCGGGCGCCGGACGGCACGGCGGGCAGGTTCTCTACAACGGGCCCGCCGACGGGCTGCACGCGGCACCGGAATCGGTGACCGCCCGGTACCTCCCGCTGGACGCGCCCGCCGTCCCCGGTCCGAAGGAGCCGCGCGGGCCCGAGGGATGGCTGCGCCTGGACGGTGTCACCGGACACAACCTCCATGACCTGGACGCGAGTTTCCCGCTCGGCACGCTCACCGCCGTCACCGGCGTCTCCGGGTCCGGCAAGTCGACCCTGGTCCGGCGCGCCCTCGCGGAGACGGTCCGCGACCATCTGCACGCCGACGAGACCGCGGAGGACATCGCCCGCGACCCCGCCTCGGTGGAGACCGCGGACGAGGAGGAGGCCGGGGTACCGGTCTGGGACCTGGCGGAGGACCGGGTAACGGTACGGTCCAGCACGGGACTTGAGCACATCGACCGGCTGGTCGTCGTGGACCAGAAGCCCATCGGGCGCACCCCGCGCTCGAACCTCGCCACCTACACCGGCCTGTTCGACAGCGTCCGCAAACTGTTCGCGGCCCAGCCGACCGCGCGCGAACTCGGTTACACCGCAAGCCGGTTCTCGTTCAACGTGACCCAGGGACGCTGCCCGCACTGCCTGGGCGACGGAGTCGTCAGCATCGAACTCCTCTTCCTGCCCACGGAGACCTCCCCCTGCCCGGTCTGCGCGGGCGCCCGCTACAACCCCGGCACGCTGATGGTGCGTTACCGCGAGAAGACCATCGCGGACGTGCTGGCGATGAGCGTGGAGGAGGCGCGCGAGTTCCTCGCCGACGTACGGCCCGCCGCCCGTATCCTCAAGCTGCTCTCCGACATCGGCCTCGGCTATCTGACGCTGGGTCAGAGCGCCACGACGCTCTCCGGCGGCGAGGCCCAGCGCATCAAGTTGGTCAGCGAACTCCATCGGGCGCCGCGCGGTCACAGCCTCTACCTGCTGGACGAGCCGACCACGGGACTGCACCCGGCGGACGTGGACCTGCTGATCGGCCAGCTCCAGCGCCTCGTCGACGCCGGGAACACGGTCGTCGTGGTGGAGCACGACCTGCGCACGGTCGCCGCCGCGGACTGGGTCATCGACCTCGGTCCGGGCGCGGGCGACGACGGTGGCCGGATCGTCGCCGAGGGCCGCCCGCAGGACATCGCCTCGGCGGGCGGCACCCCGACCGCCGACCACCTGGCCCGCCGCCTCTGACCTCGATGAACTGCAAGGTCGCGGTCTGTCCCTATTTTTCGGCATATCCGATGATTCTCGGTAGCATGGATACGGCCGTAGCCGCGCGAGCGCCGACACGTGCCCGTGGGGCTGCGTACCGAGGGGTGCGGGCAGGACGCTCCCCGACACGGAAGGTGAGCGATCATGACGGGCAAGATGGACGCATCAGAGGCCGCGCGCATCATGAGCGACCCGAACGCCACACCGGAAGAGCGCTCGGTCGCAGCCAGCGCCCTGTCCGACGTCGAACGAGGCCACCACACGAGCAAGCGTGTCGGCTCCGAGGCGGGCCAGCTGCTGGACGACAAGAACATCTCCGAGGACGACCGGTCCGTGGCCGGCAGCGACCTGGAGCAGGACCGCAGGCGCGGGAAGGGCAACTCCTGAGGAGCCACGCCCCATTGAGATGACGAGGTGGACGCCGCACCGCACGCGGCGTCCACCTCGCCCTGCGGCCGCAGGAGTCCCGCAACCGGAAGAGTCCTGCTGGCCGGAGGAGTCCCGCGACCGAAGGAGTTAAGCGCCGTCCTCGTCGGCCGCGGCCTGCGCGGTCGCCGCGAGATCGATGAACCGGCGGATGGTCTCCACGGGCATGTCGAGCCCCTGGGAGGCGGCGTCCTCGTCGCCGAACACCTCCACCGCCTCCACCACGGCCACGGCCAGCTCGGCCTCCGCCTTGCGCACCTTCACCTCGGCCTTGTCGACGGTGTCGACGACGGCCAGCTGACGACGCTGCTTCTCCTGGAGTCGCTGCTTACGGGACGGCGTCTTGCCGGGGCTCTGCACAGTCACAACCAAGATCATAAACAGACCCGCGGCCGGACATGAAATCGGCAACTGTGCTGCGGCACACCCTCGTTCGAGGCCCCGCGCCATCCGCTCCCGTCAGGCCGACAGCTCCCACGCGTACGGCGGCTCGGCGCCGGACCGGGAACAGGTGAAGGCCGCCGCACGGGCCGCGAACCCGAGCACGTCACGCCAGACCTCGGCGTCGAGACCCGCGACGGCCGCGTGGCTCAGCGCGTCGATCTCCCGCAGCCGGTGCAGCAGGGCCGCGTTGACCGTGTCGCCCGCCCCGATCGTGTCGACCACCGTGACCGCCGTACCCGGCACGCTCACCCGTCCGGCGCCCCGGCTCCACACGCTCAGCCCGTCGCCGCCCCGGGTCAGGACGATCGCCGCCGGACCCTGCTCCAGCCAGGCGGCGAGGTGGCCGTCGAGATCCTCGTCGGAGTCGGTGTCCGCGAGCCACCGGGCGTCCTCCACCGACAGTTTCAGCAGGGCGACGTACGGCAGCCAGGACAGGAACCGCTTGCGGTAGGCGTCGGCGTCCGCGATCAGTCCGGCCCGGATGTTGGGGTCGAGGGCGGTGAAGACCCCGCGCGCCGACTCCCGCCGCAGCAGCGCCTCGTACGCGCTCGCGCCCGGCTCCAGCACCAGCGAACAGGTGCCGACGGAGAGGGCGGTGACGCCGTCCGGCAGCGCGGGCGGGAGGGCGAACAGCCGGTCGGCCGTGCCCTCGGTGTAGAAGCCGTAACCGGCCGACCCGTCGCTGCCCACGTCGGCGACGGCCAGCGTGGTGGGCTCGGGGCCCCGCTGCACCAGTTCCGTGTCGGCGCCCGCGTCCCGCAGCCCCGCCAGCAGGGCGGTACCGAAGGCGTCCGTGGACACGCGCGAGCAGAAGGACGTCGGGGAACCGAGGCGTCCCAGCGCGACGGCGACGTTGTACGGGCCGCCGCCGCGCTGCGGGAGGAGCGGCGGCAGGGCGGGCGCCGGGTCGAAGGTGACGGGGGCGGGCACGAGGTCGATGAGTGCCTCGCCGGCGACGACGATCACTGTGCTGTTTCCTTTCGGTGCGCCGTGGTGCGGCGGGGCGAAGTGGGGTTGCGTACGTCAGCCGGGAAGGGCGACGGCGCCCGGCGGGCAGCCGCAGGACGTGCGGTGGACGAGGGTGCAGGGCAGCCGGACGGTCCGCGTGGGGCGGTCCGGCGCGTCCAGCCGGTCCAGGAGGAGGCGCAGCGCCAGCTTGCCGAGGTCACGGCTCGGCTGGCGGACGGCGGTGAGGCTGGGCGAGAAGAGGTCGGCCCACTCGAAGTCGTCGAAGCTGGCGAGCGCGACGTCCTCCGGGATGCGCAGGCGCGCCTCGCGGAGCGCCTGGAGCGCGCCGATGGTCATCGCGTTGTTCGCCGCGATCACGGCGGTGGGGCGTTCGGGTGCGGCCAGCAGGCGCCGGGTCGCGTCGCGGGCGCCCTCGGAGGCGGAGTTGCCGTGTGCGAGGAGGTCGGGGTCGAACGGGACACCGGCCGCGTCGAGCCCCTGCCGGTACCCCTCGATGCGCTCGGTCGTGGTGCTCAGCCCGGCGAGCCCCGCGACCATCGCGATCCGGCGGTGTCCGAGCGCGGCGAGGTGTCCGACCAGCTCCCGCACGGGCGCGGTGCCCTCGGCGCAGACCTGGTCGTACGCCGGTTCCTCGGCCTCGTCGACGAGCCGGTCGAGGAAGACGGCCGGGATGTCGGCCCGGTCCAGGTACGCGAGCAGGGCCGAGGGTTCGGCCGAGGGCGCGATGATCACACCGTCCACCCGGCGTTCGTGGAGCATGCGGACCACGCTCAGCTCGTGGGCGGG
Source organism: Streptomyces sp. NPDC002176 (assembly GCF_044903645.1). Lineage (NCBI taxonomy): Bacteria > Bacillati > Actinomycetota > Actinomycetes > Kitasatosporales > Streptomycetaceae > Streptomyces > Streptomyces sp. NPDC002176. Next base: position 354,462 of record NZ_JBJDQW010000004.1, read on the forward strand.
GTCGTCGTGCGGGTCGGCGATGAGCAGGCCGTAGCCGGAGGCGAGTGCCTCGGCCTCGACCCCCTGGAGGATCTCGGTGAAGTACGGGTTGCTGATCGCCGAGACGGCCAGGCCGACGGAGCGGGTGCGGGACGTGACCAGGGAGCGCGCCAGGGTGTTGTGGATGTAGCCCAGCTCGTCGATGGCGCGCAGCACCGCGTCACGGGTCTCCGGCCGGACCGGACGGGTGGCGTTCAGCACATGGGAGACCGTGGCCACGGAGACACCCGCGTGTCTCGCCACGTCCGCCATCGTCCGCATCGTTCTCTCCTCCGTGTGCCCCACGCCGCGTTGGCCGCGTGTCCGGTCGCCTGTCCGGCGCGTCCGTCCGGCTCGTCCGTCCATGAGACGTCAGCGTCCTATCAAAAGTCACACGTAAGCGTTTGCGCAAACGCTTACGCGGCGATTAGGTTTCGCGGCGTCTTCGGACATCCGTCCGCACACCGTTGTGAGGAGGCGCCATGCGCGCTGTCGTGGTCACCCAGCCGGGAAGCGCCGAGCTGGCCGTCATACCCGATCCGAGTCCCGGCTCCTCGGAGGTGGTCGTCCGCGTCAGCTCGTGCGGCCTCTGCGGGACGGACATGCACATCCTGGGCGGCGAGCTGCCGTCCGTGCCCTACCCGCTGATCCCCGGCCACGAGCTGACCGGTGTCGTGGTGGAGGTCGGCAAGGACGTGCTGTTCCCGGCCGTCGGCCAGCGGGTCGCCGTCGACCCCAACACCCCGTGCGGCGCCTGCCACTACTGCCGGATCGGCCGCGGCAACCTCTGCGAGCACTACACGGCCGTCGGCGTGACCCGCAACGGCGGTTTCGCCGAGTACGTGGCCGTCCCCGCGGCCCGCTGCCACGTCCTGCCCGAGGGACTGTCCGAGGCGGCGGCCGGGCTGGTCGAGCCGCTCTCCTGCGCCGTGCACGGCCTGAGCCGACTCCCCCGTCGCCCCGGTGAGCACTACCTCGTCTACGGCGCCGGGACCATGGGCCTGATGATGGCCGCCCTGGTGGGCAACGCGGGCGCGGCGTCCGTGTCCGTGGTCGACCCCAATGTCCGCCGCCTGGAGTTGGCCCGGCACATGGGCGCCGACGCCACTGCCACCAGCGCCGACGAGCTGGGCCGGGAGCACGGGTTCGAGGTCGTCATCGACGCGACCGGCGTCATCGCGGCCATCGAGGACGGTCTCGGCCGGGTCCGCAAGGGCGGCACGTTCCTGCAGTTCGGTGTCGCCGACCCGGCACGGCGGGCCACCTTCTCGCCCTTCATGGTCTACAACCGCGAGATCGACATCATCGGTTCCATGGCGGTGCACAACGGCTTCCAGCCCGCCGTGGAGATCCTCGCGGGCGGCCTGGACCTGGACCCGCTGGTCAGCGACGTGCTGCCGCTGGAGGACTTCGACGAGGCCGTCAGCCTGTTCCGCGCGGGCACCGGGCAGAAGATCCACCTCGCCCCGCAGCCGGAGGACCCGCGCATCGCGGCGACCCCGTCGGCCACCGCCGCGGACGCGGCGTCATGAGCGCCCTGCCCGAGCCCGAGGCGGCGCCGAAGCGGCGGCCACGGCTGCGGAACGCCCTGATCTGGGTGTTCGGCGCCCTCGGCGGCATCCTGTGGGGCTACGACACGGGGGTGATCTCCGGCGCGATGCTCTTCATCCGCCAGGACATCGCCCTGAGCCCGCTGCTGGAGGGCCTGGTCGTGTCGGGCCTGCTGGTGGGCGCGATGGCGGGCGCCGCGCTGGCCGGAAAGCTCTCCGACGCCTGGGGCAGGCGCCGCCTCATCCTGGGCGCCGCGCTCGTCTTCATCGTGGGCACGGTCGGCGCGGCGCTCGCCTCCGAGGCGTCGCTGCTCATCGCCGCGCGGGTGTTCATCGGGGTCGGCGTCGGCATCGCCTCGGTCGTCGTCCCGCTCTATCTGACCGAGCTGGCGCCCGTGGAGGTGCGCGGCGGTCTCGCGTCCCTCATGCAGCTCCTGGTGACCGTGGGCATCTTCCTCGCCTACCTCACCGACTACGCCCTGGCTCCCGCGCACGCGTGGCGCTGGATGATCGGGCTCGGGGTGCTGCCCGCGGCCGTCCTCGCCCTCGGCATCCTCACGCAGCCGGAGAGTCCGCGCTGGCTGGTGGGACGGGGCCGCCGGGACGACGCCCGCGAGGTGCTGACCCGGCTGCGCGGCGACGACGAGGCCGCGCGCGGTGAGCTGCTCGACATCGAGAAGACGCTGGCGGAGGAGCGCGCCGAGACGCGCCGCCTGACCCTGCGCGACCTGCTCTCCCCCCGGCTGCGTCCCATGCTGGTCGTCGGTCTGCTGCTGGTGTTCTTCCAGAACTTCGGCGGCATCAACACGATCATCTACTACGCTCCGACGCTGCTCACCAGCATCGGGTTCGGCGACGACGGCGCGATCCTCGCCAACGTCGGCATCGGCGTGGTCAACATGCTGATGACCCTCCCGGCGATGCGCCTGATCGACCGCCGCGGGCGTCGACCCCTGCTGCTGTGGGGCTCGGTAGGCATGTGCGCGGGCATGGTCGTCTTGGCCGCGGTGAACCTCACGCCGCTGGGCCACGGCTCGCTGCTCGCCCCGCTCACGCTCTTCGGTGTCGCCCTCTATGTGGCCGCGTTCGCCACCTCCTGGGGTCCGGTGCAGTGGGTGATGCTGCCCGAGCTGTTCCCCACCCGCATCCGCGCGGGGGCGGTCGGGGTGTGCGTGGTGTTCAACTGGCTGTTCAACATGACCGTGGCGCTGGTCTTCCCGTCCCTCCTCCATGCCTGGGGAGCGGGTGCCAACTTCGTGATCTTCGCCGTCACGACCCTCGCCTCCGGCATCTTCGTCAAGAAGCTGCTGCCGGAGACGCGGGGGCGGACGCTGGAGCAGATCGAGCGGGACCTGCTGCACCGCGGGGACACAGCCGAGGCCACCGAGCGGGAGACCGCTTCGGTGAGCTGAACGGGTCCGGGGCCCGGCATGGTGCCGGGCCCCGGATGCTCCTCACTCGAAGAACTTCAGGCCCCACCCTGTGTCCGCGGTGGGGCCGGGAACGTTGGCGCGCCGATATGTGGTGTCGCCCCACCAGGCGAACGACCCGGTGTACCAGTACCGGTTGTCCCAGGAGTACGGCGTGCCCTTGGGCACCGCGTGGAACATCGACGGGAAGCGCGGCCCGGCGGGCGGGCTGGTGCCGATGTCCCCGTTCAGCAGTACGAAGGTGTGGTGGCCGGGACCGTTGACGTACAGTGTCGGGTCCCACCCGGCCATCATCGTCGAACGGTTGGAGCCGAAGAGGCAGCCGTTGGACTTGTACCAGTCCCACACATAGGTCGGGTCGCCACCCGCCCGCAGGCGCAGGTCGGCCAGGCAGTACTGGTCGCTCCAGCTACCGTTCGCCGAGTAGACGATGTGGAGTTGGCCATTGGGGTCCCGGATCGCCTCCGGGGCCTCGTTGATGTACGGGTTGCCGACCACCCGCTCCCAGCTCTCCCGCGGCTGGGAGATGATGGAGCGGGCCCCGGTCGGGGTGGTGGGGCTGCTCATCCGGGCGATGTAGAGGTTCTGCTCGACGTTGGTGTCACCGGCCCAGCCCGACCAGACGAACCAGCGCTGCCCGTTGAAGGTGAACATGGTGCCGTCGATGGCCCACTTGTCGTCCGGAAGCGCCAGCCGGGTCTCGCCGCCGTAGCCGCTGTCCGGGCTCGCGGAGCTGATGACGAACATCCGGTGGGCGGCGCCCCGTCCGGCGGTGAAGTAGATGTAGTAGCGCCCGCCATCGGTGGTCAGCTCCGGCGCCCACACCTCTCCGCGCCCTATGGTGTCCGACCACACCTGCCGGGCGGGCGCGGAGGCGAGCCCGGCGGTGGAGGACGCCTGCCGCACCGCGATCCCGCCGCCGGTGGACTGCACCGAGATGTAGGTGCCGCCGACCCGGATGACACTCGGATCGGCCGCCCGCATCGAGGTCTGCTCCGCCCTGGCCTGCCCGGCGGAGGAGAACGACAGCAGCGAGGCGAGCACGCCCAGCACCGTGAGCACGAGGGCGGCATGGATGCCGCGAAATGGTTTCATGCCGGTCTTCTACAACGATGCACGGACCCTGCCCACCCCTCTTGCGGACCCAAGTCCTCCGCGTCGGGGCGGGGTTGCTCGTCGCCGGGCCGGGGTTGTACGTCGCCGGGCCGAGGTTGTACGTCGCCGGTGTCACCAAGCCACGGGCAGCTTCAGGGGGAACCGGCGGATCGTCTCGGTGTCCCAGCGCACCTCCTCCGGCGGGACGGCCAGCCGCAGTCCAGGGAAACGCTCCAGGAGCCGCCCGACGGCGACTTCGAGTTCCGTCATGGCCAGCGGCACCGCGATGCACCGGTGCCCGCCCCAGCCGAACGTCATGTGGGGACGGCTCGGCCGGTCGATGTCGATGACGTCCGGGTCGGGGTAGCGCTCCGGGTCGCGGTTGGCCGCCAGGTACGACACATGGACGAAGTCCCCCGCCTTGATGTGGGCGCCGTCCAGCTCGACGTCCTCCAGCGCGAGGCGGGGGATTCCGACCCCGTTGCGGAACGGGATGTAGCGCAGCATCTCGTTCAGCACACCGGTCAGGTCCGCGGGATGGTCCCTGAGGTGGTCCGCCAGCTCGGGACGGGTGAGGAGGAGATAGATGATGTCGCTGATCTGGCAGGTCGCCGTGTCCTGACCGCTGAGTGCCAGCGTCAGGGCGGTGACCGCCAGTTCCCTGTCGCTGAGACAGTCATCGCCGTTCCGGGCCTCGGCCATCAGGCTGATGAGGTCCTCGCCCGGCGACTTCCGGCGCAGTTCGACGAGTTCGCCGAAGTACTCCGTGAGGTCCGCCTTCGCCTCCGCGGCGGCCTCCTTGTTGCCCGCGCCGACGACCAGCAGCCGGAGCACGGACTCCTGCAGCCGCGGCCAGTCCTCGCACGGGACCCCGAGAAGGTCCATGACAGTGTGCTGGGGCAGCGGATCGGCCAGCAGCTCCACCGCGTCGGCCGGCGGCCCCTGTTCCTCCATCCGGTCCAGCAGACGGTCCGCGAGCCGGACGATACGGGGCCGCATCTCATCGGCCCGCTGCTGGGTGAACGCCTGCGAGGCGAGCTGGCGGACGCGGCTGCTGTGCGGCGGGTCCATGACGTTGATCGACTCGGGCGAGACGATGGGCTCCGCCGTCAGCCGGGGGTAGTCGTGGTCGATGATCGCGGCCCGGCTCAGCCGGGGATCGGTGGTCACCCGTTTGACGGCGTCGAAGCCGGTGACGATCCACGCCTCGGCATCGCCATAGGGAAGCCTGACGCGGACAGGGGCATCCCGTCCCATCAGGTCGGCGAGCGCGGGATCGAACTCCAGGGCGTCACTGAAATCAAATGGGCACGCGGGTGTCTCTTTGTCGATCTCTTTGTCGATGAACACTGGGCGGCTCCTCCGAGCGCGGGCGAGTACGGGGCGAGTGCGGGATGGACGGCGCCCACGCGCGGCGAGCCCGTCGGCGACACGCGGTGTGCGCCGGGACCGTGATGGTGACGCAGAGTAGGCGCGATCAGAGTGTGGCCCGGCACCACGGCACTTCGAAGCCGCCACGCCATGCCGATGAACAATGGCTTGAGGCACCATGCGGTCCTGCCGGATTCCCCGGCAGGACCACATGGGTGCAGGGCAGGACCCTGTCCTGGACGAGCGGCTTGCCGACTCGCCTCGGCTACCGTCCGCCGTCGCCCTGACGGCCCGGCCTCACTTCAGATGCCGGGTGAAGAACTGCGCGGCCGCGTCCCCCGCGAATCCGGGGACTCCGGTGTGCCCGCCCATGTTGGCGTGCAGCGTCTTCTCCTTGGAGCCGAAGGCGTCGAAGAGGTCCAGGGCCGCCTGCCGTTCGTTCCCCTCGTCGTCCCACTGCAGCAGGACGTGCAGGGGGACGGTGAGCTGCCGGGCCTCTTCGAACATGGCGCGAGGCACCAGACTCCCGGCGAACAGGACGGCGGCCGCGATACGGGGCTCGACCCGCGCCAGCCGGATGCCGATGGACATCACTCCCCCCGAGTAGCCGACCGGGCCGCCGATCTCGGGCAGCGACAGCAGGGAGTCCAGGGCGGCCCGCCATTCCGGGACCGCCTTGTCGACCAGCGGGAGGACGAGCGCGTGGACGATGTCGTCACCGACCGCCTCCCCGGCCTCCATGGCACGGCGCAGGTCGGCGCGGGCCTGCTCGAGGGCGGGCCAACGGGGCCGTTCGCCGCTTCCGGGAAGCTCGATGGTGGCCGTGGCGAAGCCCTCCGCCGCGGCGCTCCGGGCCCGGTCCACCAGCCGGGGGTACATCTTGCGGAGCCCGAGGGGAGGGTGGCCGAGGAGGATGAGCGGCGCCGGTGCGGACGCGGATGCCGGTGCCGGTGTCCACAGGATGCCGGGGATGTCACCGAGGGTGAACTCGCGTTCGAGGAGGTTGTCGTCGAGACGCTGCTCTGCAGTGAAATGCATGGTCGTGCCTTTCGGGAGTGCACTGAGACGGCGCTCCCGGACGACCTGCCTATCGCCCGACCGTGACCCCGGAGGGGAGCACCCATGTCGATACTGCGTTCACGGGTACCACCTCCTCGATCTCTCGCACGGCCTCCGGAAACCTAGCAGGGGTCACCCTCGCGGGCCAACGGGTTTTCACGTGGTCTCCCTGGGCGGCCACCACGCCCGTCCCGCCGACCCCGCTCAGGCTCGACGCGCCCGCCCCACGGACTCCAACACCGAGGCCAGAAAGTGACGCACCGTCTCCAACTCAGCCGCCTCGAACCCTTCCGCCGCTGCCATCACCTCACCGATCACCGGCCCGAAGAAGGTCCAGCCGAGTTCCGTGGCCTTCTCCTCCGCCTCCAGCAGCACGCGTCGCCGATCGGCCGTGTCCCTGCTCCGCCGGACCAGTCCGAGCCGCTCCAGCCGGTCCACCAGGGCGGTGGTCCCGGCCGAGTTCAGGCGCAGTCGCTCGCCAAGCCAGCCGGGTGTGGCAGGAGTACCGGCCCGTGCCGCGTCCAGTAGTTGGATCAACGCACGCACATCGGTGGGATGCAGTCCGTGGCGCGCGGCGAACTCGGTGCCGAGCAGGTCGAACTCCACGGTCACCGCGCGCAGCAAGTGCACCAGTCCCATCGCCGGGCTCTGATCGTCCATGCACACTCCCTCGACCTCTGGTTAATATCTCGCTCAACGAGATTATCGCTGAGCGAGAGGAATATCTGTGTCCCCGTCCGCTTTCGATCTTGTCTACGACGAACTCCGTGCCCGCTGGCCCGAGTCCACCGAGGACCGCGACATCGCGACCCCGTACGGGCGCACCCGGGTCCATGTGTACGGCCGAGAGGACGGCAGCCCGCTCGTGCTGCTGCCCGGCGGCTCCGCCACCGGCTTGGTCTGGTTCGCCAACGCACCGGCTCTCGGGGAGCGTTACCGGGTCCATGCGGTTGATCTGCTGGGCGACGCCGGCCGCACCGAACGCCGGGGCACACCCTTGCGAGGCGCCGACGACCTGACAGCCTGGCTGGACGCTCTACTGGACGGGCTCGGGTTGGCCCGCGCACATCTGTGCGGTCACTCGTACGGCGCCTGGCTGGCCGTCAAGTACGCGCTTCACGCACCGCGGCGGGTCGACCGCCTCGCCCTCGTCGACCCGACCCAGGTCTTCGGCGGATTCCGCCCCGGCTATCTGCTGCGCGCGCTGCCCACCCTGATCGGCCCGAGCGAGGCCCGTGCCCGCGCCTTCCTGTCCTGGGAGACCGCGGGCGTCGACCCGGACGAGACCTGGCAGCGTCTCTACGCGCTGGCCACCACCGTTCCCGGCCGCAAGCTCGTCGCCGGCCGCCGCCCTCGGGCCGCCGACCTGCGCATGCCGGTGCTTGTCCTGCTCGGGGAGCGCAGCCGCTCCCACCACGCCGTCAAGGTCGCCGAAACAGCCGGCCGAACGCTGTCACGGGGCGAGGTGGTACTGCTCCCCGGCGCCACCCACCACTCCCTGCCCCTCACCGCGCCGGAGCAGTTGAACGAGCGGTTGTTGGATTTCCTGGACTGCAACGCCTAGCGCCCCGCGGAATGGTGGCCGCACGCACACCTTTGTGCGTCGAACTATGTAGCCCCACCACATGTGCCCCTGACCTGCCCCTTCCTACGGTGTGCCGACACCCACCCGTCCCCACCGCACACAAGGAAGTGGCGCACATGGCACCCGAGTCCACCGCTCCCCCACCCCCGGCGAAGCTCCCCCGCATCGTCGCCGCCAGCCTCATCGGCACCACCATCGAGTGGTACGACTTCTTCCTGTACGGGTCGGCGGCGGCCCTGGTGTTCAACAAGCTGTTCTTTCCGGACTCCGATCCACTGGTGGGGACACTGCTGGCGTTCGTGACGTACGCGGCGGGGTTCGCGGCAAGGCCGCTCGGGGCGCTGGTGTTCGGGCACTTCGGCGACCGGCTGGGGCGCAAGAAGCTGCTGGTGCTGAGCCTGCTGCTGATGGGGAGCGCGACCTTCGCCATCGGCCTGCTGCCCACCCACGCCACCATCGGCACCGCCGCGCCGGTGCTGCTGACCGTGCTGCGGCTGGTGCAGGGGTTCGCCCTGGGCGGTGAGTGGGGCGGCGCCGTGCTGCTGGTGTCCGAGCACGGGGACGCGCGCAGGCGAGGGTTCTGGGCCTCGTGGCCGCAGACCGGCGCGCCCGCCGGGCAGTTGCTCGCCACGGGAGTGCTGTCCCTGCTCACCGCCACCCTGTCGGACGACGCGTTCGTCGCCTGGGGCTGGCGCATCCCCTTCCTGCTCTCCGGGGTGCTGGTCGTCATCGGGCTGTGGATACGTCTCTCCGTCGATGAATCGCCCGTGTTCCAGCAGGCGTTGGCGCGGGCCGAGGCCCGGCAGGGCGACGCGGCGGAGAAGCTGCCGCTGGTGTCCGTGCTGCGCCACCACTGGCGTGAGGTGCTCATCGCCATGGGCGCCCGGATGGCGGAGAACATCAGTTACTACGTCATCACCGCCTTCATCCTCGTCTACGCCACCACCGCCGCCGACGTCTCCAAGCAGACCGCGCTCAACGCCGTGCTCATCGGTTCCGCCGTCCACTTCGCGGTGATCCCGGCCTGGGGCGCGCTGTCGGACCGGGTGGGGCGACGGCCGGTGTACCTGTTCGGCGCGGCCGGGATGGGCCTGTGGATCTTCCCCTTCTTCGCGCTGGTGGACTCCGGCTCCTTCGGCGGCCTGGTGCTGGCCGTCAGCGTCGGGCTGATCCTCAACGGCGCCATGTACGCACCCCAGGCGGCGTTCTTCGCGGAGATGTTCGCGACCCGGGTGCGCTACTCGGGTGCCTCGATCGGCGCCCAGTTCTCCTCCGTGGCGGCCGGTGCGCCCGCGCCGCTGATCGCCACCGCCCTGCTAGCGAAGTACGACAGCGCGACGCCGATCGCCCTGTACGTCATCGCCGCCGTCCTGCTGACCCTGGTCGCCGTGGGCGCCGCCCGCGAGACCCGGAACCGGGATCTCGCCGACGTGACGGCGGACGGCGCCCCGTCCGGCCGGGTGGACACGGCGACCAAGACCCCGACCGCCTGACCGGCTCCGTGCGCTGACCAACTCCGTGCGCTGACCGGCACCCGCGCGGGTGCCGGTCAGCGGCGTCCCGGTGCCGCCAGCCCGTGCAGGCGCAGGGCGAGTTGGATCTCCAGCACGCGGGACGGTGTCTGCCAGTCCGCGCCCAGCAGGCGCGCCACCCGCTCCAGCCGCTGGGCGACGGTGTTCACATGGACATGGAGCGCGTCCTTGGTGCGGGCCGGGCTCATCGCGGCCGCGAAGTAGGCGTCCAGGGTGCGCAGCAGGTCGGTGCCGCGCTGCGCGTCGTACGCCACGACGGGCCCGATGGTGCGTTCCACGAAGCCGCCGATGTCCCGGTCACCGGCGAGCAGCAGTCCGAGGAAGCCGAAGTCCTCGGCGGCCCCGCCGTCCCCGGCCCGGCCGAGCAGGTGCAGCGCGTCCAGGCAGCGGCGGCCCTCGGTGTAGGCGGCGGCCACCTTGTCGGGGCGGGCGGCCAGGCCGGTGACGGGGGCGGAGGCGCCGACGGTGACCGGCTGGCGGACGGCGATGCCGAGTTCGCGGGCGGTGCGGCGGGCCAGTTCCGTGGCGGTGTCACCGGGGTCGAGCGGGAGCAGCAGGACGGTGCCGCCGTCGCGGGTGGCGGCCAGGCCGTGCCGGGTCGCGGCCAGGTGGGACGCGGCGGACCAGAGGCGGCGCCGGGCGGCGGCCTCCTCGTCGGCGTCGGCGGAGGTCGCGTCGAGGCGGGTGGCGAGGACGGTGTGGGTGGCGTCCAGGTCGGCGTCCAGCCGGGCGGCCCGTTCGCGGAGCAGGCGTGGGTCGCGGTCGTGGGCGTCGAGGAGGTCGTCCAGCAGCTCGCCGCGCACGCGGCGTTCGGCCTCGGCGGCGGAGCGGCGGGCGAGCAGGAGCAGGGAGGTGACCATCGCGGCGCGTTCCAGGGTGCGCTGGTCGACCGGGTCGAGGCCGGGGTGGCCGTGCAGGACCAGCGCGCCGAACACCTCCTCCCCCGCGGCCACGGCCGCGATCCAGTCGGGTCCGTGGCGCACGGCGTGCCCCTCGGCGCGGGACGCCTCCAGCGCCTCGGCCGGGGTGGCGCCGGTCTCGGTGAACTGGACCGCGCCGTCGAGCACTTCGGAGACGGCGTCGGCCACGTCGTGCACTCCGCCGCCGCGCAGGACGAGTTCGGCGAGCCGGTCGTGCACCTCGGAGGCGCGCTCGATGACGGCGCTGCGGTCCTGGATGACCTCGTTGGCGTGCTCGAGTCCGGCGAGGGCCGACTGGGTCTCGGTGAGCAGGTTGGTGGTGTCGATGGCGGCCGCGGCGAGGGCGGCGAAGGAGCCGAGCAGGGCGATCTGTTCGCGTTCGAAGACCCGTGCGCGCCGGTCGGCGGCGAACAGTACGCCGATGACGTGCGGGCCGAGCGTCAGCGGGACGCCGACGATGGCGAACAGGCCCTCGTCGCGCACCGCGATGTCGATGGTGTCGGTGTGCTGGAAGCGGGCGTCCTGGAAGTAGTCGTCGGTGACGTACGGCCGGGCGGTCTGGGCGACGAGTCCGCCGAGCCCCTCGCCCATGCCGAGGCGCAGTTGCTGGAAGCGGGCGGAGACGGAGCCCTCGGTGACGAGCATGTAGGTGTCGCCGCGCTCCGGGTCGTTGAGGCTGAGGTAGGCGATGTCGGTGGCGAGCAGGGAGCGGGCGCGCTGCACGATGGCCCTCAGGACCGCGTCCACGTCCCGGAGCCCGGCCAGGTCGTGGGCGGTCTCGAAGAGGGCGGACAGCTCGGCCTCCCTTCGGCGCCGCCCCTCCAGCTCCGCGCGGACGCGCAGCGCGAGGAACTTGGCGTGTTCGAGCGCGGCGACGCGTTCGACGGATTCCCGCTCGGCGCGGGCGAGGAGGACGGGACGTTCGTACGCCTCCGGGGAGGCGTCGCGGGCGAGCAGTTCGAGGTAGGGGGCCTCCGCACAGGCGACGGCCCCCGCCGCGGCGGCCCCGGTGGCGGGGCGCGCGGCCGACTGGAGTTGATCGGGAGACATGGCCACAGGATCGCTCATCGTGGGCCCGGCCCGTCAGCCCTGTGGATAACTCCACGGGGCCCGGGTGGACGCCGGTTCAGTGGGCCGTCCAGCCGCCGTCCAGCACCAGCGAGGTGCCGGTGACGAAGGACGCCTGCGGTCCGCACAGATAGGCGACGGCCTCGGCGACCTCTTCGGGTTCGATGAGCCGACGCAGGGCGCTGTCCTTGAGCAGGATCTCGGAGAGGACGCGTTCCTCGGGGATGCCGTGCGCCTCGGCCTGGTCGGCGAGCTGCTTCTCGACCAGTGGGGTGCGCACATAGGCCGGGTTCACACAGTTGGACGTCACACCGTGTGGGGCGCCCTCGAGCGCGGCCGTCTTGGACAGGCCCTCCAACCCATGTTTGGCGGCCACATAGGCCGACTTATAAGCCGAGGCGCGCAGACCATGGACGGAGGACACATTGACGATGCGCCCCCAGCCCTGCGCGTACATATGGGGTAGCGCCCCACGGATGAGCCGGAAGGGCGCCTCCAGCATCACGGTCAGCACGGTGTGGAAGACCTCGGGCGGGAACTCCTCCAGCGGCCGCACCAGTTGCAGCCCGGCGTTGTTCACCAGTACGTCGGTCCCGGCGGCGGCGCGCTCGGCGGCGTCGAGGTCGGTGAGGTCCAGCTCATGCGGTACGACACTGCCCGCGAGCCCCTCGGCCCGCCCGGCCAGCTCGGCCAGGCCCGCCCCGTCCAGGTCGACGGCACGCACCTCGGCCCCCGCCGCGGCCAGCCGGAGCGCGCAGGCGCTGCCGATGCCTCCGGCGGCCCCGGTGACGAGGGCGACCCGGCCGACGAGGTCCAGGGTCGACGGGGTGCTGGGCTGAGGGCTGGGCGGCGAGATCATGTCCCGACCCTAGTGACGCGCCCCCAGCTCACCACATAGGGCGAGCACCCATACTTCAGCCGCGAGTCATAGGGTCGAACCATGTGGGTGTCTCGGACAGTGCCTGCTTGATCCGGAACAGCGAGAACTCGTTCAGCTCCGGCAGCGCGTCCACCGCGAACCAGTCCACGTCCAGCGACTCGTCGTCGTTCACCCGCGCCTCGCCGCCCACGGCCCGGCAGCGGAAGGTGATGTCCATGTACTGGCACTCGTCGCCGTTGCCGTAGGTGACGGGCTGCAGAGCCTGGACCAGGACGACCCGCTCGGGCACGCAGTGCACGGCCGTCTCCTCGAAGACCTCCCGCACCGCGCACGCGGCCGGCTGCTCCCCCGGCTCCGGGATGCCGCCGACCACCGACCACTTGCGGGTGTCGGTGCGGCGGCCCAGCAGCACCCGGCCCTCGTCGTCGAAGACGATCGCGGTGACGCCGGGGAGCCAGAGCAGCTGGGTCCCCGCCGAAGCCCGGAGCTCGGTGATGAATTCAGGTGTAGCCATGGCCCCGACCCTAAGGGGCCGCGCAGGGCCCGTTCGCCCGGGTCAGGGGCGTACGACCGGTCGTACGGCCACGCGCCACCGGAGCACCGTCGTACGGCTACGCACCACCGGCGCGCCGACCGCGCACCGCGGCGGTACCGGCCCAGCCGAGGCCGCCCGCCGCGACCAGCAGCAGCGCGATCTCGGGCAGGATGCCGAGCCGGGTGGCGGGGGTCTCGGAGGTGCGCAGGGGCACCTTCATGTCGATGTGGGCGGGGACGAACATGCCGGTGTGCCGCGCGACCCGCCCGTCCGGCATGATCACCGCGCTGACGCCGCTGGTCACGGGCACGGTCACGGTCCGGCTGTGCTCGACGGCGCGGACCCGGGACATGGCGAGCTGCTGGTAGGTCATCTCGCTGCGGTCGAAGGTGGCGTTGTTGCTCGGCACGGAGATCATCTGGGCGCCGTGGGTGACGGTGTCCCGTACGGCCCAGTCGAACGCGGCCTCGTAGCAGGTGGCGAGGCCGACCTTGGCGCGGCCGAAGTCGAAGACGCCCGGCTTGTCGCCCCGGCTGAAGTCCTGGCGGACCATGCCGGTCCACTCGCTGTTGATCGCTCCGACGAGCGAGCGCAGGGGGAGGTACTCGCCGAAGGGCTGCACCTGGCGCTTGTCGTAGGTCTGGGTGGGGCCCTTGGCCGGGTCCCAGAGGATCTGCTCGTTGAGCAGCTTGCCGTCGCGCTCGACGACCGACCCGACCGAGATGGGCGCGCCGATCGCCTCGGCGGCGCCCTGGATGACGGCGGCCGCGTCGGGTTCGGCGAGGGGGTCGATGTCGGAGGAGTTCTCCGGCCAGAGGACGAAGTCGGGGCGCGGCGCCCTGCCCGCCGCCACGTCGGCGGCGAGCTTCAGGGTCTCGCGGGCGTGGTAGTCGAGCACGGCGCGCCGCTGGGCGTTGAACTCGAGCCCGGAGCGGGGCACGTTGCCCTGGATCACGGCGACCGTCGCGGTCCCGGCCTCGGCCTGGTCGCTGACCAGCGTACGCGCGCCGATCGCGCCCACCACCGGCACCGCGACGCTGAGCAGGGCCACGGCGGCGGCGGACCGCCGTACCTCGCCGTCACGGCGGCGCAGGAGCAGCCGGACGGCCTCGTAGAGGCCGAAGCCGCACAGGACGACGCCGAAGCCGAGCACGGGGGTGCCGCCCAGCGCGGCGAGCGGCAAGAAGACACCGTCCGCCTGTCCGAAGGCGACCTTGCCCCAGGGGAAGCCGCCGAAGGGCATGCGCGCGCGTACCGCCTCTCCGGCGATCCACACGGCCGCGGCCCACACCGGCCAGGCGGGCAGCCGTGACACGGCGTTGACGCCCACGCCGACCAGGGCGACGTAGACCGCCTCGATGACGACCAGGGCGAGCCAGGGGCCGGGGCCCACCTCCACGCCGGTCCACACCAGCAGCGGCAGCAGGAAGCCGAGGCCGAAGAGGTAGCCGAGGCCGAGCGCCGCCTTCCAGGTCCGGCCGCGCAGCGCCCAGGCGAAGCCCGCGAAGGCGGGCAGGGCCAGCCACCACAGGGTGCGGGGCGGGAAGCTGACGTAGAGGAGCACGCCGCTCAGCGCGGACACGAGGGCCGGGACCAGACGGGTCAGGCGGGCGCGGGCGCCCTTCGCCGGAGGCTGCTGGAGCCGGTCCGGCTGGTCCACGGAAGTTGCGGTGACGGTCACCCTGGGGAGTGTACGGCGGCCCGCGCGCCCCCTGACATGCCGGTCATCACGGCATTCCCGCTCAACTCGTCCACAAATCGGCCGGCAGCCGTTAGCGTGTGCCGAGCCTCGGCGGTGCGGCCGGTCCCGGCCGGACGCCGTCGTGAGGTGCGGCCACAGGTCGGGGGACCGGGTGCGAGGGGCTACGGGTGGCGTCTAGGGGGATGGAACGCGCGTCCGATACGGGCGCGGACCGTGCGGGGCGGAACGTCTCCGACGGGACCGGGATGATCCTGCTCGGCCTGTGCGCGGTCTGGGCGCTGATCTCGGCGGCGGCCCACGACGGGCGGCCGGAGGGGATGCTGCTGGCCGTGCTCGCCACGGCGGCGGGCTGCGCGGCCGGGCGGATATCGGGGGCGTTGCTGCCGGTGGCGGCGCCGTGTGCCGGGGCGGCGGCGGCGCTGGTGGTGGTCGTGGCGATGCCCGGCCCGATGCCCGGTCCCGCCTACCCGGCTCCGCTGGGGCAGGCCGGTGCCGTCGCCGCGCTGCTGGCACTGGCCACCGGGGCGCTGTGCTGTGCCGCCTGGTCGACGCCCGTATCGGGACTGCGCCCGCCGCTGTGGCTGCTGGCGGCCGCGGTGGTCTCGGCCGGGGCGCTGCTGGGGTCGCCGGGCGGCTGCGCCGCCGGGGGTGCCGTGCTGCTGTGCTCGGTGGCCGCGCGTTCGATGCCGCACCGGGGTGCCGGGCTCGCGGGTCTGGCGGTCGCGGCCGGGGCGGCGGTGGGCGCGGTGTGGGGGCTGGCGTCGGGGGTGCTGCCGGGCGGGTTCGCCGAGGAGTTCACGGAGCGGATCGGGCCGTACCGGGTGGGGCTGTGGGGCCGGGCGGTGCGGCTGGCCCGTGAGGCGCCGGTGTGGGGTGTCGGGCCGGGGCGGTTCGGCACGCCGGGTGATCCGGCGGGGCGGCCGCACTCGGCGCCGCTCCAGCTGCTGGCGGAGCAGGGTGTCGTGGGGGTGCTGCTGCTGGCGGGCGTGTTCGCCTGGGTGCTGCACGCCCTGTGGCGGGCCGCCCGGCCGACGCCGGTGGTGCTGACGGCCGGGGCGGCGCTCGCGGCACTGGCGGTGATCGCGTCGGTGGGCGACGCGTTGAGTTTCACCACGGTGACGGCGGGCGCGGGCCTGCTGGCCGGGTGGGCGACGGCGCGGCCGTGGGGCGAGGAGGAGCGGGTGCCCCGCGCGGAGCCGTCGGCCCGGCAGGAGCGGGTGGGCTGAGCGGGCTCAGCGCGCGGTGTCCGGGGTGATGGCGCGCAGCCGGGCCCGGATGACGCGGACCGCGGACTCGGCGTCGTCCACGGTGATGGTGAAGGTGTGGCCGTCCCACAGGCTCAGCGCGATGCCCTCGCCCCGGCGGACGACGACGGCGGTGCCCTTCTCGGGGCGCCAGCGGTAGCCCCAGCCGCCCCAGTGGCGGGGGGTGACGAGAGGGATGTAGTCGGCGCCGGTGACCTCGGAGAGCGGGATGCGGCGGCGCGGCAGCCCGACGTGGCCGCAGCGGACCTCCAGGGTGTCCTGTTCGAGCTTGAGGTCGACGTGCACGAAGGCGAGGGTTCCGAACAGGACGAGCAGCCCGACCGCGATGCAGCCCACGACGGACATGACCAGGGCGATGACGCCGGAGGTCCACGCGGACTGCACGGCCAGCTCGATGCCGAGCGCCATGCAGGCGGCGCCGGCCAGCGCCAGCACCCACTGCACACGGTTGGTGGCGCGTCCGGTCCAGACGTCGGGGTGCGGGGCGTCGTCGGGGTCGCGGTGCTCCCTCATGTCTATGAGGTTACCCAGGTTTCGCCGTGCTGGTACGTGCTCACGGAGAGGTACTGCTCCGTGCGGGCGGCCCCCGGCGGGGGCCGTGCCCGGTGTCACATCCGGTCGGCGAGCGGGCCCGCGGCGGGCAGCAGGCGGCCCTCGGCGTAGTGCAGCGCGGTCGCGGGCAGCGCGCCCTCGCGGCCGCTCAGCAGCACGGTGAGGGCGCCCACGGCGGGGGCGTCGGGCGCGGGGCTCTCGCCGATCCGGCGCAGCGCCTGGGCGGCGACGGCACCGGCGGAGCCGTGCAGGACGAGGGGGGCGGCGCCGGGCTGCTGTACGGCGGTGCGGATACGTTCCGCCACGAGTTCGTAGTGGGTGCAGCCGAGGACGACGGTCGTCACGTCGGGCGGGGTGAGTTCGGCGGCGGCGGAGACGGCGGCGGCGATGGCCCGCTCGTCCGCGTGCTCGACGGCCTCGGCCAGGCCCCAGCAGGGCACCTCGGTGACCTGGACGCCGTCCGCGAAGTCCGCGATCAGTCCGCGCTGGTAGGGGCTGCCGGTGGTGGCGGGGGTCGCCCAGATCGCCACATGTCCGCCCCCGGCCGCGGCGGGCTTGATCGCGGGGACGGTGCCGATCACCGGGATGCCGGGCTCGCAGCGGGCGCGCAGCGCGGGCAGGGCGTGCACGGTGGCCGTGTTGCAGCCGACGATGAGGACGTCGGGCCGGTGTGCGGCGGCGGCCTCGGCGACGGCGACGGCACGTCGGCTCAGGTCCTCGGGGGTGCGCGGCCCCCAGGGCATGCCGTCGGGGTCCAGGGAGAGGACGAGATCCGCGTCGGGCCGAAGGCGGCGTACGGCCGCGGTGGCTGCGAGGAGGCCGATTCCGGAGTCCATGAGCGCGATCTTCACCCGGTCACGATAGTCGATGGCCGCCGGTGAGCCGTTCCGGTGGGGCAGACTGCGGCCGTGAGCGCCATCGTGTGGACCGCCGCCGTCTCCCTCGCCGTCTGGTGCTGGCTGCTGCTGGGGCAGGGTTTCTTCTGGCGCACCGATGTACGGCTGCCGCCGCGCCGCGAGCCCGAGGTCTGGCCGCCGGTCTGCGTGGTGGTCCCGGCCCGTGACGAGGCGGCCGTGCTGCCCGCGAGCCTGCCCTCGCTGCTCGCCCAGGACTATCCGGGACGGGCGGAGGTCTTCCTGGTGGACGACGGGAGCCGCGACGGTACCGGGGAGCTGGCCCGCGACCTGTCCCGGCGGCTGGGCGGCCTGCCGCTCACGGTGGACTCCCCAGGCGAGCCTCCCGAGGGCTGGACGGGCAAGCTGTGGGCGGTGCGGCACGGGATCGCCCTGGCACGCGCGCGTGACCCCGAGTATCTACTGCTGACGGACGCGGACATCGCGCACGCCCCGGACAGTCTGCGCTCCCTGGTCGCGGCGGCCCGTACGGGTGACTTCGACCTGGTGTCGCAGATGGCCCGGCTGCGCGCGGAGAGTCCCTGGGAGCGGCTGGTGGTACCGGCCTTCGTCTACTTCTTCGCACAGCTCTACCCGTTCCGGTGGATCGGTCGCCGGGGCGCGCGTACGACGGCGGCGGCCGGGGGCTGTGTGCTGCTGCGGACGGACATGGCCGCGCGGGCGCGGATTCCGGACGCCGTCCGGCACGCGGTCATCGACGACGTGGCCGTCGCGCGCGCGGTGCGGGCGAGCGGCGGCCATCTGTGGCTGGGGCTGGCCGACCGGGTGGACAGCGTCCGCCCCTATCCGGGGCTGGGCGAGCTGTGGCGCATGGTCTCGCGGAGCGCGTACGCCCAGCTCCGGCACAGTCCGCCGCTGCTGCTCGGCACGGTGGTGGGGCTCGCGCTGGTGTATCTGGTGCCGCCCGCGGCGGTGGTGGTGGGGACGGCCATGGGTGACACGCCCACATGGGTGCTCGGTTCGGTGGCGTGGGCGGTGATGGTGGTGACATATATGCCGATGCTGCGCTACTACCGGCAACCGCTGTGGCTCGCTCCCCTGCTGCCGTTCACGGCGTTCCTCTATCTCCTGATGACGCTCGACTCGGCCGTCCAGCACTACCGGGGCCGGGGCGCGGCCTGGAAGGGCCGTACCTACGCGCGTCCCGACGCCGTGCCGGACGAGGGCTGAACGCGGTTCACTTGCGGCCGGGGGTCCAGTTCATGCCCCAGCCGTAGGCCCGGTCGACGGTGCGCTGCGGGCTCACCCCGCGCTCCGGGACCAGGTAGCGGGCCTCGCGCCGGACGACGAGGTCGCCGCCGGTGTCGGTGATCAGCGCGAGCGCGCACACCGTGGAGGGCACCGTGCACTCGTCCAGCGAGAAGTCGATGGGGGCGCCGTGCTGGGGCCGGAGGGTGACGGTGGCGTGCAGGTCGGCGAAGGAGCTGGCGCCCTCGTAGATGGTGACGAAGACCAGGACCCGTCTGAGGTGCTCCTTGTGGTCGAGGCTGATGGTGAGGTTCTCGCCGTTCGCGGCGGCGCCGGTGCGGTCGTCGCCGTCGAGGTGGATGAAGGGCGGCCGGTCCAGCGCCCCGAAGGCGTTGCCGAGGGCCTGTACGACGCCTTTGCGGCCGTCGCCGAGTTCGTACAGGGCGCACAGGTCCAGGTCGAGGTCGCCGGGTCCGGCGCCCCGGTGGCGGCCCGTGACGCGCTTGCGGGTCTGCCAGTTGAGGTTGACACGCATCACGCCGGAGGTGCCGCCCTGCTTGGCCAGCGACACCGAGGGGGCCGCCTTGGTGAGCGTGACCTTGGAGGGCTGGAGCGGGGGCGCGGGCGGAGCGGGGGGCGCTGCCGGGTGCTGGGGTACGTCGACGGTGATGCCGAAGTCCGTCGCAAGGCCCGCCAGGCCGCTGTCGTAGCCCTGGCCCACGGCGCGGAACTTCCAGGAGCCCTGGCGGCGGTAGAACTCACCGAGGACGAACGCGGTCTCCACGGTGGCGCCGGTGCTGTCGAACCGGGCGGCGCCGTCTCCCGTGACGGCGTCCGAGATCTGGACGGCGAGGCCGGGGACCTGGCCGAAGGTGCCGCCGTCGGCCGAGGCGGCGAGGACGATCCGCTCGATGCCCGGCTCCACGCGCGCGAGGTCGACGAGCAGGGTGTCGGTGACCTGCGCCCCGGTGCTCTCCTTGCCCTGGTGGCGGACCGCGCCGGAGGGGTGCGCGGGCTGGTTGTAGAAGACGAAGTCGCCGTCCGCGCGGACCCGGCCGTTCGCGAGCAGCAGCGCCGAGGCGTCCACGTCGGGGACGCCGGGTCCTGCCCGGCGGGTCACCTCGACGCGGAGCGCGGTGGTGGGCACCGGCGTGTTCGACCCCTTCAACATGGACATGACCGCCCCCATCTGCAGATCTTCCGACGCTCCGTCAACCGCCGGTAACCCGGCAGGAACTCGGCTTTACACGATCCAAACGCCGGATGGAGTCCATTTTTGACAAGTTCGCTCGGATTAGCGATCCCAGATCGCCGTCGACACGGAAAACAACCCTCTTATCGGTCTCCCCAACCAGCACATCGTGGGCTTAACTTATGTGCCATGACCTCCCCCCGCTCCACCTATGGCGGCGGCTACTACTCCGCCTCCTTCCCGGACACCCCGATCTACGACTCCCTCGTGGCCGAGCGGGGCACCCCGCAGATCGCCCCGATCAGGGTCCCGGCCGCGTACGACACCGGTCTCGGCATGCCGTCCTCCCCCGGTATGCCCGCACCCGGCAGCAACCTCCCCGCGCTGCCCTCCGCTCTCCCCGCCCTTCCCGCGGCCCCCTCGCCGCAGCCCCCCGCGTACGGCTACCCGCAGGCGGCGCAGGCCGCCCCGATGCAGCCGACGCCCACCGCGTACATCCCGCAGCAGGCCGGCGCCCCGCGCGGCTACCCCGGCGCGCAGCCCCAGCAGCCGCGCCCGGCGGCACCCTCGGGGTACGAGGCGATGCGCCCGGCCGCGCCCCGGCCGCCGCAGCAGCCGTACCAGGAGCAGCCGTACAACAACCAGCAGTACCGCGGATACTGATCCCGCTCCGCGCTCCGTGAGGCACCTTCTGGCAAGGTGGCCGCATGGGGAACGCGGTACTGCGATCGATCCACATCCACCCGGTCAAGGCGTTCCGGCGCCTGACGCTCCCGGAGGCCGAGGTGGAGCCCTGGGGGCTGGCCGGTGACCGGCGATGGGCGCTGATCGACGACGGGGGGAAGGTCGTCACCCAGCGCGAGCAGCCCCTTCTCGCGTGCGCCGTCGCCGAGCTGTCGCCCGGCGGCGGCATCCGTCTGTCGGCCTCCGGTCATCCGCCGCTGGCGGTCCCCGTACCCCGTCCCGGCGGGACCATGCCGATCGATCTGTTCGGCCGCAAGGTGGAGGCCGTCCTCGCCTCCGACGCCGCCCACCGCTGGTGCTCCGCGTACCTGGGGAAGCCCGTCCGCCTGATCCATCTCGACGATCCGGCCACCCGCCGTCCGGTGGACCCCGACTACGCCCTGCCCGGCGAGACGGTGAGCCTCGCCGACGGCTACCCCCTGCTGGTCACCACGCTCGCCTCGCTCGACGCCCTCAACTCGGCGCTGGCCGAGGGCCGTCACGCGGACGAGGGGCCCCTGCCGATGAACCGCTTCCGGCCCAACGTGGTCGTCGCGGGCACCGAGGCGTGGGACGAGGACCACTGGACCCGGATCTCCATCGGCGCCGTCGACTTCCGGGTCGCCCGGCCCAGTGGGCGCTGCGTCGTCACCACCGTCGACCAGGGGACCGGCGTACGCGGCCGCGAGCCCCTGCGCACCCTGGCGCGGCTCCGCAGACGCGACGGGCGGCTGCTCTTCGGCCAGAACCTGGTACCCCTCACGACCGGCACGATCCGGGTCGGCGACCCCGTGCGCGTCCACACCTGACGCCCTCTCACCTCCGGTCGGCTGTTCGGGCGCGCGGAGCGGGAACTCAGGGCCCGCCCGCGTCGTTGGAAGGAAGATGAGAAATCCGTGAGAGAAACCTCGTCGACGTGATGTCCCTCTCCCGTGCCCTCTTCACCGGGCCGGGGGATGAGCGGGGCCGACACGGGGCAGGACGGGGGCGTCGGAGCGAAGGGGGGTGGGGTCGTGCGCACCATCAGCGGTCTGTGGCGCTGGCGCGGCAATCCGCTGCGCCGCCCGACCGATGTCGCGGAGGCGTGGGTGTGCCTCCTGGCACTGCTGCTGACCGTCGTGGCGATGCCCGTCGTCGGTACGGTGACCGGGTCCGCCGCGCAGGACTCGCTGCGCAGGTCGGTGCGCGAGCAGCGGCACACCCGCCATCTCGTCACCGCCACCGTGCTGCGCCCCCTCGCCCAGGCTCCCCCGGAGTCCGATCCCGACACCGGCGCGGCCCGCACCTCGCGCAGCCGGGTCCTGGCCGGGTGGACCGCACCGGACGGCACCCGTCGGCAGGGCGCGGTGCTGGCGGAGGTGAAGTCCCCCCGCACGGGTGAGCACTTCAGGCTCTGGACCGACCCGAGCGGGCGAATAACGACCCGGCCCCTGGACTCCGCCACCGCGCGGGCGCACGCGGCGCTGGCCGGTTTCGGCGCCGCCGTGGTGGCGGCCGGACTCATCGAGACCGTGCGGCGCCTCGCCGTCTGGCGCATGGTCCGCCGCCGGTACGCGAGTTGGGACCGGGCGTGGGACCGCGCGGGCCCGGACTGGGGCAAGGCCGGTACGGGCAGCTAAGGCCGGGGTTCCGGCTCTGGTCGGTCCGCCACCCGCGCGCACG
The DNA here is from genome assembly GCF_044903645.1 of Streptomyces sp. NPDC002176. Lineage (NCBI taxonomy): Bacteria > Bacillati > Actinomycetota > Actinomycetes > Kitasatosporales > Streptomycetaceae > Streptomyces > Streptomyces sp. NPDC002176. The sequence goes on from NZ_JBJDQW010000004.1 coordinate 376,703, forward strand.
CTACGGTGGACCGGCCGACTCGCTTTCGGCATCGACCCGCGCGCGAGCGAGCCGAAGGCCGCGCCGGAGTCCGGAACACGCGCGTACGCGAACGCCCTGACGGCGCCTCGCGGTCGCCGTCCCGGCACCCGGCTGCGGAGCCCCTGAGGCGGACGAGCACAAGTACCACGAGGTGGGGGCACGGCAACGCCATGGCACAGGGCACGGTCCAGGTGACGCACACCGGCACATCGCGGTGGCGGCGCCGCACGGGTGAGTACGCGTCGCTCGCGGCCGCCCTGGAGGCCGCCTCCGACGGCGACGTCCTCACCATCGCCCCCGGCACCTACCGGGAGAACCTCGTCGTACGGCGGGAGGTGACACTGCGCGGCCCCGACAACGCGCCGGGCTCGGTGCGGATCGCGCCCGTGGACGGCGTACCGCTGACCGTGCGAGCCTCCGCCATCGTGCAGGGCCTGCACGTGGAGGGCCAGGACGGCGCCGCCCCGGCGCTGCTGGTCGAGGAGGGCACGCCGGAGCTGCTGGACGTGCGGATCGTGACCCGGTCCGCCTCCGGCATCGAGGTGCGCGGCGGGGCCCGGCCGACCGTGCGCCGCTGCACGGTGGACAACCCGGCGGGCATCGGCGTCCTCGTCCTGGACGGCGGCGCGGGGGTGTTCGAGGAGTGCGAGGTCGTCTCGGCCGGGCAGGCGGGCGTGGCCGTGCGCGGCGGCGGGCATCCGCGGCTGGACCGCTGCCGGGTGCACCACGCGTCCGGCACCGGGTTGAGCGCGACCGGGGAGAACTCCGCGCTGGAGGCGTTCGGTTGCGAGGTGTACGAGGTGCGCGGGGCCGGGGTGCAGATCACCCAGCGGGCCACCGCCCAGCTCACCGACTGCGAGGTGCACCGCACGTCGGCGGACGGCGTCACCCTCGACACGGACGCGGTGCTGACGCTGGCCGACTGCCGTATCCACGACATCCCGGAGAACGCGGTCGACCTGCGCTCCCGTTCGGTGCTGACGCTGACCCGGACCACGGTGCGCCAGTTCGGGCGCAACGGCCTGTCGGTGTGGGACCCGGGCACCCGCGTGGACGCCAACCAGTGCGAGATCTTCGACAGCACCGGCGACTATCCGGCGGTGTGGGTGAGCGACGGTGCGACGGCGGTGCTGGACTCCTGCCGGGTGCACGACGTGCCGGACGCGCTGTTCGTGCTGGACCGGGGCTCCCGCGCGGACGTGGTGGACAGCGATCTCTCCCAGGTGCGCAACACGGCGGTCTCGGTGAGCGACGGGGCGACCGCGCAGCTCGACGACTGCCGTATCCGGGACGCGGCCACCGGCGCCTGGTTCCGGGACCACGGCAGCGGCGGCACGCTCAGCAACTGCACGGTGGACGGCACCCAGACCGGGGTGATCGTCACCAAGGGCGCCGACCCGACGATCGAGCGCTGCACGGTGCAGGACCCGGCCGAAGCGGGGTTCTACGTCTCCGCGGGCGGCCGGGGCAGCTTCGTCGGCTGCCAGGTCACCGGCAGCGGCGGCTACGGCTTCCATGTCCTCGACGGCTGCCGTACGACGCTGCGCAAGTGCCGTACGGAGCGGTGCGCGCGCGGCGGTTACGAGTTCGCCGAGGGCGGCCCGGACGCGGGCTCGGGCGCGGGGCCGGTGGTGGAGGAGTGCAGCAGCGACGAGAGCGGCGGGCTGCCGCGGTCCCCGGCGTCGTCGCCGGACACGGCGGTGCAGACGGTACCGGCGTCCACGGGCGGGCTGCTCGGCGCGATCCCGGGACAGCGTGCCGTCGGCCCGGAGCCGTCCGCCGCGCCGCCGGGGTCGGAGCGGGAGACCCGTACGTCGAAGGCGGTGATGGGTGAACTCGACGCGCTGGTGGGCCTGGAGAGCGTCAAGCGCGAGGTGCGAGCGCTGACCGACATGATCGAGGTGGGCAGGCGCCGCCAGAAAGCGGGTCTCAAGGCGGCCTCGGTGAAGCGGCATCTGGTCTTCACCGGCTCCCCCGGCACCGGCAAGACGACGGTGGCCCGGCTGTACGGCGAGATCCTGGCCTCGCTCGGCGTGCTGGAGATAGGGCATCTGGTGGAGGTGTCGCGGGTCGACCTGGTGGGCGAGCACATCGGTTCCACCGCGATCCGCACTCAGGAGGCGTTCGAACGGGCGCGAGGCGGTGTGCTGTTCATCGACGAGGCGTACGCGCTGTCGCCGGAGGACGCCGGGCGTGACTTCGGCAAGGAGGCCATCGACACGCTGGTGAAGCTGATGGAGGACCACCGGGACGCGGTGGTGGTGATCGTGGCGGGCTACACGGCGGAGATGGAGCGTTTCCTGTCGGTCAACCCCGGTGTGGCGTCCCGTTTCTCGCGGACGATCACCTTCGGTGACTACGGCCCCGAGGAGCTGCTGCGGATCGTGGAGCAGCAGTCCGACGAGCACGAGTACCGGCTGGCACCGGCCACCGGGGAGGCGCTGCTGAAGTACTTCACGGCGCTGCCGAAGGGCCCGGCGTTCGGCAACGGCCGTACCGCGCGGCAGACGTTCGAGGCGATGGTGGAGCGGCACGCGAGCCGGGTCGCGCAGTTCGCCGACCCGAGCACCGACGACCTGACCCTGCTGTACCCGGAGGATCTGCCGGAGCTGCCCTGAGGTTCATCCCTGGCCGGGTTCCGGGCGGGGCGCGGGGAGGTCGGGGTGCGGGTCGGCCAGCAGGCGGTCGCGTTCGCGGGTGAAGACCGGGTCCTCCTGGTAGTCGGAGTGGCCGAGGATCGGTGCGGGCAGCGGGTGTTCGGGGGTGCGGCCGTAGGCCCGCGGGTCCGGCAGCGGCTCGTGGTCGACCTCGGGTCCGTGCCCGGCGGTCAGCCGGACGGGGCCGCCGATGGGGTCGGTGCGGCGGTGGAGGTTGCGCCAGCCGCGGACGTCCCGGTGCAGGGCGGCGAGGGCGGCCGGGCCGAAGTGGGCGGGGAACCAGCGGCCGTAGAGCCGCTCCAGCGGTGAGCCGTAGGTGAGCAGGGCGACGCGTTCGCGGACGGCGGGCGTCAGCTGCCAGGCCGCGGCGGCGACCAGGACGCTGCCCTGGGAGTGGCCGGAGAGGACGAGACGGCCGCCGGTGCGCTCGGTCCAGGTCGCGGTGCGCCAGGTCAGGTCGGGTACGGCGCGCTCGGCGTAGCAGGGGGGCGCGAAGGGGTGGGCGGCGCGCGGCCAGAAGGTGCCGACGTCCCACAGGATTCCTATGGTCCGCCTGGCGGAGGCGTCCTTGTAGGCGCGGCGTCCCCAGGCGACGAAGAGCAGGAAGCCGACGCCGATCAGCCAGGAGCCGAGCATCTGGCAGACCCCGGCGGTGATCCGGACGGTGTCGCCCGCGTTCCGGGCTGCGTGGGCGGGGGCGAGCCCGGTGGCGAGGGCGCCGGTGAGGGCCCCCGCACCGGCGATCAGGGTGGCGACGGAGCCCACGGCGAGGATCAGCGGCGCGCGGTCGGTGAGGGTGGCCATGGCGCGGACGTGGGCGATGCGCTTGGTGCGGTGGGGGTCCTCGGGCTCGCCGGGGTGCTCGGCGCGCACCCGTCGGCGTTCGGCGCGGGCGAGGCGGGCGGTTTGCCGGGCCAGGACGGCGATGAGGACGAGGAGCACGGCGAGCACGGGCGGGATCGCGGACGCCTGCCAGGTGAGGGTGACGGGCGGCCCGGTGAGCGAGGCGCGGGTGCCGTCCAGCCAGTCGGCGACGCGCTGGGCGACCCCGCCGGAGGCGACTCCGCCGAGCGCGCAGGCGAGCAGGGCGACGGCCGGTCCGCCGAGGCCGCGCATCGCGGCGCGCGGGTCGGGCAGGCGTCGGTGCAGCCGACGGGCGACGACCGCGAGGGCGACGACGAGGATGCCCTGAGCGAGCATGATCGCGCCGAACGCCGGGTCGCCGGGCAGCCGTCCGGCGGACCGCCAGTCCGGCCGGGACCAGCCCGCGTAGGTGACGGCGAGCAGCAGCAGACCGAGGGCGCCGAGCGGGAGGGCGCGCAGCAGGTGGCGGTCGAGCGCCTGGTCGAGTCGGCGTTCGCTACGGCCCCGGCGGCACACGACCGCGACGACCGCGCAGGCCCAGGCGAGGATTCCGGTGCCGAGCAGGACGCCGAGGAGGTGGAGGGGCGCGGGTCCGGCGGGGCGGTGGTCGAAGCGTGCGGTGGGCAGCGTGACGGCGGCGGCGACGGTGAGCAGACCGGCCGCGGTGTGCGCGGCGCGGAGCCGGGCGCCGAGGCGGCGGCCGTACCAGAAGCCGGGGCGGGCCAGCGCGCTCTCGTCGGGCCCCGGTTCGGCGGTGGCGGTCAGCGGGCGGTGGGACTCGTAGGCGCTCCAGGTGCGGTGGGAGAGGTACCAGAGCAGCGCGGTGAGCAGGGTGGGGGCCAGGGCGGCGAGGGCGAGGCGGCGGCCGGGTTCGCTCCACCAGCCGCCGTCGGAGAGGGCGGGCGAGAGGAAGGCGAGCCAGGTGTGGCGTCCGGCGCAGGCGGGGGCACCGGCGCACTGCCAGGCCACCAGGTCCAGCGCGACCTCGCAGGCGGCCGCGACCAGCAGCACGGTCAGGGTGAGCGCGGCCAGCCGGACGAGGAGGCCGTAGAGGCGGACCGGGGGGCCGGGGCGCTCGGCCGTGGGGCGCATCCAGTGGGCGAGGTTGACCACCATGAAGGGCAGCAGCAACAGCCACAGGGCGCGGGTGCCGTTGCCCGAGGTGAGGTTGCACCAGACGTACGCCTCGCGCACCGGGCCGTCGCCGGGGCGTTCGTCCAGTGCGGGGCCCGCTCCCCCGGCGGGCTCCGGGACGTCCTCGGCGCGGCGGTAGATGGCGGCCGTGTCGTCGCCGGTGACGCGGATTGTGCGCGGGTCGCCGAGCATCTTCTCTGGTGTGGTGCCGCCGACGCCGTGCACCAGCAGTTCCAGGCCGCGTTCCGTCGGCGTGGCGGCCGGGGTCGGCAGGTCCGGAGGGCCCGGCCGGGGATCGGTGATGCGTTCCCGCGCGTGTTCCACTTGTCGTCCGCACTTCCGTTGTCACCTGAGGGGTCTCAAGTCCGTGCGGGCTTCAGGTTCTCCGTTTCGGGTGTGGCGTACACCTGGCGGATCGGCTTGTCACGGAATCCCCCCGATCCGAGTGACGACGGTCGCCATAGGGTCCGCACACATGTGCGCGCACCCTATGTGTGCGTGGTGACAGGCAGTGGCGCGCCCTATGGCGGCCCGTGACAAGATGAGAAGCCAGCGCATGGGGTGGACCTATCGAACGGGCAGGTCACCGCAGGTGTGTCAGGCGGCTCGGACAGGTGTGGCGAAAGGACCGGAGCGTACGTGAGCGAGAATCAGAACCTCCTCGCGGAGCAGCGGCGCGCCCTGATCGTGGACGAGGTCCGGCGCCGGGGCGGTGTCCGGGTCAATGAACTGACCCGTCAGCTGGGCGTGTCGGACATGACCGTGCGCCGGGATCTGGACGCGCTGGCCCGGCAGGGTGTGCTGGAGAAGGTGCACGGCGGTGCGGTGCCGGTGGTCGAGGCGAGCACGCACGAGCCGGGTTTCGAGGCCAAGTCGGGCCTGGAGCCGACCGCCAAGGAGGACATCGCGCGGGCGGCCGCACGCCTGGTGGCGCCGGGTTCGGCGATCGCGCTGTCCGGCGGTACGACCACCTACACGCTGGCCCGGCAGCTCCTCGATGTGCCCGATCTGACTGTGGTGACGAACTCGGTGCGGGTCGCGGACGTCTTCCACACCGCGCAGCGCACCTCGGGCCGCCGTCAGGGCGCGGCCACGGTGGTGCTGACCGGCGGGGTGCGTACGCCGTCCGACTCGCTGGTGGGTCCGGTCGCGGACCGGGCCATCGCCGCGCTCCACTTCGATCTGCTGTTCCTCGGGGTGCACGGGATATCGGCGGAGGCCGGGCTGTCCACGCCGAACCTCGCCGAGGCGGAGACCAACCGGCAGCTGGTGCGCTCGGCGCGCCGGGTCGTGGTGGTCGCCGACCACACCAAGTGGGGCACGGTGGGCCTCAGTTCGTTCGCCGCGCTGGACGAGGTGGACACGCTGGTCACGGACGCCGGGCTGCCCGCCGAGGCCCGTGCGGAGATCTCCGAGCGGCTGCGGCGCCTGGTGGTGGCGGGCGAGCCGGAGGACGACGAGGAGCTGGAGGCTCCCGAGGAGGACTGACGGCGCGCCCCTGGGAAGCCTCGGGCCTCTGCCCGGGAACGCCACCGTCCAGGACGTGCTCAGTCCGGCCACACACCCGTAGCGAGCAGCGAGTCGATCGCGGCCGTGTACGGCCCGATGTCGAGGTTCTGCTCCTCCAGCCAGCTGTCCGAGTAGTACTTGTCGAGATAGCGGTCGCCGGGGTCGCAGAGCAGGGTGACCACGCTGCCGGTACGGCCCTCGGCCACCATCTCGGAGACGATCTTCAGCGCGCTCCACAGGCCGGTGCCCGTCGAACCGCCCGCCTTGCGGCCGAGCGCCCGCTCCAGCGCGCGTACCGCGGCCACGCTGGCGGCGTCCGGAACCTTCATCATGCGGTCGATCGCGCCCGGCACGAAGCTGGGTTCCATGCGCGGCCGTCCGATCCCCTCGATCCGGGAGCCGCAGTCGCAGGTGACATCGGAGTCGCCGGTGGTCCAGCCCTCGAAGAAACAGGAGTTCTCGGGGTCCGCCACACAGACGCGGGTGTCGTGCTGGAGGTAGTGCACATAGCGGGCGAGGGTGGCCGAGGTCCCGCCGGTCCCGGCCGTGGCGACGATCCAGGCGGGCACCGGGAACCGCTCCAGCGCGAGCTGGCGGAAGATGGACTCGGCGATGTTGTTGTTGCCGCGCCAGTCGGTGGCGCGCTCGGCGTAGGTGAACTGGTCCATGAAGTGGCCGCCGGTCTCCGCCGCGAGCCGCGCGGACTCCGCGTACATGGTGCGCGGGTCGTCCACGAAGTGGCAGCTGCCGCCGTGGAACTCGATCAAGCGGCACTTCTCGGCGCTGGTGGTGCGCGGCATGACGGCGATGAACGGCACGCCGATCAGGGACGCGAAGTACGCCTCCGAGACGGCGGTCGAGCCGCTGGACGCCTCGATCACCGGGCGGTCGGGACGGACCCAGCCGTTGCACAGGCCGTAGAGGAAGAGGGAGCGGGCGAGGCGGTGCTTGAGGCTGCCGGTGGGGTGGGTCGACTCGTCCTTGAGATACAGGTCGATGCCCCACTCCTCGGGCAGCGGGAAGCGCAGCAGATGCGTGTCCGCCGAGCGGTTGGCGTCGGCCTGGACCTTGCGTACGGCCTCTTTCAGCCAGTCCCGGTACGCCGCGTCGCTGCGGTCGACATCGAGGGTGGCGCCGGTCCGGGCCGGTGGGGTGGGGTGCACGGCGGGGCTCCTTACGCTGGGCGCCGACCACGCCCAGCGCGGCCCGCAGCCCGATCATAGGCATCAGTCACACCGCTTCTCACCTGCATCAACGTATCTTTGAGCCACCCAAAGGCAGCCTGGGGCACACCCGAACGAGGGGCGCGGGGGCGCATTGGCGCGAGTACTCCAGCGCCACGCGCGCCCCGTCCGCGCGCACTGGTGCTCCCGCCCGCGCCGGGGCAGACTGCACCGCGTGGACCGGCCGCCGTACGGGGGCCGGTGGGCCGGGGCGCGCGAGGGGGCGGTGCGGGATGGCGGAGCCGGAGTTCACGGCGAGAGGCGTGCGCATCGGCAAGGGAATGCGCTCGCTCACGCGGGCGGGCCGTGTCCGGATCAGCGACGGCAGGCTGGAGCTGCTCACCAGCGAGGGCAGCGAGATCGACAGCGCGCCGGTGGGGACCGTACGGGCCTCCAAGCCGTGGTTCGCGCCGGACGATAGGGCGCGGGCCGATCTGAACGGCCACCGCTACCAACTGACGCTCACCGAACGTGACACCGCGCCGGACGAGCCGGGCCCGGCCGCCGCGCACAGGTTCATCGAGGCGGTGCGCCGCGCCGCCGGACGGGGTGGCTGACCTGCGGGCCACCATGGCGAGTTGCGGGAGGACGGGCACTGCGGCACGCTGATCTCACGTCACTCTGGGTTTACCGGAGGTAACGCTGCGGACCGGCCCGTCGGCCTCGACGGCAGGCGGCCACAGGGACGCCAGCAGCCTCCCGGATTTCCGTTGTTCTCCGTGTTCCTCCGGTTCGTCCGGACCTCACATCGGGGAGTCGCAGCCGTGATCAGTCACCCGAACAGGCACTGCACGGTGGAGCTCCAAGCCCTGCCGTCGCGGATCGGCCAGGTCCGCAGAATCGTATCTGCGCAACTGCGCTACTGGCATCTGGACCCGTTGATAGACCGGGCCACGCTCGGTGTGACCGAGCTGCTGAGCAACGTCCACCGACATGCCCGGCCCGACAAGTCGTGCACCGTAGAACTGGAGTTCCGGTCCGACCGGCTCACCGTCTCGGTCCGTGACCGCGATCCACGCCTTCCCGTGGTGGCCGACGCCGCCGAGGCTCCGGACGGCACCGCCGAGGAGCCGGACGCCGGACCGCTCGCCACCTGCGGGCGTGGCCTGGTGATGGTGGCCGCCGTCAGCGAGAGCTGGGGGTGCCGACCGGACGGCGAGGACGGCAAGGTGGTGTGGTTCGCGCTGTCCGCGACCGCCTCCCCCGCCCCGCGTCCACCGGCGCCGAAGCCGCCCCGCGCGACGGAACGGCGCCCCGCGCCCCCGCCGCTCACCGTCCAGCCGCCCGCCCGCGCGCCCGAGCCGGTGGTGGTCCGCGCGCCGCTGTCCGAGCCCGCCGTGGCGCACACCTCACCGGCGACCGCCGTGCCGGAGCCGGTCGTGGTGCGCGGTCCGGCCCGCACGCCCGAGCCCGCCGTGGCCCATGCCTCGGCCGGGGCACCGGCACCGGAACCCGCGCTGGCGCACACGGCGCCCGAGCCGGTCGTACCCGTCGCCCCCGAACCCGCCGTGGCGCACGCCCCGTCGGTGTCAGCCGTGGCGGCGGCGACTCCGGCGCCGTCGGCCATCCCCGGCTGACCGAGCGGCCCTGACGTACCCGGTACGGTTCCGTTGCCGCACCGGGTCACGTCGTACTACGCCCCGAGGAACCGCTCCGTCGCGAGTGGCAGATATGAGGCCAACGGCCCCGGCAGCGCCCGGAGTTCATCCAGCGAGCCGATCAGCTCCACCCGGTCGAACTCGGGCTCCGCCCCCGCCTCGGTCTCGGCGCGCGCCAACTCCTCGTATCGCTCGTACAGTTCGCGTGCGGGGCGTGGTGGGGCGGTGAACAGGAAGCCCAGGCTGCCCTGGGTGTCGCGGACGACGGGTCCCGGCAGGAGGGCGTCGGCGGGGGTGTCGGAGCCGGTCTCCTCCGCCAGTTCGCGGGCCGCGTGGCGCCGGAGTACGTCGAGGTCCAACGCGGCGCCGTCTTCGGGGGGTTCGAGCGTGCCGCCCGGTACCTGCCATCGGCCGGGGGCCGAGGTGGTGGGTGACATCCGGCCCACCAGCAGGCGCCCCTCGTCGCAGGGCTGGAGCACCGCGGCGAACAGCCCCGCCAGGGCAGGTGCGTCCGGGAGGCCGCGCAGGACCCGGAAGCGGTACGTGAGCGGCGCCCAGGACACCAACAGGCCGTCCGGACCGTCACGTTCGAGCCGGATGAGCGCCGCCACCGGGCCGTCGAACAGGGTCGGGTTGGCGCGTACGGCTTCCGCCCAGCGGCGGTCCCTCTCGGTGCGCAGGGAGACGGTGAGGGCGGGCGGGGCCGTCTCCTCGAAACGCAGGTGGGAGACGTCCCACAACTCCGCTGTCACCGCAGGGCCGCGAGGGGGTCGTCGAGGACCGGTTGCCAGGCGAGTTCGGCGGCGCCGACGAGGCTGTCGTGGTCCAGGGTGCACGGCAGGATGGGGACGCTGCCGCTCTGTCCCCACAGGCTCCGTTCGGCGACGACCGCGCGCAGCCGTTCGGGGTCGGCGTTGAGCAGCCCCCGGTGCAGTCCGCCCAGGATGATCCGGTCGGGGTTGAGGATGTTGACCAGCCCGGCCAGCCCCAGACCGAGCCGGTCGATCAGGGTCTCGGCGGCGGCGCGTACGGCGGGCTCGGCGTACCGGGTGCGCAGCAGGGCGTCGGCCTGGTCGAGGAGGGAGACCTCGGGGCCGGGTTCGAGACCGGCCTCCATGAGGAGGGCCAGCGGGTCGGCTTCGACGTCGAGACAGCCCCGGCTGCCGCAGTGGCAGACGCGGCCCTCGGGGTTGACGGTAAGGTGGCCGACCTCCAGGGCGAGACCCGAACTCCCGGTGTGCAGGCGGCCGTCGAGAACGAGGGCGCCGCCGACGCCCCGGTGGCCGGTGGCCACGCACAGCAGGTGCCGGGCGCCCCGGCCCGCGCCGTGCCGGTGTTCGGCGAGGGCGGCGAGGTTGACGTCGTTGCCCGCGAAGGCGGGGCCGGTGATGCCGGCGGCGCGCACGAGGTCGGCGAAGATCCGGCGGACCGGTTCCCCGGCGGGCCAGGCCAGGTGGAGGGGGTTGAGGGCGAGCCCGTCGGGTTCGGCGACGGCGGACGGGACGGCGAGTCCGGCGCCCACGCAGCGGCGGCCCGTGGCGCGCAGCAGTTCGGCGCCCGCCTCGATCACCGCGCCGAGCACCTTGGCCGGGTCGGCGTCGACGGTCTCGCAGCCGGGCGCGGTCGCCACGATCCGGCCGCCGAGGCCGACCAGTGCGGCCCGGAAGCCGTCCGTGTGGATCTGCGCGGCGAGCGCGACGGGGCCGTTCTCGGCGACCTCCAGGCGGTGCGAGGGGCGGCCCTGGGAACCGGCGGGGGCGCTGGGGCGGGCGTCGACCCGGATCAGGCCGAGCGCCTCCAGTTCGGCGGCGACGGCACCGGCGGTGGCGCGGGTGACGCCGAGTTCGGCGGTGAGCACGGCGCGGGTCGGGGCGCGTCCGGTGTGCACCAGCTCCAGCGCGGGGCCGAGGGCGCCGCGCCCCCGGTCCAGCCGCGCCCGTGAGATGGGTCCTGCCCCCGCCTTCCGGGGGTCCGCCGTGCCGCTCATGGGGGCGAGTCTCGCATGATCCGCCCCGGTCGTGGCCCGTCTCGTGACCGATTTGACATGCTCAGCGGGGCGGGGGCCCTCCGGCCGCTCATGTTTGACGTGCTCAGCGGACGGGGGCCGTCAGGCCGCTCACGCGCAGCGTGATGTTGAGCCGTCCGGTCAGGCCCAGTTCGGGCGGCGCGGTGCCGGGCAGCACGCGGGGGACGCCGTGGAAGGCGAGGCGGGAGGGGCCGCCGAAGACGAAGAGGTCGCCGCTGCGCAGATCCACGTCCGTGTAGGGGCGGGTGCGCGTCTCGGGGTTGCCGAAGCGGAAGACGCAGCTGTCGCCCAGGCTGAGGGAGACCACCGGGGCGTCGGAGCGTTCGTCGCCGTCGCGGTGCATGCCCATGCGGGCGTCGCCGTCGTAGAAGTTGATCAGGGCGATGTCGTAGGGGTCGTCGGGGACCGACTCGGGGCCGAGGGCGTGGGCGACCGCGCGGCGGGCCAGGGTGTCCAGCCAGGCCGGGAAGGGTTTCACGGGCGCGTGGTCGCCGTCGACGACGGTGCGGGCGTAGGCGTACGGGTACCAGTGCCAGCCGAGGCAGACCTGCCGGGCGGTCATGGTGCCGCCGCCCGGGGTCTGGACGGTGCGCAGCCCGGCCGGGGGGCGGGCCCACTCGCGGCAGGCGGTGAGCAGCGCGCGCTGCCGTTCGGCGTCGAGCCAGTGCGGGACGTGCACGGCGCCCGGAGCGGCTTCGGCCCGCTCCCGCGGGAAGAGTTCCACGTCCATGCGCCCTATCCTCCCCCAGAAGCGGTGGACCGGTTCTGAGCTGGGGCTCGGCTAGCCTGGGGGGCGATGAACGACCGCATGACGACTCCGTGGGGCGAGACCGAGCTGTCCCGCTTCCCCGACGATCCCCGCGACCGGCTGCGTGCCTGGGACGCCTCCGACGCGTATCTGCTGCGGCATCTGGCCGAGGAAGGGGTGGAGCTGTCGGGCGATGTGGTGGTGCTCGGCGACCGCTGGGGCGCGCTGGCGACGGCGCTGGCCGCGCACCGGCCGACGCAGATCACCGACTCCTTCCTGAGCCAGGAGGCCACGCGGGCGAACCTGGCGCGGGCCGGGGTCGGGCCCGGCACGGTACGGCTGCTGACCACGCAGGACCCGGTGCCCGAGCGGGTGGACGTGCTGCTGGTGCGCGTGCCCAAGAGCCTGGCGCTGCTGGAAGACCAGCTGCTGCGGCTGGCGCCCGCCGTGCACGCGGGGACGGTGGTGATCGGCACCGGCATGGTGAAGGAGATCCACACCTCCACGCTCAAGCTGTTCGAGCGCATTCTCGGGCCGACCCGCACCTCGCTGGCGAAGCAGAAGGCCCGGCTGATCTTCTGCACCCCGGACCCGTCGCTCATCCGCCCGGACAATCCCTGGCCGTACGGGTACGCCCTGCCGGACGGGCTCGGGGTGGCGTCGGGGCGGCCTGTGGTCAACCACGCGGGCGTGTTCTGCGCCGACCGGCTGGACATCGGCACCCGGTTCTTCCTGGGGCACCTGCCGGAGACGCGCGGGCGCCGGGTGGTGGACCTCGGCTGCGGCAACGGCGTGGTGGGCACGGCGGTGGCGCTGGCCGACCCGGAGGCCGAAGTGCTGTTCGTGGACGAGTCGTTCCAGGCCGTCGCCTCGGCGGAGGCCACCTACAAGGCGAACGGGGTGCCGGGGCACGCGGAGTTCCGGGTCGGGGACGGGCTGGCCGGGGTGGCGTCCGGCAGCGTCGACCTGGTGCTGAACAACCCGCCGTTCCACTCGCACCAGGCCACCAGTGACGCCACGTCCTGGCGGATGTTCACCGGTGCCGAGCGGGCGCTGCGGCCGGGCGGCGAGCTGTGGGTGATCGGCAACCGGCATCTGGGCTACCACGTGAAGCTGAAGCGGCTGTTCGGCAACTGTGAACTGGTGGCGAGCGACCCGAAGTTCGTGGTGCTGAAGGCGGTCAAGAAGAGCTAGCACCCGCGCAGCCGAGTACGCGGATGATCCGCGCCACCTCCTCCGCCATGGCCGTGCGGCCGTCGGCGAGGTAGGTGCGGGGGTCGACGGTCTCGGGGTGCCGGCCGAGGTGGTCGCGTACGGCTCGGGTGAGGGCCGTGTTGAGGGCGGTGCCCACATTGACCTTGCCGATGCCGCCCTCGACCGCCTTGACCAGCTCGCCGTCCGGGACGCCCGAGGAGCCGTGCAGCACCAGGGGTACGGTCAGTTCGGCGGAGAGCCGCTCGAGCAGGGCGTGGTCCAGGACCGCGGTACGGGTGGTCATGGCGTGGGTGCTGCCGATGGCCACGGCGAGCACGTCGACACCGGTCCGCGCGACGAAGTCCCGTGCCTCGGCGGGGTCGGTACGGGCGCCGGGGGCGTGGGCGTCCAGCGGGGGCCTGCCGTCCTTGCCGCCTATCTGGCCCAACTCGGCCTCGATCCACAGCCCTTGGGAATGCGCCCAGTCGGCGGCCGCCTGAGTGGCGGTGAGGTTCTCGGCGTAGGGCAGGCGGGCGGCGTCGTACATCACGGAGCTGAACCCGGCGTCGCGGGCCTGGCGGAGGAGTTCGTCGCTCTGGACGTGGTCGAGGTGCAACGCCACGGGCACGCCTGCCCGTTCGGCTGCGGAGACGGCCGCGCGGGCGAGGGGGCGGAGGTGGCCGCCTCTGAACTTGACCGCGTTCTGGCTCACTTGGAGCACGACGGGCGCTCCGGCCGCCTCCGCACCCGCCACGACGGCCTCGATGTGTTCGAGCGTGATGATGTTGAACGCGGCCACGGCGGTGCGGAGTCGGGCTGCTCGGGTGGTGAGTGCACCGGTGGTGGTGAGGGGCACGGCGGCTGGTCCCTTCCGCGTTCAGGGGGTGAGGATCACCGAGCGGGTGAGGTGGCGGGGCCGGTCGGGGTCGAGTCCTCGGGCGGCGGCCACGGCGACGGCGAGACGCTGGACGCGGATCAGTTCGGCGAGCGGGTCGAGTGCGCCCTCGATCCACAGGGCGCCGGTGCCACGCACCTGTTCGGCGAGCCCTTCGGGGGCCGGGCCGAGCATCCAGGTCGCGGTGTCCTCGGTACTGATGCTGATCGGGCCGTGCCGGTACTCCATCGCCGGGTACGCCTCGGTCCAGGACAGCGACGCCTCCCGCATCTTCAGCGCCGCCTCGTTCGCCAGCCCTACGGTCCAGCCCCGGCCGAGGAAGGTGAACTCACGCCGCTGGACGAGGCTTTCGGGCAGTACGTCCGTGAGGGCGGTGCGGGCGTCGGTGACGGCGGCCGGGGTGTGCAGTCCGAGGTGGGCGCGCAGCAGGGTGAAGGCGGTGGTGGCGAACCGGGTCTGAACGACGGAGCGTTCGTCGGCGTGGTCGAGGACCACCAGATCGTCGGCGGCCTGCCGGATGGGTGTCTCGGGATCGGCGGTGATCGCGGTGGTCCGGGTCGAACCCCTCAACTCGGCCAGGAGATCCAGCACTTCGGTAGTGGTGCCGGAACGGGTGAGGGCTATGACCTGGTCGTAGGCGCGGCCGCGCGGGAACTCCGAGGCGGCGAAGGCGTCCGTCTCGCCCTGTCCCGCGTGCTCGCGGAGCGCGGCCACGGCCTGGGCCATGAAGTACGAGGTGCCGCAGCCGACGATCGCGACCCGCTCCCCCGGCACCGGCAGGGCCGCGCGGTGGGCGCCCGCCTCCTTCGCCGCCCGCTCCCAGCACTCGGGCTGGCTCCTCAGCTCGTCCTCGACATGGCTCATGCCACACCCTCCCCAGGCTGATCGTTCGTGCAAGATACCGCCGACTTTCGAGCATCATCAAGCATCGGGACGGGAATCGTCGGTGCGTTAGGGTCGCCGGGAGAGCACAGGGACGGAGATCCGATGGCGCGGGACACCCGCTGGCAGGCACTGCTCGAACTCCTGGCGGAGCGGGGCCGGTTGGAGGTCGAGGAGGCGGCGGCCGAGCTGGCGGTGTCGGCGGCGACCATCCGCCGTGACCTCGACGGGCTCGCCGAGCAGCGGATGCTGGTGCGCACGCGGGGCGGGGCGGTCGCGCACGGGGTGTCGTACGAGCTGCCGCTCCGCTACAAGACGGCCCGGCACGCCACCGAGAAGCAGCGGATCGCGGCGGCGGTGGCGGATCTGGTGGCGCCGGGCGAGGCAGTGGGGCTGACCGGCGGCACGACGACCACGGAGGTGGCCCGCGCGCTGGCCGTCCGCGCCGACCTGGCCACCGGCTCGCCCGCGCTGACCGTGGTCACCAACGCGCTCAACATCGCGGGGGAACTCGCCGTACGGCCGCAGTTCAAGATCGTGGTGACCGGCGGGGTCGCCCGCACGCAGTCGTTCGAGCTGGTCGGACCGCTTGCGGACGGGGTGCTTGGCGCGGTCACGCTGGACGTGGCGGTGCTCGGGGTGGGCGCCTTCGACCCGGTGCACGGCGCTGCGGCGCACGACGAGTCGGAGGCGGCGGTCAACCGGCTGCTGTGCGAGCGGGCGGAGCGCGTGGTGGTCGCGGCCGACTCCAGCAAGCTTCAGCGGCGGGCGTTCGCCCGGATCTGCGGTCCGGAGCCGGTGGACACGCTGGTGACGGACACCGCGGTGACCCCGGAGACGGTACGCCGGTTCGAGGAGGCGGGCGTCCGGGTGCTCACCGTCTGAGCCCGCCCGGTCAGGCGGCGGGCAGGCCCACGCTCTCGCCGAGCCGGACTGCGGCGTGCCGGAAGAAGCGTTCGCGGTCCTCCACGACCCGGGTGAACTGCCCGAACACCTCGAAGCCGATGAGCCCGAACAGCTCCGCCCAGACGGCGACCATGGCGGGCGCCGCCGCCACCGGCAGCTCGGGCGCGATGTCGGCCGCCATGCGCTCGGCCTCGGGGCGCAGCTCGGCGGGGAGCGACAGCCCGGTGAGGCCGGGGCCCCGGTCGGCGTCGCGGACGACACCGATCAGCACCATGGCCACCCGCCCGGCGGACGGGATGGTGGTGGCGGGGGCGGCGTATCCGGGTACCGGCGAGCCGTAGATCAGGGCGTACTCGTGCGGATGAGCGAGTGCCCATACCCGTACCGCCTCGCACACGACCGTCCAGCGGCGCATGAACTCCCCCTCGGGGACGCCCGCGTGGGCGGTCTCGGCCGCTTCGCCGAGGGAGTCGTAGGCGTCGATGATGAGCGCGGTCAGCAGGTCGTCGCGGCTCGGGAAGTACCGGTAGAGCGCCGACGACACCATGCCCAGCTCGCGGGCCACGGCGCGCAGCGAGAGCTTCGCCGCGCCCTCGGCGGCGAGCTGTCTGCGGGCCTCGTCCTTGATGGCCGCGGTGACCTCGGTCCTGGCCCGTGCGCGGGCGCCCTCTGTGGTGCTCATGCGGGCCAGTCTGCCACGCGTCGGATCAGTGCACACGAAATAGAGCACTGCTCTTGCGCGAGAGCAGTGCTCTCGGCACACTGGAGACCGAAGCGAGAGCACCGCTCTCCCGAACCCCTGGGGGTTGCCATGTCGTCCGCGCCGTACTACCTGAAGGCAAGCCCGCTCGGTACCTGGTTCAACGGGCTGGTCGGCAAGCTCGCCCGCCTCGGGGTCAGCCTCGCGGGCAGCGCGGAGCTGTCGGTGCGTGGCCGCAAGAGCGGCGAGATGCAGCGCGTCCCGGTCAACCCGCACACCTACGAGGGCGGGCAGTACCTGGTCTCGGCGCGCGGCCACTCCCAGTGGGTGCGCAACATGCGTGCGGCCGAGGGGGGCGAGCTGCGGGTCGGCCGGAAGGTGCGCCCGTTCAGCGCGGTGGAGCTGCCCGACGCAGAGAAGCTCCCCATCCTGCGGACCTACCTGGAGCGGTGGGGCTGGCAGGTCGACAAGTTCTTCGCCGGGGTGACCGCGAGCAGCTCCGACGCGGAGATCCTCGCGGCCGCCTCCGACCACCCGGTGTTCCGGATCACCGTCAGGGACTGACGGTGTCCCCCTGCTCAGGCTGCTCCGGCCGCTCCCCCTGCTCCTCCTGCTGCGTCTCCGGCGCGGTCCGCCCCCGGTCCAGCGCGGCCAGCGCGCGCTGGACGAGCGGACGGGACCTGACCATCTCCCCCAGCGTCGTCGCGCCGGTGGTGATGTCGCGGAACGCCCTCCACGCGGGCCGGAACCCGGTGATCCCGGCGTGGAAGACACCGGGGCGGCGCTCGAAAGCGGCCAGCAGCCGCTTGCCGACGCTCATCTCCACGCCGAGCCCCGCCTTGATGGCGAAAGCGTAGTTCAGGGCCTGCCGACGGGTGTCGACGGCGTCGTGGGCCTCGGCGATCCGCACCGCCCACTCCCCCGCGAGGCGCCCGGAGCGCAGCGCGAAGGAGATGCCCTCACGAGTCCACGGCTCCAGCAGCCCGGCCGCGTCGCCGCATACCAGCACCCGGCCGCGGGAGAGCGGGGAGTCCTCGGCCCGGCAGCGGGTCAAGTGCCCGGAGGAGATGCTCGGTTCGAACCCGGCGAGGCCGAGACGGGCGACGAAGTCCTCCAAGTACCGCTTGGTGGCCGCTCCTTCGCCGCGCGCGGAGATCACGCCGACGGTGAGCGTGTCGCCCTTGGGGAAGACCCAGCCGTAACTGCCGGGCAGCGGGCCCCAGTCGATGAGGACGCGGCCCTTCCAGTCCTCGGCGACGGTGTCCGGGACCGGGATCTCGGCCTCCAGACCGAGGTCGACCTGGTCCAGCTTGACCCCGACATGCGCTCCTATCCGGCTGGCGCTGCCGTCCGCGCCGACGACCGCGTGGGCCAGTACCGTCTCGCCGCCCTGGAGGACCACGGCGACGGTGCGCCGGTCGGGGACGGCCGAGCCGTGCTGTTCCACGCGCTGCACGGTCACGCCGGTGCGCAGCTCGGCGCCCGCCTTCTGCGCGTGCTCCACCAGCCGCTGGTCGAACTCGGCCCGGTTGATCAGCCCGAACAGCGTCTGCCGGGAGCGCCGGGTCCGGGTGAAGCGGCCGTTGTGGGAGAAGGTGACCGCGTGCACGCGGTCCCGGAAGGGGAGTTCGAAGCCGGGCGGGAGCGCGTCGCGGGAGGGGCCGATGATGCCGCCGCCGCACGTCTTGTAGCGGGGCAGTTCCGCCTTCTCCAGCATCAGCACCCGGCGGCCCGCGACGGCCGCCGCGTAGGCCGCCGAGGCGCCCGCGGGTCCCGCGCCGACCACGACGACGTCCCAGACCCGCCGCTCATCCTCCGCCGAAGTGTTCTCGCCGCTCACGATGGTCCATCGCTCCGATCAAGCCGCTGCCGCTCCCCCGGTGCACCGGTGACATGGGGCGGGGGACCCCCATGTCACACGCATCCTACGGCTGGTCCCCGGCTCGGGCCGCTGTGGGAGGATCGGTGCATTCCAGCAGTTCAACGTCGTACCCCACGAGGAGCCGTACCCATGTCGTCGAATCCGGTCGCCGAGACCGTCGCCTCGCTGATGCCCCGCGCCAAGGCGGAGCTGACCGAGCTGGTCGCCTTCAAGTCGGTGGCGGACTTCGGCCAGTTCCCGAGGAGCGAGAGCGAGGGCGCCGCGAACTGGATCGTGGACGCGCTCAGCGCCGAGGGCTTCACCGACGTGGCGCTCCTGGACACGCCCGACGGCACCCAGTCGGTGTACGGGTACCTGCCCGGCCCCGAGGGCGCGAAGACCGTCCTGCTCTACGCCCACTACGACGTGCAGCCGCCCCTGGACGAGGCCGCCTGGGCCACTCCGCCGTTCGAGCTGACGGAGCGGGACGGCCGCTGGTACGGGCGTGGCGCGGCCGACTGCAAGGGCGGCCTGATCATGCACCTGCTGGCGCTGCGCGCGCTGAAGGCGAACGGCGGGGTGCCGGTGCACGTCAAGGTGATCGCGGAGGGTTCCGAGGAGCAGGGCACGGGCGGTCTGGAGCGGTACGCGGAGGCGCACCCGGAGCTGCTGACGGCGGACACCGTCGTGATCGGCGACACGGGCAACTTCCGCGTGGGTCTGCCCACGGCGACCACCACCCTGCGCGGTATGACGATGCTCCGGGTCCAGGTCGACACCCTGGCCGGGAACCTGCACTCGGGCCAGTTCGGCGGTGCCGCCCCGGACGCGCTCGCCGCGCTGATCCGCGTCCTGGACTCGCTGCGCGCCGAGGACGGTTCGACCACGGTGGACGGCCTGACGGCCGACGCCCGCTGGGAGGGGCTGGAGTACGGCGAGGAGCAGTTCCGTGCCGACGCCAAGGTGCTGGACGGCGTGGAGCTGATCGGTGAGGGCTCGATCGCCGACCGGCTGTGGGCGCGTCCCGCGGTGACGGTCATCGGCATCGACTGCCCGCCGGTCGTCGGCGCCACCCCGTCCGTGCAGGCGAGCGCCCGCGCGCAGATCAGCCTGCGGGTGCCGCCGGGCGTGGACGCCGCCGAGGCGACCAAGCTGCTCACCACCCACCTGGAGGCCCACACGCCGTGGGGCGCCCGGGTGAGCGTCGAACAGGTCGGCCAGGGCCAGCCGTTCCGCGCCGACACCACGAGCCCCGCCTACCAGGCGATGGCCGACGCGATGGCGGTGGCGTACCCCGGCGAGACCATGCAGTACGCGGGCCAGGGCGGCTCGATCCCGCTCTGCAACACCCTCGCGAGCCTCTACCCGGAGGCCGAGATCCTCCTCATCGGCCTGAGCGAGCCGGAGGCCCAGATCCACGCGGTCAACGAGAGCGTCTCCCCCGAGGAACTGGAGCGCCTCTCGGTCGCGGAGGCCCTGTTCCTGAACAACTACGCGGCGAACTGACCGAGTTCGAGTTGACGAGAGTGCGCCCGCACGGGGCAGCGGGCGCATACCGTCAGCCGACCGGCACCCCCGCCTCCAGATACAGCGCCGCGCCGCGTTCGCGGGCCCTGAGAGCCCAGTGGAGGCGTTCGTAGCGGACCGGGGGGAGCATGGTGGCGGCCTCGCGTTCGGTGGCGAAGCGCCAGGCGCGGAGTTCGGGGCCGGGCAGCAGGACCTGGGCGGCCTCGTCGGGGGTGAGGCGGCCGCCGTCGAAGAGGAGGCGCAGTCCGCCGTGGCCGGGCGGGGCGGGACGCTCCCAGTCGACCACCAGCAGGCGGGGCACCTCCCGCAGCCGGATGCCGACCTCCTCGGCGACCTCCCGCATCCCGGCGCGGGCCGGGGCCTCCCCCCGCTCGACCACCCCGCCGGGGAACTCCCAGCCCGGCTTGTAGGTGGGGTCGACCAACAGCACCCGGTCCTCCGCGTCGAAGAGCAGCACCCCGGCGGCCAGCGTCTCCCCGGCAGGCTCCGGGGTCTGCACGATCTCGCACGGCCGGGCCGCGCCGCTCCCCACGGCCTCGGTGATCCGGACGGCGCTCTGGTACGGGGTGAGCCCGCTGGTGTCGATGGGGTGGGCGTCGGCGGTGAGCCAGGAGGCGAGGGCGGCGCGGTAGGGCTCGATGTGGTCGTACGCCCACTGCCGCTCGCGTATCTCGGCGTCGGGCAGGTCCGGCGGTGGCTGCCGCTCGGCGATGCGCTGGCGCAAAATCGTTTCGGCCGGGGCGAGCAGCAGATGGCGCACGGAGATCCGGCGGGCGGCGAGGCCGCCGAAGATCTCGTCGCGGTACTCCTGGCGCAGCAGGGTCATGGGGACCACCAGGGTCCCGCCCAGCTCGGCGAGGGTCGCGGCGGCGGTGTCGATCACCAGGCGGCGCCAGATCGGCAGGTCCTGGATGTCGTCGACCTCGGCGAGGAGCTTGGCCGGAAGCAGACGCGAGAGCGTCGCGCCGATCAGCTCGGGGTCGAGGAGCGTGCTGTTCGGGATCAGTTCGATCAGTTCCCGTGCGGTGGTGGTCTTGCCCGCACCGAACGCGCCGTTGATCCAGACGACGGTCACGGTTCCCCCTCTTCTGTTGGCCCCCTGGGGCTTGCCCGTTCCACCCTGTCACGGAAACCACGCCCAGTTGAGGGCGCACAGCACAGCGCCGGGACCCCTGCGGCAAGGGTCCCGGCACTATGTTCGCGGTCTATTCCGGCCCTTACTGGCCGAGCGCGTCCTCGTCCACGTCGAAGCTGTCCTGGCTCACGATGTGGTCGACGGTGCTCAGGGTGTCGTCCACCTTGAGGTCGCTCAGGCCGGTGTTCTCCGCGGCGTGGGACGGGGTGAGGGCGGCCACCACGAAACCGGTGGCGAGGCTGGCGATGGCGAGCATGCTGCGCTTCTTCATGCCGTGATCAACTGCCGGACGGCCCGGAGGGTCACGCAGTACGGGTTTCGGCCAGCCGAACCAACAGGACCGAACGTGTCCGGCGCACCCCTTCCAACAGACTCGGACACGTCCTACCGTGATCGCCGCACCGGTGCCCGTCCCTGTCCGCCGCGAGCCGGAGGAACGTCGACGATGCGTCACCCCCACCCCCGCACGCACCGCATCCGAGCAGCCGCAGTACTCCTGATGGCGCTGCTGAGCGCGGGCGGTCTCGCCGCCCCGGCCACCGCCGCGCCCCCTCCCCCGGCCCCCGCCGAGGGGTTGGCCCTCACCCCGCCTATGGGCTTCAACAACTGGAACTCCACCCACTGCCGGGCCGAGTTCGACGAGGACATGGTCAAGGGCATCGTCGACCTCTTCGTGACCGAGGGCCTCAAGGACGCCGGGTACCAGTACGTCAACCTCGACGACTGCTGGGCGCTCCCCCAGCGGGACGCCGACGGCAAGCTGGTGCCGGACCCCGCCCGCTTCCCGCACGGCATCTCGGCGGTCGCGGACTACGTCCACGCCAAGGGTCTCAAGCTCGGCATCTACACCAGCGCGGGCACCAAGACCTGCGACGGCGCGGGCTTCCCCGGCGCGCTCGGCCATGAGGAGAGCGACGCCCGGCAGTTCGCCGAGTGGGGCGTGGACTATCTGAAGTACGACAACTGCAACAACCAGGGCGTGGACGCCCGGCAGCGCTACCGCACCATGCGCGACGCACTCAAGGCCACGGGACGCCCCATCGTCTACAGCATCTGCGAGTGGGGCGAGAACAAGCCCTGGGAGTGGGCCTCCGACGTGGGCCAACTCTGGCGCACCACGGGGGACATCAGCGACAGCTGGGGCTCCATGCTCTCCATCCTCAAGCAGAACCTGCCGCTGGCCCCGTACGCCGGACCCGGTCACTGGAACGACCCCGACATGCTGGAGGTCGGCAACGGCGGCATGACGGACACCGAGTACCGCTCCCACTTCTCGCTCTGGTCGGTCATGGCCGCCCCGCTGCTCATCGGCACCGACCTGCGCACCGCCTCCCCCGCCACCCTGGACATCCTCGGCAACAAGGAGGTCATCGCGGTCGACCAAGACCCGCTGGGCAGGCAGGGCACGGTGGTGTCGAGCGAGGGCGGCCGCTGGGTGGTCGCCAAGGAGATGGCGGACGGCAGCCGCGCGGTCGCCCTGTTCAACGAGTCCGGGACCGCGCAGCGCGTCGCCACCAGCGCCGCCGCCGTGGGCCTGCCCCGCGCCCCCGGCTACACCCTGCGCGACCTGTGGCAGCACCGGGACACCAACACGGCGGGCACCCTCGCGGCCACCGTCCCGGCGCACGGCACGGTCCTGCTCCGGGTCTCGGCCGACGGCCGCTGGGCGGAGCACCCGCCCGCCGTCGAACTCGGCCTGGACGAAGCCCCGTTCATCGAGCGGGACACCCCGGCCACGCTCAGCACGACCGTCACCGACCTGGGCCGCACCCCCGCCCGCCAGGTCTCGGCCGCGCTGACCGGCCCGGACGGCTGGACCGTACGCGCCCTCTCCCCGGCCACGGCGGCCGCGTTGCCCAACGGCACATCTCTGCGCACCCGTTGGCGGGTGACGGCACCAGCGGGGACGCCCCTCGGGTCGTACGCCCTCGATCTGCGGGTCCGGTACCGCTCGCCCGCCGGAGAGCCTGTCACGGACGAGCTGCCGGTGACCGCGTCCGTGGTGGCGCCGCCACCGGCCGGGACCTCGTACCTGAGCGATCTGCCCTGGCTGTCGGCGGTCAGCGGCTGGGGGCCGGTGGAGCGTGACACCAGCAACGGGGAGCAGGCCGCGGGCGACGGCTCCCCGCTCACCATCGGCTCCGCGGTGTACGCCAAGGGGCTCGGGGTGCATGCCGCCAGCGAGGTCGCGTACTACGCCGGGCGGCGCTGCGAGGAGGTCACCGCCGAGGTGGGCGTCGACGACGAGAAGGGCACGAAGGGCAGTGTGGCCTTCGAGATCTGGGCGGACGGCGTGCGGGCCGCGTCGTCGGGCGTGCTGACCAACGCGCAGGCCGCGCGGCCGCTGACCGCCGATGTGACCGGCGCGCGGGTGGTCCGGCTGATCGTCACCGACGGGGGCGACGGCGGCGACTCCGATCACGCGGACTGGGCGGACGCCCGGCTGAGCTGCTGAACCCGGCCGTGGCCACGGGGGCGTCCCCGTGGCCACGCGGCGCTCAGACCCCGGCAGTGGTCGTGTCCGGCCGGAGGGCCAGCGCGGCTGCCGCGGCGCCGACCAGACCGGCGTCGGTGCCCATCTGCGCGGGCACGACGGTGAGCCGCTGGACGAAGGAGAGGGTGGCGTAGTCGGTGAGGGCCTTGCGCAGCGGGGCGAAGAGCACGTCGCCCGCCTTGCCGACGCCGCCGCCGATCACCGCGATGTCGATCTCGACCAGGGTCGCGGTCGCCGCGATCCCGGCCGCGAGGGCCTGCGCGGCCCGCTCGAAGGAGGCCACGGCGACCGGGTCGCCCCGACGGGCCGCGTCCGCCACGGCGGCGGCGGAGGTGTCGCCGTCCGGGCCGGGCCGCCAGCCGTCCGCCAGGGCGCGGCGGGCGATGTTGGGGCCACTGGCCAGGCCCTCCACACAGCCGCGCGCGCCGCACGGGCAGGGTTCGCCGTCCAGGTCGACGCTGATGTGGCCGATGTGACCGGCGTTGCCGGTGGGACCGGGGTGCAGTCGGCCGCCGAGGACCAGTCCGCCGCCGACGCCGGTGGAGACCACCATGCAGAGGGCGTTGTCGTGGCCGCGCGCGGCGCCCTGCCAGTGTTCGGCGGCGGTGATGGCGACCCCGTCGCCGATCAGCTCGACCGGCAGGCCGCCGGTCGCCGCGCGTACCCGCTCGACCAGCGGGAAGCCGCGCCAGCCCGGCACGTTCACCGGGCTCACGGTGCCCGCCGAGGCGTCCACCGGACCGGCGCTGCCGATGCCGATCACGGAGGCGCGTCCCCACAGCGGCGAGGCGGCGAGGTCGCCGAGCACCTGCTCGACGGCCCGCATGACCGTTTCGCCATCCTGTCGCGCGGGCGTCGCGCGCTGGGTGCGCGCCTGGATCCGGCCATGGCCGTCCACCAGGGCACCGGCGATCTTTGTGCCGCCGATGTCCAGGGCCGCCACGAGGTCGGTGTGCATCAGAGTCTGGTCTCCCCGTCGAGCCGTAGGTGGCGATGTGGTGGTGGGCGTCCCGGGCCGGTCGCGGTGGGGGCGCGGGCCGGGACGGCGGTGGACAGTCTCTCTCGCACCTGACAACGTTGTCCAGGCTCTATGCTCGACGCCACATGCTGGTACCGGCCCCCGATTCCCCGCACCGCCCCGCGACACCCCCGGACAACAGGACAGGACACCGCACCGTGCCCGAGACCACCCGCCGAGCCGAGAGCGCCAACGGGAGCCGTTACGGCAACCGGCCCACCATGAAGGACGTGGCCGCGCGGGCCGGGGTCGGCCTGAAGACGGTGTCCCGCGTGGTGAACGGCGAGCCGGGTGTCACCCCCGACACCGAGCGGCGGGTGCGGGAGGCGATCGAGGCGCTGGGCTTCCGGCGCAACGACAGCGCGCGGGTGCTGCGCAAGGGCCGTACCGCGAGCATCGGTCTGGTGCTGGAGGATCTGGCGGACCCGTTCTACGGGCCGCTGAGCCGCGCCGTCGAGGAGGTGGCGCGCTCGCACGGCGCGCTGCTGATCAACGGCTCCAGCGCCGAGGACCCGGACCGGGAGCAGGAGTTGGCGCTGGCGCTGTGCGCGCGGCGGGTGGACGGACTGCTGGTGATCCCGGCCGGGGACGACCACCGCTATCTGGAGCCGGAGATCCGGGCGGGCGTGGCGACGGTGTTCGTGGACCGTCCGGCCGGGCGGATCGACGCGGACGTGGTCCTGTCGGACAACTTCGGGGGCGCCCGTGACGGCGTGGCCCATCTGATCGCCCACGGGCACCGCCGGATCGGCTTCATCGGTGACATGCCCCGCATCCACACGGCCGCCGAGCGGCTGCGCGGCTACCGGGCGGCGATGGAGGACGCGGGGATACCGGTCGCGGAGCAGTGGATCTCCCTGGGGGCGACCGATCCCGAGCGGGTGCGGCGGGCCATGGAGGAGATGCTCACCGGGCCCGACCCGGTCACCGCCGTCTTCACGGGCAACAACCGGGTGACGGTCACGGTGATCCGGGTGCTGGCCGAGCGGGCCCGGCCGGTCGCCCTGGTCGGGTTCGATGACTTCGAGCTGGCCGATCTGCTCCAGCCGGGCGTGACGGTGGTCGCGCAGGACGCGGCGGCCCTCGGCCGTACCGCCGCCGACCGCCTCTTCCAGCGCCTCGACGGCGCCCCCGGCACCCCGGAACGCCTGGAGATCCCGACCCGCCTGATCACCCGCGGCTCGGGGGAACTGCCCCCGGCGGACTGAAGATCGCTACCGGGGCCGGACGCCCGCCAGGTTCTCCAGCTCGGCCCGGCTGAGCCCGCTCGCCGCCGTCACCTCCGCGCTGTCCAGGGCGCCGCAGTGCAGACCCCGGAGCAGATAGCCGCTCAACGCCCTTGCGGTGGCGGGCTCGTCCAGTACGTCGCCCTGGGTGCGGGCGGTGTAGGCCGCGAGCCGGGCCGCCGCACGCGCGTAACCCTCGCGGTAGAAGGCGAAGACGGCCGCGTACCGGGTCGGGAGATGACCGGGGTGCATGTCCCAGCCCTGGTGGTAGGCGCGGGCCAGGGCGCGGCGGGTGAGGCGGTGGTGCAGTCGCCAGGCGTCGTGGACCTGTGCGGTGGGGCCGACCGGCAGCACGTTGGTGGAGCCGTCCGAGACGCGTACGCCGGTCCCGGCGGCCGCCACCTGCATCACCGCCTTGGCGTGGTCGGCGGCGGGGTGGTCGGGGGCCTGATGGGCGGCGGAGACACCGAGGGCGGCGCTGTAGTCGAAGGTGCCGTAGTGCAGTCCGGTGGCCCGGCCCCCGGCGGCCTGGATCATCCGGGCGACGGTGGCGGTGCCGTCGGCGGCGAGGATCGCCTGGCTGGTCTCGATCTGGATCTCGAAGCCGAGCCGCCCGGACGCCAGCCCGTGCGCCCGCTCGAAGGCGTCCAGCACCCGGGCGAAGGCCGCGACCTGCTCGGCGTACGTCACCTTCGGCAGCGTGAGGTTCAGTCCCTCGGGCAGCCCGCCGGAGGCCATCAGTCCGGTGAGAAAGATGTCGAGGGTACGGATGCCCCGCTCGCGTACGCCCGCCTCCATGCACTTCACCCGGACACCCAGGTACGGGGGCGCGTCCTCCGCGAGCAGCCGGGCTGCGCGGGCGGCGTCCTCGTCCTCCTCGGCGTCCGGCCGGTGCCCGTAGCCGTCCTCGAAGTCGACGCGCAGGTCTTCCACAGGTTCGCGCTCCAGCTTGGCGCGGACGCGGGTGTACACCGGCTCGGCGAGTTCCCCGGACAGCCCGAGGACGGCGGCGAACGAGGCCGCGTCGGGGGCGTGTTCGTCGAGCGCGGCGAGCGCCCGGTCGCCCCAGTCGCGCACGGTGCCCTCGCCGAACACGTCGCCGGGCACGTACACGGTGTGGACGGGCTGGCGGGTGCCGGGGTCGCCGGGGTAACGCAGCGTCAGCTCCGCGTCGACCGGCGCGAGCAGCCCGTCGACCTCCTTGCCGACCTCTCCGCCGAGGCTCGTCCTCACATGCTCCTGCCGACTCATCCCACACCCTCCGGCGTCCGCGGTACGGCCTCGACGAGCCGTTGACGGACGGTATCCACGGCGATTCCCACAGGTCAACACGTCCTGCCACCCCTAGGGACCACCCTCAGCCCCGAGTCAGTGCCCGACTCGTACGAAGGGACGACGCGGGGGTACGGCTCCCTACCTAGCGTCGGGGCATGACCTACATCAAGCCGATCGCCGCGGACATGCTCCGCGGCGCGTTACTGCTCCCCACCAGCGTGGCCCGCTCCGGCGCGGCCCTGACCGGTCGCCCTCCGGGGCGGTCGCGCAGGCTGCTGCACGCCCTACTGGGCATCCCGCTCGGCGCGCTCGCTCTCGTCGCCGTCGGTGTGGAGTTGCTGTTCGTCGCCCGTGGCGTGCTGTACGGGCTGGTGGACCGTGGACCCTACGACCATTCCTGGGGCGGGCCGACGCGAGGCGGCGCGTGGCTGGCGCATTTCGCGGTCGGGCTGCCCGTCGCGGCGGGCGGTCTCGCCCTGCTGTGGTGCGTGGCGTTCCTGCACGACCGGCTCGGGGCGCGGTTCGTGCGCGGTGAGCGGACCGGCGCCTGGGTGCTGCCCGTCGCCCTGCTCGCGTGCGCCGCAGGTGCGGTGTTCGTGGTGGCGTGGGTCCATCAGCTCTGACCCCGGACGTGACGAGGCCCCCGGAACCGGTGCGGTTCCGGGGGCCTCGTCCAGCGTGCCGGGATCAGCCCTTGCGGGTCTTGATCTCGTCGGTGAGCTGGGGGACGACCTCGAAGAGGTCGCCGACGACGCCGTAGTCGACCAGGTCGAAGATCGGGGCCTCGGGGTCCTTGTTGACCGCGACGATCGTCTTCGACGTCTGCATACCCGCGCGGTGCTGGATCGCGCCGGAGATGCCGTTGGCGATGTACAGCTGCGGCGAGACCGACTTGCCGGTCTGGCCGACCTGGTTGGTGTGCGGGTACCAGCCCGCGTCCACCGCGGCACGCGAGGCGCCGACAGCGGCACCGAGCGAGTCGGCGAGGGCCTCGATCAGCGCGAAGTTGTCCGCGCCGTTGACGCCACGGCCACCGGAGACCACGATCGCGGCCTCGGTCAGCTCCGGGCGGCCCGTGGACTCGCGCGGGGTGCGGCTGGTGACCTTGGTGCCGGTCGCCTTGTCCGAGAAGGTCACGGACAGGGCCTCGGCGGCACCGGCGGCCGGGGCGGCCTCCACGGCGGCCGAGTTCGGCTTGACCGTGATGACCGGGATGCCCTTGGTGACCTGGGACTTGGTGGTGTAGGACGCGGCGAACACCGACTGCGTGGCGACGGGACCCTCGGCCCCGGCCTCCAGGTCGATGGCGTCGGTGATCAGACCGGAGCCGATGCGCAGCGCCAGACGGGCGGCGATCTCCTTGCCCTCAGCGGAGGACGGGACCAGCACGGCGGCCGGGGAGACGGCCTCGACGGCGGCCTGGAGGGCGTCGACCTTGGGGACGACCAGGTAGTCGGCGTACTCGGACGCGTCGTCGGTGAGGACCTTCACCGCGCCGTGCTCGGCGAGGGTGGCGGCGGTGTCGGCGGCGCCGTTGCCCAGGGCGACGGCGACGGGCTCGCCGATGCGGCGGGCCAGCGTCAGCAGCTCCAGGGTGGGCTTGCGGACGGCACCGTCCACGTGGTCGACGTAGACGAGGACTTCAGCCATGGGATTGCTCTCCTGCGTAACGAAGTTGAGGGGCGGTCGGCGGGGTGCGGGGCCTTAGATGAACTTCTGGCCCGCGAGGTACTCGGCGAGCTGCTTGCCGCCCTCGCCCTCGTCCTTGACGATCGTGCCCGCGGTGCGCGCCGGACGCTCGTTCGCGGCGTCGACCTTGGTCCACGCGCCCTCGAGACCGACCTCCTCCGCCTCGATGTCGAGGTCGGACAGGTCCCAGGACTCCACCGGCTTCTTCTTGGCCGCCATGATGCCCTTGAACGACGGGTAACGCGCCTCACCGGACTGGTCCGTCACGGAGACCACGGCCGGGAGGGAAGCCTCGAGCTGCTCGGAGGCGGCGTCGCCGTCGCGGCGGCCCTTGACGGTGCCGTCCTCGACCGAGACCTCGGAGAGCAGCGTCACCTGCGGCACGCCGAGGCGCTCGGCGACCAGCGCCGGAACGACACCCATGGTGCCGTCGGTGGAGGCCATGCCGGAGATCACCAGGTCGTAACCGGCCTTCTCGATCGCCTTGGCCAGCACCAGCGAGGTGCCCAGGGCGTCGGTGCCGTGCAGGTCGTCGTCCTCGACGTGGATCGCCTTGTCGGCGCCCATCGAGAGGGCCTTGCGCAGCGCGTCCTTGGCGTCCTCGGGGCCGACGGTCAGCACGGTGACCTCGGCGTCGTCCGCCTCGTCCGCGATCTGGAGGGCCTGCTCGACCGCGTACTCGTCCAGTTCGGAGAGCAGACCGTCCACGTCGTCGCGGTCGACGGTCAGGTCATCGGCGAAGTGCCGGTCGCCAGTGGCGTCGGGCACGTACTTCACAGTGACAACGATCCTCAAGCTCACGCCGGCTCTCCTACTGCATCGTCTTTTCCGGGCTGCCTCTTGAAGTGCAGCATAGGCGCCTCAAGCGGCTGATCCCGCTCGGGGCGTCGGTGCGCTCCGACCGAAATATTACTCACCAGTACATCCAGTTCATGCCCGCTAAGCAAGCGCTTTGAACTGTGACCTTCGCAACGCAGCGTAACCGGCACCCGACGGCTCCGCGGACCCGGGGCCCAACCCGCTCAGTCCCGCAGGGCGTTGAAGCGTCCCTGGTGATAGAGCAGCGGACGGCCGTCGCCGGAGGGGTCGCCGAGCAGCACCTCGGCGAGCACGATCCGGTGGTCCCCGGCTGGTACCCGGCCCACGATCCGGCACACCAGCCAGGCGAGCACGTCGTCCAGCACGGGCACGCCCTCGGGCCCCTCGCTCCAGCCGGTGGACGCCCCGAAGCGGTCGGCGCCGCTGCGCGCGAAGGTGGCGGCGAGGTCGCTCTGGTGCTCGCCGAGCACATGGACGCCGACATGGTCGGTCCGCGCGATCGCGGGCCAGCTGGACCCGCCGGTGCCTATACCGAAGGAGATCATCGGGGGTTCGGCGGAGACGGAGCTGAGCGAGGTGGCGGTGAAGCCGACCGGGCCGTGCTCGCCGCGCGCGGTGATCACCGCGACCCCGGCCGCGTGCCGACGGAAGACGGAGCGCAGCAGGTCCGGCGAGGCGGGGTGGCGGGAGCCGAGGCCGGGAGTGGCCGTCATGGGGTCGTCCTTCTGCCGACGGGGGCGAACTGATCCGGTCCGGGGTTGTTCAGCGGCCGGGACAGCGGGCACGCCCGACGCGGGCCGGGCCGCTGGGGGCCGGTCCGGCGAGAAGGTGTTCGATCAGCACCGGGCCAGGCTGACGACCGACGGCGGGTGCCGTCAAGTCGCCGCCGGGGCGCCGTCCGGTGGTCAGCCATCGCGCCGCCCGTCCACGGCCTCGCCCAGCGCGGCGATGACATCGGCCCTGCGGGGCTGCCCCTGGGCGCGCCGCACGACCTCGCCGTCCGGGCCGAGGACCAGCACGGTGGGCGTCTTCAGGACGTCCAGTTCGCGGACGAGGCCGAGGCGGTCCTCCGCGTCGATCTCGACGTGGGCGACACCGGGAACCATCCGGGCGACCTCGGCCAGGGTGCGGCGGGTGGCCCGGCAGGGCGCGCAGAAGGCGCTGGAGAACTGCACGAGGGTGGCCCGCTCCCCCAAGTCGCCGCCGAGGTCGGCCGCCGTGAGCCGCCGTTCGTCGTCCCGCCCGCGCACCCGTATCCTCCGCTCCGCCGCTCGCGCGGCGCTGGTCGTCCGATCCGTCCTCAACACCAGCACATCGAGGGCCGAATGGATTCCCGGCCTCCGAAAGAGGGGGGTACGGGCGGACGTGACGAGGATCTCGCCGCCACGGGGCACCAAGACTGGTCACCCGCCCGTTCTTGGGGCACGATCTGCGAGAGCCGTAAACCTACGGCTCCGTAACTTACCGCCGGGAGCCCCCTTTCCCGAGCAGAGCAGAAAGGGACCACCCCGCTTATGGCAGAGCTGGTCTACCGCCCCGTCGTCGGTTTCGCCCGGACGTTGTTCAAGGTGTGGGACCTCAAGATCGACTGCCAGGGGTCGGAGAACATCCCGCGTACCGGCGGCGCCGTGCTGGTGAGCAATCACATCAGTTATCTGGACTTCATCTTCAACGGTCTGGCCGCGCTGCCGCAGAAGCGCCTGGTGCGGTTCATGGCCAAGGAGTCGGTCTTCCGGCACAAGGTGTCGGGTCCGCTGATGCGCGGCATGAAGCACATCCCGGTCGACCGCGCCCAGGGCGAGACGGCGTACGCGCACGCGCTGGCGTCGCTGCGTGCCGGGGAGATCATCGGGGTGTTCCCGGAGGCGACGATCTCGGAGTCCTTCACCCTGAAGAGCTTCAAGTCCGGTGCCGCGCGCCTGGCCCAGGAGGCGGGCGTCCCGCTGGTCCCGATGGCGCTGTGGGGCACCCAGCGGCTGTGGACCAAGGGCCAGCCGCGCAACTTCAAGCGCAGCCACACCCCGATCACCATCCGGGTCGGCGAGGCGCTGGAGGCGTCGCGCGAGCAGTACGCGGGCGCGATCACCCGTCGGCTGCGCGAGGGGGTCCAGGAGCTGCTGGACGCCGCCCAGCGCGCCTACCCGGCCCGCCCCAAGGGCGCCGAGGACTCCTGGTGGCTCCCGGCCCACCTGGGCGGTTCGGCGCCGACGAACGAGCAGCTGCGGGCGGCCGAGGCCCACTGAGACGACGACGGCCCGGCCGGACGTTCACCGTCCGGCCGGGCCGTTCTCGTGTCTCGGGAAGGCCCTCAGCGGGCCATCTCCTCCTTGAGCGCCGCCACGAAGGTGTCGACGTCCTCCTCCGTGGTGTCGAAGGCGCACATCCAGCGGACGTCACCGGCCGCCTCGTCCCAGAAGTAGAAGCGGAACCGCTTCTGCAGCCGGACGCTCACGTCGTGCGGGAGCCGGGCGAAGACGCCGTTGGCCTGCACCGGGTGCAGGATCTCCACGCCGTGCACCGCGCGGACGCCCTCGGCGAGCCGCTGGGCCATCTCGTTGGCGTGCCGGGCGTTGCGCAGCCAGAGGTCCTTGGCGAACAGGGCCTCCAACTGCACCGACACGAAGCGCATCTTGGACGCGAGCTGCATGGACAGCTTGCGCAGATGCTTCATGTGCGAGACGGCGTCCTGGTTGATGACGACGACCGCCTCGCCGAACAGGGCGCCGTTCTTCGTGCCGCCCAGCGAGAGGATGTCGACGCCGACCGCGTTGGTGAACGCCCGCATGGGGACGTTCAGGGAGGCGGCGGCGTTGGATATCCGGGAGCCGTCCAGGTGCACCTTCATGCCGTGCGCGTGGGCGTGCTCGCAGATCGCGCGGATCTCGTCGGGCGTGTAGAGCGTGCCCAGCTCGGTGGACTGGGTGATCGAGACGACCTGGGGCATCGCCCGGTGCTCGTCGTCCCAGCCGAACGCCTGCCGGTCGATCAGCTCGGGGGTGAGCTTGCCGTCCGGGGTGGGCACGGTGAGCAGCTTCAGGCCGCCCATCCGCTCGGGGGCGCCGCCCTCGTCCACGTTGATGTGCGCGCTCTCGGCGCAGATCACCGCGCCCCAGCGGTCGGTGACCGCCTGGAGCGCGACGACGTTGGCCCCGGTGCCGTTGAACACCGGGAACGCCTCGGCGGTGGCGCCGAAGTGGCTGCGGATGATCCGCTGGAGATTCTCGGTGTACTCGTCCTCGCCGTACGCCACTTGGTGGCCGCCGTTGGCCAGGGCCACGGCGGCGAGCACCTCGGGGTGCGCCCCGGCGTAGTTGTCGCTGGCGAAACCGCGGACCTGCGGGTCGTGGTGGCGACGGGCATCGGTCCTGGCAGGGTTCACGGCTTCTCGGTCAGCCACAGACGGTTTCCGTTCACTTCGGCGGCGGGCCTGCCCCAGACGCCCTCGATGGCCTCGGCCAGCTCCTTGACGTCCGTGAAGCCCGCGAACTTCGCGTTGGGCCGCTCCGCGCGCATCGCGTCGTGCACCAGCGCCTTCACCACCAGGATGGCAGCAGCGGCCGCCGACCCCTCCTCGCCCCCCGCCTTGCGGAAGCCGTCGGCCATGGCCAGCGTCCACGCCTCGGCGGCCGCCTTGGCGGCGGAGTAGGCGGCGTTGCCCGCGGTGGGCTTGGACGCGCCCGCGGCGCTGATCAGCAGATAGCGGCCGTCACCGGCCCGCTGGAGGGCGTCGTAGAAGGCCAGCGAGGTGTGCTGGACGGTGCGGACGAGCAGCTTCTCCAGCAGGTCCCAGTCGGCGAGGTCGGTGCCGTCGAACTTGGCGCCGCCGCGCCAGCCGCCGACCAGGTGGACCAGGCCGTCCACGCGGCCGAACTCCTTCTCGATGCCCGAGGCCCAGGCGCGGGTGGAGTCGAGGTCGAGCAGGTCGACGGTCTCACCGGTGACGGTGGCGCCGCCGTTGGCGTAGCGGGCCGCGTCGACGGCCTCCGCCAGGCGGGCCGGGTCGTTGTCCGCGCCGACCACGGTCGCGCCCGCCTCGGCGAGCCTGATCAGGGTGGCCCGTCCCGCCGGTCCGCCCGCTCCGGCGACCGCGATCACCGCGCCCCGAAGAGCCCCGTTCTGCATCGTCTTCCCTTCTGCTGCTGCCGTGTCGTCCCGGCGGTCGTCGCTCACGCGGCGATCCGCTCGGCGCCGTCCGCGGTGATGCCCTTGGTCTCGGCGATCACATTCTTCAGCTTCTTGGCCAGCGCCTCATAGAACATGCTCAGCGGAAACTCGTCCGGGAGCACGTCGTCCACCAGCTTGCGCGGCGGCAGGCCGAGGTCGAGGGCGTCGGGGCCCTTGGCCCACTTGGAGCCGGGGTGCGGGGAGAGGTAGGAGGCGACCAGCTCGTACCCGGCGAACCAGTGGACCAGCTTGGGGCGGTCGATGCCGTCGCGGTAGAGCTGCTCGATGTCGGCGCAGAGCTGGTTGGTGACCTGCGGGGCGCGCTCCCAGTCGATGGCGAGCTTGTTGTCGGTCCAGCGGACCACGTCGTGCTTGTGCAGGTAGGCGAAGAGGAGCTGGCCGCCGAGCCCGTCGTAGTTGCGGACGCGGTCGCCGGTGACGGGGAAGCGGAACATGCGGTCGAAGAGCACCGCGTACTGCACGTCACGGGCCTGCGGGACGCCGTCCGTCTCCAGCTTCACGGCCTCCTTGAAGGCGGTGAGGTCGCAGCGCAGCTCCTCCAGGCCGTACATCCAGAACGGCTGGCGCTGCTTGATCATGAACGGGTCGAACGGCAGGTCGCCGTGGCTGTGGGTGCGGTCGTGGACCATGTCCCAGAGCACGAACGCCTCTTCGCAGCGCTTCTGGTCGTGCACCATCGCGGCGATGTCCTCGGGCAGCTCCAGGCCCAGGATGCCGACGGCGGCGTCGGTGACGCGGCGGAAGCGGGCGGCCTCGCGGTCGCAGAAGATGCCGCCCCAGGAGAAACGTTCCGGCGCCTCACGGACGGCGATGGTCTCCGGGAAGAGGACGGCGGAGTTGGTGTCGTACCCGGCCGTGAAGTCCTCGAAGGTGATGCCGCAGAACAGCGGGTTGTCGTACCGGGTGCGCTCCAGCTCGGCCAGCCAGTCCGGCCAGACCATGCGCAGCACGACCGCCTCGAGATTGCGGTCGGGGTTGCCGTTCTGCGTGTACATCGGGAAGACGACGAGGTGCTGGAGGCCGTCGGCGCGGTTGGCCGCGGGCTGGAACGCCAGCAGCGAGTCCAGGAAGTCCGGCACCTCGAAACCGCCCTCGGCCCAGCGGCCCAGGTCGCTGACCAGCGCGCGGTGGTACGCGGCGTCGTGCGGGAGCAGCGGGGAGAGCTCCTCCACCGCGGCCGCGACCCGGCTCACCGCCGCCTCCGCCTCGGCCCGCTCGGGGGCGCCCTCGGCGGCGAAGTCGATCGAGCCGTCCTTCGACTGCCATGGCCGGATCTGCTCCACCGCACCCTTGAGGACGGGCCACGCCGCGTGCTCGACCACCCTGGTCAGCGAAGGAACCTGTCCCTCCGTACCGGGCTGCACAAGAATTTCCGTCATGTCCCATCCTCCACGGGAGAACCTCGCGTATGGACACCGTATGCATACCCAGTTTCGCCGAACAAGAGGGGGATCGGGAAATTATTCTGCGCGGCCGCATGGTCACCGCTGTTTTTCCCGCCGCAAACCGTGACCGCGCTCACTTTCGCTGCGGGTGTCGGGGCGGTACGGGTGGGTGACCGACCGCCCCGTTTTCGGCCACAGTGAGTCGTTCGCCGCGCCGGGAACTCCGCGATCGCACCGGTGCGGGCACGGCCGTTAGGCTGCGAGCCAGGCGTGCGGACGACGACACTCCGTCGGGTCCGCGAAAGCCGATCCGCCGTCGACGGAAGCGAGTTGAACCTTGAACTTCCTTACCATCGGGCACCGTGGGGTCATGGGTGTCGAGCCCGAGAACACGCTCCGTTCCTTCGCCGCCGCCGAGCAGGCCGGGCTGGACCTGATCGAACTCGATCTGCACCTGAGCAAGGACGGTGCGCTGATCGTCATGCACGACGCCGCGGTGGACCGCACCACCGACGGCACCGGGCAGATCGCCGAGAAGACCCTCGAGGAGCTGCGCACTCTGGACGCGGGGCGCGGCGAGCGGGTGCCGGTGTTCGAAGAGGTGCTGGACGCGGTCAAGGCACCGATCCAGGCCGAGATCAAGGACGTGGCGGCCGCGAAGGCGCTGGCGGAGGTGATGCTCCGGCGGGACCTGGTCTCACGGGTGGAGGTCATCTCCTTCCACGACGAGGCGCTCGCCGAGATCACCCGGCTGGTGCCGGGGGTGCGCACCGCGCTGGTCGCCGAGCACTACGGCCCGGAGGTGGTGGACCGCGCGGTGGCGGTCGGCGCGGCGACGCTCTGTCTCGACGTCCGGCGGCTGACGCTGGAGGTCGTGGAGAAGGCGCGGGCTGCGGGCCTGAGGGTCTTCGCCTGGGTGGTGAACACCCAGGACGAGCTGCGGCTGGTGCGCGCCCTCCAGCTGGACGGCGCGACCACCGACCTGCCGGACATCAAGCGCACCGGCCGCTTCACGGCGTAGGCGCTCAGACCAGCGGCTTGACCAGCAGCTCGAAGCGGAGGTCGGGGCGGCGCGGGATGCCGAAGCGCTCATCGCCGTACGGGAACGGGGTCGTCTCGCCCGTACGGCGGTAGCCGCGGCGCTCGTACCAGCCGATCAGGTCGTCGCGGACGGAGATCACCGTCATGTGCATCTCGGTGGCGCCCCAGGTGGTCCGTGCCAGCCGCTCCGCCTCCGTCATGACCGCCTTGCCGAGGCCCGCGCCCTGGAGGGTGGGGCTGACCGCGAACATGCCGAAGTAGGCGTGAGTGCCCCGGTGTTCGAGCTGGCAGCAGGCGACGATCGCGCCCTCCCGCTCCACCACGAGCAGCCTGCTGTCGGGCGCCTTGATGACCTGGAGCACGCCCTCGGGGTCGGTGCGCTGCCCGTCCAGGATGTCCGCCTCGGTGGTCCACCCGGCCCGGCTGGCGTCACCCCGGTACGCCGACTCGACCAGCGCGACGAGCGCGTCCACGTCGGCGTCGGTGGCGTCGCGGAACGTCGGTCCGGTGGCGGTGTCCATGGGGTGTACTCCGATCTGGGGCGCGGCTGAACAGGGACGAGCCTAGTCGGCGGCTAGGCTCCGCTCGCATGGTGCATGTACTCAGCGGCCGGACCCTCATCCGCCCCACGGACCCCGAACGCTCCCGTGCTTTCTATGGCGGTCAGCTCGGGCTCGCCGTCCACCGTGAGTTCGGGGAGGGGCCCGAGCGCGGGACCGTCTACTTCCTGGGCGGCGGCTTCCTGGAGCTGTCCGGCCGGGCCGAGGCGCCGCTCGTGCCGTCGGTCCGGCTGTGGCTCCAGGTCGCGGACGCGGCCGCGGCGCGGGACGAGCTGCGGGCGGCGGGGGTGGAGATCGTCCGGGAGCCGGTCCGGGAGCCGTGGGGGCTGATCGAGATGTGGATCGCCGACCCGGACGGCATTCCGATCGTGCTGGTGGAGATCCCGGCGGACCATCCGCTGCGGTACCGGCCGGGTATCTGACACACCGCTTCAGCCGCGCAGGGCGCCGAGCCGGCCCTCCAGTCCGTCGAGGAGCCCGGCGAGGAGGGAGGACAGCTCGTCCTGCCGCTCGGGGGTCAGCACCGACAACACGGCTTCCTCG
Source organism: Streptomyces sp. NPDC002176 (assembly GCF_044903645.1). NCBI lineage: Bacteria > Bacillati > Actinomycetota > Actinomycetes > Kitasatosporales > Streptomycetaceae > Streptomyces > Streptomyces sp. NPDC002176. The sequence goes on from NZ_JBJDQW010000004.1 coordinate 413,818, forward strand.
TAGGCGAGTTGCTCGGGGAGGATGCCGTCCACGAGGTCACGTCCGGCGTCGGTGAGGCGGAGGTGGGAGACGCGGCGGTCCCGGGTGTCGCCGCGCCGCTCGACCAGTCCGCGCTCGGTGAGCTGCTTGACCCGCTTGGTCACGGCCGCCCCGGAGGAGAAGGTCTCCCGCGCCAGCTCCCCCGGCGTCAGCTCGTGGCCGGTACGGCGGAGCGCGCCGAGCAGGTCGAACTCCGCCCGGCTGAGTCCGGCGCGGCGCAGCGGGGCGTCCTCGGCCTGCTGGAGGAGCGCGGCACAGCGGTTGATCCGCCCGATGACCTCCATGGGCCCGGTGTCCAGCGCGGGGTGCACGGCACGCCACTGCCGGACGACCGAGGCGACGGTGTCGGCCCGCGCGGTGCCCTCGTGCGCCGCTCCCGGGTGCTGGCTTCCCGTGTCCGTCATGGCCGTGTGTCCTCCGTGGTCCCGCTGTCGTGCCGTGTCAGTCCTGCTTCAAGGGTGCGACTCCTCGGTGTCGTACCGCCGCCGCGAGCGTACGGTGTCCGGTCCGCTCGGCGAGCGCGAGGCGTTCCGCGGGGAGGGGCCGCTGCCACCACTCCCCCTGGGCGGTGTCGGCCGTGGCGCGCAGGTCGGTCAGCGCGGCGGCGAGGGCGCGGCGGGCCGTCGGCAGGGCGTGGGGTGCGGGGTGGGCCAGCAGGCGTGCGGTGTGCGCGCCCGCCTCTTCGACGGCGGTCAGGGCGTCGTGCACACGGTCACCGGCCCGCCGGTTGGTGACGATCACGGCGGCGGCGAACCCGGCCAGGGCGCCGACCAGGGTGTCCAGCACCCGCTGAGTGATGAGCACGCCGGGGTCCTGGAGGTGGGTGAACTCGGTGATGAGCAGCGCCATGGGGGTCACGCAGACGGTGCCGAGCCAGTAGTTGCGGGCGATGAGCGCCTCCGCGCCGAAGCTGCACGCCAGGCAGCACAGGACGAGCGTGACGGGGTGGAGGTGGGTCAGCGGGGTGAGCGCGGCGAAGAGGAGCACGCCGAGGAGGTTGCCGACGACGCGCTGGACGCCCCGGCTCCAAGTGAGGGTGACGTTGGCCTGGTAGAGGGAGGCGGCGGTGACCAGGGCCCAGTAGGGGCGGCCCACACCGAGGGAGAGGGCGGCCAGACCGGCCAGGGCGCAGCCTAGGGCGGTGCGGGTGGCTATGGGGGCCAGGTGTGTGAAGGGGACGCGGGCGGGGCGGGGGTGTGCGTCGGCCGCGTGGGTGGCCTTCGTCCGCGGTACCGGGCCGGTGCCGCGCAGGGCTCGGGCCCAGGCGCGTAGTTGGCCGGGGTCGGCGTGGGCGGTCTCGGCGCGGAGCAGCAGGTTCTCCAGGGCGCGCCGGGTAGGGTCGGGGCGGGTACCGGGGGAACGGAGTGTCTGCCAGGCGGTGTGCAGGGCGGCGTGGGCAGGAGCGTGACCCTGGTCAGCCGACTCGGCAGCGGCGTGGAGTGCGGCCGCGACGGCGCGGCGCTCGGGGCCGTGCGGGCGGAACACTCCGGGAGCCATGCAGACGAGCCATGCCCAGGCTCCGGCGGCGAGGGCGAGCCCGAGGTGGGCGGGGACCTGGCCGGGGGTCTGCGGGACGAACAGGGCGGCGGAGCTGATGAAGGTGACGACGACATTGCCGGGCGGTCCGACGCGGGTGGCCTCGCAGACCGTCTTCTGCGCGGCGGCCAGCAGGGCGCCGACGAGCACCAGGACGACGGGGCCGGGGGTGAGCGCCGAGGTGAGCAGGGCGACGCCGAGTCCGGCCGTCATGCCGAGCACCACCCCGGCGAGCACGCGGGCGCGGGCCGCGTAGGGGCGCTGGTGGGCGTAGAGCGCGCAGAGAGATCCGGCCATCGTGTAGAGGGCCAGGTCGAGGCGGCCGAACGCCAGCAGGAGGAGGTTGGGCGGGGCCGCCGACACGACCACGCTGAGCGCGCGCTTGAACCAGATGGCGGAGGGCCCCTGGAGGCGGAGCGCCTGGACGAGGGGGAGGCGGCGACTGCTCATACAAATAACTTAACAGGTGTTTCACCAGTAAAAGACTTATCGCGGCTTCGCAACCGCCCTGGTCACACGTCGTGCTCCGGTGAACGCTCCCCGTACACCCCCCTGCGCTCGCGTGCGCCGCGCCTGTCGTGGGCATCGCATCCCTCGACCGAGCGTCGAACGGGGGTGGTGCGCGTGCACGGTCCGGTGTCACCGGCCTGGTTGCTGGTCGCGCTGTGCGCGGCGACCGGCGCCTACTGTCTGCTGCGGATGCGCAGCGGTGTCGAGGAGCAGCGCCGTGCGGCGGGCGGCGAGGCGCTGATGGGCTTCGGGATGGCGGCGATGGCGATACCGGCCGCGGTGTTCGCCCCGCCGCGCTGGGTGTGGCCGCTGTACGCGGCGGTGTTCGGGCTGGCCGCGCTGCGCGCGTTGTGGTCGGCGCGGCGGAGCGCCCACCATCTGCACCATCTGCTGGGCAGTACGGCGATGGTGTACATGGCCGTGCTCATGGCCGCGGCCCCGACTCCCCACCACCACACGGGCGGTTCGGGCCCGGCCTGGCTGACGGGCGCGCTGCTCCTCTACTTCACCGGTTACGTCCTGCTGACCGGCGCCCGCCTGGTACCCGTCACCGTGCGGGGCGGGCCGGGTGCGGTGCGGTGGGGTGACCGGCCCGAGCTGTCCCGAGTGTGCCGGTTGTCGATGGGGATAGGCATGCTGGCGATGCTGCTGACGATGTGACACGTCAAGCGGTGGGCGGGGCGCGGGAGTTGTCTGCGTCACTTCGGCAGCGGCGGGCGGTCCGCTGCTCATAGGGTGCTGCCCATGACCGTCCCCGTGGCACTGCTGCTGCTCGGCATCCTGACCTCCGTCGCCGCCCCGCGTCTGCTGGCCCGGGCCGACTGGCCGGACCGGGAGCCGGTGGTGGCGTTGTGGGCCTGGCAGTGCGTGGTGGCCGCCGTACTGCTGTGCTGCGCCCTGTCGATGACGCTGAGCGCGGCGGCGGCCTGGCAGGCGGTGCGCGGGCAGTTGTTCAGCGGGGCTCCGCACGGGGTCGTCGAGGCGTACGCCCTCGGCGCGGCCGGGCCGTGGGCCGCGCCGACCGCCGTGGCGCTCGCCTGCGCGGGGCTGTGGAGCCTGACGATGCTGGTCGGCGAGGTGCTGCGCGCGCGGCGCGGGCGGCGGGTGCGGCGGGCCGAACTCCTGGAGCGGGTACCCCTGTTGCCGGGCGAGGAGGCGGGCGGACGGCTGGTGGTCCTGGAAGGCGACCGCCCCGACGCGTACTGGCTCCCCGGCGCCACACCCCGACTCGTCGTCACCACGGCCGCCCTCCGCCGTCTCAAGGGCAGCCGCCTCGACGCCCTCCTGGCCCACGAACAGGACCACGCCCGCTTCCGCCACGACTGGCTGCTGCACTGCTCGGCCGCGCTGGCGGGCGGCTTCCCTCAGGTCCCGGTCTTCGCCGCCTTCCGCGACGAGATGCACCGGCTGGTCGAACTGGCCGCCGACGACACCGCGTCCCGCCGCTTCGGCCGCGTCACCACCGCCCTCGCTTTGGTCGACCTCAACGAGGACCGGGGTGTGTTCGGCCCTTCCCCCACCCCGCACTCCCAACTCCCCCACCGTGTGAACCGCCTCCTCACCGCGCCGCCCCGCCTCCCGGCCCCCCACCGCCTGCGCCTGACGGCCACGGCCGCGCTGGTACCGGTGCTCCCTGTGCTGGTCGCCTTCGTGCCGGGGCTGCGGGCGTTGCACTGAGGTCGGCCGTCCCGCGCGGGCGACGCGTCGGATGACGGCCCCCGCGGCCCTCATCGACGAGGATCGCCCCATGCACCACCAGATCCCCCGTACCGCAATCCTCACCGCCACCGTCCTCACCCTGTCCTCCGCCCTGCTGCTCACCCTGGTCGCCGTCGAGTGGGGGCCCCTCCTCGCCCTGGACGACGACATCGCCCGCACCAGCCACCGCTGGGCCGTGCGGGAGCGGGGCCTCACGCAGGTCTTCCGGGTGCTGACCGACTGGGTGTGGGACCCGGTGACGATGCGGCTGCTGTGCGCGGGGGTCGCGCTGTGGCTGTTGTGGCGTACGGCCGCGTGGTGGACGGCGCTGTGGCTGGTGCTCACCTGCGCGGTGGCGGCGGTGGTGCAGCAGGCGGTGAAGGCGGGCGTCGCGCGGCCGCGCCCGGTGTGGCCGGACCCCGTGGACAGCGCGCGGTACGCCGCGTTCCCGTCGGGGCATGTCATGACGGCCACCGTGGTGTGCGGGCTGTTGCTGTGGCTGATCCACCGTCACGGGGTGCGCGGGGCGCGATGGTACGGCGCGGTCGTGGTGGCCGTCGTCTCGGTGGTGGGCGTCGGTGTCACACGGGTGTGGCTGGGGGTGCACTGGTTCTCGGACGTGCTGGGCGGCTGGCTGTTCGGGGCCTCGCTGGTGGCCGGTGCGGTACTGGTCCACGAACGATGCCGAGGGCCCCAGGAGTAGGGTCCCGCGCATGACCGCTGTGCTGTTCGACTTCTCGGGCACGCTGTGCCGTGCCGAGTCCACCGAGTCCTGGCTCCGGGCCGCCCTCACGGCGACGGGCACCACGCTGAGCGAGCCGCGATTCAGCGATATGGCAGACGCGTTGGAGGTGGTGGGCGCGCTGCCCGGTGGCGCTGAGCCGAAGGTCGTACCGGAGGAGTTGGCCGAGGCGTGGGCCGAGCGGGACATCGACGCCGCGGCGCACCGGGCCGCGTACACCGGGCTCTCCCGGCAAGTGCCGTTGCCCGTGGACGACCTGCACGACGCGCTGTACGAACGGCACATGGCCCCCGCCGCGTGGGCCCCGTACCCCGACGCGGCCCAGGTCCTCAAGGAGCTGCGGCAACGCGGAATCACCGTCGGCATCGTCAGCAACATCGGCTGGGACCTGCGGCCGGTCTTCCGGGAGCACGGGCTCGACCCCTACGTGGACGCGTACGTGCTGTCGTACGAGCACAGGGTGCGGAAGCCGGACCCCCGGCTGTTCGCCGTCGCCTGTGCGGAGTTGGGGGTCGAGCCGGGGCGCACGCTGATGGTCGGGGACAACCGGACGGCGGACGGTGGCGCCGCCGCGATCGGCTGCCGGGTGCACTTCGTGGACCATCTGCCGGTGGACGCACGCCCGGACGCCCTGCTGCCCGTACTGGACCTGCTGCCGGAAGCGGAACTGCCGTCCGCCTGAGGCGCTCCCCCGCGGCGCTCAGACGGACGGCAGCCCTGAAGAGGCCCCGCGCGATGCGGCGCCTCACGCCTTGAGTATAGTTGGCTGACAGCCAGTCAACGCAGGAGTTCCGTAATGTCCCCGCGCAGCGCCTCGGTCAATGAAGAGCTGCGGCGGCGTTCGCGCGAGCGGCTCCTCCAGGCCGCGGTGGAGCTGGTGGACGAGCGCGGGTTCGAGGCGACCACCCTGGGCGACATCGCGGACCGCGCCGGATCGGCGCGCGGACTGGTCTCGTACTACTTCCCCGGCAAGCGCCAGCTGGTCCAGTCCGCCGTGCACCGGCTGATGCACCGCACGCTGGAGGAGGCGCTGGAGCGGGAGCCGCGTACCGAGGACGGCCGGGAGCGGCTGGCCCGTGCCATCGACGCGATCCTGGGACTGGCGCGGGAGCGGCCGGTGCTCATGCGCCAGCACATGGCGGGGCTGCTGCACGAGGAGGGCTTCGTGCAGTGCCCGGAGCAGCGGCGCCTGTCCGAACTCCTCGGCGACACGGTCGCCCGCTGCGGCGCGACCGACGGCACGACCGGCTACCCGATGCTCCGGGCGCTGCTGATGGGCGCGGTGTACGCGGCACTGGTGCCGGGCGTGCCGATGCCGATCCCCGTCCTGCGCGCGGAACTGTTCGAGCGGTACGGGCTCGACGGGGCGCTCGGCGTACCGCCGGGGAGCGGCACGGACGACGACGGGTGCGGCCGGGGGGACCTGTCCCGGTTCTTCGCCACGGACGAGCAGCGGACAGACCAGCAGACGGGCGAGCGGACTGACGAGCGGCCGGACGAGCGGGGCGATTAGCCCGACGGCCCGCCAGGCCCTGCCGACACCGCCGCGCGGTGCCATGCTGGAGCCGTCAGGGCTGTCTCCCGTTGCCCACGGGGTGAGGAGTACGCCGTGCTGCGGGTCGCCGTCGTCGGCTCCGGACCGAGCGGGTGCTACACCGCGCAGAACCTGGTGGAGCGCCACCCCGACGTGCACGTGGACGTGCTGGACCGGCTGCCCGCCCCGTTCGGGCTGGTGCGCTACGGCGTCGCCCCGGACCACGAGAAGATCAAGTCGCTCCAGGGCAGCCTGCGGACGGTGCTGGAGCACGACCGGGTCCGGTTCCTGGGCGGCGTCGGGGTGGGCGGCCCGGACGGGGTGCCGGTGGAGCGGCTGCGGGAGCTGTACCACGCGGTGGTGTACTGCGTGGGCGCGGCGGCGGGCCGTCCGCTGGGCATTCCCGGCGAGGAGCTGCCGGGCAGCTGGTCGGCGTCGGAGTTCGTGTCCTGGTACAGCGCGCATCCGGACGCGGCCGACGAGGGTTTTCTGCGCGATGTGCGCTCCGCCGTGGTCATCGGGGTCGGCAATGTGGCCGTCGACGTCACGCGGATGCTGATGCGCGGCGCGGCCGAGCTGCACGGGACGGACATGCCGCAGGCGGCGCTGGAGCTGCTGACCGGGGGCGGGGTCGACGAGGTGCTGATGGCCGGGCGGCGCGGTCCCACGCAGGCCAGGTTCACCACCAAGGAGCTACGTGAACTGGGCGGTCTGCCTGGGGTCGGAGTCTCCGTCGACCCGGCGGAACTGGCGCTCGATCCGGCGTTCGCGGACCTGTCGGCGCTGCCCGGCGCCCAGCGGCGCAACGCGGAGGTGCTGCGCGACTGGGCCGCCGTCTCGCCCCCGGACACCGACCGGACGATCCGGCTGCGGTTCTTCCTGCGCCCGGTGGAGGTGCTGGAGTCGGACGGCCGGGTGGGCGGGGTGCGCTTCGAGCGGACCGAGCCGGACGGGCAGGGCGGGGTGCGGGGCACGGGTGTGTACGAGGACGTTCCGGCGCAGTTGGTGCTGCGCTCGGTGGGGTACCGGGGGATGCCGCCGGAGGGGCTGCCGTCCGACCCGGTGACCGGGATGGTGCCGCATCTGGCGGGGCGGGTGCTGAGCGACGGCGTCCCCGTGCCGGGCGCGTACGTGGCCGGGTGGATCAAGCGCGGCCCGACCGGCGTCATCGGCAGCAATCGCTCCTGCGCCAAGGAGACGGTGACCTCGCTGCTGGAGGACGCCCCGGCGCTGGAGTCCCGCGAGGTCCCGGAGGACCCGCTTCCGGGGCTGCGGGCGGCGGGCGCCGACCCGGTGGCGTGGCCGGGGTGGCTGGCGATCGAGCGCGCCGAGGCGGAGCTGGGCGCGAGTCTGGGCCGGAACCCGGTCAAGCTGTCCGACTGGGACGCGCTGTGGGCGGCGGCTCGGCCCGAGTAGCACGGCGTAGCACGGCGGGCGGTGTCCCGATCCACTTGCGTGGGCATGACACGCGGCGGCAACGCACCGGAAATCAACAAACTGTTCAAGGCCCCTACGGTCTCGTGCAGTCCGGTTACCGCTCCCCGCCCGCCCGCCGCAGGAGGCCCCATGGCCACGACCGCCGCAACGCACCCCGTCGACGAGATACCCCCGGTACGGCAGCTCGCGGCCTTCGGGCTCCAGCATGTGCTGGCCATGTACGCGGGCGCCGTGGCGGTCCCGCTGATCGTGGGCGGCGCGCTGCGCCTCTCCCCCGCCGACCTGGCGTATCTGATCACCGCCGACCTGCTGGTGTGCGGGGTGGCGACGCTGATCCAGTGCGTCGGCTTCTGGCGGTTCGGCGTACGGCTGCCGATCATGCAGGGGTGCACCTTCGCGGCCGTGTCCCCGATGGTGCTGATCGGTACGACGGGCGGCGGGCTGCCCGCGATCTACGGCTCGGTGATCGTCGCGGGGCTGGCGATCGTGCTGCTCGCGCCGGTCTTCGGTCGGCTGCTGCGGTTCTTCCCGCCGCTGGTCACCGGCACCGTGATCCTGATCATCGGCGTCTCCCTGCTGCCGGTCGCGGGCAACTGGGCGGCGGGCGGGGTGGGCGCGAAGGACTTCGGGGCGCCCCGGAACCTGGCGCTGGCCGCGTTCGTGCTGGCGGTGGTGCTGGGCGTGCAGCGCTTCGCCCCTGCCTTCCTCGCCCGCGTGGCCGTGCTGACCGGCATCGTGGTGGGCCTGGCCGTGGCGGTGCCGTTCGGCTTCACGGACTTCGGCGGGGTCGCGGACGCGGACTGGGTGGGGATCAGCACCCCGTTCCACTTCGGGGCACCGGAGTTCCGGGTGTCCGCGATCGTGTCCATGCTGGTGGTGGCGCTGGTGACGATGACGGAGACCACCGGTGACCTGATCGCGGTGGGCGAGATGACCGGCCGGGAGGTCGAGCCGCGTTCCCTGGCGGACGGGCTCCGCGCCGACGGCCTGTCGACCGTGCTGGGCGGCGTCTTCAACACCTTCCCGTACACGGCGTACGCCCAGAACGTCGGCCTGGTCGGCATGACGCGGGTCCGCAGCCGCTGGGTGGTCGCCGCCGCGGGCGCCCTGCTCGTCCTCCTTGGCCTGCTGCCCAAGCTGGGCGCCATGGTGGCCGCCGTCCCCGCGCCGGTGCTCGGCGGGGCGGGCCTGGTGATGTTCGGAACGGTCGCGGCCAGCGGTCTGCGCACCCTGGCCGCCGTCGACTTCCGGGACAACCACAACCTCACCGTCGTGGCCGTCTCGGTCGCGGTCGGCATGCTCCCGGTGGGCGTGCCCACGGTGTACGCGAAGTTCCCCGACTGGTTCCAGACCGTCATGAACAGCGGCATCAGCGCGGGCTGCCTGACGGCGATCGCGCTGAACCTGCTGTTCAACCACCGGCCCGGCCGCGAGCCCCGGGAGGCGCCCGCCCTCGCCGAGAGCGCCTAGACCCGGTCCTCCGTAGGCACCAGTCCCGCGACAAGTTCCTCCAGCCGGGGCAGGGTCCGCTGGCCGGCCAGGGCGAGTGCGATGGCCAGGGCGACTCCGGCCCAGGCCATCGGGCCGAGCGGGGTGCAGTCGACCAGGCGGCTGATGCCGGGGGTCTGGATGACGGCCACGAGGGCCGCGGCGGAGCCGAGGGCGGTGACCCGGACCAGGTTGCTGTCGCGGCGGTCCAGGAGGGTCTGGACGAGCTGGGTGCCGACCACGCCGCACAGGGCCATGGTGCTGGCGCGGCGGGCGGTGCCGGGGGTGAAGCGGCCGATGAGCCAGGCGGTGATGGCGCCGAGCGCGGTGGTGAGGGCGCGGTGCCGGATCTGCCGGATCAGCGGGGCGCCGAGGACGCCGCCCGCCGCGTCCTCGGGGGACGCGGTCCGGCCGCGTACCTCGTCATCGTCGCCGTCCTTCGGGGTCACGGCCACCGCCATGGCCGGGAACAGGTCGGTGAAGAGGTTCACCAGCAGCATCTGCCGGGTGGACAGCGGGGCGGTGCCGGAGAGCAGGGTGCCGAGGATGCCGAAGCCGACCTCGCCCGCGTTGCCGCCGATGAGGATGGCGATGGCGTCGGCGACGCTGTGCCACAGCGAACGTCCTTCGCCGATGGCGTCGATGAGGACGGTCAGATCGTCGTCGGTGAGGACGATGTCGGCGGCGTTGCGCGCGGCGGCCGAGCCCCGTGCGCTGATGCCGACGCCGATGTCGGCGGCGCGGATCGCGGCGGCGTCGTTGGCGCCGTCGCCGACCATGCCGACCACCCGGCCCGCGTCCCGGAGTGCCTCCACGACCTGGAGTTTCTGCTCGGGCGCGACGCGGGCCACGACCCCGGCGTCCCGGAGCATCCGGGCGCGGGTGCGCCGGTCGGCGGCGGCCAGTTCGTCGCCGGTGACCACCTCGGTGTCCTCGGGCCAGCCGAGTTCGCGGGCGATGGCGCGGGCGGTCTGCGGGTGGTCGCCGGTGAGCATGACCGGGCGTACGCCCTCCTCCAGGAGGCCGCGCACCAGCGCCTCGGAGGTCTCGCGGGGTACGTCGGAGAGGGCCAGCAGTCCGGTGAACCGCAGGTCGTGCAGGGGTTCTTGGAGGGCGTCGGACTCCCTCTCGCCCTCGTCGAGGCGCCGCATGGCCACCGCGAGGACGCGCAGTCCGGCTCCGGCGAGGGAGTGGGCGGAGTCGTGGGCGCGGTCGGACAGGTCGGCGCAGCCGGGCAGCACGGTCTCGGGGGCGCCCTTGACGACCAGGGTGCGGGGGCCGTCGCCCTCCCGGCCCACGGCGGCCGCGTAGCCCCGGGCGGCCTCGAAGGAGAGGCCGCCGAGCTGGGTCCAGCCGGGGTCGGGTGCGGCGGCGTGGATGACGGCCTCGTCGGTGGCGTGCACCGGGCGTCCGGAGCCGTTCACGCGGGGGCAGGCCCGCGCGGCGCGGCGCAGGGTCGCGGCGGGGCCCGCCTCGCCCGCGTCACCGGCCGCCCACTCGATGCCCTCGGCGTCGGTCACCCGGACGACGCGGAGCCGGTTCTCGGTGAGGGTGCCGGTCTTGTCGAAGCAGATGGTGTCGACGCGGCCGAGCGCCTCCAGGGTGCGCGGGGTGCGGACCAGGACGCCGTCGCGGCTCAGTCGGCGGGCGGCGGCGAGCTGGGCGACGGTGGCGACCAGCGGCAGCCCCTCGGGCACGGCGGCGACCGCGACGGCCACGCCACCGCTGACCGCCTCACGCACCGGCGTGCCGCGCAGCAGGGCCAGCCCGGTCACGGCGGCGCCGCCCCCCAGGGTCAGGGGCAGTGTCTTACGGGTGAGTTCCTGGAGCCGGGCCTGTACCCCGGCCGCCGGGGGCGTACGGGCGGCGAGGTGGACGGCTCGGGCTGCCTCGGTGCGCTCGCCGGTGTCGACGACGACGGCGTGCGCGGTGCCCGCGACGACGGTGGTGCCCTCGAAGACCATGCAGCGCCGGTCGGCGACGGCCGCGTGCGGGGTGGCCCCGATGTGCTTGTGCACCGGCAGGGACTCGCCGGTCAGCGCGGACTCGTCCACCTCCAGGCCGTCCTGCCACAGCAGCCGGGCGTCGGCGGGGACCACGTCGTCGCCCTTCAGCTCGATCACGTCGCCGGGCAGCAGTTGTCCGGCGTCCACGGTGCGGGTGCCGCCCGCGGGCGCCTCCTCCGGCGGGGGCGCGACCCGCGCCTTGCGCTGCTGCTCGGTGTGCAGCCCGGACAGCGCCCGCTCGGCGCGCAGCCGCTGGACACCGCCGACCAGGGCGTTCAGGTCGAGGGCGCCGACGACGAGGAGGGCGTCCACGACCGAGCCGAGGATCGCGGAGGCGGCGGAGCCGACCGCCAGTACGGGGGTGAGCGGGTCGTCGAGTTCGCCGCGTACGGCCTGGCCGAGCTGCCAGGTGAGGCGGGCCGGGGCGAACGCGGGCACCCGGGCGATCCGGTCGGCCGTCTCGCGGGCCCGGGTGGCGGCGCGTTCCACCGGGCCGGGTCCGGGGCCCGCCTCGCGGTCGAGCCGTTCCACCGCCTCGTCGGGGTCGAGTTCGTGCCAGCGCACGCGGGCGTGGGGGTGCGGGGCGCGGGCGGCGGCCACGCCGAGGGCGGCCCAGACGCCGTACGCCAGGGCGGTGAGCGCGCCGGTGTCGACGGGGGCGTGCCGCAGCCCGGGCAGCACGGAGCGGCGTCCGCGGCCGCGCCGGGCCTCGCCGATGGCCACTAGGAGGCCGGAGAGCGCGGCGCCGGAGCGGGCCAGGACCTGGCCCCGGCTGCCGACGGCGCGGGCGGCGGGGATCGCGGTGAGCAGCCGCCACACGTCGGGCAGTCCGTGCGGGGCGAGGATGTCGGCGCCCCAGATGACGGCGCCTTCCTGGTCGGTGAGCGCGATGGCGATGTCGGTGGCCTCGAGTCCGGCCAGTACGTCGCTCTCCTCGAGGGCGCGGGGTCGGGCGACGGTGATGACGACGCGTTCGTCGGCGTCCTCCTCGTCCTCCGTGCGGGCGTCCAGTTCACCGCGCAGGGCGTGCACGACGTCGTCCAACGGGCGTCTCGCGTCGACCACTTGATCGGCGAGCGCGACGAAGTCCTCCAGGGCGGGGTCGTCGACGAGGACGACGCGCAGCCGGGCGCGGCGGGCCGCGTCGAGCACGGCCTCGGTCCACGGGTCGGGCAGCCCCTCGTCGGTGCGCAGCGCGCTCGGGTGCAGCAGGAGGGTCCCGGCCATCTCCAGCTGTCTGAGCCGTTCCGGGTCGCGGACCAGCACGTCGGCGCGGGCCAGCGCGGTGCCGAGTACGGCGTGGAAAGCGGCGGGGGCGTACCGGGCGGCCTTGGGCGAGCCGGAGAGGGCGGCCTCGGCGGCGGAGTTCAGGTTCCGCTTGACCAGCAGCGCGGCCACCGCGCCGAGCACGCTGCCCGCGGAGGCGTGGGCGGCGTACACCTGGGCCGGGGACTCGCGCAGCGGGGGGCGCGGGGCGCCGTCGGGGGCGACGCTGACGCGTTCGGGTCCGCACAGTTCGTCGTGGAGGGAGTCGAAGGCGGCGGCGCGGGCCATGGTCTCGGCGAGCTGGAGGGAGCGCAGGGCGCCGTCGAGCACGAGCGAGGTGGGGGTCTGCCCGGCGGCGTGCACGATCGCGTTGGCGCTGGCCAGCAGGAGATCCATGCGGTCGGCACCGAGGCGGGCGCGCAGCAGGGCGCGGACGCGGGGGTTCTCCCGCAGCAGGGTGACGCAGGCGGTGACCGCGCGGGGCGTGGGGGGCAGCCGCAGGAGGTAGCCGGTGAGGGCGCCGCCGATGCCGATCAGGTCGACGCCGAGGGTGACGGCGGCGGCCCGTACGCCCGCCGGGTCGGCGGGGTGGACGTGTTCCTCGGGGTCACCGCCGCGCACGAGCAGCCCGTCGTGTACGGCGAGTTCGGCCGCCCGGTCCACCACCCGGTCGCTGACGGCGTCCTCGGTCATGGTCACGACCAAGCGGGCGAGGCCCTCGTCCCAGTAGGCGAGGAGCACGTCGGGCCGGTCGGCGAGCGTCGCCGCGATCCGGCGGGCCAGGTGGGCGCGGCCGCCCGCGCCCCGTACCCGGTCCGGTTCGGCGGTGCGCAGCGGGAGGTGGACGCGGGCACCGGCCCGCCAGTGGGCGGGGCCGCCGGGCAGCGCGGTGCGGGCGACCCGGGTCACGCGTACGGCCGCGTCCGCGCCGCGTACGCCCGCCCGTGCGGTGCCCGCGGCGGCGCCCGCCGCCGCTCCGATCAGGGGTGCGGCGGCCGCCGCGAGGAGCCGGGGGAGGCGGGCGGCGGCCGTGGGCGTGGTGAGGAGGTGGAGGACCATTCCGGCCGTCAGAGGCTGGTGCGTTCGGGGCGGGCGGTGGGCCCGAGCTGCCCGGTGGCGCCCTTGGGCTGCTTCCCGGACTTCTTGCCGTGCTTCTTGGGCGCGGGCTCCGGGTGCGCGGCCTCGGTGTCGGTGGCCTTCACGGGGCCGGGGGCATCGTGGTGCCCGGTGCGCAGGGCCGCCTCGCCCACCTCGGCCTCGCTGGCGGGGGCGGGCTCGTCGATCTTGTCGTCGGCGGGCTTGACCGTCGGGGTCACGAGGGCCGGGCTGGGCTGGGTCAGCCACGCGATGGCGGCTCCGGCGAGCGCCACGGGCCACTCCACCACCCCGGCGACGCCGAGCACGCCCGCCCCGGTGTACACCGCGAGCCGCCGCCCTCGGGGGGAGATCACGCCGACGATGTCCAGCGTGTCCTGGGCCGCCCGGGAGACGACCGACGCGCCCGGCACCTTGCTCAGGACGGAGGCGACGCCGCGCATGGGCGCGGTGAGGACCGACGACGACGTGTGCTCAGCCATGACTCTCCTCGGGCGAGATCGCCTGCCGTGCCCCACCCGGTGCCCGGAAGCACGCGCACGCTGGTCACCCCCTCCACTCCCAGGAGACGCCAAGCGCCCGGCCCTCGCCACTCGGCCGGGCCGCCCCTAGGACGCGGCCAGCTCCCGCTGATATCCGGCGTAGGCCGTCCGGAGCGCCTCGCCGGGCCAGTCGGCGGGGAGCAGGGGATCAGGGAGGACCGGGTCGGTGAGCAGGTGGCGTACGACGGCCGCGTAGGCGGTGAGGCGGTCGGCCGGGTGGCGGGCAGCGGTGGCCCGGGCGAGGAGGGTGCGCGCCTCGGCCGCCCACGTGTCTAGGGGCCACAGCCGGGCCACGAGGGCGGCGGCGGGCTCGTCGGGGCGGGCGGTGTAGGTCAGGGCGACCTCGCCCAGTTCGCCGGGCAGCGGCCGGGCGAGGTTGGCGGGACGCACCCAGACGCCCTCGCGGAGTTCGGCCAGGCGCAGCGCGGTCAGCCGGGCCCGCAGGTCGGCGCGCTCGGCGGGACCGCGTCCGGTCGCCGTGATCACGACCATCTCCCAGTCGCCGTCCCACGCGCGCGCGTGCGGCCGTACGGCCTCGTCCTGACGGCGCTGCCGGGCCAGCAGGCGGTCGCTGAGCCCGTACACGGCGTCGGTGCGCTTCAGGTCGCCCGCGGCCACCATCCGGCTGAGCGCGGCCCGCAGGGTGGAGCCGCCGACGCCGAACGGTTCGACCAGCCGCACCAGTTCCCGCACCGGCAGCCGGGGCGGATGCGCGCCGAGCAGCAGGCTCAGCACGACCGACCGCGCGGACAACGGCCTGGTCACGGGCTCGGCCGACGGGTTCATGCGCATGGGCACGTACTGTACGTGCGGCGATCGGTATTGCGTCATTGCTGCAATCGTACGGAGAGTGCAACATGGCTGTATGGTCCCGATGCCCGAGCAGTCGCCGCTGTACGCCACCCATGACGTCACCAACCAGCCCCCGCCGCTGGCTCCCTACGACGCGTCCGCCGACGTCGCCCTGCTGGAGGGGCTGCGCCGGGAGGGCGCCGGGTGGGCCGAGGAGGACGTCCGGGCGCTGGGGCTGCGCGCGGGCGGCGCCGAGGCGCAGGAGTGGGGCGAGCTGGCCAACCGGCACGAGCCGGAGCTGCGGACGCACGACCGCTACGGCAACCGGGTCGACGAGGTCGACTTCCACCCCAGCTGGCACCACCTGATGCGCACCGCCGTCGCCGAGGGCCTGGCAGGCACCCCGTGGGCGGACGACCGGCCCGGCGCGCACGTGGCCCGTACGGCGGGCGGCCTGGTCTGGGGGCACACCGAGGCGGGACACGGCTGCCCGACGTCGATGACGTACGCCGCCGTCCCCGCCCTGCGCGCCCAGCCGGACCTGGCGAAGGTGTACGAACCACTGCTCACCAGCCGGGATTACGATCCGGGGCTGCGCGTGCCCACCGAGAAGCGGGGTCTGCTCGCCGGGATGGGCATGACCGAGAAGCAGGGCGGCTCCGACGTCCGCACCAACACCACGGTGGCCACGCCGACGGACGAGCCCGGCGTGTACACGCTGCGCGGACACAAGTGGTTCACCTCGGCGCCGATGTGCGACGTGTTCCTGGTGCTGGCGCAGGCGCCGGGCGGGCTCTCCTGCTTCCTGGTGCCGCGGGTGCTGCCGGACGGCAGCCGCAACACCTTCCGCATCCAGCGCCTGAAGGACAAGCTCGGCAACCGCTCCAACGCGTCCTCCGAGCCGGAGTTCGACCGTACGGTGGCGTGGCTGGTCGGGCCGGAGGGGCGCGGGGTGAAGACCATCATCGAGATGGTCAACTGCACCCGGCTGGACTGCGTGATGTCGTCGGCGACCCTGATGCGCAAGACGCTGGTCGAGGCAGGCCATCACGCCCGGCACCGCAGCGCGTTCGGCGCCCGGCTGTTCGACCAGCCGCTGATGCGCAACGTCCTCGCCGACCTGGCGCTGGAGTCGGAGGCGGCGACGACGCTCACCCTGCGGCTCGCCGGGGCGGCGGACCGGGCGGTGCGCGGGGACGAGGAGGAGCGGGCGTTCCGCCGGATCGCCACGGCCGTGGGCAAGTACTGGGTCACCAAGCGGGGCCCGGCGTTCACCGCCGAGGCGCTGGAGTGCCTGGGCGGCAACGGGTACGTCGAGGACTCCGGCATGCCCCGGCACTACCGGGAGGCGCCGCTGCTGTCCATCTGGGAGGGCTCGGGGAACGTCAACGCCCTCGATGTGCTGCGCGCGCTGGGCCGGGAGCCGGGGAGCGCGGAGTCGCTGTTCGGGGAACTCGCCCTCGCGCGCGGGGCCGACGCCCGCCTGGACGCGACCGTGACCTCGCTGAAGCGGGAGCTGGCCGCGGCGGACCAGTTGAGCGCGCGCCGGGTGGTCGAGCGGATGGCGCTGGCCCTCCAGGCGTCCCTCCTGGTCCGCCACGCCCCGCCCGAGGTGGCCGACGCGTTCTGCGCGACCCGGCTGGGCGGCGACTGGGGCCACGCCTTCGGCACGCTGCCCCCGGGCACGGACCTGGACACGATCCTCGACCGGGCGCTGCCCGCCTGAATCAGGGGGCCGCTTATCCCGTCGTACGGCCCCACTGCGGGCCCAGCCGGGCCCACTCGGCGTCCCAGAGGGCCAGGCGGCGGCGCTCCAGCACGGCGAGCAGGAAGCGGCCCCCGGCGCAGGGCACGGCGGCCGCGCCCGCGCCGAACAGGGTGCCGACGAAGGCGGCGCGGACGGCGGCCTCGGTCGCGGTGGCGGGCCGACCGGCGAGCCGTCCGCGCCCGTCGGTCCAGATGGCGACCGGCGCGCCGGTCGCCGTGCCCGGCGCGACCCGGACCTGGCCGGTGCGGGGCGTCCCATCGCCCGCGGTCCAGCGGACCTCCGTCCAGACCCGTTCCCGGCTGGAACCACGGGCCCCGGACCGGCCGGGGGCGTGCCCGACGACGTAGGCGACCATCGGATGCCAGGTGGCGCGCTCGTGGGCGAGGCCGCGCTCGACCGACCGCGCGGCCGCGAGTCCGACCCCGATCCCGGCCACCAGGGTCAGCAGCCAGACGCCCAGCAGCACCCATCCCTCCACCACGTCCGCACGGCGCCGCAGCGGACCGCGCCGCCACCGCCACAGCCACACACGCGGACCACGGAACGCCTTCAAGGGCCATCCTCCTCACGAGCGCGCCGACAGACCGGACCGCCTTCCGATACGGACGCCCGCCGCCCGTTGCTCACACCCCGCCCCGACCTGCGGCGACACCCGCCTTGAGGGTCACTGTCAGTGGCGGGGTGCAGACTGGGCGAAATCGGAGGATGCCGTATCCGAGGGCGGTGCGGCGCAGTGGACGACGAAGTCCCGGAGGTGGTCGGCATGACCGAGGTACTGCTCGCCGTGGGTACCCGCAAGGGCCTGTTCATCGGCAGGCGGCGCGGAGGAGCCTGGGAGTTCGACGACGGCCCCCGGTTCAACGCCCAGGCCATCTACGCGGTCGCGATCGACACCCGCGGCGACACGCCCCGACTGCTCGCCAGCGGTGACAGCGCGCACTGGGGTCCCTCGGTGTTCCACTCCGACGACCTGGGCCGCACCTGGTCCGAGCCCGCGCGCCCGGCCGTCAGGTTCCCCAAGGACACGGGCGCCTCGCTAGAGCGGGTCTGGCAGCTGCACCCGGCCGCCGCCGAGCCGGACGTGGTGTACGCGGGCACGGAACCCGCCGCGCTGTACCGCTCCGAGGACCGTGGGGAGAGCTTCGAGCTGGTGCGTCCGCTCTGGGAGCATCCGACCCGCTCCCAGTGGGTGCCGGGCGGTGGCGGGGAGGGGCTGCACACGGTGCTGACCGACGCCCGCGATCCGCGCGCGGTGACGGTGGCGGTGTCCACGGCCGGGGTGTTCCGCACGGAGGACGGCGGTGCGAGCTGGGCTCCGTCGAACTCCGGGGTCGCCGCCGTCTTCCTGCCCGATCCCGACCCGGAGTTCGGCCAGTGCGTGCACAAGGTCGCCCGGGACGCGGACGACCCGGACCGCCTATACCTCCAGAACCACTGGGGCGTCTACCGCAGCGACGACGCGGGCGCGCACTGGACCGACATCGGCGAGGGCCTCCCCTCCACCTTCGGCTTCGCGGTCGCCGCGCAT
Source organism: Streptomyces sp. NPDC002176 (assembly GCF_044903645.1). Taxonomy (NCBI): domain Bacteria; kingdom Bacillati; phylum Actinomycetota; class Actinomycetes; order Kitasatosporales; family Streptomycetaceae; genus Streptomyces; species Streptomyces sp. NPDC002176. The sequence continues at coordinate 431,799 of NZ_JBJDQW010000004.1, forward strand.
CCGCACCGGGGCGGCACGGCGTACGTCTTCCCCATCAACGCCGACGCCGACCGGGTCCCCGCCGACCACCGCTGCCGGGTGTTCCGTACCCCTGACGCCGGGAAGAGCTGGGAGCCGCTCTCGGCGGGCCTGCCGCAGGAGGACCACTACGGCACCGTGCTGCGCGACGCCCTGTGCACCGACGACGCGGACCCGGCGGGCGTCTACTTCGGCAACCGCAACGGCGAGGTGTTCGCCTCCGCCGACGACGGGGACACCTGGCGGCAGCTGGCCTCCCACCTGCCGGACGTGCTGTGTGTGCGGGCGGCGGTGGTCGGCTGAGGGGCGGTGCGGGCCGGGCGGTGCGGGCCGGGCGGTGCGGGCCGACTCCGGTACGGAGGGCCGACGTCGGTGCGCCGGGATGCTCGGCATCGGCCCCGCTGGGCGAGACACGCCCTAGGGCAGGCGCCAGTCCACCGGCTCGGCGCCCTGGCCGGTCAGCAGCTCGTTGGCCCGGCTGAACGGACGGGAGCCGAAGAAGCCTCGGTCCGCGGACATGGGCGACGGGTGCGCGGACTCGATCGCCGGGTAGTCCCCGAGCAGGGGCCGGAGGTTGCGGGCGTCGCGGCCCCACAGGATGGACACCAGCGGCTTGCCGCGTGCGGCGAGCGCGCGGATGGCCTGTTCGGTGACCTCCTCCCAGCCCTTGCCGCGATGGGCGCCGGGCTTGCGCGGCGCCGTGGTGAGGGCCCGGTTCAGCAGCAGGACGCCCTGGGAGGTCCACGGGGTCAGATCACCGTTGGAGGGCCGGGACAGGCCCAGGTCGGTGTTCAACTCCCGGTAGATGTTCTCCAGGCTGCCCGGCAGGGACCGCACCTCCGGCGCCACCGCGAAGCTCAGCCCGATCGCCATGCCCGGTGTCGGATAGGGGTCCTGACCCACGATCAGGACCCGCACATCGTCGAAGGGCTGCTGGAAGGCCCGCAGGACGTTCGCCCCGGACGGGAGGTAGGTGCGGCCCTCCGCCACCTCGGCACGGAGGAAGTCCCCCATGGCCGTGATGCGCTCGGCCACCGGGTCCAGGGCCTTCGCCCAGCCGGCCTCTACAAGTTCGTTCAACGGTCGTCGTGCCACGTCAAGTCACTCTACTGGCCCCCACCGACATCACCCGAACGGCTGTGGATCGACCCACGCGCACTCCCCCGGCCCCGCTACCCTGCCTCCGTCGTACGCGCGCTCCGGCGATGGAGAGGGGAATCCGTTGTTCCCAGTGGGCAGGGAGTTGCCGGATGGCGGCACGGTGCGCCCGGCGGTCCCCGGTTTCCTCGCGGTCGACTCCGGGGGCTCCGGCCTGCGGGTGGCTGTGGGGGCGTTCGACGGGGCGCCGCCCGCCGAGGGCAAGGCCGGGCAGCCGGTACGGACCGGGGAGCACGGCATCGACCCGGCCCATCTGCTGGAACTCGTCCTCCCGTTGGCGCGGGCCCTCGCGGCGGAGGCGGGGGTGGACGAGCTGACCACCGCCGTGATCGGCGCCGCGGGCTTCGCCACCCTGGGCGCGGCCCTGCGCGCCGAACTGCCGGACGCGCTCGCCGAAGCGCTGGGCGTGCGCACCGTGGGCCTCGCCGCCGACGCGGTCACGGCGTACATCGGCGCCCTCGGCCCGCGTCCGGGCGCCGTGCTCGCGGCGGGCACGGGTCTGATCGCCATCGGCACGGACCTGACCGGCTGGCGGCGGGCGGACGGCTGGGGCCATCTGCTGGGCGACTGCGGCGGCGGGGCCTGGATCGGGCGGGCCGGACTGGAGGCGGCGCTGCGCGCGTACGACGGTCGCGGGGGCGGCTCCGCGCCGCTGCTGGAGCGGTCGCGGGAGCGGTTCGGACCCCCACCGGAGCTGCCCGGCCTGGTCTATCCCCGGCCCGACCGTGCCGCCGTACTCGCCTCCTTCGCCCCGGAGGTCGCCGCCTGCGCACCGAGCGACCCCGTGTCCACCGACATCCTGCGCACGGCCGCCCGGCACATGGCCGAGGCCGTCACCGCCGTGTGCCCGGAATCCGGGGAGCCGGAAGTGGCTTGTACCGGTGGCCTGTTGAAGCTGGGCGAACCCCTCCTCACCTTCCTGCACGAGGAGTTGGCGCGACAGCTGCCGCATGCCCGTCCCATAGCGGCCCAGGGCGATCCGCTGCACGGCTGCGCCAGGCTCGCGTCGGCGCTGGCGGCGGGAGACGGCGTCTGGCCCGAGGACCCGCGCCTGCTCTGCGTGACCGGCGCGCAAAAGAGAGCGACATAAAGGGAAATCGACCCCACGAGGCCCTCAACTACCCAATACAGGAACGGATCAGCCGCCCCATCTCCGCAACTCATCCGACAAAACCGGACGGATACCGCTCACCCGCACCCTCCCCGAACAGGGCAGCTCCGGAAACCAGTAACATGCGGCGCCATGAGCTCCCCCACTGGACCCGAGTCCGGCCTGCCAGTACGAATGCCGCGACCCCGCCAGCCCGGACGGCACCGCCGTCCGGAGCCGCTGGTGGCTCCCGAGGACGCGCCCGCGTTCGTCCTCGCGGTGCCCGGTGCGCCCAGCGCCGCCACGCGCAGCCTCGCCGAGGAGGTCGTGAGCATCGCCCGCTCCGAGCTGCCCGGCCTCGACGCGCGGATCGGTTACCTGGACGGGGACGACGCCGAATTCCCGACCCTGAGCGCCGTCCTGGCGCGTGCCGCCGAGGAGCGCACGGCCCGCCACGAGCAGGCCGTCGCCGCCGGTTCCGACGCGAAGGCGCCGGACGGGCCGGTGGCCGTGGTCGTGCCGCTGCTGGCCGGTCCCGACAACGCCCTGCTGCGGCAGACCCGCCAGGCCGTGATGGACAGCCGGGTCGCCGCCGAGCTGACCGACGTCCTCGGCCCGCACCCGCTGCTCGCCGAGGGTCTGCACGTGCGGCTGTCGGAGGCGGGCCTCGCCCGCGCCGACCGCGCCCGCCTGTTCACGGTGGCGACCGCGGCCGATGGCATCATCCTGGCGTCCGTGGGCGGCGAGGAGGCCGTGCAGGCCGCCGGTATCACCGGCATGCTGCTCGCCGCGCGGCTGGCCGTGCCGGTGATGGCCGCCGCGCTGGACCAGGACGGCTCGATCGCCTCCATCGCCGAGCAGCTCCGCGCCTCGGGCTCGCAGCAGCTCGCGCTCGCCCCGTACCTCATCGGTCCGGAGATCGACACGGCGCTGCTGACGGCCGCCGCCGAGGAGATCGGCTGCGCCACCTCCGAGGCCCTCGGCGCCTACCCGGCGATCGGCAAGCTCGCCCTCGCCAAGTACACAGCTTCCCTGGGCATCGCCCAGCAGCCCCAGGGCGCCCCGGCGTTCTGACGGCCCCCCGCACACCCGAAGGGCCCGCCCCGGTAGTACGGGAGCGGGCCCTTCGCGCTGCTCAGCGAACTTCCGCTGGACCCACTTAGGGGCGCGGGGAACTGCGCGACCAGCCACGACGCACGAGCACATCCCAGCGAGCCCAGCCCACACCCCCCAGGGGCGCGGGGAACTGCGCGACCAGCCCCCACGCACCCGCACCTTCAGACCCACCCCCAGCCGGGACGGCTCAAGCCCCCACCAACCGCCGGGACGGCCCCCGCAGGGGCTCCGCCAGATCGGCAAGCGCGTGCTCCAGCCCATGGAGATGAACCAGCGCCGGTTCCACAGGCATCTCACCGGGCCGGTGCAGAGGATCACCACCCCCGTCGAACAGCGCCTCCACCGCAGCCTCCACCCGCCAACACGCGGCGGCCAGCCGAGCGTCATGGGACGCCTCGGGATCGGCCGCGACGGCCACCAGCCCCCGCACCTCCCGCGCACACTCGTCCAGCAGCATGAGCACCCGCCGAGCACGCCCCTTACGCCCCAGCAGCGGATTCAGCGGATGCACCAGCGGCGCGACCGACATCCGGACCCGCCCGAGCAACTGCTCCAGCTCGGCCACCCGCGGCGCCGGGTCGGCCGCGGCGGAACCCGCGAGCCGAGCAGCGGCCTCGGCCGTGCAGGCATGGACGCAGCGCAAGGCACGCTGTATCCACGCGTCGGTGGTGGTGTGCGTCGTCACGGGCAGCACGACCAGCACGGCGAGCATCGCCCCCGCCGCGCCGACCGCCGTCTCGGCCACGCGCAGCGCGAGCAGCGACGGGGTGAGGACGCCGAGCAGTCCGTAGAGGACCTCGGCCAGCAGGGTCACGCAGAGCATCATCCAGGTGTAGGAGACGGCGGCCGAGTAGAAGATACCGAAGACGGCGACCGCGACGAGCACCAGCGACGGGACGACGGCCCCGTGCACCGGCAGCGCCACGAGGAAGCCGAGTCCGATGCCGAGGACCGTCCCGAGGACGCGCCGGAAGCCCCGTACCAGCGTCTCCCCGCGCGAGGCGGTGTTCACGAAGACCCACCAGGTCGCGCCGACGGCCCAGTACCAGCGCTGCCCGGACAGCAGTTGCCCGAGGACCAGGGCGAAGCCCGCGCCCGCGACCGCCTGGACGGCCTGCCGGGTGGTCACACGGGCGAGCCCGGCGCCGCTCGGCGGGGCGGGTGCCGTCGGCGCCGGGCGCCCACGCTCGTAGCACCAGAGGCCGAAGCGCACCGCGGCCGCGGTGAGCACGGACAGCAGGACGGCGGCGTACAGCTCGGGCAACTGCACGGGGGTGACGTGCAGGAACTGGCCGACGAAGAACATCATGAACGCGAACACGCCGAGGCTGTGACCGCGCGGACCCCAGCGGCGGGCGTACACACCCGCGCCGACGACCGCGAGGAAGGCCAGGTCACGCGCGACCGGGTAGGCGTGCAGCTCGGCCGCGACGGCGAGCACCAGCACCCCCGTACCGGGCAGCAGGGCGGTGGTGACGGCCTGTCCGCGCACGGTGGCGTCGGCGACGGTGAACAGGGCGAGCAGCGCGGCGAGCCCGCCCGCGACCATGCCGGTCAGGGACTGCCCCGTGAGCCCGCACACGACGACCGCCAGGCCGATGCCGAGCACGGCCCGCGCGGCGAAGCGCAGCCGGACCCGACCCGGGTCCGGCGCCATGAACACCTTCTTCAGCACTACTCGTCGCCCCCTGGTGGCCGTTCGCACGAAAAAGGCGCCGCGGAATCCGCAGCGCCATCGACACCCCTATGACAGCACCTCAGAGCCGATTGGCTCAACAGGCTCCTATTCCACTGAGCCATTGGACCAGCAGCACAGAACGACCGTGAGCCGTCGGCGGACCAACGGCCCAGGTCGCACAGCATGAACGCCCGGAGCGACACTGGGCCATTGGTACAGTCACCGCTGGTCGACGAGGCACGAGGAGGCCGGAACGCGATGGCCGTGGACGAGCTGGACACCCGCATCCTGCGGCTACTGCTGGAGCAGCCGCGCACCAGCGTGCGCGAGTACGCCCGCCTCCTCGGCATCGCACGCGGCACCCTCCAGGCCCGGCTGGACCGGATGGAGCGGGACGGCGTGATCACGGGCACGGGTCCCTCCCTGTCCCCGGCCGCGCTCGGCCACCCCGTGCTGGCGTTCGTGCACATCGAGGTCACACAGGGCCACATGGACGATGTCGGGGAGGCACTGGCGGCCGTTCCGGAGATCGTCGAGGCGTTCTCCACCACCGGCGGCGGGGACCTGCTGGCGCGGGTGGTGGGGCGGGACAACGCCCATCTGGAGGATGTGATCCAGAAGCTGATCAGCGTGCCCGGCGTGGTGCGCACCCGTACCGAGGTGGCCCTGCGGGAGCGGGTGCCGTACCGGCTGCTGCCGCTGGTGGAGTCGGTCGGCCGGTCGGCGGCGAAGCCCTAACGGCTCGGTCTCTCGTAGTGCGGAGGTAAAGGTCACTGCATAGCGTGACCTCATGACTACAGCCCAGACCGGACCTGCCGCCGTCGACCGACGGCGCTGGCAGGCGCTCGCGGTCTGTCTCGTGGCGGGCTTCATGACGCTGCTCGACAGCTCGATCGTGAATGTCGCGCTGCCCTCCATGGAACGCGGGCTCGGTGCCGACGCGGCCGACGTGTCCTGGGTGGTGTCGGGCTACGCGCTCACCTTCGGCCTGGCCCTCGTCCCGGCCGGCCGTCTCGGCGACGTGCGCGGGCGCCGGGCGGCGTTCCTGTTCGGGCTCGCGCTGTTCACGGTGGCCTCGGTGGCGTGTGGGCTGGCGCCCAGCTCCGGCTGGCTGGTGGTGTTCCGGCTGGTGCAGGGCGCGGCCTCGGGCATCGTCGCGCCGCAGACGACGGGGCTGATCCAGCAGATGTTCCAGGGCGCCGAGCGGGCGCGCGCGTTCGGCATGCTGGGCAGCGTGGTCGGCATCTCCACGGCGGTCGGACCGCCCGCGGGCGGCCTGCTGATCCAGGCGTTCGGCGTCGAGGACGGCTGGCGCTGGGTGTTCTACGTCAACCTGCCCATCGGCGTGGCCGCGTTCTGGGCGGCGCTGCGGCTGCTGCCCCGTACGCCGGTGGCGGAGCGGAAGCGCGAGGGCGCGGACCTGGTGGGTGTGCTGCTGCTCGGCGCGGGCGTGCTGGCGCTGATGCTGCCGCTGGTGCAGGAGCAGCAGTGGACGGGCCGCCTGAAGTGGGCCCTGATGCCGGTGGCGGCGCTGCTGCTGGCGGCGTTCTGGCGGTGGGAGCGGCGTCAGGGCCGGTACGGACGCGATCCGCTGATCGACCTGGAGCTGTTCTCCCTGCGGTCCTTCACCCTGGGCGTGCTGCTGAACCTGGTGTACTTCGGCGGCTTCACCACGGTGTTCTTCGTGTACACGCTGTACTTGCAGAACGGCCTGGACTACGGCCCGCTCGCGGCCGGAATGGCCTCGCTGCCGTTCGCCATCGGTTCGGCGGCCGGGGCGGCGCTGGGCGGCAGGCTGGTGGTGCGGTACGGCCGCAAGCTGGTCGTCGTCGGGCTGACCGGGGTGGCGGTGGGCCTGGTCGGCGTCATCGGCGCCGTGCAGTTGGTCCAGGGGCCCGGCGCGGCGTGGGCGGCGGCGCTGCCGCTACTGCTCGCGGGGGTCGGCTCGGGTGTGACCATCTCCCCCAACACCACGCTGACCCTCACCCGTGTGCCCGTACGGCGGGCCGGTGCCGCGGGCGGCATCCTGGTGACGGCCCAGCGGATCGGTTCGGCGGCCGGGATCGCGGCCGTGGGCGCGGTGTACTTCGCCCACCTGGCCAACCACGGCACCTCCACCCGGGCGCTGCAACTGGGCCTGCTCACGGCGGTGGGGATCATCCTGGTCGCACTGGTCCTGGCCATCGCGGACCTGCGGGAGCGGCAGGCGCACCCGGAGCCACCCATGGGCGGGGGCCCGGCGCCGGAGCGGGTGGAGAGCACGGCCTCGAAGGCGTGAGCACCGGGCCGGGCGGCGCCGTTCCAAGTCCGGCGGCCCCCGCTCAGGACTTGCGGCGCGGCTTCCCCGTACGGCCGCCGGAGCGTCCGCGCGCCGGGCGGCCGGAGGACTTGCCGCCGCCGCTCTGCTGCCGGGCAGCGCCCTGGTCGGGCCGCTTCTTCTGCTGCTTGGGCTGCGGGGGCGTCGCGCCGGAGCGGCCTCGGGTGCTGTTGGCGGTGCGGCCCCGCACGATGCCGATGAAGTCCTCCACCTGGTCGGTGGTGGCCTCCTCCGGCCAGGAGAGCGCGATCTGGGACTGCGGGGCGTCGACGACCGTGCGGCAGGTGAGGTCCTTGCGGTGGTAGAGGCGTGCCAGGGACTGCGGGACGATGAGCAGACCCACGTTGGCCGCGACGAGTTCCAGCGCGTCCGGGGTGGTAGCGGGCCGCTCGAAGGCGGGTTCACCGGGCGGGGCGTCCCAGTCGAAGACGTCGTCGAGCGGGTGGAAGAGCACCTCGTCGGCGAGGTCGGCGAGGGTGACCTCCTCGGCCGCGGTGATCACGTGGTCCTTGGGGACGACGACCACGGTGTCCTCGGTGTACAGCGGGATCGCGCTGAAGAAGTCGCGGTCGACGGGCAGCCGTACGAAGCCCGCGTCGGCCTCCCCCGCGCGCAGCAGGGCGTCCGCCTCGGCGGCGGGTACCTGGGTGAGGGTGAGCGGAGTGCCGGGCAGGCGCTCGTTCCAGATCCGCACCCATTTGGCGGGCGTCACTCCGGGGACGTACGCGAGCCGGAACGACGGTGATTCTTCCGAGCCTGTCACCAGGCCAGGGTATCGGCCGTGGTCGGCTCCCACGCACACGGCCGATACCCTTGACCTCATGAGTTCGCAGCAGAGCACCCAGACGATGAAGCCCGCCACCGCGGCGAAGAAGCTGGGTGTGTACCTCCCCGCCACCCCCGCCGCCTTCCAGGAGGGTGTGGTCTCGCGCGCCGAGCTGAACGAGCTGCAGACCAACCCGCCCGAGTGGCTGCGCGAGCTGCGGCAGAACGGCCCGCATCCGCGTCCGGTGGTCGCGGCCCGGCTGGGCGTGTCCATCGCCGGTCTGGCGCGCGGCGGTGTCACGGAGCCGCTGACCACCGAGCAGATCGAGGCCCTGCGCGAAGAGGGCCCGGAGTGGCTGGAGAAGGAGCGCGCGACCCAGGCGGAGGTCCGCAAGGAGGCCGCCCGCGTCAAGAAGCTGCACGCGGAGCAGGACGCCAAGAAGAGCTGACGCTCCGTAGTACCTCCTGACCAGCGCCCCCGGCCCGTCCGGGGGCGTTGTCAGTGGTGCCCCCTACAGTTCGTGTCACTTGATCTTTCGGGGTGCGGGGAGGCACGTATGGGGTGGGTTCCGGCGGGCGGCTACGAGGTCGCCCTCGAGGGCGGGAAAGTGGTGTGCCGCAACGCGGCCGGACGGCTGCTGAAGACGGTGCCTCCGAAGATCGCCGATGATCCGGCGGTGGTGGGGCTGCGGCAGCTCACCGAGTGGCTGGAGCGGCACGAGCGGGAGTCGCTCGCCGCCGTGGAGCGGTGGATGGTCCGCTCCCTGCCGGTGCCGCTCGCGGTCGTCACGCGGGTGTGGCCCGACCCGGCCTGGCGGGCCGCGCTCAGCGACCTGGTGGTCACGGGTGAGGACGGCCGCGTCGCCGGTTTCCTGCGGGACGCCGACCCCGAGCGCGGGCTCGGCCTGGTCGACCTGGACGGCGACACGATACGTATCGCCCCGGAGCGGGTCCGCATCCCGCATCCGGTCCTGCTCGCGGATCTCGAGGAGCTGCGGGAGTTCGCCGTCGAGCTGGGCGTGGAGCAGCGCGCCCAGCAGCTCTTCCGCGAGGTGTTCCACCGCCCGGCCGCCCTGTCCGCCGAGGCGACCGAGGTGGAGGAGTACGCGGGCGGCTCGTTCAAGGAGCTGCGTTTCCTGCACGGCCGCGCCACCCAGCTCGGCTACCGCGTGCGCGGCGGCAACGCCGTCTGCTCCGTCCTGGAGAACGGCCGGGGCGTCGAGGCCCGCGTCTGGATCGGCGACTACGACGGCTACGAGGAGACCGAGACCGGCCCGCTGACCTGGACCGATCCCGCCGGACGGGTCCTGAGGCTTGGCCAGGTCGGACCGGTCGCCTGGTCGGAGGGCATCCGCATGGCAGCCGCGCTGTACGCCGGCCGCGACATCGAGGACGAGGAGCGGGCGGCATGACGGACCACGCCGAGTACGACGAGAGCACCCTGACCGCCCTGCTGGAGGCGGGCGCCGTCCTGCCCGTGGGCAGCACCGCGCGCGAGGACGCCGACAGCCTGACCGTCCGCTCCTACGCCCACCCCGCGCTGGCCGACCGCCGGATCGTACGGCTGGTCCCGGGCACCCTGGGCGAGGCCGAGGACCTGGCGCTGGAGTTCCTCGGGCTGACCCGGACGGCGGAGCCGTTCGAGGGCGGGCAGGTGCGCCGGGAGACGCTGGGCTTCCCGGCCTGGGCGCTGGTGCACGACCCGGCCAACGGCCACCACGCGCTCGCCCTGGTCAAGGACGTGGAGCGGCTCGCCCGGCAGGCCAAGTCCCGCCCCGGCAACGCCAAGGAGGGCTTCGAGGCCCTCGGCACCCGGCTCGGCCGTGCCGTGCCGCACTTCCTGCCGACCTTCTACGAGCAGGCGGCGCGGGTCTTCCTCCAGCACGAGAACACCACGTACGCCGCCGCGTTCTTCGGCAAGGCCCGCGAGGCCGAGCGGGTGCACGCCCTCGCGGTGGACGAGGAGCGGCAGCGGGCGGTGTTCCTGGAGTTCGCCTTCGCCGGGGCGCTGACCGTGAAGGCGCTCAAGGAGCATGTGCGGGACCTCGGCCGTCGGCTCGACCCGGCGGCCGCCTGGGCGCAGTTCCGGCAGCTCACGGTGGAGCGGTGCGCGGCCGGGATGCCGCCGTACGCCTCGCTGCCGCAGGACGCGCGCGGGCTGATCAACTCGGCGGGACTGGACCGGGACGCCGAGGAGCGTGCGCTCGTCGCCGATCTGGTCGCCTCCCCGGCCGCCGTCCGGGCGCCCGCGTCGTTCTGGACCGCCTACCGCCCGGTGCTGCGCGCGCTCGCCGAGGAGCGGCCCGCGATCAGGGCGCGACTGCTGGAGATCATGCCGAGCGGGCTGGGGCGGAAGGTCGACGACGACGAGTCCTGGCTGGCCCTGCTCGCGGAGACCGGCGCCGACCGGCTGCTGACCGACGCGGCGGCCGCGAAGGAGCACGGCGTCGACCCCGCCGAGTGGCTGACCCGCTGGGCGCTGTTCCGCAAGCACGGCGGTTCGCTCTCCGGGCGCTCACCGGCCACGTTGGCGCTGGTCGCGCGAATGGCCGCGCCGCTGCGCGCGGCCGGGCGTCCGGTGGACCTGTTCACCGGACGCTGGCACGCGGGCGCCGATCTCGACCTGCTCGACCTGTGCGCGGCCGAGGGCATCGCGCTGACCCTCCCGGCCGCCGACGTCACCGTCCACCTGCCGCTGCACCCGTGGCTGACCGGCACCCGGCCCGGTCGGCGCGACCTGGCGGCCATGGCCGCCGACCCCCGGCTGCGGCGGCTGCTGCACCGCGCGGTGGGCCAGGTCGGTGAGGGCCGCCTCACCGGTGAGGTGCTGGAGTCGGTGGCCACGCACCCGGTGCTGTCCGGCGTGCTGCGGGAGTGGCTGGACGAGGCCGCCGCCGAGTTCACCGGCGCGGCCGGGCTGCCCGGTGCCCGCGCGGCGCTCGACCGGCTGCGGCCCTTCCGCCCGGTGGCCGCGGGGACGGGCCCGGACGCGGTGGCGCGGGTCGCCGCGCACCCGGTGCGGACGGTGCTCGGCCGGACGCTGCGCGCGGGCGTCCTCGACGAGCTGGGCTGGCCCGCGCTGGAAGAGGCGCTGGACGTGCTGGACGCCCAGCCGCAGCGCAAGAACGCGGACAACTCGCTGTCCGTCCAGGAGGCTTGGCCCGCGCTGATCCTGTCCCGGGGCGCGAAGGCGGTCGTGGTCGGCCCGGAGCGGGTGCTCCTCGACCACGATCTGCGTCTGCCCGACGACCTGGACCGCTGGCAGCGCCCCCGGTTCCGTTACGTGGACGGGGAGTTGCTGGTCATCTGGTGGCACAAGAGCAAGCAATACGGCTACTGGTCGGCCCGGCCGACCGAGGTGTTCCCGCTCGGCGGTGAGCGGACGCCGTCCTGGTGGTCCGGCAACGACACGAGCGTCCCCTCCCTGCCGCTGCCCGGCGGCGGCCGCGCCACCGGAGGCCGCACCCTGCACGCGGGCGACACCGAACTGCCCGCCGCCCGGCCCGTCCTGGGCGACGGCACCGCGTACTGGTGGCAGGGCAGGCACGGCAAGCGGACCGTGTGGCTGGAGTACGACCCGGCCACGGGGACCCACGGCCGCGCCTCGCTGCCCGCGCTGCTGGCGTCGGGCGTCCGCGAGGGCACGGAGCTGCTGGCGGGCCGGTGCGAGGTGCTGCCGCTCCAACCGGGCCTGGAGAACAGCCCGTTCGGCACCGACGGCACGGTGCTGGGCCGCTGGGTGCGCACCGGGCGCGAGGGCGCCGAGGAACTGCGGACCGCCGGGACGCCGGACGGCCGTACGGTGTCGGTCCCGGTGGTGCCCGGTCACGACGAGGACGGGGTGCCGGTGGGCGCGCTGCGGCTGCCCGGCGGTGCGAAGCCGGTCGTCGTCCAACTGTCGCGCTCTGTCGGCCTGTTCGACCTCTCCGGCACCGGCAGGCTCGGCCAGGTCACGCCGGACGACCGGGGCGGCGAGTTCGCCGCGGGCACCCGCCTCGTCCCCTCGCTGCCCTTCTGGCACGCCCTGCGCCCCCGTGACGAGGCGGGGTCGGCCGTCCTGCGCGAAGTCACCGACGCGCAGGCGGCGGAGCTGATGCACGGTGTGGCCCAGGCGCTCGGTGAGCGGCAGCGGGAACTGGCCCGCGCCGGGGAGGACGAGGCGGCGAGGGCCGCGGTCCGGTCCGTCGACGAGGTCACGGTGGACGCCGTACGCCGGGGGCTGCCGGGGATCACCGATGCCCGGCTGCTGCTCGGTGTGGCGTCACTGGTGCGCTCGGCCGTGCGGCTGGCCGACTCCGCCACCGCCTTCACCGCGCCGCCGAAGGAGCCCGAGGCCCGGCCGCGTGCCCGGACCGAGGGCATGTTCGCCGACTTCAGCCCCGAGTACGGCGACGACAGCACCCTGCGCGAGGCGCTGTCCGGGTTCGGCGGCATCCACGGCTGGTGGCGTTCGCCGCAGTGGACCGCTCTCCGGCAGATACGCGCGGTGAACCATGTGCTGTCGGGCAAGCCCGCCGACGGCAGGCCGCTCCCCGACCCGAAGCGTCTCAACGCCCTCCGGGACGGCTGGCGGGGCGAGGAGTTCACCGTCCCGGACAGCTCCACCCGGTGGCCGGGGGTGCTGCCCCAGCTGCGGGCGCTGGCGCTGCGGGCCGTGTCCCCGGTTCTGCCGGACGGGCGACGCGAACCGCTGCTGCTGCTGTTCGAGGCACTGACGGAGGGACAGCTGCTGACGGCCGAGGGCACGCTGCGGACGGTCGTGCTCGGTGAACCGCGCGGCATCGACGCGCGGGCCGGGCAGGTGCTGCGACGCGACGGCCGCACGGTGGTGATCCTCGGCGCGCAGAGCGTCGACCACCGCCGCGACCAGATCGACTGGCTGGCCCTGGACCACGATCCGAGCGGGAGGTTCGGCGCGGTCGCCCACTTCACGTTGACACGGGAGGACCGGTACGCCCCGGTGATCTCCGCGCGGGACCTGGCCGCCGTCGCACGGCTGGCACGGGACAAGGGCGCCGCTCCCTGGCGGCCCGAGGCCCCCGCGGAGCTGGAGACGGCCACAGGTGGCGGGCTCGGCCCGGCGCAGGCGGCCGCGCTGCTCGCCGGTCTGCCGCGCGAGCCGGGTGCGGAGGGGCTGGCGGTGACGGGGCTGAAGGCCCGTCAGTACGCCTTCGGTGTCGCCCGGGTCGAGGAGCTCGGCTCCGCGGAGCGGACGGCGCTCCTGGGCGCGCTGCTGCCGGAGGACCCCGCCGATCTGTGGCTCTCGGGTCCGGACACGGGCGCGGTCGGCCGCACGTGGGCCGACCGGATCGGCTCGCTGGTGCGGGTACCCGAGGACCTGGCCGCCGAGCTGGCCGGGGTGGGCGCCACGTACGCCGAGGACGTGCTGAACCCGGACCGCACCCCGTGGCTGAGCCGCACCACGCGCCTCGTCCTCGACAAGGAGGGCGAACTGGTCCCGGAGGACCCGGCGGCGCTCCCGTCGGCCCATGCCGTGCCGGGGGCTGTCACCACGCTCGCCGCGCTCGCCTACGTCCTCCCCCACGGTCACCCGCTGCGCGCCGCCCTCCCGGCGGGCCTCGCCGCCGTGCGCCGTCGGCTGGCCGACCCGGAGCTGATGCTCGACCTGGGGTTGCAGTGGAGCGAGCGGAACACCCACACCGCCGCCGAGCTGCGCAAGACGTACGGGCTGCCCGCGACCGGCGGGCAGGACGCACGGGGTCTGACCCGGATCGGCGAGGCGCTGGTGCTGCGGCCGTGGTACCAGGACGCGGAGACCGTCCTGGTGCGTCCGGCCGGGCTGTCCGGCCCGGGCGACCCGGTGTTCGGAGTGCTGGAGGGACTGGTCGGAGCGGCCCGCACCGGTGCGCTGCGGGCGCTGGCGCTGGTCCTCGGCCCGGAGCTGGACGGCGTGGTGGCGCCCGGTGCGGACACCTTCGAGGGGTACGCGCAGAACCCGGCCCTCAGCGTGCCGGAACTGGTCGCGGAGGTCGCCCGGACGCACGGTCTCGGTGAGGACGCCGCCGCTCTCTACCTCCAGTTGCTGGCGCTGCCCGACCCGACGGACCGCGACACCGTCCGCTGGAACGGCTGGAAGCCCGCCCGCACGAAGAAGGCCCGCGCGGAGCTGGCCGCGACGGCACTGGTCGTCGAGGCCAAGCGGCCGCGTGCCGGACGCACCCTCTTCCTGCCGTGCGGCTGGCGCGATCTGAAGTCGCCCGCGCTGCCGCTGGAGACCTGGAAGGAGGGGCTGTACCCGGTGGCCGCCCACCGCAGGTCGATGCCCCTGCTCCCGGTGCCGGAGCTGTTCGTCCGCGCCTGGGACCGCGTCCGCGCGGGCGACGCCCCGGCGTACGAGGAGCTGACCACCCGCGCGGTCCGCAAGGGACGCCGCCGATGACCACCGCCCGTACCCGTGTGAAGGAAGCCGTCCCGATGAGCACCGCGCCCGCCCGTCAGATCGTCCCGCCGGAGGATCTCTTCGCCGCCGAACTGGCCTTCCTCGCCGCGTACGACACCGGCCCGCGCCCGCCCGCGTGGCGGCTGACTCCGCGTGCCGTGGTCACGTTCGTCATGGGCAGCGAGGGCCGGGCGCTGGCGCTGCCGGAGGACGCGGAGGTGCCGGAGGGGGTGCCGCGCAGGCTGGAGATGGTCGGCAAGTTCGTCGGGGACCGCGCGCTGGTGGAGCGGTGCGTGGTCACGCTGGCGGGTGAGCGGGGGCTGCTGCTGGTCGGGGAGCCGGGTACCGCCAAGTCGATGCTGTCCGAGCTGCTGTCGGCCGCCGTGTGCGGCACCAGCGGCCTGGTGGTGCAGGGCACGGCGGGCACGACCGAGGACCAGCTCAAGTACGGCTGGAACTACGCCCTGCTGCTCGCGCAGGGGCCCAGCAGGCAGGCGCTGGTGCCGTCGCCGGTGCTCACCGCCATGTCGCGGGGCGGGATCGCGCGGGTCGAGGAGGTCACCCGCTGTCTCCCCGAGGTGCAGGACGCGCTGGTGTCGCTGCTGTCCGAGCGGCGGATCGCGATTCCCGAACTGGCGGGCGGAGCGGACGCGTTGGCGCACTCGGCGCCGGGTTTCAACCTCATCGCGACCGCCAACCTGCGGGACCGGGGTGTGTCGGAGATGTCGGCCGCGCTGAAGCGCCGTTTCAACTTCGAGACGGTCGGCCCCATCACGGACATCGAGGCCGAGACCGCTCTGGTGCGCGGCCAGGCGAGGGCGTCGGTGGAGCGGGCCGGGGCGGCCTTCCAGGTCGACGACGCGGTGCTGGAGGCGCTGGTGACGGCGTTCCGGGATCTGCGCGAGGGGCGGTCGGCGGAGGGCTGGGAGGTGGAGCGGCCGTCCACGGTGATGAGCACGGCGGAGGCCGTGTCCGTCGCGGGCGCGCTGGGCCTGGCCTCGGCGTACTTCCCCGGCGACCGTGATGTGCTCGGGCTGCTGCCGGGCCATCTGCTGGGCGTGGTCCGCAAGGACGACCCGGCCGACGCGGCCCGGCTGCGCGGCTACTGGGACGGCCCGGTGCGGCGCCGGGCCGAACAGGGCTCCGCCACCTGGCGCACCCTGTGGGACCTGCGCACGGTGCTGGAGGGCTGAGGACCGTGTCCCACGCATCCCCCGAGGCCGCGATGGCGGCCCTGACCGACCCGGCGGCACCCTTCCTGATCGGCGTACGGCATCACGCGCCCTCCCTGGCGTGGGCGGTACCGGCACTGCTGGACGCCGCGCAGCCGGACGTGCTGCTGGTGGAGCTGCCCGCCGAGTTCCAGGAGTGGCTGCCGTGGCTCGCCCATGAGGACACGGTCGCGCCGGTGGCGCTGGCGGCGGCGCCCGAGGGCGGGGGCGTAGGACCGGCGTTCTATCCCTTCGCGGACTTCTCCCCGGAGCTGGCCGCGGTCCGGTGGGCGGCCCGGCACTCGGTTCCGGTGGTCGCCTGCGATCTGCCGCTGGCGGACCGGGGCTGGGGGGAATCGTCCGGGACGTCGGAGCCCGTGGTCCCCGGTGTCGCCGCCGCGTTGCGGGCCCGGCTCACCGGTCGCCGTGACGACGACCTGTGGGACCGGCTCGTCGAGGCCACCGCCCCCGGTTCCACGCCGGAGGCGCTGCGGCGGGCCGCGCTGCTGACGGGCTGGGCGCTGCGGGAGGACGCGGCGGCCGCGGGCGGGGTGCCGGAGGTGGACCTGCGGCGCGAGCACCGGATGCGGTCGTGCCTGGCCGCCGCCACGGCGGACGGCGGACGCGCGGCCCTGGTGGTGGGCGCCTTCCACGCGCCCGCCCTGCTCACCCCGTGCGACGCACCCGCCGAAGCCGTGCCCGCCACCACCTGGACGACCTCGCTCATCCCGTACACCTACGCCCTGTTGGACGCGCGGTCCGGTTATCCGGCGGGCATCCGCGATCCCGAGTGGCAGCACCTGGTGCTCGACGCGGCGGGTGATCCCGGCGCGCTGGAGGAGGCGCTGACCGGGGCGGCGGTACGGGTGTGTGCCGGGCTGCGGGCGCTCGGCCACCCCTCGGGACCAGCCGACGCGCGGGAGATCGCCCGGCTGGCCGGTGATCTGGCCCGGCTGCGCGGGCTGCCCGCGGCGGGCCGGGGTGAGCTGGTGGAGGCCGTGCAGACGGTGCTGGCGCAGGGCGAGCCGTACGGGCGCGGGCGGGCCGTGGCGCGGGCGATGGAGGCGGTGCTCGTCGGCACGCGTACCGGTCGGCCCGCGCCGGGCGCGCCGCGCAGCGGGCTGGCTCCGGCGGTCGAGGCCGAGCTGACGGAGCTGGGGCTGCCCGGCTCCGCGGAGTCGGGCCGGGGCCCGGCGCGCGATCTGCGGCTGAACCCGCTCCGCTCCGAGCTGGACCGGCGCAGGGAACTGCTGCTGCGCCGTCTGTCGGTGTGCGGGGTGCCGTACGCGGAGTCCAAGGACGTCGTCGGGGCGGGCGGCGCCGAGGCGCTGACCTCGCGCTGGGAGGCCCGCTGGACACCGGCGACGGCCGCGCTGCTGACCGCGGCCGGTGTCCGGGGCGTCACCCCGGCCCAGGCCGCCGAGGGGGTGCTGCGCGAACGGCTGCGTGCGGAGCGGGCCGAGGGCGGTCCCACGGCCGCGCAGACGCTGCGGGGGCTGGAGGAGGCGGCGGAGTGCGGCCTGCCCGAGCTGGCCGACGAGCGGCTGACAGAGACGGGGGCCGTCCTCCCGGACGCGGGCACGCTGCCCGAACTCCTCGCCGGTCTGGCCCTGTTGGACCGGCTGCGGGCCGGGCACGTGGCGGGTCTGGACGCGTCGGAGGATCGTACGGCCCGTGCGGGGGCCGTGGCCGAGCTGCTGACGACGGCCGCCGTGCGCCAGGTCGACGGTCTCACCGGTTCGGAGGACCCGGCCGACGCCCACGCCCTGCTCGAACTCGCCCACCGCGCCGATGTGTTCGGCGGTATCCGGCTCACCGACGCGCTCGCCCGGCTGGCGGCCGGGGGTTCTCCACTGATGCGCGGTGCGGCCGGGGCCGTCCGGGTGCTGCTGGGGCACGAGGAGCCGGAGCTGCTCGGGGACCGGGTGGCGTCCTGGGTGGACGGCGCCGTGGACGCCGGGTC
Organism: Streptomyces sp. NPDC002176; assembly: GCF_044903645.1. Classification (NCBI taxonomy): domain Bacteria; kingdom Bacillati; phylum Actinomycetota; class Actinomycetes; order Kitasatosporales; family Streptomycetaceae; genus Streptomyces; species Streptomyces sp. NPDC002176. The sequence goes on from NZ_JBJDQW010000004.1 coordinate 449,515, forward strand.
CCGGTCGGCGCTGACCGCGCGGCTGGCCGGACTGCTCACCGCGGCCGGGCAGTTGCTGGAGTCGGCGGCGCCCGCGCTGGACCCGCTCCTGGGCCGGGTCGCGGAGCTGCCCGACCCGGAGTTCGTGGCGCGGCTGCCCGCCCTGCGCGGCGGGTTCGACACGCTGAGCCCTGCCGCCCGCGAGCGTCTGCTGTCGATCGTGGAGGAGCGCCTGAACGAGCGTCACCTCGCGGACACGGGCAACATCGACCCGGTGGCGCTGGCCACCTGGACCGGCGCCGACCTCGCGGCCCGCGACACCCTCGCGGCGCTGGGCCTGCTGCCCCCGCCGCATTCCGCCGGGGCCGCACCCGAAACCGCCGGGCCCGCGCCCGCGAACGGGAACCGGCTCACCCCGGCCGACCGCTGGCGCCTGGTCCTGGGCCGCCGCACCGACCGCCTCCCCGCGTCCGCCCGCCCACTGGCCACCGCGCTGGACGAGCTGTACGGCAGTGGGCGCGGCGAGGGCAGCCGGGGCGATCTCACCGGGCCGACGGGCCGGGGCGGCCGCGAGCCGTCGTACCCCGGGGTCCGGGAGTGGTCCGAGGAGCTGGCGGCGCTGTTCGGGCCGGGTGTCCGCGAAGAGGTGCTGGCGGCGGCCGCCGACGCGGGCCGGACGGACGTGCTCACGGAACTGGACGCGGACGCCGTACGCCCCTCCGTCGACCTGCTCCGCTCGGTGCTGCGGCACGCGGGCGGGCTGCCGGAGGCCCGGCTCGCGGCGCTGCGGCCCCTGGTCCGGCGCCTGGTGGACGCCCTGACCCGGCAGTTGGCGACGCGGCTACGGCCCGCGCTGCACGGCGCGGCGCTCCCGCGTCCGAGCCGTCGGCCGGGTGGCGGACTCGACCTGCCGCGCACGCTGCGGGCCAACCTGGCCACCGCGCGCCGGGCCCCGGACGGCACGGTGCGGGTCGTCCCGGAGCGTCCGGTGTTCCGTACGCGGGCCAGGCGGTCGGCCGACTGGCGGCTGATCCTGGTCACCGACGTGTCGGGCTCGATGGAGGCGTCCACCGTCTGGGCGGCGCTCACCGCCTCGGTGCTGGCCGGGGTGCCGACGCTGTCGACGCACTTCCTGGCGTTCTCCACGGAGGTGATCGATCTGACCGAGCACGTCGAGGACCCGCTGTCGCTGCTGCTGGAGGTCAGCGTCGGCGGCGGCACGCACATCGCGGCCGGGCTGCGCCACGCGCGCGAGCTGGTCACCGTGCCCTCACGGACTCTCGTCGTGGTGATCAGCGACTTCGAGGAGGGCTATCCGCTCGGCGGTCTGCTGGCCGAGGTCCGCGCGCTGGTGGGGGCGGGCTGCCACGTACTGGGCTGCGCGAGCCTGGACGACGCGGGCCGCCCGCGCTACGCCACCGGGGTGGCCGGCCGTCTGGTCGCTGCCGGGATGCCGGTCGCCGCCCTCAGCCCGCTCGAACTCGCCCGCTGGATTGGGGAGAAGATCGCATGAGCCCGCAACTCCCGCCGGTCGCACCGGCCGTCGTGGCCGAACTCGTCGCCGCGCTCTCGCCCCGGCTGCGCAAACGGCTGGACGCGGGCATCGCCAAGCTCGCGGACCGCCCGGTGAGCCGCGATGGCACGACCGTACGCGTCGCCGTGGACGACACCGCGCACGTCGAACTCCGCGCCCCCGAGGGCACGGTGACCCGCGCGGACGACATCCACTGCGGCTGCCTGCTGGCCCCGGCCTGCCTGCACCGGGCGGCCGTCGCCTCGGCGGCGCCGCTCGCGGAGGCGGTCCCCGCCGAGACACCCGCGGCCGATGCCGAGACACCCACGCGGACGGACCGCGCCACCGCCGAGCAGACCACCGCCGCGCACGCCGTGCGAACCGCCGCGGCGGCCGTGCTCGACGCCGGTACGGACGGCTGCGGGGCGGTGCTCCAGGCGGAGTTGCTGCGCGCGGCGCACACCGCGCGGCTCGCAGGTCTCCCCCGGCTCGCGACCTCGGCCGTCTCGGTGGTCACCGCGCTGCGCGCGGCCCGCTCCGCCGACCCCGCGTACCGGCTGGCCGACCTCGCGGCCACCCTCGGCGACACCCTGGCGGTGGCCCACCGGCTGCCGGACGCCGAGGACACGGAACTGGCCGAGCTGCGCGGCACCGCCCGCCAGCCGTACCGCCCGGACGGCTCGCTGCGCCTGTACGGCCTCTTCTCCGAGCCGGTGCTGACGGCCAGCGGCTACGCGGGCGCCGTCACCTGGACCGCCGACGCCGAGGGCAGGCTGTACCAGGTGTCGGACGTGGCACCCGGCGGCCCCGGCCGGGCGGTGGGCGCGGCGGACCGTACCGTACGCGTCGGAGACACGGCGCTGACGCACCGCGAGCTGTCGCGGGCGGGGCTGGCGATGTCCGGGGCCACGGTCTCGCCGTCGGGCCGACTGGGGGCGGGGGCGGGCGTACGGGCGGTCCGCGCACCCGGGGTGGAGTGGCGCGCGGAGCCCGTGGACCGGCTCTGGGCGGTACCCGAGGCCGACCAGGTGGCGCGTGCTCTGGCGGGCGGCTCCGACCTGCTCTTCCTCGAAGTGACGCTGAGCGGCACGGCCCGCGAGGCGGCGGGCGACTGTCTGCTGGCGGAGTACGAGGGCGGCACCGTGCGCCTGACCTCCGCCCATGACGACCCGGCACTCCCCCACCGCGACAACCTGCGCCTGCTGGCGGCGGCCCGGGGCACCCGGCTCCGGATCGTGGCCCGCCTGATCCCGGCCCCGCACGCGCGAGCCGCCCTGTTGGCGACCGAGCACCCGACCATCACGGGCACGCGTGTCGATGTCGGCCTGGACCGGCTCCAGCGCGCCGATCTGCCAACCAGCGGGCACGCGGCGGGGCTTGACGTGCCGCCTATGGAGGAGGCGCCCGTGCACCTGCTGCGGCGCCGCGTGCATCAGGCAGTGGGGGGCGGCCGTCGCACCCTCTCCTTCCCCGGCACCCTGGCCACCGACGTCCGCCGTCTGAACGCCCACGGTCTCGGCACCGCCGCCGATCTCCTGGCCGAGCTGCACGTCTCGGCGACGGAGCGTTCCCGCGACGTCTTCGGCCGCCTGCTCCCGGCCGACACCACCCGGTTCGCCCGCGGCTGGCTGGCGGCGACCCGCTACACCGCGGAACTGGACCGGGCGCTGTGCGCGGCCGCGTGGGGCGTCCGGGCCGAATAATCGCGTCGACAACGCCCCACGGCGCCCGGCAGAGTGGCCGCCCGTGACGAGCAGCGAACTGTGGAACCGTGACAGTGCCGAGCGCTACGACGCCGAGGAGACCGAGATGTCCTCGGCGGCGGTGCTCGGCCCCACCCTCGACTGCCTCGCCGAACTGGCCGGAGCGGGAAGGGCGTTGGAGTTCGCGGTCGGTACCGGCCGGGTGGCCGTTCCGCTGCGGGAGCGGGGGGTGCCGGTGGCGGGCATCGAGTTCTCCGCGCACATGGCGGCGGTGCTGCGCCGGAAGGTGGACGAGGAGACGCTCCCGGTCACGCTGGGAGACATGGCCACGACGGTCGTACCGGGCGAGTTCAGCCTGGTCTACCTCGTCTACAACACCATCTCCAACCTGCTCACGCAGGACGAGCAGGTGGAGTGCTTCCGTAACGCCGCCCGGCATCTGGCGCCCGGCGGACGCTTCGTCATCGAACTCGGTGTGCCCCCGCTGCGGCTGCTGCCGCCCACGCAGTCGGCGGTGCCGTTCGACGTGTCGGCGGGGCACATCGGGTTCGACACCTTCGACCTGGTGGACCAGGTGCTGGTCTCGCACCACCTCACCCGGGACGGCGAGGACGGCCGGTACCGGCGCTCGGCCTCCCGGCACCGTTACGCCTGGCCCGCCGAGCTGGACCTGATGGCCCGCATCGCCGGACTGAGCCTGGAGCGGCGGGTGGCCGACTGGACCGGGACCCCCTTCACGGACGCCTCGGCCCAGCACATCTCGGTCTGGCGCAAGCCACTCTGACTTCGGGGCCCTTCCCCACCATGGGCCACTCCTGATAGACGCAGGAGGCATGACCCGACTCTCCCGTGCCGCCCGCGGTGTCATCACCGCCGTGGCCGCCCTGCTGACCGTGACCGCCGCCTCCACCACCGCCCGGGCCACACCCGAACCGAGGGCGCCGAAGGACTTCGTGGCCCTCAGGACGGTGGACCCCACGATCATCCAGGAGATGCGCTACTTCACCCCGCACAACTTCGTGGGCGAGCGCATCGACGGCTACCAGCAGCCGATCTGCGTCCTCACCCGCCCGGCCGCCGAAGCCCTGCACCAGGCACAGCGCCAACTCCTGCGCCACGGTTACAGCTTGAAGGTGTACGACTGCTACCGGCCGCAGCGCGCCGTCGACCACTTCGTCCGCTGGGCCGAGGACCTCGACGACGAGGCGATGAAGGCCGAGTTCTATCCGAACGTCGACAAGACCCGGCTCTTCGCCGACGGCTACATCGCGGAGAAGTCCGGCCACAGCCGTGGCTCGACCATGGACCTGACGATCGTCAGGCTCCCGGCCAGGCCGACGCGCCCGTACCGTCCCGGGCAGCCCCTGGTCCCCTGTTACGCCCCCAAGTCCGAGCGCTTCCCCGACAACTCCCTCGACATGGGCACCGGGTTCGACTGCTTCGACCCCCTCGCCCACACCCTGGACCCCCGCGTCCAGGGCCCGCAGCGCGCCAACCGCCTGCTGCTCAAGAACCTCCTGGAGAGCCTCGGCTTCGTGAACCTGGCCGAGGAATGGTGGCACTACACGTACAAGCCGGAGCCGTACCCGAACACGTACTTCGACTTCCCGGTGGCCTGGAAGTCGCTGACCAGGCACTGACCCGGGAGCCCTGCGGCCGCCCGGAACGCACGGTTCGAAGCCCCGGAGGGCAGCCCTTTTCGCGGCGGCGGACAATGGCTCTACGGAAGCTCCACGGAAGACTGCCGGGTGACCGGTACGAGGACCGCCTCGCGGCCCTGTCCGCCGGACAGAACCTCAGAAGGGGAAGCGTGACCGAGACCAGCAGCACCCGATCCGCCGCCAGTGACGCGCAAGAAGCACCACGGAGCCGACTGCAGCGTCTGATGCGCTACATCCCGCTGGTCGCCCCGGTGCTGCTGTGGGCGGTGCCGTGCTGGGTCCTCCTGTACACCGGCCAGCACTGGCCGCTCCCCGCGACCCTGACCGGCACCGCGCTGTTCGTCCTCGGCCTGGTCAGTATGCCGTTCGCGATGGCGCGCGGGCACGGTCGGCGCCAGCAGGACGGGGCCGCGATCGTCGGTGACACGCTGCTGGGCGGCGCCTGGGTCCTGTTCACCTGGTCCGTCCTGCTCGGTGTCCTGCTGCGGCTCGCCCTGGTCGTGGCAGGAGCCGGTGACGGCCAGGACCGGGCGCGCATCGTCACCTGGGCCGTCCTCGCCGTGACCGCCGTGCTGCTCGCCTGGGGGTACGCCGAGGCGCGACGCGTGCCGCGCGTGCGCAGGCTCGACGTGCGACTGCCGCGCCTGGGAGCCGGGCTGGACGGCACCCGCGTCGTCCTGATCACCGACACCCACTACGGTCCGCTCGACCGCGCCCGCTGGTCGGCACGGGTCTGCGAGACGGTGAACACCCTGGAGGCCGACCTGGTCTGCCACACCGGGGACATCGCGGACGGCACCGCCGAACGCCGTCGCGCCCAGGCCGCTCCCCTGGGCACCGTCGAGGCGACGCGGGCCCGCGTCTACGTCACCGGCAACCACGAGTACTACAGCGAGGCCCAGGGCTGGGTCGACCTGATGGACGAGCTGGGCTGGGAGCCGCTGCGCAATCGCCATCTGCTGCTGGAACGCGGCGGTGACACCCTGGTGGTCGCCGGGGTGGACGACGTGACGGCCGAGTCCTCCGGCCTGGCGGGCCACGGCGCTCACCTCGCCGGAGCCCTGGACGGCGCCGAGCCCGACCTCCCCGTCCTGCTCCTCGCCCACCAGCCCAAGTTCATCGACCGCGCGGCGGCCCACGGCATCGACCTCCAGCTCTCCGGCCACACCCACGGCGGCCAGATCTGGCCCTTCCACCACCTGGTCCGCCTCGACCAGCCAGCCTTGGCCGGCCTCACCCACCACGGCCCCCGCACCCTCCTCTACACCAGCCGCGGCACCGGCTTCTGGGGCCCGCCCTTCCGCGTCTTCGCACCGAGCGAGATCACCCTGCTCGTACTCCGCTCCACGTCTTAAGGCGGACCTGGCCCTCTCGTCGGCCGGATGTGGTTCGCTGCTGGGGTGACTCAGGAGTTGGAGATCGTCGCGTTCGAATCCACCGAGGCATTCCAGGCATGGCTCGGTGAGCACCACGCCGCCTCGCCCGGCATCTGGCTCAAGCTGCGCAAGAAGGGCCCCGGAATCATCGCCCTGGACTACGCCCAGGCGCTCGACGTGGCCCTCTGCCACGGCTGGATCGACGGCCAGAAAGGCAAGTTCGACGACGAGTGGTGGCTCCAGCGGTTCACTCCGCGCAAGCCGCGCAGCAGGTGGTCCAAGGTCAACCGGGAAAAGGCGGTCGCCCTGATCGAGCAGGGCCGGATGCGTCCGCCGGGGCAGGCGGAGGTCGACCGCGCCAAGGCGGACGGCCGCTGGGAGGCGGCCTACGCCGGAGCCAGGACCGCCACCGTGCCGGACGACCTCGCCGCGGCGCTGTCCGCCGACCCGGCCGCGGCGGAGTTCTTCGAGACCCTGGACCGCCAGAACCGCTACGCGATCCTGTACCGGGTCCAGGACGCGAAGAAGCCCGAGACCCGTGCGCGCCGGATCGAGAAGTACGTGGCGATGCTGGCGAAGGGCGAGAAGCCGCACCCGTAGACCCGGGGCGGGCTCGGATGGCGGGCGTGATGTCAGCGGGCTACGTTCCGAACGGACCTGTCGGAGGGGGCGGCGAGGGAGACATCGCATGGCGAACGCGGACCGTATCGATGTGCACACCCATGTGGTGCCCCCGTTCTGGGGCGAGGCGCTGCCGAGCCATGGCGGAGATCCGTCGGGCTGGGCCACCCCGGCGTGGAGCCCGGAGGCGCACCTCGCGTACATGGACGACCAGCAGATCGCCACCAGCGTCCTGTCACTGACCGCGCCGAGCGTGGTCGGCTGGGAGGGGCAGGAACGCCGGGACATGGCCCGCGGGGTGAACGAGTACGTCGCGGAGCTGGTCACCCGGTACCCGGGCCGGTTCGGCAACTTCGCCACCGTCCCGCTGCCGGACGTCGAGGGCGCCGTGGCCGAGGCCGAGTACGCGCTGGACGAGCTGGGCGCCGACGGGGTGGTGCTGCTCAGCAACTACGAGGGTGTCTACCTGGGCGACCCGAAGTACGCGCCGCTCTGGGAGGCACTGAACCAGCGGTCGGCCGTGGTGTTCATCCATCCGGGCCACCCGCTGATCCCGCTCCTGCCGGACGTGCCCGGTCCGCTCGTGGACTATCCGTTCGACACCACCCGGAACGCCGTGCAGATGGTGTTCACCGGGGTGCTGGACCAGTACCCGGACGCGAAGATCATCCTGTCGCACGCGGGCGGGTTCGTCCCCTACGCCGTGATGAGGTTCTGCGAGCTGCAACCGGCCCTCGAACCCGACGGACCCACCACCGAGGAGCTGCTGGCGAAGTTCAGGCTCTTCTACTGGGACACCGCCCTGTCCTCCGGTCCGGACGCCTTCCCCAGCTTCCTAGCCTTCGCCGACCACGAACGCATCCTCTTCGGCAGCGACTTCCCCTACGCCCCCGCACCCGTCGCGGGGGCGTTCAACCAGCTCCTGGACACACGCAGCGGCCTCACGGACGAACAGAAGACCGCCTTCAACCACGGCAACGCCAAGAGGATCTTCACGCGCCTCACCTGACGACGACAGGCCGGGTCAGCGGGCGAGGCGGGGGAAGAGCGCCTCGGCGTTGCCGCGGTCGATGGCCTCGGCCTGGCCCGGCGTGAAGTCCGGGTAGGTCTCCAGGAAGTGGTTGTAGTAACTGCCCGCCTCCTGCGGGGCGAAGGGCCAGTCGCTGCCGTAGAGGACGTGACCGGGCTCGGCGAAGGCGAGCAGGGCAGGCAGGGCGGAGGGGCTCGCGGACAGGGCGGTGTCGAAGTAGAACCGCTTGAGGTCGCGGAGGATGTCGTCGGCGTCGCGGTCCCGGTCCACGACGGTGGAGGTCAGGCCGGAGAAACGGTACGCCGCGTACGGCAGGAAGCCGCCACCGTGGGACAGGATGACGCGGACATCGCGGTACCGGTCCATGACGCCGTTCAGCACCATGTTCAGCGCGGTGCGGGTGGTGTCGAAGACGTAGTCCGCGAGCGGGGCCGGGGTGCCGGGCAGCAGCGTCATCGGGGGCTGCGCGGGGTGGACGAAGACGTTCGCCGAGCGGCGGTCCAGCTCGGCCCAGAGCGGCTCGAAGTCCGGGTCGCCGAGGTACTTGCCGTGAGCGTTGGACATCAGCACCACACCGTCGGCCCCGAGGACGTCGAGCGCGTACACGGCCTCCGCGACCGCCGCGTCCACGTCGGGCAGCGGGATGCTGGCGAAGTGGCCGAAGCGGTCGGGGTTGCCCTTGACGACCTCGGCGCCGTACTCGTTGACCGCGCGGGCCAGGTCGCGGGCGTCGGCGTCGTCACCGAGGTGGATGCCGGGCGAGGTGACGGACATGACGCCGGTGGCGATGCCCTGCTGGTCCATCATCGCGATCGCGCTCTCGGGGCTCCAGGCCGGGATGGCCCAGCCGCCCGAGGTGAGACCGCGCGCGGCCAGGGTCTCGGCCCAGACCGGCGGGACGATGTGGTGGTGGACGTCGATGCGTGCGGGGAAGTCCATGACTCAAAGCCTCCTAAAGCTTAGCTTGCTAATGACTTCATTTAGTAAGCTAACAGTCATGCAAGAGACGAGCAACCACGACGAGGGCGACCCCCAGGGCGCGGCTGGGGACGAGGCGAGCGTGCGGGAGCTGGCGCAGGCCGCTGACAGGCTGTTCTACGCGATGCGCCGGTCCCGGGCGGCCACCATGGGGCACTCCGGGGCCGGACTGTCCATGGCACAGCTCACCCTGCTGGAACCGCTCTCCGCCGACGCCAAGGGCGACGGACTGCCGGTCGGCAAGCTCGCCACCACCGCCGAGGTCAGCGTCCCGACCGCCACCCGCATGCTCAAACAGCTCGAGACGGCGGGCGTGGTCACCCGGCAGCGCTCCCCCCACGACGAGCGCCAGGTCCTCGTCCGCCTCACCCAGGACGGCGCCGACCGGCTCGCGGCCATGCGGGGCGACCTCCGCGCGCGCCAGGCCGAGGCACTCGCGCACTTCACCCCCCGGGAACGCCACGAACTCGCCGCGCAGCTCCTGCGCCTGGCCGCCGTCATCGGCGACACCATTCCTCAGCCCACCGAGGGGGACACCGCACGACCGTGACATGCCACCGGCCCTCGAGGCGTTCTGCGCGAGGTGGCCGAGTCACCGCGCGGCGGAGGAAGGCGTCGGGTCCGTCGATGGCGCCGCCGTACGCGGGTTCGGGGGCGGGGACCGGCGCTCCGTAGGGGTTGCCGAGGGGAGGGCTGAGGGCGAGGCGGTAACGGCCGTCGGACGGGCGGGTCTGGTCGGCGTGCTGGTCGAGGAGCGGGCGTCGGGGCGTGGGCTCACGGGAGCCGACTCGGCCGGGGTCGGCGGGGCCGTGGGGCTGCTCGCGGGCGGCGGCGCGAGGGGGACCGTCGGGGAGACGGGGTCCTGGAGTGCGCCGCGCAGGACGGGTACGGCGAGGAGGGCGACGGCCGCGCAGGTCGCACCGGCTACGACGGCGGTGCGCAGGAAGCGGCGGCGGGCGGCGCCACGGCGGATCTCCTCGTACCGGCCGGGCGGCGGTGCGAGGTGTCCGGAGGGGGGCCGCATGATGACGGCGAGGGGGTCGTCGGGTTCGAAGTCCGGACCGTCGTCACTGTATGTGATCAAGGCTTCTCCTCAAGTGGGCGCGGAGCAGTTCGCGGGCCGCGTGCAGGTCGGCCTTGACGGTTCCTTCCTTGCGCCCGGTCAGCTCGGCCACCTCCCGGATCGGCAAGTCAGCGTAGTAGTGCAGGAGGGTCGGTATGCGCAGTCGTTCGGGGAGCGCCTGGACGAGCAGGCGGACCGACGGATCGTTCTGCTCGGTGGGCGGGAGGACGGATGCCTCCACGGTGGCGCGGCGCACGGCCCGGCGTTCGCGCTCCAGGCGGCGCCAGTGATCGCGGACGATGTTGGCGGCCGTGACGTAGAGGAAGCCCCGGGGCTCCGACACTGACGTCCAGCGGGCCCAGAGGCGGGTGAACGCCTCCGAGGCGATCTCGTGCGCGGTCTCGTCGTCGTCGACCAGACGGCGGCACCAGCCGGCCAGGCGCGGATAGAGAACGGCGAACAGCTCGGCTGCCGCCTTCTCACGGGACCGTTTCAACACTCTCCAGGGGGTGGGGGGCATTCTTCACGTCCGGGTGCGCGGGGCAACCCTTGGGGAAGACCCCGGACCGAGGCCGTACGCTCCACACTCCACGCTCCGTGGCGTACGTTCCGTCGGTCCGGGATCGGGGCGGGCGGCGACCGTTCAGTGACGTGCGGCGCGCAGCACGGCGAAGACGATCACGTTGTCGCGATAGCCGTCGCCGGTACGGGGGCCGCCGCAGGTGATGAGCCGCAACTCCGGCCGGTCGACGTCGCCGTACACCGCCGCCGTAGGAAACTCGGCCTTCGCGACCGTCCGTACGGAGGTGACCGTGAACTCGGCCGACGTGCCGTTCTCCAGGCGCACGCTGATCTCGCCGCCCCGGCGCAGCCGGTCGAGCCGACGGAAGACGCCGTCCCCGTAGGCGCCGACCGTGACATGACCGAGGATCACCGACGGTCCCGTCTGACCCGGCGTCGGGGAGTCCTGGTACCAGCCCGCCTGATCGTGCGCGGTGATCGGCGGCACCTGCACGGTGCCGTCCTGCGCCAGCCCGAGCCGCATGACCGGGGTGTCGACGCCGATCCCAGGCATCCGCAGGCGCACCGGCATCGAGCGGCTCTGCGCGACCTTGGACGGATCCGCAGCGGGCGGGGGTGTCACGTGCGCGCCCCCGTCGCCACCGTGACCGCCGCAGCTCACGAGCAGCGAGCCCGCCACCGCGGTGACGAACACGCGCCTGGAGAGGTGGGTCATGCCCCGGTCGCCCGTCGGCGGCGCACGAGGAAGACCGCCGCGCCACCCACCGCGAGCACACCCGCGGAACTTCCGCCGATCAGCATGCCGTCCGAGCCGGAGCCGGTGGTCACGCCGGTATTGGGCGCGCCACTCGGCACGACGCCGACCTGGCCACCCCCCTCACGCGGCGCGACGGAAGGCACGGGAGTGGCCGCCTGGCTCGGCACCCGGGTCGGGACCGCACTGGGCGCCTCACTCGGCGCCTCACTCGGCTCCGCGCTGACCGGCGCGCTCGGCCGGGCCGACGGCGCGGCGGAGGCGGCGGGACGGGGAGTCGCGGACGAGTCCGCCCCACTGGCGAACGCGGGCACCGTGCTCGCCAACACGGCGACGCACGCGGCTGCCGTGGCGCTGAGGACTGTTCGGCGCATGTATCGCTCTCTTTCGTCGTCCGTCCCGGCGGATGGCCGGACCGGCTGCGTGATGGATCGAGCGAAGAGACGAGACAGGGGTGGTACGGGTTGTAAAGGATCGGCAAAGTCGCGGGGGGGGGTGACACATGGCTGTCGCCCATGCACAACGCTCACGTCAGCAGCCTGCGCTGATGCTCTACATGGTCATACGCTCATGCCGTAGCCCAATTCCTCGGCTGCGATATGCCAGAAAGAGTTCTCGTCGGCAACGGCCTCGGCATCAAGTGCCCCAAATCGTTCCAGCAACGTTTCGATGAGCACGTCGGCGGCCTGCCCGGCCAGGTCCACGGTCTCATCGTCGTCCAGACCGTCGCCGGGCCCCTCGTATGCAGCGGCCTCAGCAGCGGCCTTCTCATAAGCACGGTTGAAGGCGACGAACACGTCGACGCTGGAGTTCACCAGTTGGGGAACACCGTCTTCCGGCAGGCACCACAGCGAGCCGTCATGACGCCGTAGGGCGAGCGCACTCAGCCCTGGATCGATCGCAACCAGGGCGTACCGCACACCGTCGACCACGCGTTCCGCAAGTGGGGAGCCCTGCCACATACCCGGAAAGGGGGAGCCAGCACATCCGGCCAGGAGTGAGGCGACTTCAGCGTCGTTCATGCCGAGAACATAGCTCGCCTCAACATGGCCTCACCAAGGCGGTGAACCTCTGCGAAAGTTCTCCCCGCCCCGTCATGCGATGGTCAACGCGTCAGGCCGAAGGCCGGATACGGCCCTACAGTGAGGACATGTCAGACGACGGGCACCGCGTGACCGTGGACGACGGCGTCGGAATCCCGGCGCCCGCCGACGGCGAGGTATGGACGGTGGGGGCCGTCATCCTCAATCGGAACGGCCACGCCTTCGCCCAGAAGCGCAGCCTTGACCGGCGGCTCTTCCCGGACTGCTGGGACATCGTCGGCGGCCACGTCGAGCCCGGCGAATCCCTCCTGGACGCCCTCGCCCGCGAGGTGGAAGAGGAGACCAACTGGCGTTTGCGCCGCGTCCGGCGCCTCCTTGGGATCACCAACTGGACCGGCGACGACGGGGCCGGAATGCGGCACGAGGCCGACTACCTCATCGAGGTCGACGGCGACTTGGACCACCCCACCCTGGAACGGTCCAAGCACACCGCCTACGCCTGGTTCGGCCCCGCCGACCTCCCCCGCCTCAAAGAGAACCGGACCCCCGGCGAATACCTCATCCACGACCTGATCGCGAAGGCCCTACAAGATCCCCCGGACATGGCCTAGCCGAGAAAGCTCAGTCGCACCTACCCGTTGGCTCACCGCCACCCTCGCGCGGCTGGGCGATCAACTGAAGGCGGGCGAGACCTGCAGCGGCACCGGGGCGAAGGAGGCACAGACACGGATCCCACCGCCGATCAGATCCAGGAAATGGGCACCAGCCCCTTCAAGGAAGCCGATCAAGTACACGGCGAGCATCCATCTGATCCGCAGCGGCTGGCCCCTCCACCGTTCCCGCACTCCACCCCTCACCGGGCCAACCTATGCGTGACGCGGCACATCGATCAAAGAAACGACCGCCCCACCCGGCGGCGTTATCAGTGCACGTAGCTACAACTCGTAGTCCTGGGCCAACTTCTCCCAACGAGTACCGCGAAGCGCAAGATCGGCGTCCTCACCCGCCGGTACCTCCGGTGCTGGCTGGAACCAAGCGACAACGAGGGTTGAACTGTCCATTACCGGGTCGAGCGCCGTGGAGCGAAAACACCAACGCAGGCCACGGCAGGCAGCTCAGGGCAGGCATGTCGGCCAGGCACGTCGGTCAGTTCCTCGAAACTCGCGGACTGCTCACCTCATGCGAGTGTTCCGCATCAGCGACGGCACCACCATGCGCTACATCACCACAGCTACCGCAGCTCAATGCGCGACGGGCGGCTCAAGGCATCCCGTCTCCGGGAAATGCCCGTCGACCTGCAGGTACACTCTCTCTTCGGTGACAGCTCCAGTGAGGCATGCAGTCCGCCCCACGAACACGCCGAAGGTACTGCCTTTAGCGGCTCCCGCAGAGGTTGCTGCCGCAGGTTCATCAATGGTCACTCGCCCCGCACCAAGCTTCTCAAGTATGGGACGCAGGTCACGAGGGGCAACACGCCCCCTCTTTCGCTGGGCTTCGAGGGCGGGACGAAGGGCCTTCGCCTTGTCGAGGGCGTCTCGCTCATCGGTGGCACTCATGGAGCGGGGGCGTTGGGCGGCGCCGTTGTCGCCGTAGTTCGGTGGAGCGTCAGCATCAGGTGACTGGTCCCCCACACCTGGGCGAGGCGCCGCGTTGGCCGCGCGTGTCCCGTTCAGGTTGGAGAAGAGGTCGTCTCCGGAGCATCCGCTGGCAGTCAACGAGACGATGAGGAGGCTTCCCACGATGGCAGTTCTTCGCAGCAGCATGCGGTGATTGTTTCTGGGGTTGCCGGCGGCGTCCTGAGTAGGAGTACTCACATGAGAGGGCCGAGTTGGCCCGCGGGCTGAGGCCCCATAGGCTCGGCTCCTGCTCCGGGGACGATGTGGACTGCTGGTCACAGGTCCTGGATGCGCTTGCCGTTGGGCGCGAGCCGTCGATGTTCAACCTCGCCGCTGCAGTCCCACTGAAGCAAACCCCTAGCCGAGAAAGCTCAGTCGCACCTGACGGTTGGGATTGTCCCGGTTCGTATCCACCAGGCAGACCGACTGCCAGGTACCCAGTTCGAGGCTGCCGTCGATCACCGGCAGGGTCGCGTGGGGTGGGACGATCGCGGGGAGGACGTGGTCGCGGCCGTGGCCGGGGCTGCCGTGGCGGTGCTGCCAGCGGTCGTCGGCCGGGAGCAGGGTGTGCAGGGCGGTGAGCAGGTCGTCGTCGCTGCCCGCGCCGGTCTCGATGACGGCGACACCGCAGGTCGCATGGGGTACGAAGATGTTGAGGAGGCCATCGCGGCCCGCCGCGACCTCGCCCAGGAAGTGCTCGCACTCTTGAGTGAGGTCCACGACCCGCTCACGGGAACCGGTGGCGACGTCGAGCACGCGCGTGGTGAAGGCATCTGACATGCCTCCATCCTCACCCGGCCGCCGCGTTTCACGCCCCTCGGCGCGACCGTTCCGCGATACGGGCCGTCCACTGGACGAGACACCGTTGACCGGCGAACGTCAGCCTGGCTACGTTCACCGGCATGTCGCGTTCAGCCCTGCTCACCACGCGTGGTCACATCGACCTGCTTCGGGTGGCCTCCGCCGCGTGTCGCCCCGGCCGCTGACGCCTTTCCCCCGTTCCACCCCCGCCCTTCCTTCGGGCTGCCTCGCGTTCCCCGTCCGCCACACGTGACCCTCCGCTGAGCCGAGGGCGCCGTGGCGGTCATGGGCGCACCCTCTTCAGCGCTCTCCACCGTGTGGAGCACCCATGAGCATCAGCCATGCCCCACCCCATCCGTCCGACGTCCCGGACATGACCAAACTCCCCGCTTCTCCCACTCTGCAACGCCTCGTCCCCGCCTCCTCCCGGCGCACCCGGCTCCCCCGCTGGCTACGCCGTACCACCGGCCCGCTCGCCCTCCTCGCCCTGTGGCAACTCCTCAGCGTGACCGGCGTATTGGCGCCCGATGTACTGGCCTCACCGGGACGCATCGCGCAGGTCGCCGGTGATCTGACGGCGGATGGTTCGCTGCCGTCGGCCATGGCCATCTCGCTGCAGCGCGTCGCCGCCGGGCTGGTCCTCGGCACGGTGATCGGCACCGGACTCGCCCTGGTCTCAGGGCTGTTCCGCATCGGCGAGGACGTGGTCGACGCCCCGGTGCAGATGTTGCGGACGGTGCCCTTCGTGGGTCTCATCCCGCTCTTCATCATCTGGTTCGGCATCGGGGAGGCCCCCAAGATCGCCATCATCACCCTGGGCGTGACCTTCCCGCTGTATCTCAACGTCTACGCGGGCATTCGCGGCGTCGACTCCCAACTCATCGAGGCCGGTGAGTCATTGGGGCTCTCCCGCTGGGGTCTCGTCCGCCATGTGGTGCTGCCGGGCGCCCTTCCCGGCGCGCTCACCGGCCTGCGCTACTCCCTCGGCATCGCCTGGCTCGCCCTGATCTTCGCCGAACAGGTCAACGCCGACTCCGGCATCGGCTTCCTGATGGTGCAGGCACGCGACTTCCTGCGGACCGACGTGATCGTGGTCTGCCTGATCGTCTACGCCTTCCTCGGCCTCCTCGCCGATTTCATCGTCCGCTCCCTCGAAAGGCTCTTGCTGCGATGGCGACCGACGTTCACGGGCCGGTGAGCCCCGCGACCACCGAGGTCGCCCAGGCCGTCCATGTCGAGGGGCTGACCCGCGCCTTCGACGGCCGAGCCGTCATCGACGACCTCGAACTCGACCTCGCGCCGGGCGAGTTCGTCGCCCTGCTCGGCCGCAGCGGTTGCGGCAAGTCCACACTGCTCCGGGTCCTCGCCGGACTCGACCGCGACATCGACGGCACCGTACTGGTCCCCCGCCGCCGCTCGGTCGCGTTCCAGGCGCCCCGGCTCATGCCGTGGAAGAGGGTGTGGCGCAACGTCCTGCTGGGCCTGCAGGGCAATCCCGAACGCGCGCTGGCGGAGCAGGCGTTGGAGGAGGTGGGGCTCGGCCATCGGGTGAATGCGTGGCCGAAGACCCTGTCCGGCGGGGAGGCCCAGCGCGTCTCGCTCGCCCGTGCCCTGGTCCGCGAACCCGATCTCCTGCTGCTCGACGAGCCTTTCGGCGCCCTGGACGCGCTCACCCGTATCAACGCCCAACGCTTGGTGGGTGAGTTGTGGCAGCGCCGGGGCTGCGCGGTGCTGCTGGTCACGCACGACGTGGAGGAGGCCGTACTGCTCGCCGACCGCGTCCTGGTGATGGACGGCGGCCGCATCGCCCACGAGCAGCGTGTCGCACTCGACCGGCCCCGCGACCTGACCGACCCCCGCTTCGCCGCGATCCGCGCCGATCTGCTGGCACGCCTCGGTGTCACGCCGACGGCGGAAGCGGCCTGAACCTCCCCCATCCACTCGCGTCATGACCCTCGCACCATGAACGGAACCTTCATGCGACGACTCCTGGCCCCTGCCGTGCTGCTCCTTCCCTTGGCCCTTCTCCTCACTTCCTGCGGTGGGGACTCCGCAGCCGACACGGGCGCGCGGATCGACGGCTCGGGCTCCGTCACGCTCTCCGTCGGCGACCAGAAGGGTGGCTCCGAGGCCATCCTGCGGGCCGCCGGGGAGCTGAAGAACCTGGACTACCGGATCAAGTGGTCGACCTTCAGCTCGGGCCCGCCCCTGCTGGAGGCGGTCAACGCCGGGGCCGTGGACATCGGCGGCGTCGGCAACACCCCGCCCGTCTTCGCGGCGGGCGCTGGCTCCAAGATCGCGGTGGTGGCCGCCTGGCACGGCACGTCCCAGGCCGACGCCATCCTCGTCCGGAACGGCTCCGAGCTGACCGGTCCGAAGCAGCTAAAGGGCAGGTCCGTGGCCGTCGCCCAGGGCTCCTCCGCCCACTACCAACTGGTCGCCTCCCTCGAAGCGGCCGGGCTCCACCTGAAGGACATCAAGGTCAAGTACCTCCAGCCGGCCGACGCGCTCGCCGCGTTCAACTCCGGCAAGGTCGACGCCTGGGCGGTCTGGGACCCGTACACCTCGCAGATCCTCCAGAACAAGCAGGGCCGGGTCCTCACCACCGGCGACGGTGTCACCAACGGGCTCACCTTCCAGGTCGCGTCGCCCGGAGCGCTGCGCGACGCGAAGAAGGCCGCCGCCGTCAAGGACTACCTGGCCAGGCTGCGGCGCGCGCAGGACTGGGTGCACGGGCATCAGGAGGAGTGGGCCAAGGTGTGGGCCAAGGACACGGGGCTGCCGTACAAGGTGGCGCTCGCCTCCGTACGCCGTACCAACGCCACTCGTGTCGCCGTCGCCGTGGACAAGCCTCTCATCGCCTCCGAGCAGCGGATCGCCGACACCTTCACCGAGCTGAACCTGATCCCGAAGAAGGTCGACTTCGGCGACTTCGTGGACCCGCGCTTCAACGGCGACCTGCCGCCCTCGACCACTCCGGCCAAGCACTGACACGGGAGGACCCGACATGACCGTACGACTCCACTGGTTCCTGCCCACCGGCGGCGACGGCCGCACCCTGGTCGACCGGCACGCCTACGGCTCCAACATCGGCCGCGAGACCCGCGGCCTGCGCACCCCCGACATCGAGTACCTGACGCAGATAGCCAAGGCGGCCGAGCAGCTGGGCTTCGAGGCGGTGCTGACCCCGACCGGCACCTGGTGCGAGGACGCCTGGCTGACCACGGTGGCCCTCGCCCAGCACACCGAACGCCTGAAGTTCCTGGTGGCCTTCCGCCCCGGCCTGCTCTCCCCCACCCTGGCCGCCCAGATGGCCGCGACCTACCAGCGCCTCACCCGCGGACGACTCCTGCTCAACGTCGTCACCGGAGGCGACTCGTCGGAGCAACGCCGCTTCGGCGACCACCTCGACCACGACCGGCGCTACGAACGCACCGACGAATTCCTGTCCGTCGTACGCGGCGTTTGGCGGGGCGAGCCGTACGACTTCCACGGCGCCCACTACGAGGTGGAAGGTGGTCTCACCTCCCTCCCTCCGGACCCGGTGCCGGAAGTGTTCTTCGGCGGCTCCTCCCAGGCGGCTGGACCGGTGGCCGCGCGCCACGCCGACGTGTACCTCACCTGGGGCGAGCCACCGGCCCAGGTGAAGGCGAAGATCGACTGGATTCGCTCGCTGGCCGAGCGGGAGGGGCGCACGGTCCGCTTCGGCATCCGGCTGCACACCATCTCCCGCGACTCGTCCGCCGACGCCTGGTCGACGGCGAACCGGCTGCTCGACGACCTGGACGCCGACACCATCGCCGCCGCCCAGGCAGCCCTGGGACGCAGCGAGTCGGTAGGACAGCGGCGGATGCTGGAACTGCACGGCGGCTCCCGCGACCAGCTGGAGATCTACCCCAATCTCTGGGCGGGTGTCGGCCTGGTCCGGGGCGGCGCGGGCACCGCGCTGGTCGGCAGCCACGCGGAGGTCGCCGACCGGATCGAGGAGTACCACGCCCTCGGCGTCGAACACTTCGTGCTGTCCGGATATCCGCACCTGGAGGAGGCGTACTGGTTCGGTGAGGGCGTGATCCCCGAACTGGCCGCCCGCGGCCTGCTGTCCGCCGACACGGCATCGCGGACCACCGGACGCGGGGCCCCACTGCTGGCCGCCGGCGGCCGCTGAGCCCTCCGAGCACCGCTCACCACCGGCCGTCCCGGCCCCTCACCGGGGCGGCCGCGTGACCGGGCTCGCGCTGCCCGACGGTGTGCCCGACCTGGCGTCGGCCTTCTGCTGGGCGTTGAAGTCGGCCACGTTCCGCAGATGCCGGGTGTAGTCGGCGGTGAAGCGGGTGTCGCCGGGCTTGACGGTGACGAAGTACAGCCAGTCCCCCTTCGGCGGGTTGGTCACCGCCCGCATCGCGTCCTCACCGGGGTTGTCGATCGGCGTGGGCGGCAGCCCCATGCGCTGGTAGGAGTTGTACGGGCTCTCGATCCGGGTGTCGTCGATGCTGGTGTGGATGGTGTTGCGCTTCAGGGCGTAGTTGAGGGTGGAGTCCATCTGGAGCGGCATTCCGCGCTCCAGCCGGTTGAAGACGACGCGGGCCACCTTCCCCATGTCGCTCTTGGTGGCCGCCTCTGCCTGCACGACGCTCGCGACGGTGACGGCCTCGTAGACGTTCATCGCGTTCCGCTGCGCTCCGGCCGCGACCGGTGCGCCGTTGAACCGTCGGTTGGCCGTCTCGACCATCTTCCGGAGCAGCGATTCGACGGTGGTGTCGTCGGTGAGGGTGTAGGTCGCCGGGAAGAGGTAGCCCTCCGGGTTTCCCTCGGCGGCGGACTCCAGCTTGAGGCCCGCCTTGGCTACGGTTTTGCGGGCGCTGCCGGGCGGCAGTGCGAGCGCCTTGTCGATCGCGTCGTAGATCTGGCTCGCGCGCCAGCCCTCCGGGATCACGAGGGTGGTGGGCTCGTCGTCCCCGAATCCCCCCAGGCTCAGCGGCACCACCACGGCGGTGCCGACCAGGACGGCGCCGACCCCGGTGAGGGCGAGTCTGCCCCGGCGCGTCAGTCGCGTCATGCTCCGTGACGGAGTCTTCGTCTGCATGCGGGCACGGTAATACGCATATGACCGTAGAACCGACATATCTTCAGCTTGTCGGCTCCTGATCACCCATCATGACGACTCGTCAGCCGGTGGGTTCGAGCTGGGCGTCCCTGCGCACCAGTGCCGCGTAGCGCCCGTCGCGCGCCAGCAGTTCGTCGTGCGTGCCCAGTTCGGCCACCCGGCCGGAATCGAGGACGGCTATCTGGTCGGCGTCCCGGACGGTCGAGAGCCGGTGGGCGATGGTGATGGTCGTCCGGTCGGCCGACAACGCGTCGATCGCCTCCTGGACCGCCGCCTCGGTACGGGTGTCCAGGGCGCTGGTCGCCTCGTCGAGGATAAGGACGGGCGGGTCGCGCAGGATGGTGCGGGCGATCGCCAGGCGCTGCTTCTCCCCACCGGAGAACCGGTGTCCGCGTTCACCGACGATCGTGTCGTATCCGTCCGGCAGCGCGGTGATGTGGTCGTGGATCTGGGCGGCGCGGGCCGCCGTGTGCAGCTCGTCGTCGGTGGCGTCGGGCTTGGCGAAGCGGAGATTGTCGGCGACGGAGGCGTGGAAGAGGTAGGTCTCCTGCGCGACGACGCCGACCGCCCGGGCGACGGTGTCGAAGTCGAGGTCGCGGACGTCCACCCCGTCGACGGTGACGCGGCCGCCGGTGACGTCGTACAGCCGGGGCACCAGGCAGCCGAACGTCGATTTTCCGGCGCCGGTCGGACCCACGACGGCGAGGCTGCCTCCGGCGGGCACCGTGAGGTCGATGCCGTCGAGGACCGGGCCGCTCTTCTCGTCGTACCGGAACTCGACCCCTTCAAAGCGGACCTCGCCCTTGATGTCGTCGAGGTGGACGGGGTCCACGCGTTCGGTGATGTCGATGGGCAGGTCGAGGTACTCGAAGATGCGCTGGAAGAGCGCGAGGGACGCCTGGATCTGGACGCCGGTGGACAGCAGGCTCACGGCGGGCCGGAACAGACCCTGCTGGAGCGAGACGAAGGCGACGAGCGTGCCCAGCGAGACTTCGGGACCGCCGAACTGCAGGGCCAGTCCCGCGGCCCAGTAGATGAACGCGGGCATCGCCGCCATGACGATCGTGATCACCGCCATGCGCCAGCGTCCCGCCATGCTCGCCCGGACCTCCAGGTCGACCAGGCGCTCGGACTCCTCGGCGAAGCCCGCGGTCAGCGAGTCGGAGCGGCCCATGGTGCGGCCGAGCAGGATGCCGCTGACGGACAGCGACTCGGTGACGGTGGCGGCCATCACGGCCATCTGTTTCTGCCGCCGGGTGGTGATTCTCTTGCGCTCGTCGCCGACGCGGCGACTGATCCAGACGAACACCGGGAGCAGGAGCAGCGAGACGATCGTGAGCCGCCAGTCGAGGGCGACCATCGCCACGATCGTGGCGACCACGCTGGTGGTGTTGGAGACCAGGGAGGTGGCGGTGGAGGTGACGGTGGCCTGCATCCCGCCGATGTCGTTGGCGATGCGGGACTGCACCTCGCCGGTGCGGGTGCGGGTGAAGAAGGCGAGGGACATCCGCTGGAGTCGGCCGTAGACGGCGGTGCGCAGGTCGTGCATGACGCGCTGGCCGACGGTGGTCGAGATCAGCGTCTGGAGGACGCCGAAGACGCTGGAGAGGACCGCGCTGAGGATCATGCCGAGCGCGAGCAGGCTCAGCAGTCCGGTGCGGCCCTGCGGGATGGCGACGTCGAGGATCTCCCGCAGCAGGAAGGGTGTGGCCACCGAGACCAGCGAGGAGGCGCCGACCAGCAGGCCGACGACGGCGAGCCGACCGCGGTAGGGACGGAAGAGTTTGAGGATGCGGCGCACCTGTCGGGGCTGCTCCCCGGCATCAGGGGGCGGCATCCAGGACGTTTCTCGTTCGAGGCTCAAAGGACTCCTAGGAAGGCGAGAAGGGCCGGACCGACGGGCGGCCGACTCTGACTCATTGATCATAGCTCACTGTTACCTATACTCACAATGAATGTGGTCCTGATATTGTTCCCGCATGACGACCCCAGATCCCGAGGGTGTGCTCGCCGAGCAGTTGCTGCGGCTGACCCGCCGGGTGCACCGCATCCAGAAGCGCCATCTCGAATGGCGTGATCTGGGGGTCACTCCCGCCCAGTCCCGCCTGCTGCGCACCCTCGCGCACTACGACTCTCCCCCGCGCATGGCCGACCTCGCCGAGCGCCTGGAGGTGGTGCCCCGTGCGGTGACGACACTGGTCGACGGTCTCGAGGCACACGGCAAGGTCCGCCGGGTCCCCGACCCGACCAATCGCAGGGTCACCCGGATCGAGCTGACGGACGAGGGCCGCGCCACTCTGGGCGAACTGCGCGGAGCGCGCCGCTCCGCCGCCGAGGAGATCCTCGCTCCGCTGACCGAGAAGGAGCGGCAGGTGCTCGGCGTCCTGCTGGACACCCTGGTGGACGGCGACACCACGAAGCGGTGAACGCCCCGCTCGGCCTCCCTCCGTCCCCCGCTTTCCTCGCGCCCTCGCTTCCCTCGCCCGCGCGCCCTTGATCTGCGCGTAGTCGGGCCGAGGGGCGTGGCCGGAACCTGGTGACGGGTCGGGCGACACGGGAAAAACCGTTTGAAATTCACCTCCACGCAAGGCGAACCTTTCACGGCTTGCCGCCACCTCCGGGTGTCGCAGCAGCCTGCCCCTCCCTGACACGAGCCACTGGGACGCCATGCAGATCCAAGACCTTCCGTACTCAGATCCCGGCGTACCGGATGCGCGTTCCGGCCCCCGCCTGCTGTGGTGGCTCGGCCGCAACCAGCTGGACGGGCAGTGCAAGGCACTGCTGTGGGGCGTGCTGCACTTCGTCTCCGTCTGCGCCCTCCCCTTCTGCGTGGGCGTCGCCGTCCAGGCGGCCGTCGACCGCTCCGCCACCCGGCTGGCCCTGACCGGCGGTCTGATGCTGCTGTGCGGCACGGGCATCGCGGTGGGCGACACCTTCCTGCACCGCGCGGCGGTCACCAACTGGATCACGGCCGCCGCCCGGCTCCAGCAACTCCTGGCCCGCAAGGCAGCGCACCTGGGCTCCGCGCTGACCCGGCGGGTAGCCGCGGGAGAGGTCGTGACCGTCTCGACGGGCGACGTCGAGAAGATCGGGTGGTTCGTCGAGGCGGTGTCCCGCTTCACCGCGGCCGCGATGACCGTCGTCGTGGTGTGTGTCGTGCTGGTCGTCTACCAGCCCGCACTCGGCGTGATCGTCGCCGCGGGCCTGCCGGTGGTCGCGCTCGCGGTACTGCCCCTGCTGCCCCGGGCCACCACCCGAGCCGACGTTCAGCGCGAGAAGGCCGGCCGCGCGACCGATCTCGCCTCGGACACCGTGGCCGGACTGCGGGTGCTGCGGGGCATCGGCGGCGAGGAACTGTTCCTGGACCGCTACCGCCGTGCCTCGCAGGAGGTGCGGCACGCCGCGGTGCGCAGCGCCCGGATGTGGTCGGTCATCTCTGCGCTTCAGGTGCTGCTGCCGGGTCTGCTGCTGATCGTGGTCGTCCTGCGCGGCGTCCAGCTGGCCCGCGAGGGGCGGATCACGGTCGGTGAACTCGTCACCGTCTACAGCGCGATCATGATCGTCAACTATCCGCTGCGGCACTTCGTCGAGATCGCCATGGCGTACTCCTTCTCCCGGCCCTCCGCGCAACGGGCCGCGCGGGTCCTGTCGTTGGGACGCCCCACGGACACCGACGGCTCGCGCGCGAGCCAGGTGCCGGACGGCGACCTGTTCGACCCGGCCACCGGCCTGCTCGCCCCGGCACACGCCTTCACCGCCGTGGTGTGCGGCGACCCGGACATGGCGGGTCGCCTCGCCGATCGTCTGGGCGGCCATCCCGCCGAGCCCGCCGTGTCGGTACTGCTCGGCGGAGTGCCACTGGACGAGCTTCCCCTCGAGCACGCCCGCACCGTCGTCCTGGTCCAGGACAAGGACCCGGTGCTGCTGTCCGGAACCCTGCGCGAACTGCTCGACGTACCCGCCTCCGGCACCGTCCGTGCCGAGGACGCGCTCTCGGCCGCCCAGTGCGCGGACGTACTGGACGCCCTGGTGCAGGGGTCGCTGGACGCCTCCGACCCGATGGACGCGCGGATCACCGAACGCGGACGCTCCCTGTCCGGCGGCCAGCGGCAGCGTCTCGCCCTGGCCCGTTCCCTCGTCGCGGACCCGGAGGTCCTGGTACTGGACGAACCGACCTCCGCCGTGGACTCGCACACCGAGGCGAGGATCGCGGACGGGCTGCGGCGACTGCGCTCGGGCCGTACGACCGTGATGCTCACCTCCTCCCCGCTGCTGCTGGACCGCGCGGACGGAGTCGTCTTCCTCCATGAGGGCGAGGTCGCGGCGACGGGCACCCACCGCGAGCTGATCGGCTCCGAGCCCCGGTACCGCGCCGTCGTCACACGGGAAACCGAGGACGAGCAGCGCAAAACCGAAGACGCCACCGGGCTGCCCTCCGAACGGGAAGAGTCAGCCACCACCGACGGAGCCGCTCTCCTGGGCGCTCTCGAACCGCTCGAAGAGATCGAGGAGAGCGCATGATCGGCGTAGCGCCACCGGCCTACGATCCGGCGGCCCCGACCACCGCCACGACCCTGCCCATCGGCGCGGCCGCGACCGTGCGCGATTACGTGGCGGAACTCTTCCGCCGTCATCGACGGGCCTTTCTGCTGCTCATCGCCGTCAACACGATCGCGGTGATCGCCTCCATGGTGGGGCCCTACCTGCTCGGAGGTCTGGTCGAACGCGTTGCCACCCGAGCCTCCAACCCCCATCTGGGGCTGACGATCGGGCTCTTCCTGCTCGCACTGGTCGTCCAGGCGCTCTTCACGCTGCAGGTGCGGCTTCGGGGCGCGATGCTCGGCGAGCGGATGCTGGCCGACCTGCGCGAGGACTTCTTGATCCGCTCGGTGCGGCTGCCGCCGGGCGTACTGGAGCGGGCCGGCACGGGCGACCTGCTCTCCCGCATCACCACCGACATCGACCGTCTGTCCAACGCCATGCGGGAGGCCGTTCCCGAGTTGGCGATCGGTGTCGTGTGGGCGCTTCTGCTGCTCGGCGGACTCGTCGTGACGGCCCCGCCACTCGCTGCCGCCATCCTGCTCGCGGTGCCGGTGCTGGTGGCCGGGTGCCGCTGGTACTTCAAGCGCGCCCCGTCCGGCTACCGCTCGGAATCCGCCGGGTACGCGGCCGTCGCCGCCGCCCTCGCGGAGACCGTGGACGCCGGGCGCACCATCGAGGCCCACCGCCTCGGCGCCCGCCGCATCGCCCTCTCGGACGAGCGGATCGCACAGTGGACGGCGTGGGAGAGGTACACGCTCTGGCTGCGCTCGGTGCTGTTCCCCGTGATCAGCGCCGTCCATGTCATCGTGCTGGGCTCCGTCCTGATGGTCGGCGGTGTCCTCGTCCTGCGGGGCTGGATGGACGTGGGGCAGTTGACCACGGGCGCGCTGATCGCCCAGATGCTGGTCGACCCGATCAACCTGATCCTGCGCTGGTACGACGAGGTGCAGGTCGCCCAGGTGTCGCTGGCCAGGCTCGTCGGAGTCCGGGACATCGAGCCGGACGCCGGTGACGCCTCGCTGGTACCGGACGGGCGGGACGTGGACGCGGGCGGGGTGCACTTCGGCTACCGCGAGGGCGTCGACGTGCTGCGCGCGGTGTCCCTTCGGGTCGCGCCGGGCACCCGGCTGGCCCTGGTCGGCCCGTCCGGCGCGGGCAAGTCCACACTGGGCAGGCTGCTCGCCGGTGTCTACGCGCCGCGGACCGGCCATGTCACCCTGGGCGGCGCGGAGCTGTCCGGGATGGCCGCCGAACGGGTCCGCGCGCACGTCGCCCTCGTCAACCAGGAGCACCACGTCTTCGTCGGCTCCCTGCGCGACAACCTCCTTCTGGCCCGCACCGAGGCGCGGGACGCCGAGCTGTGGGCGGCGCTGGGCGCGGTCGACGCGGACACCTGGGCACGCGCGCTGGACTCGGGGCTGGACACCGAGGTCGGTTCCGGAGGTCTGCCGCTGACCCCGGCGCAGGCCCAGCAGATCGCACTGGCGCGGCTGGTGCTGGCCGACCCGCACACACTGGTGCTGGACGAAGCGACCTCGCTCCTCGATCCACGCGCGGCACGCCATCTGGAACGTTCGCTGTCCCGCGTCCTCGACGGGCGCACGGTGATCGCCATCGCGCACCGGCTGCACACCGCCCACGACGCCGATGTGATCGCGGTCGTGGAGAACGGCCGCATCAGCGAGCTGGGCAGCCACGACGACCTGGTCGCTGCGGACGGCGCCTACGCAGCGCTCTGGCGATCCTGGCACGGATGAGGGGCGGCAGACCGGGCCCGGCCGGAGTGGAGCGAGGCGAGGGGGCCGGTGCCGCCTCTCCCCCACGGTGCGGCGTTGCCGTTGCGCGGTCCCGAATCGGGGTGGAAGGCTGGACGAAGGCACAGGGCCCGGAATCCGGGGGACGTTTTCCCGGCCGTCATGTGGGACAGCAGGGCCGTATGTGCCCATGGGCCCGCGCCGGTGATGACGGCGCCGGGTCGTGCTCAGCGGATGGAGGTTCACGTGAACAGCGCCGACGGATGGGGTGACGACGTTTACCAGCCCGGCACCGACGAGATCCAGGAGGACTCCGGTGTGCTCGACGTGGAGGACACGTTGGACACCGACGGTGTCGAAGACCCTCTCGACCGGGGCTGGTCCCCTCCCGAGCGGCCGTGGGCGGTCGAGCACGACGGCGTGACGGCGGCGGAACGCGCGGCCGGGGAGACGCTGGACCAGCGGCTCGCCGAGGAGCTGCCCGACGCGGCCGCCCCCGACGGCGACGGTCTCGGTGACTGCGACGGCACCGACGGTGAACTGCTCGACAACGAGGTCGGTCTCCGGCGTTCTGGCCGCCTGGTGGCACCCGACGAGGGCACCCACGAGGACGAGGAGAGCGCGCTCGTGGCCACCGACGTCGGCATCGACGGGGCGGCCGCCTCCGCCGAGGAGGCCGCCATGCACATCGTCGACGAGGACTCCCTTCCCGGCTGATCCGGAAGCCTCCCGCCCCACCGACTCGTGCGAGGAGCCGCCATGCAGGACAAGCAGCCCGCGTACCGTCCCGTCGTCTTCCGCGACCGCTCGGCGGGCTTCGCCTTCCTTACCCGGTCCACCGCGGTCAGCGACCAGACCATCGACTGGGACGACGGCGAGACCTACCCAGTGATCGACGTGGAGATCTCCTCCGAGAGCCACCCCTTCTACACCGGCAAGGCCCGCACTCTCGACAGCGAGGGGCGCATCGACCGGTACGAGCGCAGATACGGAGGGAAGCCCCCGGACGCGACCGCCTGACGGGAAGCGCCTCGTCAGATGAAGTTGAGGGCCGCCGCGCCGCCCACTCCCCCGAGCAGCATGAACACGGGCATGAGCACCCGCAGCTCGACCCAGCTGCCCGCCCGGAAGCGCAGCGGCTTCGGCGGCCCGATCGGGTACCAGCGCTTGCGGCCCACCGGGATCGGCCACAGGACGGGGCAGCCGGACACGGTCAGCGCGTCCCCGAGATCGTGGACCAGGGCGCCCAGCACGACCGGCAGGCCCAGCCACATGTACTCCTGGCCGGGGGCCGTGAACAGCCAGTCGGCACCCTGGCCCGGCTTGTCCAGCATTCCTGCCAGGATCCAGGCGCTGGTCGCCGCGAGCAGCCACACCAGCACATCGCTGCTGGAACCACGTGCCGCCCGCCAGAGCAGACCTTCGATGGCCAGCACCATGTGCACGAACAGGATGCCCAGGACGCCCCAGCGGCCACAGGTGATCGCCACCGCGGAGCTGCCCACCCCGATCAGAACCGCCCACAGCCAGGTGTGGGTGAGGGTGCGGTGACCACCCGACCGACGCGCGTCGCCCGGCTTCCGGGTCGCCTTGTAGACGGCGTACGACAGCTTGTCGACGATCTCGCAGATCCAGCGGGACACGGGTCCGAAGGCCCGCGAGATGGTGGCCGCCTTGTGGTCCAGGTCGGGGGCGAGCGCGGCACCCGCACAGACCAGGGCACCTACCAGGAGGACCGGCCAGGGCATCGGGTACCCGGAGGCCGCGGCGGCCGCTCCGACGCCCAGCCAGGCCGCGGCCCCCGACAGTGAGTGTGCTGGTCCCATCATGGCCGTGTCCCGCCCCATTCCTCGTGTGCCGCTGTCCAGTTGACCTGCGGTGCTGATGCTCCGTCGGCGACACAGCGTAGCCTCCATGATCTTGACGCCCGCAGCCGATTCCCCGGTTGACGGCATGGCCAGGCAAGATGGGGGCGTGACCCTCATCGATCAGCTGCCGCAGACCGCCGACCCCGACGCCCTGTACGAATCCTTCGAGTCGTGGGCCCAGGATCGCGGCCTCACCCTCTATCCCCACCAGGAAGAGGCGCTGATCGAGGTGGTGTCCGGGGCGAACGTGATCGTCTCGACGCCGACCGGTTCCGGTAAGAGCATGATCGCCGCCGGGGCGCACTTCGCGGCGCTGGCCCGCGACGAGGTCACCTTCTACACCGCTCCGATCAAGGCCCTGGTCTCGGAGAAGTTCTTCGAGCTGTGCAAGATCTTCGGCACCGAGAACGTGGGCATGCTGACCGGCGACGCCTCGGTGAACGCCGACGCGCCCGTGATCTGCTGCACGGCCGAGGTTCTGGCGTCCATCGCGCTGCGTGACGGCAAGGACGCGGACATCGGCCAGGTGGTGATGGACGAGTTCCATTTCTACGCTGAGGGCGACCGGGGCTGGGCCTGGCAGATTCCGCTGCTGGAGCTGCCGCAGGCGCAGTTCATCCTGATGTCGGCCACGCTCGGCGACGTGTCCTTCTTCGAGAAGGACCTCACCCGCCGTACCGGCCGCCCCACCGCCGTGGTCCGTTCGGCCACGCGCCCGGTACCGCTCTCCTACGAGTACCGGCTCACCCCGCTCACCGAGACGCTCACCGAGCTGCTGGAGACCCGGCAGGCTCCGGTGTACATCGTGCACTTCACGCAGGCGCAGGCCGTGGAACGGGCGCAGGCGCTGATGAGCATCAACATGTGCACGCGTGAGGAGAAGGACCGGATCGCCGAGCTGATCGGCAACTTCCGCTTCACCACCAAGTTCGGCCAGAACCTCTCCCGTTACGTACGGCACGGCATCGGCGTCCACCACGCGGGCATGCTGCCCAAGTACCGGCGCCTGGTGGAGAAGCTCGCCCAGGCCGGTCTGCTGAAGGTCATCTGCGGCACGGACACCCTCGGTGTGGGCGTCAACGTGCCCATCCGCACCGTGCTGTTCACGGCGCTGACCAAGTACGACGGGAACCGGGTACGCACCCTGCGGGCCCGCGAGTTCCACCAGATCGCGGGACGGGCCGGGCGCGCCGGCTTCGACACCGCCGGACTGGTCGTCGCACAGGCGCCCGAGCACGTCATCGAGAACGAGAAAGCCCTCGCCAAGGCGGGGGACGACGCCAAGAAGCGCCGCAAGGTGGTGCGCAAGAAGGCTCCGGAGGGCTTCGTCGGCTGGACGGAGAGCACCTTCGAGAAGCTGATCGCGGCCGATCCGGAGCCGCTGACCTCGCGGTTCAGGGTGACGCACACCATGCTGCTGTCGGTGATCGCCCGGCCCGGCAACGCCTTCGAGGCGATGCGGCACCTGCTGGAGGACAACCACGAGCCGCGCAGGCAGCAGCTGAGGCACATCCGCCGCGCGATCGCCATCTACCGTTCGCTGCTGGACGGCGGCATCGTCGAGAAGCTCGACGAGCCGGACGCCGAGGGCCGGATCGTGCGGCTCACGGTCGATCTCCAGTCGGACTTCGCGCTCAACCAGCCGCTGTCCACGTTCGCGCTCGCCGCCTTCGAACTCCTCGACCCCGAGTCGCCGTCCTACGCCCTCGACATGGTGTCCGTCGTCGAGTCCACCCTGGACGACCCGCGACAGATCCTCGCCGCCCAGCAGAACAAGGCGCGCGGTGAGGCCGTGGCCCTGATGAAGGCGGACGGCGTCGAGTACGAGGAGCGCATGGAGCGGCTCCAGGACATCACCTACCCCAAGCCGATGGAAGAGCTGCTCTTCCACGCCTACGACACGTACCGCAAGAGCCACCCCTGGGTCGGCGACCACCCGCTGTCGCCGAAGTCGGTCGTCCGCGACATGTACGAGCGGGCCCTGTCCTTCACGGAGCTGGTGTCCCTCTACGAGCTGGCCCGCACCGAGGGCATCGTCCTGCGCTACCTGGCCGGCGCCTACAAGGCTCTCGATCACACCATCCCGGACGACCTGAAGTCCGAGGACCTGCAGGATCTGATCGAGTGGCTCGGTGAGATGGTCCGCCAGGTGGACTCCAGCCTTCTGGACGAGTGGGAGCAGCTGGCCAACCCCGAGGTGATGACCGCCGAGGAGGCCCAGGAGAAGGCCGACGAGGTGAAGCCCGTCACCACCAACGCCCGCGCCTTCCGCGTGCTGGTCCGCAACGCCCTCTTCCGCCGCGTGGAGCTGGCCGCACTCGACCAGGTCGACGAACTCGGCGAGATGGACGCCGAGTCCGGCTGGGACGCGGACGCGTGGGGCGAGGCCATGGACAAGTACTGGGACGAGTACGAGGACCTCGGCACCGGCCCCGACGCCCGCGGTCCCAAGCTGCTGGTGATCAAGGAGGAGCCGCAGAACGGTCTGTGGCGCGTCCGCCAGATCTTCGACGACCCCGATGATGACCACGACTGGGGCATCAGCGCGGAAGTCGATCTCGCCGCTTCCGACGCGGAGGGCCGTGCGGTCGTCCGTGTCACCGATGTCGGCCAGTTGTGAACACAGGAGAAACCCACCGATGACGAATCCGGCCGAGAGCCTGGTCGATCTGCTCGACCTGGAGCAGATCGAGGTCAACATCTTCCGCGGCCGAAGCCCGCAGGAGTCCCTCCAGAGGGTCTTCGGCGGCCAGGTGGCGGGCCAGGCGCTGGTCGCCGCGGGGCGCACCACGGAAGGTGACCGCCCCGTGCACTCGCTGCACGCGTACTTCCTGCGTCCGGGCCGCCCAGGCGTGCCGATCGTGTACCAGGTGGAGCGCGTCCGTGACGGACGCTCGTTCACCACGCGGCGCGTCACGGCGGTGCAGCAGGGCCGCACGATCTTCAATCTGACCGCCTCCTTTCACAAGCCTGAGGAAGGACCGTTCGAGCACCAGCTGCCTCCGGCCCGTGTGGTGCCGGACCCCGAGTCGCTGCCGCCGGTGGCCGAGGAGATCCGGAAGCACCTGGGCGCGCTGCCCGAGCAGTTGGAGCTGATGGCGCGCCGCCAGCCCTTCGACATCCGCTATGTCGACCGGCTGCGCTGGAACGCCGACGACATCGACGGCGCCGAGCCGCGCAGCGCCGTGTGGATGCGGGCGGTGGGACCGCTCGGTGACGACCCGCTGGTCCACACCTGCGCGCTGACCTACGCCAGCGACATGACCCTGCTGGACGCGGTCCGCATTCCGATCGAGCCGCTCTGGGGTCAGCGGAACTTCGACATGGCGTCGCTGGACCACGCCATGTGGTTCCACCGTCCCTTCCGCGCCGACGAGTGGTTCCTCTACGACCAGGAGTCCCCGATCGCCATCGGCGGCCGTGGCCTGGCCCGCGGGCGCATCTACGACGTGCACGGGCAACTGCTGGTGTCGGTCGTCCAGGAGGGTCTGTTCAGGTCCCTCTAGCGTGACGTCCGGTCAGCGCGCTCCGAGGAGTTCTGCGGCACAGCCAGGTCAGCAGCCCTCGGGGCGGTCGCGGCACGTCCGATGCGGGCGTGTGTCCGCCGTGGGCGACCGGCCGAGGGGTCGGTTCGTCGGAGCGGACGGGCGCTGCGGCGGTGTCGCTCGCCGCTGCCGGTGCGGGAGTTCGCGGCACTGGCGCTGTGGGCAGTCGCCGTACGCGCGCCCTTCGCGTCGTGTGATCGCGTGGGCCAGGTGCTGGTGACGAGACGTGCGGCGGCACGCGTGTCGCCTCCAGTTGTCGGGACAGGTCCGCGCTCAATCAGGCGATCTCGTCCGCTTCCCGCGCGGTCATGATCTCCTCGCCGAGCAGCGCGGAGGGGGACCCGGGGGCGCCGTGGTCGGGCAGGGCGGGCCGGAGCCGATTCAATCGAGCGCGTTCATAGGGACTCTTGACGATCCCCGCGATCTCGGCCTCCGGCAGGAAGGCGGCGATGGCTCCGGCTCGCGTCCACGGGTCCTCGGCTTGGCGCAGCAGGAATCCGAGATGACGTCCCCGCCAGTTGCGCGGGCGCAGATCGAGCCCGGCCATCAGCTGGCTCCTGAGTGTCTCGGGCGTCCTGCCCCTGATCAGTTCGGCGTGGTCGTCGTCCGCCGCGAACTGCCTGAGTTCCTCGGCCAGATAGAGCCACACCACGGCCCGGTACCGGTTGAGGTAGAAGTGCACGGGCACCAGCAGCCCCAGCCGGGCAAGCCGGGCGAACCTGCCGTCGGAGACACCCATGAGGGAGGCGCCCTCCTTGGTGCCCACGATCCGCACCCGCGCCCGGAGCGTCTCGGGAAAACCCTTCTGCGCCTGGAGGCGGGCGATCTCCGCCCAGTCGACTCGGCGGCCCCCGCCTCCCTCGTCGGGCACGGTGCGGATGCGGCCGAGTTGGACGGCCAGGTCGAACTCGTAGCGCTTGAGACCCAGTTCTCGAGCCGCGCGGCTCGGCGCGCAACGCGCGGGGCGTTCTGGGGTCAGGGTGGTCACGGACGCGATGGTGATTCCCGGCATGGCATGCTCCCCCGTGGAGTCCGACTCACGCCCTGTGCGTTAGCCGTGCACACACCGTAGCCGGAGCCGCGCACTCCGTGCCGAGCCTGTGGATAACTCTCCGGGCTCCGCTGATCCGCAGGTCAGAGCTCGGATACCGGAGTGTGTTCGGGCTGCCGGGCATTCACCCCGAGGTGTTCGCCGACCCGGTTCACAAGCAGCGTCATCTCGTAGGCGATCTGGCCGATGTCCGCCTCCGCACCGCTCAGCAGGCACAGGCAGCTGCTGGGTCCGGCGGCGGTGACGAACAGTACGGCGTCGTCGTACTCGATCATGGTCTGGCGGACGCGGCCCGCGCCGAAGTGGCGTCCCGAGCCCTTGGCCAGGCTGTGCAGTCCGGAGGACACCGCCGCCAGATGCTCCGCGTCCTCGCGCCGTAGTCCGGTGCTCGCCCCGGTGACCAGTCCGTCGTTCGAGAGCACCAGCGCGTGCCGCACGTGATCCACGCGCTGGGTGAGATCGTCCAGGAGCCATCCCAGTCCCTGGTTCTGCGCCATGTTCCGTCTCCCCGTGTGGCCTCTCCCCCTGGCTGGAGGAGCTTTCCGCAAGCCTTCCCCACCTCCGGCGTCCGGGCAAGCAGGATGGGCGTATGGCACACAAGATGACCGACGAGGAATGGCGGGCGTTCGTCTCGGACGGCACCCGGACCGGCAAGCTGGCGACCGTAAGGGCCGATGGAAGCCCTCATATCGCCCCGATCTGGTTCCTGCTCGACGGTGACGAGCTGGTCTTCAACACCGGTGAGGAGACAGTGAAAGGGCGCAATCTCGCCCGTGACCCACGAGTCGCGCTCTGCGTGGACGACGACCGGCCGCCGTTCTCGTTCGTGGTGCTGAACGGCCAGGCCCGTCTGTCCGAGGATCTGGACGACATCCGCCGGTGGGCGACCCGGATCGCCGCGCGGTACATGGGCGAGGACCGCGCCGAGGAGTTCGGCGCCCGCAACGGCGTTCCGGGTGAACTGCTGGTGAGGGTGCACATCGACCACGTGGTCGCCGTGCAGGACCTCGCGGACTGAGGCGGGCTCAGCTCACCGAGTCGAGAAGCCGGGCGGTGTGCATGCGCCCGGCGTACTCGACGAGGCGGATCAGGACTTCCTTGCCGGAGTCGCGGTCGCGGGCGTCGCAGAGCACCACGGGTGTCCCTTGGTCCAGGTCGAGGGCGCGCGAGACGTCAAGAGCACCGTAGGGGCGTGCGCCGGGGAAGCAGTTGACGGCGACGACGAACGGAATGCGCCGGTGCTCGAAGTAGTCGACCGCCGGGAAGCAGTCCTCCAGTCGGCGGGTGTCGGCGAGGACCACGGCGCCGAGGGCTCCTTGCGAGAGTTCGTCCCAGATGAACCAGAAGCGGTCTTGTCCCGGCGTCCCGAACAGGTACAGGGCGAGGCCGGAGCGGATGGTGATGCGGCCGAAGTCCATGGCCACGGTCGTGGTGACCTTGTGGTCCACGCCGTCGGTGTCGTCGACCAGCTGGCCCGCCTCGCTGAGCAGTTCCTCGGTGCGCAGGGGCCGGATCTCGCTGACGGAGCCGACCAGGGTGGTCTTGCCGACACCGAATCCCCCCGCCACCAGTATCTTCAGCGCCAGGGCGGAGATGTCGTCGGCGGCTTCGACGTGCTCAGAGGCCATGATCACTTCTCTCGGGAGGGCCGGCTGCGGTCGACGTGTTCGGGGCGTGAGGTCAGCATCATGACAACTTCGACACCGCCTCGGGGGTTCGGACTGAAAAGCACCAGATGTGACCGACTTCCGGCCGGTTGACCACCGGAAGCATGCGGAACGGCGATCAAAGAGGCGCCGGGTCGGTCGTGAACGTTCATCTACAGGGCCCGCAGCCCTTCGATGACCTCGCGCAGAATCCGCTCGTCCGGCAGTTGGGCCGGTGGTACCGGGCGGCTGACGGTGACGCGGCCCAGTTCCAGCAGGTCGCCCAGGAGCACTCGGACCACTCCCACGGGGAGGTCCGCGTCCGCAGCGAGTTCCGCGACCGACTGTGTCTCGGTGCGGCACAGCTCGATCAGGGTCCGGTGTTCCGGACCGAGCGCGCTGTCCTCGTCCGTGCCGGGTGCGGCGGGATCGAGGGTGACGAGGGCGATGAGGTCGAAGGGGACTCCGGTGGGGCCTGGCTGGGTGCGCCCGCCGGTCATGGCGTAGGGGCGCACCAGTGGCCCCGCCTCGCCGTCGTACCACTGGCTGCCCTCGTCCCGGAGGTCGCCCGGCGGGTTCTCGGTCATCCGTTCCGGCCTTCCCGGTCAGCCTGCCGCAGGCGGCCGTGAGGCGACGCGCGGTGCGGTGTAGAGGTGTTCGCCCACGCGCCTGACCAGGCGTGCCATCTCGTAGGCGACCAGGCCGATGTCGGCGGTCGCCGCCGTGAGGACGGCGAGACAGGACCCGTCCCCCGCGGAGACCACGAAGAGGAAGGCGTCGTCCAGCTCCACCATGGTCTGACGGACGCCGCCCGCGCCGAAGTGGCGTCCCGTGCCCTTGGCCAGGCTGTTGAAACCCGAGGCCACGGCGGCGAGGTGTTCGGCGTCGTCGCGGCCGAGGCCGGTGGAGGCTCCGACCGCGAGGCCGTCGTTGGACAGCACGACGGCGTGACGTACCTCGCCCACTCTCCTGACCAGGTCGTCCAGGAGCCAGTCGAGTTCGCCGGATCGCTGGTTCACGGTCGTGTTCGGCTCCTGGATCATGCCGGTTCTCCTTCGGTGCTGTCGCTGCCCGTGATGGGCGCTGCTGCGAGGCGGCCGGGGCGGCGACCGCCACCGCGTACCCAGCCGTCGCGGTAGGCCGCCATGCGGTCCCGCACAACTTCGGGGGTCCGCTCCTCGTCCTCAAGGGGTTCGGGTTCCGCCGCCGGTTCGGCCGGGCGCTCCTTGCGGAGCTGAGGTGCCAGGCTGGCCTGGCGCACGCGGCGTGGAAGATCGTCCGAGGACTCGGAGTCGGTCGGCGGACGGTGGGGCCTCAAGGTGCTGACTCCGGGCGGCGGTGTGTCGGGGACGGGTTCGGCGGGCGGTGGCACGGTGGCGGCCAGGGCGGGCCGCTCGGCCTGCGTGGTCACCACGGCCGGGATTGGCACGGGAGCGTCGGGCACGCGCGCGTACTCGCGTTCCGGCTCTCGTTCGACCGGGGGTTCCGCCACGGGCTGCTCCGAAGTGCCCTGGTGCACCAGGGCGGTCGGCAGGAGCACGACGGCGGTGGTGCCGCCGTACGGGGAGGTGCGCAGGTGCACCTTGATGCCTTGGCGGGCCGCGAGTCTGCTGACCACGAAGAGGCCTAGGCGGTCGCTGTCGAAGAGGTCGAGGGCCTCGGACTGCTCGATGCGCCGGTTGGCCTCCACGAGGGTTTCGGCGCTCATGCCGAGGCCCCGGTCCTCGACTTCGAGGACGTAGCCGTTGCCGACCGGTTCGCCGGACACGCGCACGCGCGTGTGGGGCGGCGAGAACTGGGCGGCGTTCTCGACCAGTTCCGCGAGCAGGTGGGTGAGGTCGGCGACGGCCGCCCCGATGACGGCTGCCTCCGGGAGCTGGCGGACCTCGACGCGCGCGTAGTCCTCGATCTCGGAGACCGCCGCGCGGACGACATTGGTCAGGGACACCGGCATCCGCCAGGCCCGGCCGGGTGCCGCCCCGGAAAGGATGATCAGACTTTCGGCGTGGCGCCGCATACGTGTGGTGAGGTGGTCGAGCCGGAACAGGTCACTCAACTCGTTCGGGTCGTCGGAACGGCGCTCCATGCTGTCGAGCAGGCTGAGCTGACGATGGACCAGTACCTGACTGCGGCGGGCGAGGTTGACGAAGACGCCGGAGATGCCGCTGGCGAGTTCGGCGCGTTCCACCGCGGCGTGCAGGGCGGCCCGGTGCACGGTCGTCAGGGCCTCCGCCACCTGCCCGGTCTCGTCCTCCGCGGGCGGTCCTGCGGGCGCCTCGGCGCGGATGTCGATGTCGGCGCCCGCGCGGAGTTTCCGCATGGCCGCCGGGAGTTTACGGCGGGCGATGTCCAGAGCGTCGTTGCGCAGACTCACCAGCTCGACCACGAGCGTGCGTCCGATCCGGACCGAGATCACGAGCGAGGCGACGACTGCGGCCAGGCCGAAGAGCACGGCGGCACCGGCCGGGCTCAGCAGCCCGTGCGTGAAGGGGTCCGCGCGGCCCGCGACCGCCCGGCTCGTGTCCGCCGCGATGGTGCTCATGTCCGCCTGCACGCGCGCGTGGGCGGTGGCCCAGGCCGAACCGGGCGCCGTGTCGGCCGCCTTGGCGCCGGAGCCCGCGGCGAGGACGCGGTCCTCGGTGGCGGTGAGGGCGAGGTAGGCGCTGCCGTGGGCGACACGGTTCCAGGCGGCGCGCTGGGCGGCGGGCAGGTCGGCGACGGCGACCTGGGTGAGGGCGCGCCGGTTGGCGACGGCGCCGTCCAGCAGCCGGAGCCGCGGGCCGCCAAGCTCGTCGCCGGGGCCCGTGCTCGCGAGGACGGCGTTCTCCTGGGCCAGTGCTTCAGCTGCTCGGGAGAATTCGAGCAACACACGCGCGTCGGAGCCGACATCGGCCCGCTGGATGCCGGAGAGGGCACCGTCCACCGCGAACGCGGCGTCGATGGTCCGGGAGTACCGGTCGTACGCCTTCGCCCAGTCCGCCTGGCGGCTGAGCACGGCGGCACGCACCGTGCGGAGCTGCTCGGCGCCGCCGACGAAGGTCTCCAGGCGGCTGCCTACTCCGGCGGGGAGCTGCTGCCCGGCGGCGACGGTGCTGTCGTCGCCGAGTCGCAGTTCGGACACCGCGCGGTCGGTGGTGGCCGCGAGGCCGCGGAGGTCGTTCCCGCGTGCCGCGTCCGGTTCGGCGGCGTACCGCACGGCGGCGGCGCGTTCCGCTTGCAGGGCGGCGACGGCGACCGCGACAGGGGTGCGCAGTTCGGCGTCGACGCGCTGGGACTCGCGCAGTCCGGAGACGTCCTGGGCGGTGGTCACGGTGGCGTAGGCCCACAGCGCGAGGAGGGAGACCACCGGCACCATGAGGAGGCAGACCACCTTGGCGCGCACGGTCCGGGGGCGCATGTGCCAGCGGCCCGCGCGCGTGGGCGCGTAGTCCGGCGACATGTCGAGGTACGGGTCCGGTCCCTCGTCGGCCGGTGGCCCGGCATGCGCGCGTCGGCCGCGTAGCGGGGTCGGGGACTGCGCCGGTGGTCCGGCCTTGGGAGTGCTACGGGGTGGGCGCATGGCCTCCTCGCTCGGGCAGTGGGTCAAGGGCTCTGGGTGCCGGGCTTCCGTCAGCGGGCGGCGCCCTCGACGGGCTGTTGGGCCGTGGCGGACGCCTGGCGCTCGTCCGCCGTGGGCGAGAGGGCGACGAAGGCCGAGGTGATGAAGAGGTAGGAGCCGAGGCCCACGGCGAGCGGGAAGATGAACTGCATGGCCGTGGCTCCCGGCAGGGTCGCGCCCGAGGGGCTGACGTGGACGCTGACCGCGAACATGCCGCTGTAGTGCATGCTGCTGACGGCCGCCCCCATGACGAGGGAGGCGAGCGTGACCGCGAGCGGGGACTTGATGTTGAGGCCCGCCCAGA
This sequence comes from Streptomyces sp. NPDC002176, assembly GCF_044903645.1. Classification (NCBI taxonomy): domain Bacteria; kingdom Bacillati; phylum Actinomycetota; class Actinomycetes; order Kitasatosporales; family Streptomycetaceae; genus Streptomyces; species Streptomyces sp. NPDC002176. The sequence goes on from NZ_JBJDQW010000004.1 coordinate 487,587, forward strand.
GCGCGGCCGTGGCGGCCACCACCGCGATCACGATCGACAGGCCGACGAGGACGGGATCGTAGGTCACGTCCCCGTGCAGCCGGACCGCGGCCATGCCCAGGTAGTGCATGCTGGCGACGCCGAGGCCGGTGGTGAGGCCGCCGATCAGGAGGGCGCGGTTACGGTCCTTGCTGTAGCCGACGGCGAAGACGCCCGCGCACACGACGACCATGGCGACGACGAGGCTCAGGATGGTCAGCGGCACGTCGTAGCGGATGTCGGTGCCGCTGACGCGGAAGCCGAGCATGGCCACGAAGTGCATGGTCCAGATGCCGGTCCCGATCGCCGAAGCGGCGGTGATCAGCCAGTTGCGCCGGGCCCGGCCGGTCGTGGCCAGCGCGCGCACGGTGCAGCGCAGGCCGAGTGCGGCGCCGATGCAGGCCATCGCATACGAGAGCGTCGGGGTCAGCCAGCCGAAGGCCGCGTGGTCAAGGTGTCCCATGGCCTCCGGACGCTAGCCGGGGCAGGGGCGTACAGAGGGGGCGCGTTTCGAAAGCTGGCACAACATGACGCGGGGGGTGTCCGAACATGACGTGGAGTTGTGGTGAAAAGATCGCATCGCGCTCGAACCATGCGCGGGGGGCGTCAGCGGTCCTGGTGAGAGATCATCGGAGTATGAGTGACGACCACACGCACGTCCAGGAGTTCTTCACCGCGCGGGCGGCCGACTGGGACAGCAAGTTTCCCGACGACGGTCCCGCCTACGCGGCGGCCGTGTCCGACATGGGGCTGAGCGCGGGCGGCCGGGTGCTCGACGCGGGGTGCGGCACGGGCCGCGCGCTCCCGTCGCTGCGCGCGGCTGTGGGACCGTCCGGGACGGTGATCGGGGCCGATCTCACCCCGGCCATGGTCGAGGCCGCCGCTCGGGCCGGGCGCGGCGAGGAGGGGGCGCTGCTGCTCGCGGATGTCACCACGCTCCCCCTGCGGTCGGAGACCCTGGACGCCGTCTTCGCGGCGGGGCTCATCGCGCACCTCCCCGAACCGAACGAGAACCTGCGCGAACTGGCCCGAGTGGTGCGGCCCGGTGGCACGCTCGCCCTGTTCCACCCCATCGGCCGGGCCGCCCTGGCCGCTCGCCAGGGCAGGCAGCTCACCCCCGGCGACCTGCGGGCGGAGGCCAACCTCGGCCCCCTCCTGGCGCGTTCCGGCTGGCGCATGACCTCGTACGTCGACGAGCCCGACTACTTCCTCGCGCTGGCGGTCCGCGAGTCCTGAGACCAACTTGCCCGAAGCGGGCCCTCGTCTCACTCCACCGCGTCGGCCGATTTCGTCTGCCTCACCGGGCAACCACCCATTCCCGGCACAGGGCGCGTGCCCAGGTCAGCGGGGCGGTAGCCGTTCGGGTAGCTCTTGATCTCCCGGTTCTGCCGCGCGAAATGGGGCGCTCGACGCGGAGGCAGCAGCCTGACCAGCCGCCCGCGTGTCCGTACGGCGCGACGCGCGAGCGCGGTGACCGTAGCGCTCGGAGCCTCATAGCGGAAGGCACGCAGCAGCGGCTCGTCGAGCAGGGCGAGCGTCGCCGAACGCAACAGCGGCGCGAGCGGCCGCGGATACCAGGACGCCATGAGGTCGAGCGTCGCGTCGGACACCTGCCGGGCCCGCTCGTCCCAGGCGAAGTGCTCCTTCTCGTACGAGTCGAGGAGGGCCTCGAACTCCTCGAACGTCTCCGGGATGCCGGGGATGCCCATGTGCCGCCCGAGGGTGCGGTAGTACTCCGTGGTGGCGACGATCTCGTGCCGGGACAGACGCCGCCAGGCGTAGGTGTCGATCCAGCGTCTGGGCATCACGACGAGGGTCGACAGCACATAGCGCATGTCGTCGTCGCTGATGTCGTAGCTGCGGTGCATCTGGTTGATGCGCCGGATCGCGGTAAGGCCCTCGCGGGCGGCGAAGCCGTGTTCCATGATGGTGTCGAGCAGCAGGGCCGTGTCGTCGTACCGCCGCTGCGAGCGCTCGGTCAGCTCCGCCGTCTCGGCGAGCAGCCGGCCGATGGCGGGGACGGCGTAGGTGCGGTACAGAGCCAGTTCCAGCGCTCGCGTGTAGTCCCAGGGGAATTCGAACGCGGCGCTGAGACGGTAGATCTCCGCGGCGTCGGCGACCGGGTCCAGCCGCCGGATCCGGTCGAGCCGCTCGAAGCGTTTCACCGTGAGGTCCCCCTTATGCGGCCGGAATTTCAACTCTACTTTGAGCAACGGGACATGTGCGAGGAGCGAGACCCCGACCGGGGGAAGGTGGTTCGCGTGTTCGACACACTGCGCAAGTACGCCGTCAGGCTGGGTACTTCCCAGCATGGGCAAGCCGTCGCCGAGCGGAAGCGGCGTGGACACAATCTCTTCGAGGCCGCGGCGGCCTACGTGGCGGCCCGTGCACAGGACGACCAGGACGGAGTGGACGAGGCGTCGTCGTGGGTGTCACCGGAGGCGCTCTCCTTCGGTGTCGGCGAACTGGCGAGCCGAGCCGTCGTCACCCTCGCCCGAGAGCGTTCCATGACCCCGAGGGCGGTGGCCCGCGACCTGCTGGGCCTGCCGGCCGACTGAGGAAGGCCCTGCCGGACGGGGGTGTTTCGCCCCTGTCCGGCAGGAAAACCGCAGCTCCCACCGGTGTGCGGAGTCGTGACAAGCCTCTCCCCCGCGCACTAGGGTGCGCGCCGACGGACGAACCACTGGGGAGGCTGAGATGGCCGGGTCGGACGATGCACCCGTGGCTGCCGCGGACGAAGCGCTGTACGTGTTGACGGCGGTGCTGCTGACGCCCGCGCAGTTCCCGAGCGTGCTGGGTGACGACTACCCCGCGGCCTGCGCGGCACTGGGTCTCACACCGCTCGAAGAGGGGTACGGGCTGGTGCTCGGGCAGGACGGTGCCGGAGCGCGGTGGACGGCGGTCATCGACGACGTCTCCCTGGTGGCGGTGGCGATCGCCTCTTGGGACTGCGGCATGGAGTACGAACTGTCGCCCGACGAGCGCACGCTCGTGGCGGCCCTCCCCGGCTGGCCGCTGGCGCTGGCCGTCGCCGCACCCGACGTACCGGCCCCGCACGACCCGGTCACCGATGCCGAGAACCCACCTCCGCTCAGCCCGCCCGACACCAGCATCTGGGGGGCGGCCCAGCGGCGCCTCGGCGCCGACGAGATAGCCCTCCAGTGGGCGGAGTGGCGCGGTCGGCTCGATGACGCCGACGTCCTGCCGAAGGAGCGCCCTTCCGGTGCCGAAACGCCCGCACCGGAGACCGAAGCCGACACAGGCGCCGAACCCGGAGCTGCGGCCAAGCCCCGCCACCCGGGCGTGCGAGAGGCACTGGAGGAGGCGCGTGCCTACATCGACGCGCCGCCGCCCCTCGGACGGGTCCGTTCGTCGTTCGCCCCTGGTGACGCGCGGACACTGCGTGCCGACGGTCCCGGCTGGTCGATCGTGGCCCGTACGGACGACATCGCCTTCGTCCTGCTCGACGCGGAGCCCGGCGAGGTCATCCCCGTGGGACGGGGCCCGGAACTCCCCGGCCTGCTGGAAGGGCTGGACAAGATCGCGGTACGTCCCATCTGACCCCGCTCGGCTCAGCGGCCGATCTCCTTGCGCGTGACCCGGCGGAGCCTGCGCCGCTGCGAGGGGTCCAGCGCCAGGTACGCGACGGCGGGAACCCCCACCACGATCAGGAACGCCACCCACCAGGGCAGCCATATCAACAAGATCAGCCCGACCGCCACGCCACCTACGGCGATCTTCGCGTTTCTCGACATGCGCTCCGCCTCCTTCGTCACGTCCCACTGCCGCTCTCTGCAATGGAAAACGGTCCCGGGCACCCCACGGTTCCGGCCGCCGCCCCTGAGACATCCCTGAAACCGGACCCTGAGGAACCCCTGAGACGCCGTTCGGAGGCTGAAACGATCTCCGTGCCCTTGAGGGTGAGTACCCGCTCCAGCCACGAGCGACGCGGTCCATCCAGCACTCACCGCTGCCGAGGGGAAGACGCGGCGCGCGTGCCCAGCCGTAGTGGACCGGCCACGCGCGCGCTCTGTCAGCCGCGTGCGCCGAGCAGGTGATCCATCGCGAGCTGGTCGAGGTGCTCGAAGGCCATGCCACGCGCGGCGGCGGAGTCGACGTCGAAGTCCTCGAAGGCCGAACGGTCGGCGAGCAGGTCGTCAAGGCCGTCCGCGGCCGTGGGCAGCGCCAGCTCGTCCAGCCGCGAAGCGCGCAGCGCCTCCTGCACCTCCGGGTCGGCGCGGAAGGCGGCCGCGCGGTCCTTCAGGATGAGGTAGTTGCGCATGCATCCGGCGGCCGAAGCCCAGACCCCGTCGAGGTCCTCGGTCCGCGGCGGCTTGAAGTCGAAGTGCCGGGGTCCCTCGTACCCGGCGGTCTCCAGGAGGTCGACGAGCCAGAAGGCGGCCCGGAGGTCACCGGCACCGAAGCGCAGGTCCTGGTCGTACTTGATGCCCGACTGGCCGTTGAGGTCGATGTGGAAGAGCTTGCCCGCCCACAGTGCCTGCGCGATGCCGTGGGGGAAGTTGAGCCCGGCCATCTGCTCGTGGCCGACCTCGGGGTTGACGCCGTACAGCTCGGGGCGCTCCAGGCGCTCGATGAAGGCGAGGGCATGGCCGACGGTGGGGAGCAGGATGTCGCCGCGCGGCTCGTTCGGCTTGGGCTCGATGGCGAAGCGGATGTCGTAGCCCTGGGCGGTGACGTACTCGCCGAGGAGGTCGAACGCCTCCTTCATACGGTCCAGGGCCGCCCGGACGTCCTTGGCGCCACCTGACTCGGCGCCCTCGCGGCCGCCCCAGGCGACATAGGTCTCCGCGCCCAGTTCGACGGCGAGGTCGATGTTGCGGATCGTCTTGCGGAGCGCGTAGCGGCGCACGTCGCGGTCATTGGCGGTGAACGCGCCGTCCTTGAAGACGGGGTGGGTGAAGAGGTTGGTCGTCGCCATCGGCACGGCCATGCCGGTCGCGTCCAGGGCTTGGCGGAAGCGCTTGATGTGCGACTCGCGCTCGGTCTCGGAGGCGCCGAACGGGATCAGGTCGTCGTCGTGGAAGGTCACCCCGTGCGCGCCGAGCTCGGCCAGCCGCTGCACGGACTCGACCGGGTCGAGGGCACGACGGGTGGCGTCGCCGAACGGGTCCCTCCCCTGCCAACCGACGGTCCACAGGCCGAAGGTGAACTTGTCCTCGGGGGTGGGCTGGTAGTTCATGCCGTGGCTCCTCGGTGCGTACGACTATTTCGTCATGGCCGTTTACAAATTAGTATGCGAACGCGCCTCTGGGAAGAGACCGGATGTCTCCGACGCCGGGGCGCCATCGACGAACGGCGCCGCTGCCGGTCGATGACGCCGCGGAAGAGGGAGAGCCCGAATGTCAGCAGCCGAGGGACCGCTCGTCGTCGGTGTGGACACGTCCACCCAGTCCACGAAAGCACTGGTCGTCGACGCGTCCACCGGACAGGTGGTGGCGAGCGGCCAGGCCGCGCACACGGTGACCTCCGGCGCGGGACGGGAGAGTGATCCGCGTCAGTGGTGGGACGCGCTGTGCGAGGCGCTGCGCCAGTGCGGCGAGGCCGCGCACGAGGCGGCGGCGGTGTCGATCGGCGGCCAGCAGCACGGCCTGGTCACTCTGGACGCGAAGGGCGAGCCGGTACGCCCCGCGCTGCTGTGGAACGACGTCCGCTCGGCACCGCAGGCCCGGCGCCTCGTGGACGAACTGGGCGGCCCGGACGCCTGGGCGGAGCGTACGGGCAGCGTGCCGGGCGCGTCGTTCACGGTGTCGAAGTGGGCGTGGCTCGCGGAGCACGAGCCGGACGCGGTCCGCGCCACCAGGGCCGTGCGTCTCCCCCACGACTACCTCACCGAGCGCCTCACCGGCCTGGGCACGACCGACCGCGGCGATGTCTCCGGCACCGGCTGGTGGGCGTCGGCGACGGAGTCGTACCACGAGGAGACCCTCGCGCATGTGGGGCTCGACCCGGCACTGCTGCCCCGGGTGGTGCGGCCAGGCGAGGTGGCCGGCACCGTGCGCGATGGCCATGACCTGCCGTTCTCCAAGGGCACTCTGGTGGCGCCGGGAACCGGGGACAACGCGGCCGCCGCGCTCGGTCTCGGCCTGCGTCCGGGCACCCCGGTGCTCAGCCTCGGCACCTCGGGCACGGTGTACGCGGTCTCGGAGCGCCGCCCCACCGATCCGACCGGCACGGTGGCGGGTTTCGCCGACGCGCACGGCGCCTGGCTTCCGCTGGCCTGCACCCTGAACTGCACCCTCGCCGTGGACCGGGTCGCGGCGCTGCTCGGACTGGACCGCGAGGCCGTGGAGCCCGGCACCTCGGTCACGCTGCTGCCCTATCTGGACGGCGAACGCACCCCGAATCTGCCCCACGCCTCCGGGCTGTTGCACGGCCTGCGCCATGACACGACCCCCGGCCAGGTACTGCAGGCCGCCTACGACGGCGCGGTGCACTCGCTGCTCGGCGCGCTGGACCTGGTCCTCGACCAGGACGCCGACCGCACCGCTCCCCTCCTGCTGATCGGCGGCGGCGCCCGCGGGACGGCCTGGCAGCAGACGGTACGACGGCTGTCCGGGCGGCCGGTACAGATCCCCGAGGCGAAAGAACTGGTCGCGCTGGGCGCGGCCGCTCAAGCGGCGGGTCTGCTGACCGGCGAGGACCCGGCGGCCGTCGCTCGCCGCTGGAACACGACGGAGGGACGCGTCCTGGACGCGGTGGAACGGGACGAGGAAGCCCTGGCTCGGATCGCCGGGGTACTCTCCGACGCGTCCCCGCTGTTGGAGCGGGGGTCGGACTCCCGCTGAGCCCGACCAGGCCCGTGCCGGATGCGGCCGGAGTATCGGGAAGCGTCACACGCGAGGCCCACCGGTGGGCGACCGACCGAGCCGCGAGCCGCACACCCGGCCACGGACACCGAGGATCGACGGAGGCATGACCGCACCGCCGCACGACACACGACCGACGGGGAGCGGACGCACCCTGCCGGACACCCAGCAGGGCATGCGTCGTCGCAACCTTGCCCGGGTCATGCACACCGTCAGCGCGGACGGGCCGCTGTCGCGCGCCACGGTCGCCTCACGCATCGGCCTCACGCGGGCGGCCGTGTCCTCCCTCGTGGACGAACTGATCCGCTGGGATCTCCTGGAGGAACTGGGGCCCGAACGGCCGAGCCGGGTGGGACGGCCCGGCTCCGCGCTCGCGGTGAGTGGCCGCGGTCCTGCGGGGATCGGCGCGGAGATCGGGGTGCACCACCTCGCGGTGTGCGCTGTCGACCTTCGCGGCACGGTTCGCGCACGAGCCGAACGGCGCGGCGCGAACCGGGGGCGGACTCCAGAGTCCGTGGCCCAGGAACTCACGCGGCTGATCCAGCAGGTCACGGCCGAGGCGGAGAACGACGGCCTGTGGGTCGCCGGGCTCGCGGTCGCCGTACCCGGTCTGGTGGCCCGCGACGGCCGTACCGTCGTACGCGCCCCCAATCTCGGCTGGCATGACACCGACCTCGGCAGCGTGCTGCCCGACAGGGTTCCGCTGACCGTGGACAACGAGGCCAACTTCGGCGCCCTGGCGGAGCTGTGGCTCGGGGCCGGCACACCCGGCGACTTCCTGCACGTGTCTGCGGAGATCGGCATCGGCGCGGCGATCGTCGTGAACGGGCGGTTGCTGCGCGGCACCCGCGGGTTCGCGGGCGAGCTGGGCCATGTACCCGTCCGGCCGGACGGTCCTCCCTGTCCGTGCGGGGGACGCGGCTGCCTGGAGCAGTACGCCGGAGAGGAGGCCGTGCTGCGGCTGGCCGGGATCGAAGCCCGCGAGGACGTGATGGGGGTGCTGGCGGAGCGGGCCGAGGCAGGCGACGACGATGTGCGCACAGCACTCGGCGAGGCCGGTACAGCGCTCGGCATCGCCCTGACCGGAGCGGTCAATCTCCTGGACCCGGACACGGTCGTCCTGGGTGGTGCGCTGGCGGCCCTCTCACCATGGCTTCTCCCCTCTCTGCAACGCGAGCTGCGCGGCCGCACAGCCGGTCCGGCATGTCCGGTGGCGGTGTCCGAGCTGGGTCCGCAGGGGCCGCTGCTCGGTGCCGCGCATTCGGTGGTGCGGGCCGTGCTCGACGATCCGGCGATGGTGGCGGAACGGCCCTGACTTTTCGGTGGATGCCCGTGGCGGAAGCCCGCGACGCTCGCTGACGCCCGAAGCCCCTCGAACGGGTGGCCGACTTATCCACAATCCGCGAGTTGTCCACGGACCTGGCGCTCACCCTTCTGCCCAACTCCCCCGCGCCGTACCGTGATTCGCACGAGCCGCACCCGCCGCCCTCGAGTGGCGGAAGCGCAGGCCACACATGTGCCGAGCATCAGCTGACACCGGTATCGGGAGGGAAGCATGTACACGGAATCGACCGGCGCACGACGCCAGAGCCGACACCACCACGACCATTCCCGGTTCCCGCTGACACGAGCTGACACTGTGTCGGTCATACGCACGACTCCACTGAACTGTGCGTGTGCACCGCCCCGACGTCCCCGCGCACTCCTCGAGCGACGGCTCTCAAGAGCCTGCGCACCTCAACGCACTCAACTGCCGCCTCACCCACGGCAGGTGACCCTCACACTGCTGAAGGGCAGCCGACGATGGAGATGAACCAGCCCCGTACCCACCTCACCCGACGCGGCGTTCTCAAGGGCGCGGCACTCGCCGCCGTCCCCTATGCGCTCCTCCCCGACCCACAGGCGGCCGCTCAGACGGCGGTCGACTATCCGCCCGGCGAGTGGCAGCCGGCGAGCAGCGGCAACTACACCGCGTCCAGCCGCCCCGCCGCCTACAAGATCGACCGGGTGATCATCCATGTCACCCAGGAGACCTACACCCGCACGCTGGCCATCTTCCAGAACCCCGAGAAGAAGGTGTCCGCGCACTACCTCGTGCGCTCAGCGGACGGCCATGTCGCCCAGTGCGTCCGAGAAGCAGATGTCGCCTGGCACGCGGGCGACTGGGACTACAACACCCGCAGTATCGGCATCGAGCACGAGGGCTGGGTGGACCAGCCCGCCTACTTCACCAACGCCCTCTACGAGCAGTCCGCGAGACTGACGGCCGCGGTGTGCGACAAGTACGGCATCCCCAAGGACAGGGAGCACATCATCGGCCACTTCCAGGTTCCCGGCACCGACCACACCGACCCAGGGGTGAACTGGGACTGGTTCCGGTACATCAGGCTTGTCAATTTCTCCTGACCTCATGTCGGCCCGGTTGTCCGCGGAGGAGTCGCGCGTGACGATGGCCCAGTTGATTCCCTGGCAGGGAGGACGAGTTGACCGATCAGTGGGTGGCTCTGGAGCCGGGAGCCGACCCAGGCGAAAGAGTTCGGGCACTGCGCCGAGCGCATGAGACCTTCACGACCGTCGGTACGGTTCCGCGCCCGGTCCGGCCGGTGGTGGCCGAATCATGGCGGCGCAGCGCGCGAGCGGGCGTGGGGCCGGACGGCACCGCGAGCGTGGAACTGACCGATGACGACCTCGGCGCCTACCGCGCCGAGCATCCCCTGGCCCAGGTCATGCCGCTGGTCCGGGAGCTGGTGGGCACCTTCGCCGCCGATGGCTCGCATCTGCTCGCGGTGTGCGACGCGCACGGCAGGCTGATGTGGGTCGAGGGGCATCCGACGACGCTGCGGCGGGCGGACGGGATGAACTTCGTGCCGGGGGCTCGGTGGTCGGAGGCTGCAGTCGGTACCAACGCGCCGGGCACGGCGGTGGCCGTGGACCGTCCGGTGCAGGTCTTCGCGGCGGAGCACTTCATAAGGCGCGTGCAGCCGTGGACCTGCGCGGCCGCGCCGATCCACGATCCGCACACCGGCCGGGTCCTCGGCGCCGTCGACATCACCGGAGGAGACGGGCTGGCGCATCCGCACAGCCTGGGCTTCGTGCAGGCGGTGGCCCGCGCGGCCGAGTCACAGCTCAGCCTCCTCACCCCGCCGAGGCAGCGGGAAGACACCGCCACGCTGAGCGCGCTGGGCCGGGACGAGGCGGAACTCCGTCCAGATGGCGGCCACCGGATCAGGCTGAGCCGTCGGCACAGTGAGATCCTCGTGCTCCTGGCCCGCCACCCCGAGGGCATGACCGGCGACGAGCTGTCGTGCGCGCTGTACGCGGACGAATCGGTGACGCCGGTGACCTTGCGCGCCGAGCTGGCCAGACTGCGTCCGCTGCTGCCGCCCGGGCTGCTGGCATCCCGGCCGTACCGGCTGTCCCTGCCGGTCGAGTGCGACGCGGGTCTGGTGGAACGGCAGCTGGAGACGGGTGCGCTCACGGCCGCCATACGGGCGTATCACGGCCCGCTGCTGCCGGGCTCCCAGGCCCCCGCTGTCGTACGGCTGCGGCGTAGGCTCGCCGCGGCCCTCCGGACGGCGCTGATCAGCCGCGGCGACCCCGATCTGCTGGCGGACTGGGCTCACGCACCGTGGGGTGAGCACGATCTGCTGGTCTGGCGGGCCCTGGCGGCAGTGCGACCGAGTGCTCCGGTGCGGGCACGGATCGCGGCGCTGGAAGCCGAACTGGCCGTTCCGGGGGTACCGAGCCGTCGCCCGCACGTCCGCCAGACACCCTGGGTGACCAGCGGTGCAACATGTTCGCAACGTCCGCCCGTCTAGCCTCACGACGGGAGCTGCCCAACGGCGGGCAGCGCTGCACCGGGAGGCAGACCAGCATGACCCGTTACGCGACGCCCGGCTCCGAGGGCTCGATCGTCTCCTACCAGCCGCGGTACGACCACTTCATCGGCGGTGAGTACGTGCCGCCGGCGCGCGGGCAGTACTTCGAGAACCCGTCGCCGGTCAACGGGCAGCCGTTCACCGAGATCGCGCGCGGTACCGCGGAGGATGTCGAGCGGGCGCTCGACGCGGCGCACGCGGCCGCGCCCGGCTGGGCCCGTACGTCGGTGACGGTGCGTTCGGACATCCTGCTGAAGATCGCCGACCGTATGGAGGCCAACCTCGAGGCCCTGGCGGTGGCCGAGAGCTGGGAGAACGGCAAGCCGGTCCGCGAGACGCTGGCCGCGGACATCCCGCTGGCCATCGACCACTTCCGTTACTTCGCGGGGGCGATCCGCGCGCAGGAGGGGTCGCTGGGCGAGATCGACGACGACACCGTGGCGTACCACTTCCACGAGCCGCTCGGGGTGGTCGCGCAGATCATCCCGTGGAACTTCCCGATCCTGATGGCGGCCTGGAAGCTGGCGCCCGCGCTCGCCGCGGGCAACGCGGTCATCCTCAAGCCCGCCGAGCAGACCCCGGCGTCCATCCACTACTGGATGAGCCTGATCGCCGACCTGCTGCCGCCGGGCGTGCTCAACATCGTCAACGGCTTCGGCGTGGAGGCGGGCAAGCCGCTGGCCTCCAGCCCCCGGGTGGCGAAGGTGGCGTTCACCGGGGAGACCACGACCGGGCGGCTGATCATGCAGTACGCCTCCGAGAACATCAAGCCGGTCACGCTGGAGCTGGGCGGCAAGTCGCCCAACATCTTCTTCGACGACGTGTGGGCACACGACGACGACTTCCGGGACAAGGCCCTCGAGGGCTTCACCATGTTCGCGCTCAACCAGGGCGAGGTGTGCACCTGCCCCTCCCGAGCGCTCGTCCAGCGCGGCCACTACGCCGACTTCCTGGAGGCGGCCGTGGCCCGCACCCGGCAGATCAAGCCGGGGCACCCGCTCGACACCGACACGATGATCGGCGCCCAGGCGTCCAACGACCAGCTGGAGAAGATCCTCTCCTACCTGGACATCGGCCGTCAGGAGGGCGCCAAGGTGCTCACCGGCGGCGAACGCGTCGAGTACGACGGCGAGCTGAAGGGCGGGTACTACGTCCAGCCGACCATCTTCGAGGGCGACAACCGCATGCGGATCTTCCAGGAAGAGATCTTCGGCCCGGTCGTCTCGGTGACGTCGTTCGACGACTTCGACGACGCGATGAAGCTGGCCAACGACACGCTGTACGGCCTCGGCGCGGGCGTCTGGACCCGCGACATCAACACCGCCTACCGCGCCGGCCGCGAGATCCAGGCGGGCCGCGTCTGGACCAACTGCTACCACGCCTACCCGGCCCACGCGGCCTTCGGCGGCTACAAGCAGTCCGGAATCGGCCGCGAGACCCACAAGATGATGCTGGAGCACTACCAGCAGACTAAGAATCTCCTCGTGTCGTACTCCCCGAAGAAGCTCGGCTTCTTCTAGAAGCGCATGGAAAGGCGCCTGAAATGGGCTTTTACCAGTCAGGCGCCTTCCGCCATGGACTGCTCGATGAGCATGCGCGCGCCGCACACCCTCAGCACACAGTCAGCAGATGGTTCCTGTTGATGACCTCGAGGGACAGCGTGCGATACCCCACCGTCTCGAACAGCACCGTCAACCGCTCGTTCTCCTCGCTCATGACCGACCCCTGCCCCCACTGCTCGTGCCGTACGAGGGTGCCGGGCGGGAAGGGATGCTGGTCTCCGGCGGGTGCCGAAGAGGCCGACTCGGGGATCGGCCCACCTGTACCGGCCAGCACGGCGGGTCCGCCCTCCGCACCGCCGTCCTCCGCCAGTTCGGCCGCCTCGCATCGGTCGCACGCGCCGCAGGACTCGTCCTGATCGCCGACCTGACCGAAGTAGCCGAGCAGGAACCGGCGCCGACAGCCGGTGGCCTCCGCGTAGCCCCGCATCATGTCGACGCGGGACCGCTCCAACTGCTGATGGGCGTCGCCCAGTTCTATCGCCTGCTGTGCGGCGGCGGCCGGGCCGACCGTGCCGGTGGCCTCCAGTTCGCCGTCCTCGGTGGTGTGGACGGCGTCGACCTGCTCCAGGAGGTTGACGACGGCCGTCAGGCGGCTCGCCGTCAGGTTGGTCTCGTCGCGCAGTTCGGTCGGCGGGACGGGCCCGTCGTGTTCCTCCAGGGTGCTCACGACCTGGGTGACGGTGTCCGGGTCCGGCCGTCCCGCCGCGAAGAAGCGCTGCATGCCGAGGTCCTGCGGCCGGTAGGCGAGTATCGCGCGGGATTCTTCGCCGTCGCGTCCGGCGCGGCCGATCTCCTGGTAATAGGCGTCCAGGGAGCCGGGGACGGAGGCGTGCAGCACGAAGCGGACGTTCGGCTTGTCGATGCCCATCCCGAAGGCGGAGGTCGCCACGACCACGTCCAGCTCGCCCGCCATGAACCGGTCGTGCACGTCGCCCCGATCCCGCGCGGGCAGCCCCGCGTGGTACGCGGCCGCGTCCAGCCCGAGCAGGCTCAGTTCCTCGGCGTACTCCTCGGCCTCCCGGCGCGTACCGGCGTACACGAGGCCGGGCTTGGCCTCCGCGGCCGCGCGCTCGACGACGGCACGCTTCTTGACCGCGGCCTCCCGGAACGGGACGACCTCCAGGTGGATGTTGGGCCGGTCGAAGCCGGTGACGACCTCGTGCACGTCCCGCATGCCGAGCTGGCTGACGATGTCGGCCCGTACGGGTGCGGCGGCGCTCGCGGTCAGGGCCAGTACGGGAGGCCGGCCGAGCCGGTCGATGACCTGGCCGAGCCGCAGGTAGTCGGGGCGGAAGTCGTGTCCCCACGACGACACGCACTGGGCCTCGTCGACGACGAACAGGGCGGGCTCCGCGGCGGCGAGCTGCTCGACCACCTCGTCCTTGGCGAGCTGCTCGGGCGCCAGGAAGAGGAAGTCGACGTCGCCGTCGCTGATCCGGTCCCACACCGCCGCGTTCTCGCTGCCGCTCTGGGACGAGTTCACGGCCGCCGCCTCCGCGCCCTCCCGGCTCAGCAGCCCCCGCACCTGGTCCCGTTGGAGAGCGACGAGCGGCGACACCACGACGGTCGGCCCCGGCAGCAGCAGCCCAGGCACCTGGTAGACGGCCGACTTCCCGGCCCCGGTGGGCATCACGACCAGCGTGTCCCGCCGCTCCATCACCGCTTCCATCGCCACCAACTGCTCCGGCCGCAGCTCCTCCCACCCGAACACGTCCAGCGCGCTCTTCCGCAGCCGCTTCGCCGTCGCGGTACGCATCATGCTCCCCCTGAATTCCGGGCCTTGCTCAGATCACCGGAATCGGCGCCTGGGTGAGCACCCGGTACCCCGGGGAGACCGGAGTAGCGCCCTGGCTGCTCGGGAATTTGCCTCAGGAAGGCGCGACGCCCAGGGGCCCGAGGGGGCTCTGCGAAGCCCAGAAGAAGACCCCCATTGACGACGCGAGCGCCTCCGGTTGGCCCTCCCCCGACGCATCTCCCCCGGCTACCCCACAGGCCCGTCAGGCAACTCCGCCCACCCCTCCTTCAGCGCCCGTACCGTCTCCACGATCGCCGGTCGCCCGCTCGCCCCGGTGCGCCACAGGGCGTACAGCCGGCGGACCGGGGCCGGATCGAGCGGCAGCTCCACCGCACCGGGCGGCAGCGGCCCGCGCCCCAGCCGAGGCACGAGGCCGATACCGAGTCCCGCCGCGATGAGGGCGACCAACGTGGGGTTCTCGTCGGCCTGATGGACGATCTCCGGCGTGTGTCCGGCCTCGCGGAGGGTGCGGACCAGCCAGTCGTGGCACACCCGCCCCGGCGGCTGGCACACCCAGCGCTGACCCCCGAGTTCCGCGCGCCGCACCGAGGAACGCCTCGCGAACGGATGCGTCCGAGGCACCAGCAGCGTGCACGGATCGTCCCCGAGCACCGCCTGCTCCACCCCAGGCGGGAGCGGCAGCGGCGCGATGTCCCAGTCGTGCACCACCGCCAGATCGACGGCCCCCTTGGCCACCATGTCGACGGACAGATGCGGGTCGACCTCGCTGAGGCGGACGTCCAACGCGGGATGCCGTACGGCCAGTTCGGCCAGCACCCCCGGCAGCAGCCCACGGGCCGCCGAGGCGAAGGCGGCGACGGTGAGCAGCCCGGCGGGCACCCCGCGCCGCTGCTCCAGTTCCGTCTCGGCCCGCTCCATAACGGCGAGCATCTCCTGCGCGGCGGCAGCGAGTTGACGCGCCTCGGCGGTGAGGCGGACACCCCGCCCGTCCCGTTCCAGCAGGACGGACCTGGTCTCGCGCTCCAGCTTGGTGATCTGCTGGGACACCGCGGACGGGGTGTAGCCCAGCGCGGAGGCGGCGGCGCCCACACTGCCGTGCACGGACACGGCGTGCAGCGCGCGCAGCCGCTGGAGATCGAGCATGCGGGACCACCTCTCGGAACACTCGGCTCATTAGCGTCGCTTAATCCAATCATGCAGAACTCGTCGCTGGTGCTTCATCGAGCCGGGATGTGATCCTCGGCCCATGCGTCCGTCCCACCTCGCCCTCGCCGTTCTCGTCGCCGCCGTCTGGGGCGTCAACTTCACCGTCATCGAGATCGGCCTCGCCCACTTCCCGCCGCTGCTCTTCTCCGCCCTGCGCTTCCTGGCGGCCGCGCTCCCGGCGGTGTTCCTGGTCGGCCGCCCCAAGGTGGCGTGGAAGTGGATCGTGGCCGTGGGACTGGTGCTGGGAGTGGCCAAGTTCGGGCTGCTGTTCATCTCGATGGACCGGGGCATGCCGGCCGGGCTGTCCTCGCTGGTGCTGCAGATCCAGGCGGTGTTCACGGCCGTGTTCGCCTTCGCCGTCCTCGGGGAGCGGCCCTCGCGGCTGGGTGTGCTCGGCATGGCGGTCGCGCTGGCCGGGATCGGTGTGGCCGCCGTGGACGAGGGTGCGTCCGGGCCGCTCGGGGCGTTCGCGCTGTGCGTCCTGGCCGCCGCCTGCTGGGGCGCGTCCAACGTGCTGACCCGCAAGGCGTCTCCGTCGGACCCGCTGAACTTCATGGTGTGGGTCAGCACGGTCCCGGTCCTGCCGCTGCTCGGCCTCTCCCTGCTCACCGAGGGCCCGTCCCGCGACCTCGACGCGCTCGCCGCCCTCGACTGGCCGGGGGCGGGCACGATCCTCTACGTCGCCTGGATCACGACCGTCTTCGGCTTCGGCGCCTGGGGCTGGCTGCTGCGCCGTCACCCCGCGTCCACGGTGGCGCCGTTCTCCCTGCTCGTCCCGTTCTTCGGCATGTCCTCCGCGGCCCTCTTCCTCGGCGAACCGGTGAGCGGCCCGCGCTGGTGCGCGGCGGCACTGCTGATCGGCGGAGTGGCACTGGCGTCCTTCGCCCCTCGGCGGCGGGCTACGGCGGAGCAGGAGCCGATCGAGGTGCCGATTTCCGGACGCGTACGGGAACGGGCTGCGGGCAATGATGGACCATGACGACACTGCTCGCAGCCTTTGTGCTCGGCACCCCTGACCCGCCCGCGCTCGCTGATTTCTATCGCGCCCTGTTGGGCTGGGAAGAGGTCGACCGGGAGCCCGACTGGGTCCGCATCAAGGCTCCGGAGCGTGAACGCCCGGGTCTGAGCTTCCAGTTGGAGAAGGACCACCGCCCGCCCGCCTGGCCGTCCGGTCCCGGTGAGCAGCAGATGCAGGCCCACCTGGACATCCAGGTCGACGACCTCGGCGCCGAGACCGAGCGGGCCCGCGCTTTGGGCGCGACGGTGGAGGAGCACCAGCCGCAGGGCGACGTCCGCGTGTTGCGCGACCCCCACGGCCACCTCTTCTGCCTCTTCCTCCCCGGCGCCTGAGCGACGCGCACGGCTCAGCCCAGTGCCGCCAGCTCCAACAGCTCCTGCAGCCTCAGCCCCCGGTCGGCGTCCAGCTCGGTCGGGGTGTTCGTGCGTACGGCGGTGGCGAACTCCCGGCGCAGCGGGGGCCAGCACTCCTCGTGGTCGATCCCGGCCGTGTCGTATCGCAACGGCTCGGCGGAGCCGAAGAGTTCGACCGTCGTGACCGCTCGGGGCACGGCCACGCTGCCCGACAGGGTGGCCTGGCTGACGGCGCCGTTCGCGTGCTCGCAGGTCAACTCGGTCCAGCGGCGCGGATCTCCGGTGCGCCGGATGGCGGTGATCGGGGCTATCGCCGTGTCGAGGAGGTCCAGCAGATGCGGGCCGAGGTCGAGCAGGGCGCCGTGTTCCAGCCGCCAGCCGGTGGCGAAGTCGCCGCCCAGGAAGGCCCCGTGGAGGTAGCAGGAGCGGGCGCCGACGACATCGAAGGTGCGCGCGGCCCGCAGGAAGGCGCGGGTGGCGGGGTGGTAGCGCTTGGTCAGGACGAGTTGGGAGACGGCACCGGCCTCGGCGACCGCTTCGGCCACCCGCTGAGCCGCGGCCAGGTCCGGGCCGAGCGGCTTCTCCAGCAGCAGCGCCTTCCCCCGCTTCGCGGCGAGCGGGGCCAGTTCGGCCTGTACAGCGGGCGGTACCGCGAAGGCGACCGCCTCGCAGCGGTCGAGCAACTCCTCGAAGCTGGCTGCGACATGGGCGCCGTAGGGCGCGGCGGTCTGCTCGGCGGCCTCGGGGCGACGGGCCCAGACGGCGGACAGCCGGGTCTCGGGCCCGGCTGCCAGCACGCGGGCGTGCATGGCGCGGGCCCAGGGACCGGCGCCGACCAGTCCGACCGCCACGGGACGGTGCGGCCAAGGGGCGGGTGTGGTCATGACTTCCTGTCCGAACGAGGTCGAGGAGAAGGCGGGTTCAGCGGGCGAACCGCTCCAGCCGGGCGTCCGCGCGGTCGGCCGAGTACAGGAACTGCACGACCATGGCGGCGGCGCCGATGAGTCCGGCGTGGTCGCCGAGCCGGGAGGTGACGATCTGGAGGTTGCCGGTGGTGCGCGGCATGGCGCGCTGGTAGATCAGCTCCCGCACCCCGGTGAGGTACGGGACCCCAGACAGCTCGCCCGCGAGCATCAGCACACCGGGGTTGAGCAGGGTGACGACGGTGACCAGCACCTCGCCCGTACGCCGACCGGCCTCCCGCGCGAGCCGTACCGCCTCGGGGTGGCCCTCGGCGAGCAGGCGCCGGACGTCGCGGCCGGAGGCGGTGTCCAGGCCGAGCGCGCCCAGTTCCCGGGCGAGCGCGCCGCCACTGGCCACGGCGGCGAGGCAGCCGTGCGCACCGCACATGCACAGCGCGTCGGGACGGTCGTGCAGCCGGATGTGCCCGATGTCGCCCGCGCCGCCGTCGATGCCCCGGTACACGGAGTCGCCGATGACGACGCCCGCGCCGATACCGGTGGACGCCTTCACCAGGACGAAGGAGTCGCAGTCGGCGTGGTTGGCCCGCTGTTCGGCCAGTGCCATCAGGTTGGCGTCGTTGTCGACGAACACCGGTACGGGGCCGTCCTCCATGGAGCCGCCGATGCGCCGGGCGTAGGTCTCCTGGAGGCGTTCCCGGATCGGGTACTGGTCCCAGCCGGGCATGATGGGCGGCTCCACGACCCGGCCGGTCGCGAAGTCCACCGGGCCGGGGACGGACACGCCGATCCCGCAGATCCGGGCCGGGGAGACGCCCGCGGCGGCCAAGAGGTCGGGGAACCAGCCGACGAGCCGGTCCAGCACCGGCTCGGGGCCGTCCGCGATCTCCATCGGCCCGGTGTGCTCGGCGAGGATCGTGCCCCCGAGGTCCAGGACGGCGGCCCGCGCGTGCCGGGTCTCCAGGTCGACGGCGAGGACGGCCGCGTGGGCCGGGTCGAAGACGATCCGGTCGGAGGGACGGCCCCCGGTCGAGGCGCCGGTGGTGTGCCGTATCCAGCCCGCCCGGTTGAGCAGGTCCAGGCGCTGGCCCACGGTGGAGCGGGAGAGGCCGGTGACGCGCTGGAGATCGGCGCGGGTGTTGGCGCGTCCGTCGCGGATGAGCTGGAGCAGCCCTCCCGCGCTGACCTGACTGGGCGTCATCATGATGTCCCCCTGGACTCCTGGTTCCGCTGGGCTTCAGCTCTTGTCGGCACCGCTGGTCAGGCCCTCGGTGAGCAGCCGTTCGGCGGCGAAGAACAGAAGTACCACGGGCACCGTCAGCACCACCGAACCGGCCATCAGCACCGTCTTGGGCACCTCGATGCCGTTGGACAGCTGGGCCAGGCCCAGCGAGACGGTCCACTTGCCGGGAGAGGCGGCGAGGAAGAGCAGCGCGAACAGGAACTCGTTCCAGGCGATCATGAACACGTACAGGCCGGTCGCCATGAGCGAGGGCAGCGCCAGCGGCAGGATCACCTTGCGGAGGGTCTGCAGGCGCGAGCAGCCGTCCAGCGCGGCGGCCTCCTCGACCGAGTACGGGATGGTGACCAGGTAGTTCTTCAGCATGTAGATCGACACCGGGACGGTCTGCGCGACGTACACCACCGCGAGGCCCACCAGGCTGGAGGAGAGGCCGAGCCGGGCGAAGATCACGAACAGCGGGACGGCGAGCAGCGTCGCGGGGAAGAGGTAGACCGCGAGGAAGAGGGCGCTGACCTGGCGGTGCCCGAAGAACTTCAGTCGGCTCACCGCGTAGGCGCCCGGCACGGCGGCCACCAGGGTGAGCGCGACCGTACCGAGCGACACCAGCGCGGAGTTGGCCAGGAAGCCGAGGAAGCCCTGCCCGCCGTCGTCGGACGACTTCAGCACGTTCCGGTAGGTGTCGAGGGTGAGATCGCGGGCGGAGACCCACAGCGAGCCGGGGTCGAGGAGCAGCGCGTCGATGGGCTTCACCGACAGCAGCAGCATGTAGTAGAAGGGGAGCACGGTGATCACGGCGAGGAAGGCGATGACGCACCAGCGCGCCACGCCGAAGAAGCGCTCCTCGAACCGGGCCCTGGTCAGGGCGGCCTTGCGGGTCACGCTTCCTCCTGGACCTTGTTGCCGAAGAACTTGAAGTAGCAGCCCAGCAGGATCATCAGCGAGACCGCGAGGACCAGTGCCTGGGCGGCCGCGGCGCCCACGTCGTAGCGGGCGGTGAGGAAGTCGTAGACCCGGACGGCCGCGACGTCGGTGCCCGCGCCGCCGCCGGTGAGCAGATAGACGTCGTCGAACTTGTTGAACGTCATGATGAAGCGCAGCACGCACAGCAGGGCGATGACCGGCATGAGCTGCGGGAGCAGGATGTGCCGGAAGCGCTGCGAGACGGTGGCGCCGTCGACCTCCGCGGCCTCCTCCAGACCGTCCGGGACCGCCTGGAGCCGGGCGAGCAGGAAGAGGAAGGCGAACGGGAAGTAGCGCCAGCACTCGAAGGCGATGACGGTCAGCAGCGCCAGCGGTACGTGGAAGTGCGCGCCGAAGAGGCCGATTTCGTAGCTGCGGGTGGAGAGGAAGGCGACGGGGTCGTCCCAGCCGAACAGCCGGTGGCCCCAGTCGTTCACGATGCCGTACTGCGGGCTGAGCGCCACCTCCCACACGAAGGCGACGGCGACGACGGGCGCCACGTACGGCAGGAGCATCGCCGCGCGCAGCAGGGCCCGGCCGCGGAAGGGCCGCCTGAGGGCGAGCGCGGCCACCAGGCCGAGGAGGACGGAGCCGAGGGTGCCGCCCGCCGTGTAGAGCAGGGTGGTCAGCAGGCTGGACCAGAACCCGGCGGATTCGAAGACCGCCGCGAAGTTGTCCAGTGTCCAGCGGCCGAACAGGCCCATGCCCTGGATGTCGACGAGCCGGGCGTGCTGGAAGGCCAGCAGGAGTGTCCACAGGATCGGCAGGACGACCACGACAAGGACGACGATCAGGGTGGGAGAGACGAAGGCGAGACCGGCGCGGTTGGCCCGCCGCTCGGCGGTCATCGGCCGCGCGGGCGGCTGCTGCTGCCGTACGGCCGGGGGCCGGGGCTCGGTGTCCGGGCGCGGCGCTGCGCCGGAAGGGGCTCGGGTCATGGGGATGCCTTTGTGACGTGCGGCTACTGGAGGGACTTCTGCAGCGCGGCGACCTCGTCGTCGGCTTCGCGGGCCGCCTCCTTCGGGGAGAGCTGGCCGCTGGTCATCGCGCCGATCGCCTTGGGTACGGGCAGTTCGCCGTTGGTGGCGCCGACCAGGGCGCCCTCGCCCTGCTCGATGCCCCAGCGGCGCATGTTGCCGACCCCGGCGGCGAGTTCGTTGAGCAGGCTCGGCGGGTACACCTGGTCGAACGGCTTCTTGGTGTCGACCCCGATGTCGCTGTGCCGCCATGCGTCGAGATAGCGGTGGGGCTCGGCGGCGGTGCCGTGGCGGACCGGGATCTTGCCCTCGGGCGACATCCCGAACCAGGACTCGTAGCCGGAGTTCATCATGTACTCGATGAACTGCTGCGAGGCGGCGGTCTCCGCGGTCTTGGTGGTGACCCAGGAGGTGATCTCCCCGAACTGGGCGCCCTCGCGGGCGTCGGGGCCCTTCAGCGCGGTCACGATGCCGCTGTCGCGGGCCAGCCGTCCGGGGTCCTTCTCGCACTGCGGACAGCTCGGCAGGGCGTCCTTGCGCAGTCCGGCCAGCTCGTCCAGCAGGAACGAGGACCAGATGACCATGGAGGAGCGCCCGGCGAAGTAGGTGGCGCGGGTGGAGTCCACGCTCTGGGTGCCGGGGGCGCCGTGTTCGCGGGCGAGCTGGTCGTAGGTGCGGAAGGCGGTCTCGCACTGCGGGCTGTGCAGGTCGACCTTGTGGTCATCGTCAACGAGCTGGCAGCCGTTGGCGAGGGCCACGCTCTCGAAGCTCTGCGAGGTGAACACGTCGGAGGGGTCGGTGGCCGCCGACATGCCGTCGTGGCCGCCGCCGTCCAGCGCCCGTGCCGCGTCGAGTGCGCGGTCGTAGGTGTCGGGCGCGGCGAGGTGTTTCCGGGCGAAGTCGTCCTTGCGGTACACGAGCAGCTGGAGCCAGGCGTCGGAGGGGACGCCGAGATGGGTGCGGCCGTCGGAGGTGAGCCCGAGCGCGTTGGCGTTGAACGTGCCGGGCCCGAGTTCCTTGACGATCCGCCCGGGTATCTCCGTGTTGAGCAGGCCGTTTCCGTACATCTGCCAGACCTGGCCCATGGGTGCGGCGCCGATCACGTCGGGGAGGTCTCCGGAGGCGGCCGCCGACATGATCAGCTGCGGCAGCTGGCCCTCGTCCACCCCGACGAGGTGCACTTTCACGCCCGACTTCCGCTCGAAGCCGTCGATGATCTTCCGCGTCGCCCCGACGCGGTCGGGGAGGTTCTCCAGCGACCACACGGTGATCTCGTGGTCGGGTCTGCCGGGGCCGGTGCTACCGGAGCAGCCGGTGACCAGCGCCAGTCCCAGGGCGGAGGTGAGACCCACCGTGGTCGTCAGCGACCGTCGGCTCTTGATGCGCATTGCGTCTGTCCTCGTGTCGACTTACGTCTACCGATCACGCATCTCAGCATCACTTTTGCTGGTTGACAAGACATAAGTGAGGGTTATTGTCGACGCAACCCGCAGCCGCAACCTTCCGGAGTCATCCGTGGAACGCGTCGTTCAATTCACCGGTCCGCGTCAGGTGGAGGTGGCCGAGCAGTCTCGCGCCGACCTCCCGCCCGGCCATCTCAGGGTCCGCACCCGCTACTCCGGCATATCCGCCGGCACCGAGCTGACCGCCTACCGGGGCACCAACCCCTACCTCACCCGCACCTGGGACCCCGAGGCCCGCCTCTTCCGCGACGGCGCGGCCGGCATCGAGTACCCGGTGGCCGGTTGGGGCTACTCCGAGGTCGGTGAAGTCACCGAGATATCGCCCGAGTTGGCCGGTACGCCGGGCCTGCCGCGCCTCGGCGACACGGTGTGGGGCATCTGGGGCCACCGCAGCGAGGGCATCGTCCCCGTGGAGCGCATGATCGGGCACACCCTGCCCGCCGGACTGGACGACCTCTCCGGCGCGTTCGCCCGGGTCGGCGCCATCGCGTACAACGCGGTCCTGGCCGGGGACATCCACCTCGGCGAGGACGTCGCCGTGTTCGGCCAGGGCGTGATCGGCCTGCTCACCACCCGGCTCGCCCAGCTCAACGGCGCCCGCGTCATCGCCGTCGACGCCCTGGACGACCGCCTGGAGGCCGCGAAGCGGTACGGCGCCCGGCACACCCTCAACGCCCGCACCGACGCCGTCGCCGAGCGCGTCCGCGAGATCACCGGCGGGCTCGGCGCCGACCTCGCCATCGAGATCAGCGGCGCCCACCCCGCGCTGCAGGAGGCCCTGCGCTCGGTCGCGGTCGGCGGCCGCGTGGTCGCCTCCGGCTTCTACCAGGGCGACGGCATGGGGCTCCGGCTCGGCGACGAGTTCCACCACAACCGGGTCCAGCTCGTCTGCTCCCAGATCGGCGGCGTGCCCCCGGCGCTGTCGCACCGCTGGAGCCAGGAACGCCTCCAGCACACCTTCCTGCGCCTGGTCGCCGAGGGCCAGGTCGATGTGAACTCCCTGGTCAGCCATGTCGTCCCGGCCGCCGACGCCGCCGACGCCTACGTACTGCTGGACGAGCGGCCCGCCGACGCGCTCCAGGTCGTCCTGGAATTCTGAGAGGTTCTTCTGATGCTCACGATCGCCGCCCAGGAGCAACTGCTGCCCGGTGACACCCTCCAGGCCAAGTGGGAGTTCGCGCAGGACGCCGGATACGGCGCCATCGAACTGCGCGCCAAGGGCGACCTCCACTTCGCCGGTCGCCTGGACGAACTCAAGCAGGCCGCCAAGGACGGGGTGGTCATGCCCACCGTCTGCGTCGACATGCCGCACTTCCTCGGCGCCTTCGACGCGGAGCTGCGCCGCGACGCCGTCGCCCAGCTCAAGTCCCAGCTCACCGTGATCGCGGAGATCGGCGGCCGGGGCGCCCAGACTCCCGCGTCCTACGGCATGTTCTCCCGCCGCCTGCCGCCCTTCGAGCCCCCGCGCAGCGAGGAGCAGGACCGCGAGATCCTCCTCACCGGCCTCACCGAGCTGGGCGAACACGCCCGCAGGGAGGGCGTCACGCTCTATCTGGAGCCGCTCAACCGGTACGAGGATCACATGGTCAACCGGCTGGAGCAGGCCGCCGATCTGATCCGCGCGACCGGTCTGGACTCGGTCCGGATCGGCATCGACAGCTACCACATGAACATCGAGGAGAGCGACCCGTCGGCCGCGATCCTGGCCCACGCCGAGTACATCGGTCACGCCCAGGTCTCCGACTCCAACCGCCTCCAGCCCGGCGCCGGTCACCTCGACTGGCCCGCCTGGCTCGGCGCCCTGCACACCATCGGCTACGACGGCGTCCTCGCCGCCGAATGCCGACTCGGCGGCGACCCCGTCGAGGCCGTCCGCTCCGTCCCGGCGTTCCTGCGGAGGTCGGGCGCATGACGGCCGTGCTCGAACGCCCCTCCCCCGCCCGCACCCTGAGGCGCGGCGCGGCACGGGTCCTGCTGGACAACTGGACCGGGACCGCCACCGTCCCCTCCCGCACGCTCTACCCACACCAGTGGAGCTGGGACTCCGCCTTCATCGCCATCGGGCTGCGCCACCTCTCCGCCCGACGCGCCCAGCGCGAACTGGAGTCCCTGCTCGCCGGGCAGTGGGCGGACGGCCGTATCCCGCACATCGTCTTCAACCCGGCCCAGCCGTACGACGCTTACTTCCCGAGCCCCGACTTCTGGCAGTCCTCGACCGCGGGGCGGCCCTCCGGGGCCCCGGCCGCGCCGGAGACCTCGGGCATCGTCCAGCCGCCCGTCCACGCGCTCGCCGCCTGGCTCGTGCACCAGGCGGACCCGGCCGAGTCGGACCGGCGCGGCTTCCTCGCCCGTGTCCACCCCCGGCTGGCCGCCTGGCACGACTACCTGCTCACC
Source organism: Streptomyces sp. NPDC002176 (assembly GCF_044903645.1). NCBI lineage: Bacteria > Bacillati > Actinomycetota > Actinomycetes > Kitasatosporales > Streptomycetaceae > Streptomyces > Streptomyces sp. NPDC002176. The sequence goes on from NZ_JBJDQW010000004.1 coordinate 512,162, forward strand.
CGGCGCGACCTCGGGGGCGGCGGCCTGGCGGCCGTGGTCCACCCGTGGGAGCCGGGCATGGACAACAGCCCTTGCTGGGACGGGCCGTTGGGCTCGGTCGGCCCGGCCGACCCCGACACCTACCGGCGTGCCGACCTCGACCACGGCCAGGCCGCCGACCGCCCCACCGACCTGGACTACGGCCGCTACGTCCGCCTCGCCACCGACTACCGCGCCACCGGCTACGACGACCGCGCGACCGAGCACGCCTTCGCCGTCGAGGACCCCTGCTTCAACGCGCTGCTCATCGCCAGCGAACGGGCCCTCGCCGCGATGGCCCGCCACCTCGGCGCGAGCGGCGCCGAGCACGAGGAGCGTGCGCGGGCCCTCACCGAGCGGCTGGTGGAGCGGCTGTGGGACGAGGAGGCCGGACTGTTCCAGGCCCGCGATCTGGTGGCGGGCGGGCTGATCGTCGAACGCGGCGTCACCGGCCTCGTCCCGCTCATCGTGCCGGGGCTGCCGACCGGGATCGCCCACCGTCTCACCGACACCGTCGCCGGGCCCCACTTCCGGGCCCCCGGCACCGGGCTGGTCCCCAGCTACGACCTCACCGGGCACGCCTTCGACCCACAGCGGTACTGGCGCGGACCGGCCTGGTTCAACACCGCCTGGCTGGTCCACCAGGGTCTGCGCACCCATGGTCACCACGCCCGCGCCGATGAGCTGCGCCGGAGCTTCCTGGCCGAGGCGGGGCGGTCCGGCTTCGCGGAGTACGTCGACCCCACCACCGGTGACGGCCGGGGCGCCCGGAACTTCTCCTGGACCGCCGCCCTCACCCTCGACCTGCTGCACCCCGAGGTCGCTCACGAAGAGGAGCCCCTGCGATGACCCCGGCCGACCCCCACGTCCAACTGGTCCGGGACGCCACCTTCGCCCGCCTCGACACCACGGGCGGCATCGCCGGCGTACGCGGCACCGCCCCCGACGGGCTGTTCGCGCGCGACGGCCGCCATCTGAGCCGCTGGCAGCTCACGGTCGACGGCAGCCACCCGACCGTCCTCGTACCGGCCTCGCGCGAGGACGACCACACGACGTCGTGCGTACTGACCCCGAAGGGCACGCGCGACGCCCCGCCCGCGTACACGGTCTTCCGTCAACAGAGCTTGGCGGCAGGCGAGTTCACCGAGCACCTGCGTCTGGTCAACAACCGCCCGGACGCCGTGACGGCCCGCCTCGAACTCACCGTGGACTGCGACTTCGCCGACCTGTTCGAGCTGCGGGCCGACGACCGGGACTACCCCAAGCCGGACGGCAGGCGGGAGGTCCGGACGGTGGCCGGGGGCCTGGTCTACGCGTACCACCGGGCCGACTGGCACGCCGGGACGACGGTCACGTGTCAGCCCGAGCCGGACGGCATCGCCACCCCGGACGCCGGGACCACGGCCCGTACGCTCGCCTGGGAGCTGGACCTGGCCGAGCACGGTGAGGCCGAACTGCACCTGACGGTCCGCACCGACCCGTCCCCGCCCTCCTCGTCCCCGGCCGTCGGGCGGACCGCGCCGGAGGTCACCGACGACCTGGACCGTGCCTGCGAACGCGGCCTGGCCGACATCGACTTGCTGACCATCGCGGTCGAGGGCGTGGACGGCGAGCCGGTGCGCGTCCCGGCCGCAGGCATCCCGTGGTTCCTCACCCTCTTCGGCCGCGACTCGCTGCTGACCTCGTACTTCCTGCTCCCCTACCGCCCCGGCACCGCGGCCGCCACCCTCAGCGCCCTCGCGGCGACCCAGGGCACCCGGTACGACGACTTCAGCGGCGAGCAGCCCGGCCGGATCGTGCACGAGACCCGCCAGGGGGAGCTGGCCCACTTCCGCCAGGTCCCCTACGGCCGCTACTACGGTGCCGTCGACGCCACCCCGCTGTTCCTGGTCCTGCTCCACGCCCACCACGAGACCACCGGTGACCCGGCACTCGCCTCGCGCCTGGAGCAGCACGCCCGCCGCGCCGTGGACTGGATGCTGACCGACGGTGGCCTCTCGCAGCACGGCTACCTCGTCTACTCCCCCGACCCGAACGGACTGGTCAACCAGAACTGGAAGGATTCAGCCGGGGCGATCTGCTTCACCGACGGCACCCAGGCGCAGGGAGCGATCGCGGTGTGCGAGGCGCAGGGTTACGCGTACGACGCGCTGGTCCGTACGGCGGAACTGTCGGAGAAGGTCTGGGGGGACACGGAGTACGCCGCTCAACTCCGCTCTCAGGCTGCGAACTTGAGGCACCGCTTCGCCGACGACTTCTGGATGCCGGGCCCCGGTTTCCCGGCCCTGGCGCTGGACGGTGACGGCCGCCAGGTCGACGCGCTGGCCTCGGACGCCGGACACCTCCTCTGGTCCGGCATCCTCGACGACGGCCCCGCCCGGCAGGTCGGCCGACGCCTGCTGGAACCCGACTTCTTCTCCGGCTGGGCCATCCGCACCCTCGCCGCCGGTCAGCGCCCCTACCACCCGCTCTCCTACCACCGCGGCAGCGCCTGGCCCCACGACAACGCAGTCATCGCCCTCGGCCTCGCCCGCCACGGCCTCCACGCCGAACTCCGCACCCTGTCCGAGGCGTTGACGGCAGCAGCGGCCCACCACGGCCACCGCCTCCCGGAAGTCCTCGCCGGGTACGCCCGCGACTCGACGTCCACCCCGGTCCCGTACCCCCACTCCTGCTCCCCCCAGGCGTGGGCGGCGGCAACTCCCTTGGCCCTGCGGACCGCGTTGGGGGACGTTGCCTGAGTCCGACGCGCGTGATTGGCTCGGCCGATGGAACTTCTGCTGACGTCGGCCGGTCTGCGCAACGAGACCCTGAAGGACGCCCTGCGGGACATGCTGGGCAAGCCGTTCGGGTCGGCGAACATCGTATACGTCCCGACGGCGTCCATGGCCGAGTCCGGCGACCACGGGTGGCTTCTCGCCGACATGGCCCGCGTGCACGGCCTGGGCTGGCGGGAGTTCGACATCCTGGAACTGAACGGCCTGCCGCAGCAGTTGGTGCTCGACCGACTGCTGCGCGCCGACGTCATCTACGTCGGCGGCGGCAACCACTACCACCTCGCCCGCAGCATCACCGGCAACGGCCTGGCGGACGGCTTCCTGGAGGCACTGGCGGACCGGGTCTACGTGGGACTGAGCGCCGGATCGATGATCCTCAGCAGGCATCTCACCGAACACTCCGCCGACGTCCTCGGGGACACGGCGGACCTGCACCTGCTCGGCGCGACCACCGTGACCCCGCCCTTCGGCCTCCTCGACTCGTACCTGAAGCCCCACCTGTACTCCCCGGACTTCCCGGAACGCGACGACGCCTGGGCCGACCGCATCGTCGCGCGGGCAGACTTCCCGATCCACTTCATCGACGACGACACCGCGCTTCGCGTCCGCGACGACAAGGTGGACATCGTCTCGGAGGGCCGGTACCGCTTCCACCCGTGACCGTCCCTCATTGCGGCGGTGACCGTCAGCGGATGGGTAACGCGCTGTCCCTCCGGCACGCGATCTGTGGCGTTTCGTGCGATTGCCTCCGATAGGTCCGAGATAGCGTCACGCTCACGAAGGGCGAGAGACGGTTGTCTCCGCCGAAAATGTGGGTGCGGCCGGATCGATCGGAGGTGTGGTCGTGTCGGTCGACATGAGCACCGTGGACGAAGCGAAGTTGAACGAACTGCTCGGGAAGGTCGTGACCGATCTGGGTGCGGTCGCGGCGGCGCCCCTGGCTCTGCTCGGGGAGAGGCTGGGGCTTTTCCGGGCCCTCGCGGACGGCGAAGCCGTCACCCCGGGCGGGCTCGCGGAGCGCACCGGGACCACCGAGCGCAACGTCCGCGAATGGCTGGCCGCGATGGCCGCCAGCGGATACCTGAACCACGAGGGCGACGACCGCTTCCGTATGACACCGGAACAGAGTGCGGTCTTCGCCGACGAGAACAGCCCGGCCTTCGCGCTGGGCGGGTACCAGGCGTTCCTGTCCTGCGGCTCGGCCGAGGAGCAGGACCGGCTGGAGCGCGCCTTCCGGGACGGCCACGGCGTCGGCTGGCACGAACACCACCCTGACCTGTTCGCGGGCACGGGCCGCTTCTTCCGTCCGGGCTACGCCGCGCATCTGGTGGACGAGTGGCTACCGGCGCTGACCGGTGTGGTGGAGAAGCTGCGCGATGGCGGCAGGGCGGCCGACGTGGGCTGTGGACTGGGCCACTCCACTGTGATGATCGGCCAGGCGTTCCCGGACGCGCTGGTGACCGGCTTCGACAGTCACGTACCGTCCGTCGAGGCGGCCCGGGAGCTGGCGGCGGAGAGCGGTGTCGGGGGCCGGGTCTCGTTCGAGGTGGCGGGTGCGAAGGACTTCGCCGGTGGGCCGTACGACCTGATCGCGTTCTTCGACTGCCTGCACGACATGGGTGACCCGGTCGGCGCCCTGGCACACAGCAGGGAGCAGCTGGCCGAGGGCGGCAGCATCATGCTCGTGGAGCCGTTCGCGGGCGACCGGTTGGAGGAGAACCTCACCCCGCTGGGCCGCACGTTCTACAGCGCCTCGTCCCTGATCTGCACCCCGGCCTCGCAGTCCCAGGAGGTGGGCCGCGCTCTGGGCGCCCAGGCGGGCGAGGAGCGCACCCGCCAGGTCGCGTCGGAGGCCGGTCTGACCCGGTTCCGCCAAGCGGCGCAAACCCCGTTCAACATCGTCTACGAGGCCCGCGTCTGACGGCCCCAGCCGCCCACCCAGCCCCGTGTTACGGTACCGAGTACCACATGGAACTCGGTACCGAAGGAGCCTGCCATGGGCAGCCGGACGATCGTGTTGACCGGAGTGACCCGCGGTTTCGGCCGCGAGGCCGTCGAGTTGCTGATGCGGGAACGGCCGCAGGACCACTACGTCGTGCTGGCTCGCCAGGGCGGCGCACGCCTCGCCGCGGAACTCGTCGAGGCCACCGGTGCCACCGGGGTCACGGGCGTGGACTGTGACCTCGCTTCGCTCGCCGAGATCAGGCGAGCGGTGGAGGAGATCCTGCGCGGGCTCGACACCGGACGCCTCCCGCCCCTGGGTGGCTATCTCGGCAACGCCGGCCTGACGCTCACGACGACCGGGAAACGCACCACGGACGGGTACGAGATGACCTTCGGGGTCAATGTGCTGTCCCACTACCTGCTCGTCAGGGAGCTGCTGCCCCGGTTCACCGGTCCGGGCTGGATCGTGCTCACCTCGAGCGACTGCCACTTCGGGCAGTTCCGCCACACACTCGGCGCCACACCGCCGCCGCGCTGGGAGACGCCGGAACGACTGGCCACGCCCCGTACCGGTGGAGCGAGAGAGGCCGGGCGGGCGTACGCGACCAGCAAACTCGGCGTCATCTATCTGACCCACGCGCTGGCCCGGCGCCTGCCCGACGACGTCGGCGTCTACTCCTACAACCCGGCGCTCGTCGCGGGCACCGACTTCTTCCGCCACGCCCCGGGGCCCGTGCGGGGCGTGCTCAACGGGTTCTTCCAGCTTCAGCGCCTCCTCGGCCGGGGCATGACGCCGCGGCAGGCGGGCGCCCGGCTCACCGAGACGATCCTGACCGGGCCGACCGCCCGGACCGGGTCCTACCTCGATCGCGGCCGCGACGTCCCGTCATCGCCGGAGTCGTACGACGAGGGCCGCGAGGAGGAGCTGTGGCGCGAGGCCGCCCGCCTCGTCGACGCCGACCGGCGGGTGGAAGGGGCGGATATCCTGGCCGAATGAGCGTGAACGAGTTTCCGGTGGAGTCATTGCGGGACCGCAAACGCCGCCGGACCCGGGAACGGATCATCGAGACGGCCTTCGCGCTCTTCATGGAGCGGGGGTTCGATGTCGTCACCGTGGACGAGATCGCCCAGCGGGCCGAGATCGGCCGCACCACCTTCTTCCGCTACTTCGGTGACAAGCAGGAAGTCGTCTTCTCCACCGAGGACGACTTCCTGGGCGCACTCGCCGCGGCCATGCGCGATGCGCCCGCCGAGCCGGTCCAGGATCTCGCGCAGGCGCTCGCCACATCGCGGCGGCTGCTGCTCGCCCTCTGCACCGAGGCCGCCCGCGACCCCGGCCACTACGCGGTGTACCACCGTCTGGTCACGCAGCACCCCGAGCTCGAGGACCGGCACACCCGCAAGACCCGGCACTACGCCGACCTCCTCGAGAAACACCTGCTCGACCACGACGCCCCGCCCGCCACCGCCGTCCTCGCCGCCCAGTTGACCCTCGCCTGCTACCAGGCGGCGTGGCGCCTCGGCGGCCCCGACGCGACGGCGGTGCTCCGTGAGGCGAATGACGCCTTCGACCTCCTGCTGGGCGCCACCCCCACCTGACCGGCGGCCCGACCTTCGTTGAATTCGCGAGACGTCGTCCTCGGACTCAGCGCACACGTGCCGCGGCCACCCCGGCGAGCGAGTCCAGAGTCGCCTCCATGCCAGCCGTGTTGTGCGCTTTCAGATCGAGGAGTTCCTCCCGGCTCTCGCCCATGACGGGGAACAGGTCGTACACGGTCTGAGGGGGCGCGTCGATCCACCGCTCGCGCCGCACCCGCAACTCGGACAGCTCCAGCAGGTCTGACATGGCGAGCCCTTCGGAAGGGTGTCGAGCGTAAGTGAGCGATTCTGCACCGGCAAGGGCGACGGGCGAGCTTCCCTTCCCTCCAACACCCGTTGTTGCATCGAAAGTTGTAGGCGCCCAGGTTCGGCAGAACGGCGCTCGAAGGCGGAGCGGTGCGGTCCCTACCTTCGGATGGTCACTCACCACCGTCCGAGAGGAACGCGGGACATGTCCTCGCTCATCCGATCGCATCCATTGGCCGCCTTCTTCACGCTCGCCTGCACGCTCAGCTGGCTCGGCTGGGTGAACTACATCCTCTCCAACCAGGGCCTGGGCATCATCGATGTCGATTACCCGGCCGTTCTCGGGACCACTCAGCTCCTCGGTGTACTGCCCGGCGCGTACCTCGGGCCGATCGGCTCGGCCCTCATCGTCACCGCCGTCGTCGACGGCCGCGCCGGGCTGCGCGCCTGGGCGGGGCGGCTGTTCCGGTGGCGCGTCGGCGCGCGGTGGTACGCCGTCGCGCTGCTGGCCGTTCCGGCGGGGCTGATGGTGGTCGGAACGGTCTTCTCGGGCGGCCGGATCGCGGCGCCGTCCCTGCTCGGCGCGTATCTCCCGGTCCTCGTGCTCCAGTTGGTCACGACGGGGCTCGCCGAGGAGCCCGGCTGGCGGGACTTCGCCCTGAGCAGGCTGCAGCGGCGGTACTCGCCGCTGGTATCCGCCGCGATCCTCGGACCGGTGTGGGCGGTCTGGCACTACCCCCTCTTCCTCACGGACTGGGCGGAGGGCAATCGCGGGTGGGCGGGGCTGCTCGCGTTCACCGTGTTCTGCGTGTCGTTCAACGTCGTGATGTCGTGGATGTTCAACCGCACGAACGAGTCGCTGCCCCTGTCGATGCTCATGCACGTCAGCGTCAACACCTTCGTCTCCGTGCTCTGGGCGGACATCTTCCCCGGCCTCGCCACCGTCGCCATCCCCGTCATGTCCGTGGGGTCCGTGGTGGCGGCGCTCGCGATCATCACGCTGACCCGGGGCCGACTCGGTCACCCGGCGCCGGTGGAAACGGCGGTCGCGGTCGAGCGCCACGGCGCTCCCCTACACTCCTGATGATGACCACTTCGCGGAGCGCCGCCGGCCGGGAAGCGCGGGGCGGCGCCGTGGTCGCGGGGGTCTGCTGCCTCGTCCTCGGACTCGCGATCCTGCTGGCCGTGCCGCCCGTCGCCGAGCTGCCGGGCAGTTCCGGGACCGTTCCCGCCGTCGGCTCGGCGGCGTGGTGCGCGATCCTCGTCGCCGTGGCGGTGCAGTCGGGCGCGGTCGCGCTGAGCACGCGGAAGCCTCGTACCGCCGTAGCGGTGGTCGTCCTCACCGCGCTGCTGCTCGTCGTTGTCGCGCCGGGCGACCTCGTCAGCGTGACCGCGGCGCCCGAGATCGCCGCCGCTTATCGGATCGCCGTGACGACCGGTCACCGACTGCGGAACGGGACGGCAGTGGCACTGTTCGCCGGGGTCACGGCCGCCACCGCCGTGAACGCCGTACGTTCCGGCGCGGCGGGTCCGCTCGTCGCGCTGGGACTGGGCGTCGGTCAGGGTCTGATCGTCGTCGGGGTTCCGCTGCTCATCGCCCTTGTCGTCGTCGGCAGGCGTGAGGTGCGCGCGGCCCACGAGCGGGAGATCGCCGCGCTGTCGGGCGAGAGGGAGGCCCTGGTCGCCTCGGCGATCGCCGCCGAGCGCATCGCCCTCGCCCGCGATCTGCACGACATCGCCGCCCATCACCTCTCCGGCATCGCCATGCTGGCGGCCGCTCTGGGACGGCAGATCGACGACCGGCCCGCCACCGCGCGGGAGTCGGCGAACGACATCCGCGCACAGAGCATGGCCGTCCTCGCCGACCTCCGGAGAATGGTGGGGTTGCTGCGCGACGACGACATGGCACCGCTCGCCGAACGGTCGCTCCGGGCGATCCCCGACCTGCTCGAACCACGGCGCGCGGACGGTCCCGGCATCGGTCTCACCGTCCGGCCGGACGGCGCCGACCTGGGCGCCGGGGTCTCCGCCCTCGCCCAGGTGGTCGGCTACCACATGGTCCAGGAAGCCCTGGCGAACGCGTCCCTGCACGCGCCCGGCGCACGATGCTCCGTGATGCTCGACGGCACCGGCGACGACCGCGTCGCCATCACCGTCCGCAACGACCGCGCCCCGGGCCCTGTGCCCGCATCGGGACGAGGGGGCTTCGGCCTGATCGGCATGGGTGAGCGGGCCGCCCTCGTGGGAGCGAGCGTCGACTACGGGCCGACGCCAGACGGCGGATGGCAGGTCACGCTGGAGCTGCCGCGCGAACGGCCGTCGCGGCACCAGCGGCTGACGGAAGGAGTGAAACCGTGACCACGGGAATCCGCGTGGTGATCGCCGATGACCAACCACTCGTGCGGAAGGGACTCGCGGCACTTCTCGAAGCCGAGGACGGCATCGAGGTCGTCGGCGTCGCCGAGGACGGGGCGGAGGCCCTGCGGCTGATCCGGCAACTGCGCCCGGACGTGGCGTGCCTCGACATCCGCATGCCGCGGATGAACGGCGTGGACGTCGCGCGCGCCGTGCAGCACGACCAGGTCGAGGTGCTCATGCTCACCACCTTCGACCTGGACGAGTACGTCTTCGGCGCGCTGGAGGCGGGCGCCGCGGGGTTCCTGCTCAAGGACTCCGATCCGGACGTCATCGCCCACGCCATCCGCCAGGTCGCCCTCGGCCGCGGCATGATCGATCAGGGACTCACCCGACGCGTCCTGCGCGCCTTCGTCGCGCACCGCCCGGCGCGGCCCGTCACCGTACGGGAGGACGCGGTGGCGGGCGGCATCCTCACGCTGCGCGAACTCGACATCCTGCGGCTGCTCGCGCAGGGCATGAGCAACAGCGACATCGCGTCCGAGCTGTGTATCGAACCGTCCACGGTGAAGTCCCATCTCGCCCGGATGCTGCCCAAGCTCGGCGCGGCCTCACGTCTCCAAGCGGTCGTCTGGGCCTACCAGAACCGGGTGGTCGCCCTGCCGGAGTAGACACGTATCCATGTACCGCTGATACCAGGGTCGTTGGGTCCTGGTTGCGAGACCGACACCGACGGATTCTTGACTCATGCTGATCACACGCACCGACCGGACCGTGCCCATCACCGTGTTCGCGCGGACGTCGGTCTCCCCCGAAACCGCGTTCTCCGTCATCGCCCCGATCGATCTCTCCCTGGTGTTCAAGGCCGACCGCTTCTTCCCCGGCGTCAGCCACATCGAGGGCCAGCACGACACCTGGGACCGCGCCGGGGTGGCCCGGCAGCCGCACTTCACCGACGGCTCCCACGTCACCGAGCGGCTGACCGAGTACACCGCACCGCACGGCTTCGCCTACGAACTCACCGGCTTCACCAACGTGCTCAACCGCCTGGCCCAGGGCGTCCGCGGCGAGTTCTCGTTCCTCCCGGACGGCACGGGGACGAACATCCGATGGACCTACGAGTTCAAACCGCGCCGGGGGCGTGGATGGGTCCTCAACGGTCCGTTCAAACCCTTGTGGCAGCGCTACATGCAGCGGGCCATCGACCGCATGGTCGACATGACCGAGGGCCGGGACCCTCGGTAGTCATGGCCTCCCACTGGTCTGTGGCGAACTGGCCTTTACCTCCTCCGCCCCCGGGGTGAGCCCCTTGGCGGAGTCGCCGGACCTTGCCACCAGCCAGTACAGCGTGGCCGGGATGGCGAGGCCGATGATCCAGGAGATGTCCGCGCCGCCGAGGGGGGCGACGAGGGGGCCGGTGTAGAACGACGTGGCCAGGAAGGGGAGTTGGGCCAGAACGCCGATCGCGTAGACGATCAGGGCGTCGGGGCGCCAGGCGCCATAGCGGCCGTGGGGGTCGAAGAGGGCGGGGATGTCGTAGCGCTCGCGGGAGATCAGGTAGTAGTCGACGAGGTTGATGGCGGACCAGGGGGTGAAGAAGGTCAGCAGGAACAGCAGGAAGTCCTTGAACGAGACGAGGAAGCTGTCCTTGCCGAGCAGGGCCAGCGCGGTGCCGGTCAGCATGATGACGGCGATGTACGCGGCCCGGCCGCGCGGTGACAGTGTCCGCTGGCCGCGGAAGCCGCTGATCCCCGTGACCATGGAGATGAAACCGCCGTAGGTGTTGAGGACGTTGATGGTGAGCTTGCCCAGGGCGATGACGAAGTACAGGAGCGACGCGGCCGCCCCGGCGCCGCCGAGCGAGACGACGTAACCGACCTGGTCGTCGAGGAACCGCTCCCCCGCGCTCGCCGCCACCAGCACGCCGAACGTCATGGACCACTGGGAGCCGAGCGCCGAACCGGACAGCGTCCACCAGAACGTGGCCCGGGCGCTGGTCGTGCGCGGCAGGTAGCGCGAGTAGTCGGCGACGTACGGGCCGAAGGCGAGCTGCCAGGACGCGGAGAGCGACATGGCCAGGAGGAACATCGGCAGGGAGAAGTGGGCGTCGCCGAACAGCGCGCCCGCGTCGACGCGGTCGAGCAGCCGGACGCCCAGGAAGACGAAGGCGACGGCGCAGACGGCGCTCGCGACGCGGCCCAGGACGTGGATGACGCGGTAGCCGATCGCGGCCACGACGGCGGTCAGCACGGCGAAGGCGACGATGCCCGTGGTGTCGTCGGTGTGGGTGAGGCGGGCGGTGGCCTGTCCGGCGAGCACGCTGCCGCTGGCGAAGAACCCGATGTACATCAGGATGACGAGGAGCAGCGGCACCGCGGCGCCCCGGACGCCGAACTGGGCCCGCGACTGGATCATCTGCGGGAGTCCGAGCCTCGGGCCTTGCGCGGAGTGCAGTGCCATGACGGCGCCGCCCAGCAGGTTGCCCGCGACGAGCCCCGCGAGGGACCAGACGACGTCGCCGCCGAAGACGACGGCCAGGGCGCCGGTGACGATGGCGGTGATCTGCAGGTTCGCACCGAGCCAGAGCGTGAACTGGCTGAACGCCCGGCCGTGTCGCTCGCTGTCCGGCACCACGTCGATGGAGTGCCGCTCGATCATGCCGTCGGCCCCGCCCGGGCTGGTGGTGCGCGCGTCCCTGTGGTCGGTACGACCTGCCCTGGTCATCGTCTGCCCTCCGCGCGCTGGTCCACCCGCTCTGCATATTGGCATGCAGACTCTGACTCACTGAATGATTTGTCAATACTCTGCCGACCCGACGGTGATCAGCTCATGCCGGATGAGCCGACCGGACCCCGAGGGTTCGGTCGGCTCACGCGTGGGCGGGGCTCAGCTCGTCCGGCAGGTCAGGGCCGGTGCGGCGGCGCCTCCCGGTGCCGCGCCGAAGCCGAACGACGCGGTCGCGCCGGGAGCGAGCGCTCCGTTGTGACCGGCGTCGGTGACCGTCACCGCCTTCCCGGTCTGGGTGTAGGAGGCGTTCCACATCCCGCTGATGCTCTGCGGGCCCTCCCAGGTCCAGGTGACGCGCCAGCCCTTCGTCGCCGTGCTGCCGGTGTTCTTCACGGTGATATCGGCGTTGAAGCCGCTGCCCCAGTCACTGCTCACCTTGTACGTCGCCGTGCAGCCCGCGTCTCCCCCGCCGGAGCCGGAAGTCTTCGCGGTCACCGACACCGAGGCGGCGGAGGTGTTGCCCGCCGCGTCCCGCGCCCGCACGGTGTAGCCATAGCTCGTGCCCGCGGTGAGCCCAGTGTCGGTGAACGAGGTGCCGGTGGCCGAACCGGCCCTGGTGGTGCCCCGGTACACGTCGTACCCGGTCACGCCGGTGTCGTCGGTGGACGCCGACCAGCTCAGCGAGACCGAGGACGCCGTCGTGCCGGTCACGGTCAGCCCGGTCGGCGCGGAGGGTGCCGTGGTGTCGTCCCCGCCGCCCGAGCCGCCCGCGGCGAAACCGGGGGCCTTGATGCTCGCGAGGTAGCCGTCCTTGACGGTGTCCACGCTCTGCCAGTCGTCCTTCAGAATGCCGCCGGTGTCACCGGAGTTCGGGTTCCAGGACCAGAACGTCCACTGGAAGCTGTCGGCGCCCGCGGTTTTGGTGGGGCGCAGATAGTCGACGAGGGCGGCGAGCCACTTCTGGTCCACCCCGGCCTGCAGGGTGGTGCCGAACTCGCCGAGCAGCACCGGCGCGGTGTTCTGCTTGAAGAGGTAGCCCCAGTGCTCGTCCCAGATGGCGGGCATGTTGGCCGGGAACGACGGGTCGCTGAACCAGGGCTGCTGGGCGACGCTGGTGGCGTAGTCGTGTGCGCGGAGTACACCAGGCGGCCGGGGACGTTCAGCCGTACCGGCGCGGCGGCGGCACCGGCCAGGTTGCCGCCCCACCAGTAGCTCTTGCCGCCGACGGTCTGCACACCCTCCACGAAGATCAGCAGGTCGGGGTTGGCGGCCAGTACCGCGTTCCCGGCCCGTTCGGCGGCGAGGCGCCAGTCGGTGGCCTGGTCGCCGCAGCCCCAACAGGCCGGGTCGTGCGGCTCGTTGTGGAGGTCGATGCCGACCACGGCCGAGTTGCCCCGGTAGCGGGTGGCCAGCGCCTTGAGGTCGCTGATCCAGGTGCTCTCCGGGACGGCGGAGGTGTACCAGAGCGCGGACTGCGCCGACGAGTCGGGCCGATGGCGGTCGAGGACCACCTTCAGGCCGATCGAGCCCGCGTAGTCGACGATCTTGTCCATGACCTGGAGGGAGTTGAGGCCCTGGAGGTCGGCGTTGAGGCCGTTCGCGTACGAGATGCCGTTCGGGGTGGTGCCCTTGAAGATGTCGTCGCTGTAGGGCAGGCGGATGGTGTTGTACCCGAGTGACTTCATCTGGTCCGTCATGGACTTGTAGTCGCGCGACCAGAGGCCGTGGGCCACGTAGTTGGCCGTCTCGAACCCGAACCAGTTGATGCCGGCCATCCGCACCGGCTGGTTCTGCGCGTCGAGCAAGCGCCGTCCACTGGTGTGCCAGGAGCCGGTGCCCGGCGCGGCGGCATCCCTCGCGGGGGCGGCCTGCGCGGAGACGGTGGTGAGCGGGATCAGCGCGGAGACCGCCAGCAGCAGGGCGACCAGGGCGTGTCGGAGGCGGCGTACGAGCGGGTGTCGCATCGGAGTCCTCTCCAGAGCTGTGGGAGCGCTCCCACCTTCAGGCGGAAGGGAGTTCGGGTGCTGGTGGAGCGGAGGGGTGTCCGGCGCGACGGCTCTCATCGGTCCGAGCGGAGTGCCCCATGCCGGGCGGGCCTCGTGCGTCGGAACCGGACTGAGCCCATGGAAGCCACTAAGCGTGCACGCGTCAACACCTTGCGCATCGAGCATCTGCGTCTGGGTGTCCGCGACACCCCGGCCCCTCCGCCACCGGTAGCCCACCCCGCCGAGTGTCAGGACGCGACGAGCGGACGCAAGCGCCCCCGGCCCAGCAGCGTGGCCATGGCGTCGGCGTACCGGGAGAGGGCCAGGGCGAGCAGCGTGGCGACGAGTGCTCCGACGGCGAGGCCCGCGAGGATGTCGTGCGGATAGTGGGCGCCGACCCAGACGCGGGAGGCGGCCATCGCCAGCGCGCCGATCGTGGCGATCACACCGAGGCGGGCGCTGACGAACCACAGGGCCACCGCCGCCGCGGCCGCCAGGGTGGCGTGGTTGCTGGGGAAGGACCAGTCGCCGGGAGCGGGACACGCCTCCAGCGTGATCACGTGCAGGGACTGGCAGGGCCGGTTCTCCCGCACCGCCTGCTTCAGCACGGTGCTGACGACGAACGCCAGGACGGTGAGCGCGGGCGCGGCGAGCGCCTTCACGGCCCGCACCGCGTCCCGATGGCGGGCCTGCCACCAGCCGATCAGCATCAGGACGGCGAACAGGGCGAGCCCGTAGGTGGAGTAGCCGGAGATGAGCTGGTCGAGCCAGGACGGCGCGTGATGCGCGGTGTCGACCACGTTGACATAGATCGCGCCGTCGATGCCCGAGCCGTCGTACGCCTGGGTGGTGATCGCGGTGTGCATCAGGCACCCCCGTCCGCACCGCGGGAGCGGCGGGAGCGCAGGAGCTCCAGGCCGACCGGGATGAGCGACACGATGACGATGACGGCGATGATCGGCAGCAGATAGCGGTCGACGTTCGGGACCGACGCGCCGAGCGCGTAGCCCGCCAGCACCAGGCCCACGGTCCACAGCAGACCGCCGACGACCTGCCAGAGGGCGAAGGTGCGCGCCGGGACGGCGAGGACTCCCGCCAGCGGGTTCAGTACGGTCCGCACGACCGGGAGGAAGCGGGCGAGCACGATGGCCTTGGCGTGTCCGTACCGCTCGAGGATGTCCGCCGCCCGGTCCGCGCCTTCACCGATCCTGCGGGACTTCGTACGCTTGAGCAGGGCCGGACCGGCCCGGCGGCCGAGCAGGTAGGCGAACTGGGCTCCGGTGAGCGCGCCGGTCGCGGCCGCGGCGAGGACCCAGCCCAGGGAGAGGTGGACCGAGCCTCCGGCCGAGCCCGAGGCGCACAGCAGTCCGGCCGTGAACAGCAGGGAGTCGCCCGGCAGGAAGAACCCGATCAGCAGGCCGGTCTCGGCGAAGAGGATCACGGCGATGCCGAGCGTGCCGAAGGTGGCGAGCAGCGACTGGGCGTCGAGCACGTTCACTGCGAGTTGGAGCGGGGGTGCTGCGTGGTGCGCGAGCGTCATCGGCGCTGGCCCCTTCAATGGTGACGGTCGGGTATACCGGACACGGACGGACCGGGACCTCTGCGGGAACGAGGTGGCAGTCCACTTGCGTCTACAGGACTGTAGTCGGTCTACTTCACTGTAGACGACTCGAAGGAGGGCAGGGTTCCATGACCGAGGCAGTGGGTGAGCGCAGACCCGCCGGTGAGCTGGAGGCGAGTGTGCTGGCGGCCCTGTGCGCGGCGGGTCGGCCGCAGTCGGCCGCCGATGTGCGGGCCGCGATACCGCAAGAGCTGGCCCGCACCACGGTGGCGACCCTCCTCGCGCGGCTCTTCGAGAAGGGGGCGGTGGGGCGGAGTCCGGGGCGGCGCGGCTTCCTGTACTTCGCGCGGGAGGACTCCCACGGCCTGACCGCGCAGCGCATGCACCGGGAACTGGACCAGGACGACGACCGCAGTACGGTACTGGCCAGGTTCGTCGAAGGGCTCAGCGCGGCCGACGAGGCGGAGCTCAAGCGCCTGCTGGACGGAGGCGGCCGTTGATCACCCTGCTGCTGGTCCCCCTCGTCCTGCCGTGGGTCCTGCCGCCGCTGGCGCGGCGCGCCGTGGAGAGGGTCCGGCCCGAGACCGCGCTGTGGACGGTCACCTGCGCCACAGCCGCACTGGCCGTGGGGGTCGTGGCGAGCCTGGGCGTCCTGCTGCTGCCGCTGGCCCTCGCCTTCCCTCCGGCAGCCGCGCTCGCGGAGCTGATCCGGCCGCTCACCATGGGCCCGCGACCACTGGTCCTGGGGGTCTCCGCGCTCTCCTGCGCCGCACTCGCCCTGACCGCCGTACGCGTCGTACGCGGGGCCGCGTCGGAGGTGGCGCACCTGCGCACCGTACGTCGGCTCGTCCGCGGCCTCCCGGACGCCGGGGGGCTGTGCGTCCTGGACGACCCCCGTCCCGACGCGTTCGCACTGCCGGGCGGACCGGCCCGGTCGGACCGGATCGTCGTGACCACCGGCATGCTGCGCGCCCTGGGGCCCTTGGAGCGCGAGGCCCTGCTCGCGCACGAGCGGGCTCACCTGGCCGCCGGACATCACCTCTTCCTGGGCGCCGCCCAGCTCGCCGCATGGTGCCATCCGGCCCTGACGGCTGTCGTCGACCACATCTCGTTCGCCGCCGAGCGGGCGGCCGACGAAGCCGCGGCCCGCCGCTGCGGCGACCGCGGCACCGCGGCGCGGGCCGTCGGGCGCGCCGCCCTGGCGACGAACAGCGCCCGTAAGGCCACCGCCACTCCCACGCTGGCCCCCGGCGCCGCCACCGGTCCGGTCCCGGCCCGAGTGCGGGCCCTACTCTCCCCCGCGCCTGTACGGCGGATGGCTCCGGCCCTGCTGGCCATGCTCCTCGTCTGTACGACGGCCGGGGCGTCCGCGCTGGCCGGTGCCGCCTGGCTGCACCAGGACGTCGAGGTCGCCCAGGGCGAGTCCTCGGGCGACTGACGACCTCTCACCGCGTGGAGTTAGGGCAACGTTCCCTCATCGTCTACATCTATGTAGACTCCGCTGCGGCCGGACGGGTGTGTCCGAGCCACCGGCCCGCGCGCGTGAATCGAGGCATCCATGCCCGCCAGACCGGGCGGCAAGCGACGAGGTCCGCTCCTTCGTGCTGGCGCGGGCTGAGCCGCTGCCGAAGCTCGCGGAAGCCGTGGCGAGTTGAGCAGCTCGCCGCCCAGCAGTAACGGCACACGGACGGAATGCGCCGCCTTCCTCCGGAAAAGCTCCCGACGTCATCCAGAAGGTTGGCCGATGCCCGAAAGCCGAAGGCCCCTCGCCGAGTCGGTGCGTGCCGCCCTGCCACAGGCCGAGCGGGTGCTGGCCTGGCTGGCGGCCCATGAGGACGTCGAACGCACCTTGCGCATCTCGCTCGGCGGACTGCCGAGTGAGCGGGACGAGCGTCTCGCGCAGATGGCCGAGGTCCTCCGGGCCACCGCTCAGGGACTGGGTCCGAGTGCGGCCGCCGTGTGGGCGGGTGTGCCCGAGCACCTGTTGCGGCAGTGGCTGGAGAAGGACCAGGAGTTCGCCGCTGCTGTACGGGCGGCCTCAACTCTGGCTGCGACACACGGACTTGAGCCAGGAGCGAGGACACCGGCGGCGATCCGTACCGTCGTACTCGCCCTGCGGAACGGCGCGTCCTGGGAGGCGGCCGCCACCATGGCGGGGCTCAGCGATCACAAGCTCCGCCAGTTGTGGAGAGCGTCTCCCATGCTGGTCGCCCTGGTGGAGGCGGCGCGTCGCGCCCGGCCCCGCAAGACACGGACGCACGGACCCCTCGACCATCAGCCCCGGACACCGGGCAACGGTTCCGGGTACCGGCTCGTTCGGCGCGACGACACATGAGGGGCCATCTCAAGCACGGTTGATCGGCATCGCGTTTTCGGGAACGTCCCGCCCTCCCGGATCGTCTACTGTGTTGTAGACCGTCTACTGCTTTGTAGTCGCTCCGGGTGGGTGTGCTCACTCCGCGGGGCGCGAAGGAAGGGGCCCCGTCTCATGTCCACCCGCCGGGAAGCCGCGGATCTGGCCGGGAGTGTCACGCTCGGGATCTGGGCCGCGTTCGGCGTGCTGGCCGCGGTGGCCGTCGGGGGCGGAGGCGCGCCGCTGGAGCTCGACCGCGACCTGCTCGCCTGGTCGCTCGGACACCGCCCGGGCGCGGCACTGGCCCTGGCACGCGCGGTGACCAGTACCGGGACGGGCGCGCTCCCGTACGCGCTGATCGTGGTGGCCGCCCTCGTGACCGGGCGCACCTCCCGGCAGCGACTCGGCGCCGCCGTGTTCGGCGTGCTCTGCCTGGGCACCGGCCAGGCCCTCCGGTACGCGGTGATGGGGCTGGCCCACCGGCCGCGCCCGCCGTTCGCGGACTGGGCGACGCACGCCTCCGGTTGGGCCTTCCCTTCCGGGCACAGCACGACGGCCGCGCTCACGGCGGGGCTGCTGCTCGTCGCGGTTTCGCTGCGTGCACCGCGAGGAGGGGTGGCGTTGCGGCTGCTCATCGGCTGCTGGGGTGCGGCGGTGGGGCTCAGCCGGGTCTATCTGGGGGTGCACTGGTTCACCGATGTCGCCGGAGGCTGGTTGTTCGCGGCGGGCTGGCTGGGCGTGTGTCTGTGGGGCGCCGCCCGGTGGCTGCCGGAGCTGTTCCTCGCCGGTCGCGAGCCCCGGCCGAGCACCGAGGAAGACTCATGCGGCCCAAGATCCTGATCGTCGAGGACGACCACGCGCTACGGGACTCGCTCCGCCGTGGGCTGTCCGGCGACTTCGACCCCGTGATGGCCGCCGACGGCGCTACGGCGCTGCGGCTCGCGGACACCGGCGTCGAGGCCGCGGTGCTGGACATCGGTCTGCCCGACTCGGACGGGCGGGACGTGTGCCAGGCGCTACGCGCCAACGGGTTCCGCGCTCCGGTGATCTTCCTGACCGCCCGGCACCAGATCACCGACCGGCTGTCCGGCTTCTCCGCCGGAGGAGACGACTACCTGTCCAAGCCGTTCCATCTCGCCGAGCTGACGGCACGGCTGAGAGCGATGCTGAAACGGTCCGCCGACCGGACCGCGGTGTCGCACGCCGACCTCGTCCTGGACGCCGTCAACCACAGCATGGCGAGCGGCGGTGGCGCGCCCGTCGCCCTGTCCCCGACGGAGTTCCGGCTGCTGGCCGCCCTGGTCGCCGCCCGGGGAAGCATCGTGCGCCGCCTCGACCTCGTACGGACCGGCTGGCCCGAGGGCGCGTACGTCAGCGACAACACGCTGGACCAGTACCTCTCACGGATGCGGCGCAAGCTGCGCGAGGCGGGCAGCGGTCTGTCGATCACCACCGCCCGCGGGGTAGGGCACCGCCTGTCATGACACCGCTGGCACATCGTCTCGCCCCACGCACCCTGCGAGGCCGTCTGTCCCTGGTGGCGCTGACCACGGCGGCGCTGATCATGACGTTGCTGACCATCGTGTTCAACCTGGCCGGCACCCGGCATCTGCGGGCCCAGGCGGACGCGGAACTGCGCGACCGGGCCGAGGCCGTCGCCACCACCGTCGACATCAGCGGCCCACGGGCGCGCGTACGGGAGAGCGTGAACGACCAGCTGCTCGACACCGACGTGTGGATCTACGCGGACGGCCGACTGCTGGAGAGGCCGTCCGTCACGGCATCGCCGGGCGGCCGACTCTCCGCCGTCGCCGCCGACATGGCCGGTACGGGGCGACAGCGGTGCGCGACCGCCGACGGCGGCCTCCCGGTCCGCCTGTGTTCGCTGCCGGTGCCGGGTCCGCACGCCGCCGTGATCGTCACCGCGCTGAGCCTGGGCCCGTACCGCGGGTCCGCCGATGCGCTGCTCATGGCGTCGCTCGTGCTCGACGCCGTGATGCTCGCGTGTACGTACGTCCTCACCCGGCTGTCCGTCGGCCGGGCGCTGCGCCCCGTGCAGTCCATGACCGCCCAGGCCGCCCAGTGGGGTGCGGTGGGGTCCGAGGAGCGGTTCGGCGCGGCGCACCATCCGGTCGAACTGGCCCGGCTCGGAGGCTCGTTGGACGTGTTGCTGGACCGGATACGTTCCGTGCTCCGGCACGAGCGGCAGCTGACCGGGGAGCTGTCCCACGAACTGCGCACTCCGCTCACCCGGATGGTCGTGGAACTCGACTGGTGGCGGGCCCGGCCGCGCTCGGAGGCCGAGACCTGGGCCACCCACCAGCGGCTCTCCGAAGCGGTCCACTCGATGCGCGGTATCTGCGACGCGCTCCTCGACGACGCCCGTGAGCGGGCACTGGACACACCGGGCGCCACCGATGTCCTGCCGGTGCTTGAACGCATGCTTCAGCAGCTCCACTCGGCGGAGGACGTCAGGAGCACGCTCGAGGCCGAGGAGCCGACCATCAGGGCGGCCCTCCCGCCCGCCCTGCTCGAACGCGTTCTCAGTCCGCTGCTGGCCAACGCCGCCCGTTACGCGCGCACGAGCGTGACGGTGTCGGCACGCCGGACCGCCGACGGCGTCCGCGTCGAGGTCACCGACGACGGCCCCGGCGTGCCCGAGGACTTCGTGGGCGAGCTGTTCACGCCCGGTCGGCGCGCCGACGGCGACGACGGGCACGACGGTGCGGGCCTGGGGCTGCCTCTCGCGCGACGGCTGGCCCGCTCCGTCGGCGGTGAGGTCTCCTTCGACTCCGGCCACACGCGCGGAGCCCGGTTCACGATCACGCTGCCCGCCGACTGAGCGACCGGGGCCGGTGAGCGTCGGCCTGCCTCTCGACCGGGATCACGAGGAGGACGCGCGCCTCGCCGAGGTGACGTCCTTGCGGGTCACGGTCAGATGGATCACGAGTCCCAGGATCACCGCGAGGAACAGCGCACTCGTCACCACCGTGCCCAGGCCCAGGCCGCCGTCGGCGGACGGCTGGGAGAGGTAGTCGCCCATGGACGCGCCGAGGGGGCGGGTCAGGACGTAGGCGATCCAGAAACTCAGGACCGCGTTCACGCCGAGGCTGAAACGCGCGACGGCTGTCGCCGCGAGGGCGAGCGCGAACAACAACGCGGCCGGCCAATAGCCCAGGGTCATCCGTTCGGAGACCAGGTCTCCGGCCGCCGTGCCGAGGGCGAAGGTGAAGAGGACGGTGAGCCAGTAGAACGTCTCCCTGCCGACGGTGTCGATGTGGTGGATGGACAGCGTCCGCTCCCGCCAGTACCAGACCGCGAAGACGGCGGCGAGGAGTACGGCGAACACCGCGGTGCTGGTCTCCAGCGGCACCCCCATGTTGTCCGTGAGGTTGTCGCTGATCAGCGTGCCGACGACGCTGATGAGGGCGACCGCGAGCCAGTACACCCCCGCGCGATAGGACCGGGTGCGGAACTGGGCGACGAGCGCCGCCGCCAGCAGGGCACTCATCAGGACGGACACACCGGTCAGGCCCAGTCCCGCCTTCCCGGCCAGCAGATCGGCCGCCGTCTCGCCGACCGTCGTGCACAGCACCTTGATGATCCAGAAGTAGGCGGTGACCTCGGGGACCTTGTTCCAGCGCGGCTGGAGCCGGGGCCAGGAGGCGCCGCCGGGCCCGACCGAGGGGGCGGGGTCTGATGTCTCGTACGTCATGAGACCGCACCGTGCCATTCGCCGCCTGAACAGATCCTGACCACCGCGTGTGACCGTGCATTCCGCTGGACGCGTCCAAAAGGCGGAAAAGCAAGCCCCGCGACATGACAGCGACCTGAATATCTCGGCCAAGCCCCGTGAGTCTCGCGTTCATTCGCCGATCGACGTGGCAATTCTTGGGCGACCTCCAAGACGGCGAGGAATGCGTCGCACGCGAGCAGAGAGGCAGCGGACCGATGATCGAAGCTCGGCAACTCAGCAAGAGATACGGCGAGAAAACCGCCGTGGACGGCCTGGACTTCGTGGTGAGGCCAGGTTCCGTGACCGGCTTCCTGGGACCCAACGGCGCGGGAAAGTCCACGACCATGCGCATGATCGTGGGGCTGGACGCCCCCACGAGCGGCAGCGTCACGGTGAACGAGCGCCGGTACGACCGGCACCGGGCGCCGCTCCAGGAGGTCGGCACCCTCCTGGAGGCCAGGTCGATCCACCCGGGCCGCTCGGCCTACCAGCATCTCAGGGCGCTGGCGCTCACCCACGGCATCCCCCGCCGCCGCGTCGACGAGGTCATCGGCCTCACCGGTCTCGGCAGCGTGGCCGGGAAGCGGGCCGGTGCCTTCTCGCTGGGCATGGGACAGCGGCTCGGCATCGCCGCGGCGCTGCTGGGCGACCCCCGGACGGTGATGCTGGACGAGCCCGTCAACGGGCTGGACCCGGAGGGGGTGCTCTGGATTCGCAACCTGCTGACGTCGCTCGCGTCTGAAGGGCGCACGGTGTTCGTGTCATCGCACCTGATGAGCGAAGTGGCGCTGGTGGCGGACCACTTGATCGTCGTCGGACGTGGCCGACTGCTGGCCGACACGACCGTGCGGGAGCTCGTGCGCGAGGCGGGCGGCAACACCGTGCGGGTGGCCGCCCAGGACCCCGCGCGACTGCGGGACGTGCTGGCGGGGCCGGGCGTGGAGATCACCGGAGAGGCCGGTACGGAGGAGCTTCAGGTGACCGGGCTGTCGGCGCGCGACATCGGCCTGCGAGCGGCCGAGCACGGGATCGCCCTCTTCGAACTGCACACCCGTCAGGTCTCGTTGGAGGAGGCATTCATGGAACTGACCAGGGACGCCGTCGAATATCACGGCATCCGGGCCGAGGCCGTCGCGTCCGCCGGGGGGCCCGCGTGAGCACCCTCACCGCGGCCACCGAGGCACCGCCCGCCGCGAGCGGCCGTCCCGCCTACCGGGTGACCGGACGACGCGTCCTCGCCTCGGAGTGGGCCAAGCTCTTCTCGCTGCGCTCCTCCTGGATCGTCCTCGGGCTGAGCCTGCTGTTCGTCGTCGGCTTCGGGCTGATCGCCGCGTTCCGCTACCGGTCCGAGATCGGCTCCGGGCACATGAACCAGGACTTCGCCCGGCAGAACGCGGTGGGCCTGTCGCTCTTCGGCACGAACTTCGCCCAGTTGGCGCTGGGCGTCCTCGGGGTACTGGTCACGGCCGGGGAGTACTCCACGGGCATGATCCGCTCGACGCTGGCCGCCGTACCGCGTCGGCTCCCGGTGCTGTGGTCCAAGGCGGCCGTGACCGGACTGGTCTCGCTGGTCATCGCGACGGCCGGGGTGTTCGTGGCCTTCCTGTTCGGCAGCCGGATCGTCGCCGGTACGCCCGGCGCCATGGGCTTCTCACACCCGGGCGTCGTACGGAGTCTGCTGGGCGCCGGGCTGTACCTGTGCCTGGTCGGCGTGATCGGGGCCGCCCTGGGTGCGCTGCTGCGCTCCGTGGCGGGCGCCATCTCGGTCCTGATCGCCGCGCTGACGCTGATCCCGGGCCTGATCACCCTGCTGCCGAACTCCTGGCGCGACGGCATCAGCCCCTACCTCCCCGGCAACGCGGGCGCGTCGATCTCCGCCCTGACCCACGACGCCACCACGCTGACCCCCGGCGCCGGTCTCCTGGTCCTCCTCGCCTGGACCACGCTCGCGCTGGCCGGTGCCGCGTACCGCCTGACGCACACCGACGCGTAGGGATGAGAAGTGCGGCGGAGACGCGGAGCGGGTGAAACTGCCTTTCATAGCAGCCATTCCTGGCGCCGACCGTAATTCCCGCCGCACCTTTCAGGTTGTGATCAGGTTCGGGTGAACGCGGGGAAATACCTGCACCGGAATTCCCAAAGCAACGGCAAAGGGGCCTGGGAACAGCACAGTTGGGCATGCGAAGGTGCGGATCATGAGCACAGAGCATGTCCTCGGCCACCGGCCTTCCTCCCGTACTCGCGCCCGCATGGCCGAGCGTGCGAACAAAGTGCCCGAGGTGACCGTCTATTTCTGGATCGTCAAGATTCTCACCACCGGCATGGGCGAAACCGCGTCCGACTTCCTGGCCCGTCTGCTCGGACCGGTCCCGGCCGTGGCCCTCGGCGGTCTGGCCTTCACCGCCTCACTCGTCCTCCAGTTCGCCGTACGCCGGTACGTGGCCTGGGTCTACTGGACGGCGATCGTGATGGTCAGCGTGTTCGGCACGATGACCGCCGACGTTCTCCACGTCGCTCTCGGCGTCCCCTACGCCCTGTCCACTCCCCTGTTCGTCGTCGCCCTGGGCGCGGTCTTCGCGCTGTGGCATGCCCGCGAGCGCACCCTGTCGATCCACGCCATCCGGACCCGCCGCCGCGAGACCTTCTACTGGGCGGCCGTTCTCGCCACCTTCGCCCTGGGTACCGCGGCGGGAGACCTCACGGCGTCCTCCGGTCTGGGCTACCTGGGCTCGACCGCTCTGTTCGCGGTGGCGATCGCGGTCCCGGCCGTCGCGCACCGCATGGGTCTCCTCGGCGCGGTGACCGCGTTCTGGTCTGCGTACGTGCTGACCCGCCCCCTCGGCGCGTCGATCGCCGACTGGATGGCCGCGTCCCACGCCCACGGCGGGCTCGGCTGGGGTGTCGGCCCGGTCACGCTGTCCTGGACGCTGGCGATCCTCGGTTTCGTGGGCTATCTGACGGTGTCCCGCCGGGACACCGGGGGTCGGCGGACGGTCCGGGAGCCCGGCGCGGACCGAGCGTGAACGTGCCCCGGGGCCCGCTCCTCGGCGCCGAGCCCTACACCGACAGGAGTGCGGTGGTCGGGCCGGTGGCCGTGATACGGCCCGCTTCGAGGAGGTGGGCCGTGTCGGTGTAGCGGGCGACCAGGTCGGGTTCGTGGGAGACGATGACCAGGGTGATCCGGTGCTCGCCGCGCAGGCGGGTGAGGAGATCCATGATGGCCTCGGCCGTGTCGGGGTCGAGGGCGGAGGTGACCTCGTCGCAGAGCAGGATGTCGGGTCCGGCGGCCAGGGCGCGGGCGATGGAGACCCGTTGGCGCTGTCCGCCCGACAGCTCGCCGGGGTGACGGCCCGCGTAGTCGGCGGGGAGGCCGACCTGGGCCAGGAGTTCGGTGACCCGCTCGGGGCGGGCGCTCTCGGGCAGGTCGGTGTGCAGGCGCAGGGGGCGGGTGAGCTGTCGGCCGACGGTGTGCCGGGGGTTGAGCGCGGCCAGCGGGTTCTGCGGGACGAGTTGGACGCGGCGCTGCTGCTCCCGGCTGCGACGGCGCACGTGGGAGGCGAGGGGGCGGCCGTCGAGGGTGAGGTGCCCGGTGTGGGTGGGGTGGAGTCCGGCCAGCACCCGCAGCAGGGTGGTCTTGCCGGAGCCGGAGGGCCCGACGATGGCCGTGGCAGCGCCGGGTGCCACGCTGAAGTCGACGCCGCTCAGGACGGGGCGCCCGGTGCGGCCGAAGGAGGCGTCGATCGCGCGGGCGGCGAGACCGCCAGTGCCCGGATCGGCCGTGGGTGCGGCCGGGCGCGCACGAGGGGTGGGCGACGTCTTCGGGGTGAGCCGGATGGTGTGGTCCGCGCAGGTTCTCACGAGGTGCGGATCGTGGGTGGCGATGACGACGGCGAGGTCACGGCTGGTCGCCAGGTGACGCAGCAGGTGGGCGATCTCGTCGCGCAGCGCGG
This sequence comes from Streptomyces sp. NPDC002176, assembly GCF_044903645.1. NCBI lineage: Bacteria > Bacillati > Actinomycetota > Actinomycetes > Kitasatosporales > Streptomycetaceae > Streptomyces > Streptomyces sp. NPDC002176. The sequence continues at coordinate 537,413 of NZ_JBJDQW010000004.1, forward strand.
TGTCGAGTCCGGCGGTGGGCTCGTCCAGGAGGAGGACCCTCGGGGCGCGGGCCAGTGCGCGGGCGAGCGCGACCCGCCGTTGCTGGCCGCCGGACAGGGCGGTGGGTCTGCGCCCGGCGATTCCCGTGTCCACGGGGAGGCGGCATTCGGCGAGCAGGTCCAGGATCTTTTCCTCGCGTGGGTCGGTGGCGAGTTCGGCGACCAGGCGGCGCACGGTCATGCGCGGGTCGAGGGCGGAGCCGGGGTCCTGGCCGACGTAGGCGACCGTGGTGCGGCGCAGGGCGCGCAGTTCCTCGGGCGGCAGTTGGTGGGGGCTGCGGCCGAGGACGTCGAGGCTTCCGGTGGCGGTGGCGCCCGCGGGGAGATGGCCGATGAGCGCGCGCAGCAGGGTGGTCTTGCCGGACCCGGAGGCGCCCATGAGGGCGGTGACCTGTCCGGCGTGGAGCTGTGCCGTGGTGGCGGGCAGGAGGACGGGGCCGTCGGGCATCCGTACGGAGAAGCCGGACAGGGAGACGGCGGCAGGGGCAAGGGTGTTCATGAGCGGGTCACCGTCTTCGCCGTGGTGTCGGGGGCCAGGGAGAGCGTGACCAGGTTGACGGTGATCGCCAGCAGGGCGATGGCCAGGCTGGGGGCGAGCACGGCCCAGGGGCTGAGGAGGATGCCGGGGGCGTTCTCACGGACCATCAGCGACCAGTCGGAGGCGGGTGGCTGGGGGCCGATCTGGAGGAACCCGGCCATGGAGATGACGTAGACGGCTTCGACGAACCGGAGTCCGAACAGGGTGAGCACGGTGGCGCGGAGGTTGGGCAGGATCTCGCGCAGCGCGATGTACGGGGTGGACTCGCCGCGTGCCAGGGCGGCTTCGACGTAGCCTGCCGTGGCGAGCGGGGCAGCGGCGGCGGCGACGACCCGTACCGCGTACGGCACTCCGAGGATCACGGCGGCGGCGAGCACCGCCCAGCGTCCACCACCGGGCCAGGCCAGCGCGATGAGCATGATGCCGAGCAGGGGCGGCAGGAGGATCGCGACGTCCGCGCAGCGTTCGACCGCCCTGCCCAGCGCGGGCCGCAGCACGGCGAGACAGCCGGTCAGCACGGCGGCGACGGTGGTGACGACGGCGACGAGCAGGGCGCCGAGGATCAGCGGGGTACCGCCGTGCAGGACGCGGCTGAGCACGTCCCGCCCGAGCTGGTCCCCACCCAGGAGGGCGCCGTCACCGGGGGCGGCGAACGGTGCGGTGACGGGGGTGTCGACGCGGTGCGGGGCGGCGAGCGGTCCGCCGAGCGAGAGCAGCAGGGGCAGTGCGGCCGTGGCCACGAGCGTCGTGGTCCTCGCCCGGCGGGAGGGCCGGGGTGCGGCCACGGGCAGGGCGGCGGTCATGCGCGGACTCCCAGCGTGGCGTGGCGGACGAGGTCGGCGGCCAGGAGTACGAGGCTGATGACGGCTCCGGCGCACATGACGACCCCGGCGATCAGCGGGGTGTCGCGGGCGGCGACCGCTCCGGCCAGGACGCTGCCGACGCCGGGGTAGTTGAACAGGGTCTCCACCACGACCGCTCCGCCGAACAGCAGGCCGGCGGAGGTGGCGAGCCCGGTGGCGATGGCCGGGATCGCGCCGGGCAGTTGGTGGTGCAGCAGGACCCGGCGCGGCGGCAGGCCGTCGAAGTGGGCGGCTTCGACATGCGGGGTCGACGCCTGGTCGGCCAGGGCGCCGCGTACGACGCGGGCGTTCCAGCCGGTCTGCGGGATGACCAGGGCGAGCACCGGCATGATCAGCATGGTCCAGTCGGCGGGCTTGCCGTCGCCGCCGGTCACGGTGACCGCGGGGAGCCAGCCCGTCCACTGGGACAGCACCAGCAGCAGCACGGCGGAGACCACGAACTCCGGCAGCGCGAAGGCGGCCGTCGAGGTGTGCGAGATGATCCGGTCGCTCGGGCGGCCGGGGCGTGCGGCGGCCCAGCAGCCCAGGAGCAGGGAGAGCACCACGGTGAGGATGAACGCGCTCACCGCGAGGACGAGCGTGTTGGGCAGCGGATCGGCCAGCAGGTCGGTGACCTTCTGTCCACGGGCGGAGGTGCCGAGGTCGCCGGTGGGCAGTGCGGTCATCCAGTCGGCGAACCGCTCCCACATTGGCCGGTCCAGGCCCAGCAGGTGGCGGCGCGCGGCGAGGTCGGCCGCGCTCTCCCCGCGCTCGGAGGCGGCCCCGGCCGCGTCCCCCGGGAGCAGCTCGACGGCCGCGAACACCAGGGCGAGCAGCACGACGAGCATGAGGAGACGGCGGGCGGCCGTTCCCGCGACGCGTACGGCGATGCTCCCGGCCCGGCGCGCGGTGACCGCCCCCGGGGTCGCGGCGGTCACCGGGGCGCTCCCGGCCGTCCGGCTCAACGCAACCACACGCCTTCGAGCTGGACGCGGCCGTAGCCGGGCAGCTTGGGCAGGTTCCGCACCTTGGCGGCGGCGAGGTCGATGCCGTCGGCCATGCCCCACAGCAGGTAGCCGGAGCGGTCGTGCTCGATCTGCTGGAGGTTCCGCAGCGCGGCGGCGCGCTTCTTCGGGTCGCCGCTGCCGATGACCTGGCGGTAGGCGGTGTCGAACCCGGAGTCGTCCCAGCCTGCCTCGTTCTGGCCCGCCTCGCTGACCATGGTCTTGGAGGCGAAGAAGACGACCGAGTCGTTGGTCCCCCAGTAACTGGTGTAGAAGTCGCCGGACTTCCAGGTCTTCTCCCAGAAGGCGCCGGACTCCTGCTTGACGACCTTGATCTTGATCCCGGCCTCGCGGGCCTGGTTGGCGAACAGGGTCGCCGAGTCGGCGAGGCCGGAGATGTCCTCGGTGGTGACCAGGTCGTAGGTCTGGGAGAGGTCGAAGCCCGCGTCCCTCAGCAGCCGCTTGGCCCTGGCCAGGTCGCGGGCGCGCTGGGGGATGTCCTTGGCGTAGTCCGGGTCGCCGGTGCCGAGGATGTCGTTGGCGACGGTGCCGTAGCCGGACAGGACCTGCTTGACCATCGCCTCGCGGTCCACGACCAGGCGCATCGCCTCGCGTACCCGGTCGTCTGCGAAGGGGCTGCCCTCGGCGGTGCGCATGACGAGGGGCATCGCCATGTCGTTCGGACGGCGCAGTACCTGGACGTCCTTGCGGGAAGCGGCGGTTCGGGCGGCGACGGCACCGGCGTTGGAGGCGAGGTCGATCTGCCCGGCGAGCAGGGCGTTCGCCATCGCCTGCAGGGTTTCGAACATGGTGACCTCGATGGCGTCGAGGTGCACGGCGGGCCCGTACCAGTTGTCGTTGCGCACCAGGCGGGCGTTGCCGCCCCGGAACCAGTCCAGCTTGAACGGTCCGGTGCCGGGCGCCTTGGCGATGTCCGCGTCCCTGGTGTCCTTCTTCAGCACGAAGGAGGAGAAGCGGGTCATGAGGGGGAAGTCGGCGTTGGGGTAGTCGGAGACGACCACGACCGTGTCGGTGCCCTTGGCGCTGATGTTCTGGGCCTGGATGCCTGGCAGGCGGGCCGCGCCGGAGGGGGTGCCGCGCAGCCGCTTCAGCGACCACACCACGTCGTCGGCGGTCACCGGAGTGCCGTCGTGGAACACGGCGCCCTGGGCCACCTTGAACGTCCACGTCTTCAGGTCCGGCGACGGCTCCCACGACGCGGCGAGCCGCGGGGCGGTGTTCTCCTTGGCGCCCGGCACCGTGAGGGTGTCGAAGACGAGGGCGAGGATCAGGTAGTCGCTCTCGTTGGCCTGGGTGCCGTGCGGGTCACGGGTGATCGCGCTCGCATGCCCCAGCGCCCCGACGCGCAGCGTGCCTCCGGTGCGGGGTCCGCCCGCTCCGTCGGAGTCCGCGATGGGTGCGGAACCGTCGCCGCCGCCACCGCAGGCCGCGAGAAGTCCGGCCGCTCCCACGCCTGTACCGGCCCACAGCAACTGTCGTCTGGTGACGCCCACGTCTGGTCCTCGTCTCGGGTGATCACTTGGTCGTTCTTAGGGTTACCTAACCCAATCGAGTCAGACTCCGCAAGCCACCTCCGGCCGCCACCGGGGACACTGGAACATGTCGTCGGCTCCTCAATTTGCCTGCTCAGCAAGCATTTTGACGACACGTCAGATCACTGCCAGGCAGCCAAAAAAGAGACTACGTTGATGTAGTCGATCCGGCAGGTTAGGGTTGCCTCACCAAGTCGGCGGCGCTACCTTCCCTGGTGTCCGGCGGCGCCCCGAGCCGCGCAATGTCCGGCCGTGTTCCCCCCCTCCCCCGCTTCCGAGCCGATGCGGCGATGCCGCATGCCCGCGCTCCGCTCCGCCCTGCCCTGGAAGGTGCCCCCGTGCCCATCTGCCCTGCACCGGTACGCCCTCTCGACGATGCCGCCGCAGCCGAACTGACCACCGTCGCGGCCACGTTGCTGGCCGCCCACGGTTCCCCGACCTCGCCCCGACTCCTGGCCGCCCTGCCCGACGCGTGCGCTCGACTCTCCGACGCCGTACGGCACGCGCTGCGCCCGGTGGACACCACCGACGGGCTGTTCGTCCTGCGCGGACTGCACCCGGACGACACCGAACTCGGCCCCACTCCCGATCATTGGTCGAGCGTCGGCGACGCGGGCGCGCTGTGGGACGTGGTCCTGCTGCTCGTCGCCACGCTGATGGGCACCCCGATCGCCTGGGAGGGCCAGCAGGACGGCCGGTTCGTCCACAACATCGTTCCCTCGCCCGGGCACGAGAGCGAACAGACCGGCGCCTCCAGCGACGTGCTGCTCACCCCGCACACCGAGGACGCCTTCCACCCCGGCCGCGCGCATCTGCTCCTGCTGTGCTGCATGCGCAACCACGACCACATCGCCACCACCGCGGCCAGCATCCGCCGCACCGCCCTCGCCTCGGCGGACCTGGCACTGCTCAAGCGCCCGGTCCTGCCGATCCTGCCCGACGACGCCTATGCGGAGGCGCGGCGGTTCGCCGGGCGGCCCGCGCCGGTGCCGACCCTCTTCGACACCCCCGACGGTCCGACCATGCGGTTCGACCCCGCCTACACCCCGCTGGACGAAGCGGACAGCGCGTGGCGTGCGGCGTACCGGCGGCTGGAGGACGAGCTGGCCCGCGTGTCCGTCGCGGTGAGCCTGGAGCCCGGTGACGTCCTGGTCGTGGACAACGACGTCGTCGTCCACGGGCGGGTGCCCTTCCGGGCGCGCTACGACGGCACCGACCGCTGGCTCAAGCGCGCCTCCGCCCGGGTCGAGGACCGTCCGACCCGCCCCGCGGCCGAGCGCGACGAACACGGCTACGGGCAGGCCGTCCTCACCGCCTGGCCCGTCTGACCAGCCTGTCCCATCCGACGCCCCACCACGTTCGAAAGGCACCTTCATGGACCGGGACGACACCACCCTGCGCGTACTGTCCACCAGTGACCTCGCCGGTCTGGACATCTCCCTGACCGACGTCCTCGAGACCGTCGAACAGGCTTACCGCACCCTGGCGGCGGGCAGGTCGGACAACCCGCGCAAGCTCACGGTCAAGCCCGCCGACGGCCACTCCGTCGCGTACGCGATGCTCGGCCGTGACGGCGTCCGCGAGGTCGTCGCGGTCAAGACCTCGTACAAGCACGGACTGCACGAGAGCCGCGAGCGGCAGCACTACTACACGACGCTGACCCTCTACGACGATGTCACCGGCCTGCCGATCGCGATGATGGACTGCTCCCGCGTCGGCTCCCTGCGAACCCCGGCCGTCTCCGCGCTCCTCGCCCGCGAGTGCGCGACCCCGGACGCCTCGACGGCACTGGTGATCGGCACCGGCACCCAGGGCCGACTCGCGCTGCCGTTCCTACTGACCGCCCTGCCCCGGCTGGACCGCCTGCTGCTGTCCGGCACCCACCCCGACGGCATCGCCGCCGTCCGCGCCGAACTCGCCCGCCGCTTCCCCGGCCGTGACGTGGAAGTCGTCGCCGACCTCAGGGCCGCCGCCCGCGCAGCCGATGTGATCATCGCGACCGCGGGCGGCCACACACCCGCCGCCGTCCAGGCGGGCTGGCTCAAGCCCGGCGCCACTACGATCCTCGTCGGCCACGGCCTGGCCCCCTCCACCCTGCACCAGGCCGACCGGGTCATCGCCACCAGCGAGGCCCAGATGCACATCACCGGCACCGACATGGCCGACGCGGACGGCAAGCTACCGGCCGTCGACCTGGAGCTTCCGGCCATCATCTCCGGCGTCTCCAAGGCCCGTACCGCCACCGGGCAGCGCGTCTTCGCCTACAACAGCGGCCTGGTCGTCACCGACATCGCCCTCGGCCACCGCTTCGCACAACTCGCCATCGAGCAGGGTCTCGGGACGGAGCTACGGCTGTGGAAGTGATCACCGCCACTTCCTGGCCGGCCCTCCCCGCGCTGCCCGATCCGGCCATGAGCAAGGTCGTGGCCAGCGGCCTGGTCAGCGAACTCGCCCACGCGCTGGACGGCCCGTTCCACCTCCTGCTGCCCGACGCCTTCACCGCGAACCTCACCGCCCTGCGGGACGCCCTCGCCGACGCCGACGTGGACGGCTTCGTCTACTACGCGAAGAAGGCCAACAAGGCGGCCGTCTTCGTCGAACGCGCCGCCGCCGGTGGCGCCGGGGTCGACGTCGCCTCCGCCGCCGAACTACGGGAAGCGCTCGGCCACGGGGTACGCGGCGAACACCTCATGGTCACCGGCCCCGCCAAGGACCCCGTGCTGCTGCGCCTGGCCGTCACGCACGGCGCGACCATCGCCGTGGAGGCCCTCGACGAGCTGGACCAGGTGATCTCCCTGGCCCTGGCGGGCCGTGAACGCCCTGCCCGCGTAATGCTGCGCGTCCTTCCCGACGCTCAGCCGCACTCGCGGTTCGGCATGAGCGAGAGCGAGCTGACCACCGCCCTGAAACGGTGTCTGGAGGCCGGGGACGCGATCCGGATGGAGGGCTTCAGCTTCCATCTGTCCGGCTACGCCCTCCAGCCGCGCGCCGATCTCGCCGCACGCCTGGTCGAACAGTGCCGGAAGGCGCGGGGGATGGGGCTCGAGGAGGCCGACCGCGTGTCCATCGGCGGTGGTCTGCCAGTCAGTTACACCGACGCCGACAGCTGGCACGCCTTCCTCGGGACCCAGCGCCCCGCCCACTACCACGCCGAAAAGGCTTTCCGCGTCGGGGACTTCTACCCCTACCACTCCCCCGTCGCGGGCCCCGACGCGCTGCGCGCACTCCTCGCGACGCGCCCGGAAGGTTCCGCGAGCACGCTCGCCGAGGTGATCCGCGAGGCGGGCATCGAGCTGCTCCTCGAACCCGGGCGGGCCCTGCTCGACCAGGCGGGCGCCACTGTCTTCCGCATCCAGGGCGTCAAGGACCGCGACGGTTACCAGCTCCTTACGGTCGACGGCACCAGCCTGAGCCTGTCCGAGCAGTGGTTCAACAGCGAGTACCTCCCCGATCCGCAGCTGATCCCTCACCGACGGGGCAGCACTGCCGGGGTGTTCCCGGCCAGCGTGGGCGCCGCGACCTGCCTGGAGTCGGACATGCTCACCTGGCGCAAGATCGCCTTTCCGCAGCCACCCCGCGTCGGGGATCTCCTGCTCTACCCGAACACGGCCGGGTACCAGATGGACTCCAACGAGTCCCCCTTCCACGACCTGCCGCTGCCGCCCAAGGTCGTCATCGACCGCGTCGATCAGGTCCGGCCACGCTGGCGATTCGACCGTCACTTCAGCTGACCCGCCGTCCTCCCCGCCCCCCTGTCAGGAGCCCCTTGATGTCCGGAGCCCTTGAGCGCCCCGCCGTCGTCTCCCGTGTGTCCGACCTGATCGGCCGCACCCCGCTGCTGGAACTCGCCGCCACCGAGACCGGCAGCCGCCTGCTGTTGAAGCTGGAGATGTTCAACCCCACCGGCACCGCGAAGATCCGTATGGCCCGCGCCATGATCGACGCCGCGGAGGCGGCGGGAGAGCTGCGTACCGGCGGGCGGATCATCGAATCCACCTCCGGCAACACGGGCCTCGGTCTGTCGGTGATCGCGGCCGAGCGGGGTTACACGTTCACCGCCGTCGTCGACCATCACGCCGCCGCCGACAAGCTGCGCGCCATGAAGGCCCTGGGCGCCGAACTCGTCTACGTGGACGCCGACAACGACGGCGGAGAGCTCCACACCGCGGCCCGTGAAGAACTCGCCGAGGACATGGCACGGGACGAGGACAACGCCGTCTTCACCGAGCAGCACAACAATCCCGCCAACGCGGTCGGCTACTTCTCCGTCGCGCACGAGCTGGCCGCAGCCCTGGACGGCGATCTCGACGTGCTCATCGGGGCCGTCGGCACCGGGGGCGGCCTGTGCGGCACGGGGCGTGAACTCGCCAAGCTCATCACCGGCTTCACGACCATCGGTGTCGAGCCCAAGGGATCGATCGCGTTCGGCGGACCGGCCCACGACTACTTCCAGTCCGGGACGGGCACCCCCGAGGGCGCGGAGATCGGCGCCCTGGTCGACTTCGACCTGATCGACGAGGGCGTCAAGGTCGGTGATGTCGAAGCCTTCGCCACCTGCCGCTCGGTCGCCCGGACCGGCCTGCTGATCGGCGGCTCCGCCGGGGGCGTCGTGCACGAGGCGCTGAACCGGCTGCCTTCGCTGCCGCCGGGCACCACCATGGTCGCGCTGATCAACGACGGCGGGGAGAAGTACCTGGACACCGTCTTCGACGACGACTGGATGGCCGAGCGTGACCTCCTCGCCCCCGACGTCGAACGCGCGGTGGACGAACAGCTCGGCAAGCTCCGCGGGAACCGGTGACCCGTGCTGACGAACCTCCTCCGCGACAGCCGCGCGCTCGGTGCTCTCGCCGTACCCCTCGTCCTCACCCAACTCGCGCAGGTCGCCCTGACGACCACCGACACGGTGATGATGGGCTTGCTGGGCACCACCGAACTCGCGGCCGGTGGCCTCGCCATCGTCATCTTCAACCAGATCCGCACCATGGGCGTCGGCCTGGTCACCTCCGTCGGCAACCAGATCGCCGCGGCGGCCGCCCGGAGCGAACAGGCGTCACCGGGCGACGCCGACGAGGGAGCGGCGAAGGTCCGGGGCATCCTCCGGGCGAGCATGATGGTCGCCACCCTGGCCGGTGTCGCCGGGGCGCTCGTGATGATCCTCGTCGGCCGGGCGCTGTCCCTGCTCGGGCAGGAAGCCGAGGTCGTCGACCTGGCCCGGACGATGCTCTACGCCCTCGCCCCCGGCCTGCTGCCCTGTCTGTGGTTCCAGGCGATACGCCAGTTCACCGTCGGCATGCGCCGCCCCCAGGCACTCCTGCGGATCACCCTCGCCTCCATCGCGGTGAACGCCGGGCTCAACTGGGTCCTCATTCATGGACTGTTGGGCCTGCCTCAGCTCGGTCTGACCGGCGTCGGCATCGCCACCTCCGGTGTCTACGCGCTGTCCTTCCTCGCCCTGTTCCTCGCCGCGCGGAGGGACGCCGAGCTGGCGCCGCTCCTCACCCTCGACATCACCCGGGCGGACGGCGCCACCGTCAAGAGGCTGCTCGGCCTGGGCATCCCCATCGCCGCCACCTACGGTTCCGAGGCCGGGTTCTTCTCCGTCACGGCGCTGATGGCGGGCTCCTTCGGTCCGGCCGCCCTCGCCGCGCACACCGCCGTGAACCAGCTCGTCTACCTCGTCTTCCAGGTCGCCGTGGGCCTTTCGCACGCCGCGTCCATCAACGTCAGCCGCGAACTGGCCCTCGGCAACCACGACGGCGCCCGCCGCATCAGGAACACCGCCCTGGCCTGCGCCGCCACGGTCATGACCGCCGTCGGCCTCGTCTACCTCACCCTGCCCCGCGTCGTCCTGGCCCCGTTCCTGGCGAACGGCTCCGCCCAGGCCATGACCATCGCCACCCAGCTGCTGGTCGTCACGGCCTTCCTGCAGTTCTTCGACTGCGCCCAGAACATCGGCGTCGGTCTGCTGCGGGGTCTGGACGACACCAGGAGCGGCTTCCGTATCACCGTGATCGGCTACTGGGCCATCGGCCTGCCCGCCGCATGGCTCCTCGCCTTCACCCTGCATCTGGAGACGGTGGGAATCTGGCTCGGCCTCCTCACCGGCCTGGCCGCGACCGCCCTGCTCCTGCTGCGCCGCTACGACACCGCGCTCACCGCGACGCAGGTCCAGCCCGTCACGTGACACCCGGCGGCCCTACCGCGCGGCGATCAACTGCCGTGCCGCGTACTCCACATACTCGTGCAGTCCATAGGCCAGCCCGAGAGCCGCCACCGCCGTGACCACCACGGTTCCCGCGAGGGCGACAGCGGTGGCTTGCCGGGCGCGCCCGCGCGGGGGCGTCGGCTCGGGGCGGAGGAGTGCCTCGACACGTCGTGGGACGGGCCCGTTCGCCGCCGACAGCAGCGGATAGGTGCCGCCACGGCGGTGGGACGAGCCCGCCAGGGCCGCCCGTGCGATGGCCGCGGCGGCGATCCGCCGGTCTCCCACGGCGCGGGCCGCTGCCTCGTCCGCCCACCGCTCCAGGTGGAAGGCGAGCGATGCGCGCAGCCCCCGGAGCGCCGGGTGGACGACGGTGGCGAGGTCGACCACCGCCGACAGCAGGTGATGGCGCCCGGCCAGATGCGCCCGCTCATGCGCGAGCAGCACCTCGCGCTCGCCCGCCTTCAGCGTCCGCACCGTCCCGGAGGTCATCACGACCCGGCCGGGCCGCCCCCGGTACCCGGGGAGCGCGAAAGCGTCCACGTCGGCGGCCGGGATCACCAGCAGGTCCCCGTCCCCCGTCCCTTCACCGGCCAGCTGCCAGGCCCGCCGCAGCAGCGCACGCTGTCGCGCCCACCGGCGGACCAGCAGCACGGCCTGGACGAGCAGGACCGCACCCGCCGTACCGGCGAACGGCACCGCGGCCGGCCACTCCGTCAGGACCTGGGCCAGGGGCATCCGCTCCAGGGCGGCGAGGAACGGTACGTGGAACAGACCGACCAGCGCCGCGGTCGTGCCGCCCGCCAGGAGGAGCGCCGCACCCGTCAACGCCCAGGACGCCTCACGGGGCGGAAGCACCAGGGCCAGACGCCGGGCGACCAGGGCGGCGCCCCAGGGAAACCCCAGGGCCAGCACGACCAAGGCCAGTACCCAGGTCACTCGGGTTCTGCCTCTGCCCCTGACTCGGCCTCGAGCAGCAGGCGGCGCAGCGTCTCCTCGTCGTCCTCGGACAGGGAGGACACGAACCGCTTCAGGACCAGATCGCGGGCGGGCTCGCTCTCCAGTTCGCGGCGCATCCGGTCGGCGACCAGGCCCGCCGCGTCCTCCACCGGCTCGTACGCGAAGCCGCGTCCCGCCGGGGTACGGCGCAGGACGCCCTTCTCGAAGAGGCGGGTCAGGGTGGTGGCCATGGTCGTCCTGGCCAGCCCCTTGTCGAGCGCCGTGTTGACCTCCTGCGCGGTCAGCGGCCTACCGGCCTCCCACAGCACCGCCAGCACGTCAGCGGCCAGCTCGCCGTGGGCCCGCCTCTCCTCCCGACGCTTGTCCGGCATTCTCTCCCCGTCCTTGGGCACGCAGATTTTCAGACAGCCAACGTACCGCCCCGTCGACCGCCCTCCCCCGCCGACCTCAGGTGTGGGGATGGCCGTTCTGTCCGGCCAGGTCGCGTGGGGTGAGCGGGTTCATGGCGGTCACGTCACGCGGGGAGAGGGAGAAGCCCTGCCAGTGCACCGGCATCGGCTGCTGGTCCTCGTCCCGGGCGATGTGGTGGAAGCCGATGTTCACCCAGGTGATCGGGTGGGTCAGCGTCTCCCCGTTCACGAACTTGTCCACGCTGGCGGGGCTGCCGTTCGGGCACCCCGGATTGTTGCTCGCGTACTGCTCGCACGCCTTGTACTGGGTGAAGAACACGTCGTGCCGGGTGTACGGGCGCCCGGGGTGCTTCTGGCTGGCGCCGGGCACGATCTCGTAGGAACGGGGGTGGCCGTCCTTGTTCTTGCCCGCGGTGCTCACCACGCGCCACCAGCGCATGTCGGTGCGGTCGCCGCTGAGTTCCTTGGTGATCGGCGTGCGGCGGGTGGTGGTGGTCGGGCTGCCGCGGCCGCTCGGCGGGGTGACCTTGGAGTCGTACTGCTCGGCCTTGGTCCTGGTGGAGCCGTCCAGGCCGAAGTCCAGCCGCCAGAACACGTTGTGGGCGTGGCTCTCGGCCTTGGCCTGGGCGCCCTTGCCGATGGGCCAGCCCCGGGTGTCGCCGCCGTCGAAGTCGTAGGGCGAAAGGCTGCCGGTGGCACCGACGTTGGAGCTGATGGTGCCGTCGGAGGCGAAGCGCCACTCGGTGATGTACTCGTACCAGGACGCCTTGTTGACGGTGTAGACGAGCAGGTCCTTGCCCTGGGCCGTGTACAGGTGACCGTTGCCGTTGGTGCTGGCGTCGTTGTTGAGGCGGTAGGCGTGCCCGCGGGCGCGGGTGGTGACGCACAGGCCCGCGACGGTGCCCCGGTCGGGGACCTTGACGGACTTGATGGTGCCGCCGGGGCATTCGTCGGGGCGCAGCTTCTGCAGTTGCTGTCCGAAGTCGGTGCCGGTGACGTCGTCGTACTCCGCGTCGCCGTCGTCGTAGGGCACATGGACCTGGGCGAGGCGGGCGCTGGCGAGGACGCGGATGGGCTTGGCCTCGCCCTTGGGCTGGTAGCCGACCTTGTCCAGGATCAGGCCGGAGAGCGTGTTGTAGTGCCAGCACATGCGCCAGGTGGTGCCGCCGTCGAGGGTCTGCTCGATCTTGTACGCGGTGCTGCAGTCGGCCGGGGCGGGAGCGGCGGGGGCCGCGGCCGCGGGGCTCACCAGGGCGACCGGTGAGCCGAGGAGGGCGACGGCCGTGAGGATCGTCGCGGCCCGGTTTCGGGCATGCCGGAATAGAGTGCCGTACGGGACATGCATGACTGGTCGGCTCCTTCGCCGAAGAGGGAAGAGCGGGAGTCAGCCGAGACGGCCGACGGAGCGGGCGCTGAGGTCGACGACGAAGGCCCGGGTGTCGATCCAGGGGCCGTTCCTGACCTTGGCCACGACCTGCAGACAGCGGTGCTCACCGCACGCCTCGAGGGCGGCGGGCAGTCGCTCGACGGTCTCCTTGCGGAACACGAATCCGCTGAGGTCGAGGTCCGCGGGTCCGGTGAGGTTCTTCCCGGTGGCCTTCCGGTAGTCCTGCTTGAGGCCCTTGCCGTGGGCGTCGGCGATCAACACGCGGGCGGCCTCGGTGAGTTCCTCACCGCTGGGCGGTGGCTGCACGTGCCGGGCCGTGGTCGTGGACGTGACCTTGCCGGTCCCCAGGTCCACCGTCCTGGTGGTGGTGACGTTCGCCCGGTAGTCGTAGTAGATGATCTCCGCGCGGCGGGCCCCGTTGCCCGTCCCGTCCTCGGCGAGGTTCGTGGCGATGCGCTGCGGGCCGCGGTCTCCCTCGACGTCCCGCGCGGCGGCGCTCATGCCGCTGCCGCGCAGCGCGATCTGCTCGGCGCGCGCGGTCTCGGCGTCGGTGAGCGGGTCGCTCCCGACGCCGTGTTCCCGCTCTCCGGGCGCGGCCTCGACCTTGCCCGCGGGTGCCACGGCGTCCTGGCTCGCGGTTCCGGCCGACTCACCGCGCAACCCGGTCTCCGGTTGATCCGGGAGCGTGACGGCTAACAGCAGGGCACCCGCGGCCACGGCGAGCGATCCGCCCGCCACGACCTTGCCTAGGTGACGTTCTATGACATGCCGCACATGATCCTCCTGTCCGACTCGGCACCCCATGTCGTTGATGTGCCGACAGTGCGTTCAGGCGGATAGACGGTCACCACTGCCGAGGCGTTGCCTGTGTGGGCGGATTGGTGACGCCGATTCAGCTGTCCGGAGCGTCCAGACGGTCGGAGAGGACGGGGCTGACCAGTGGTCACAGGCTCGCGAGCAGGCCCTCGAGCGGCGCGGGCACCTGGTCCGGGTCGAGGGCCTCGGCGAGTACGCGCCCGTAGTGGATCTTGCGCCCCTTCTTCGTGCCGAGGAAGCGCCGCAGCTGCTGTCGCGGAGTACGGTCCCGCTGGGCGGGCTGGCCGAGGAAGATCTCCAGGGACCGCAGGTCCCCCTCCGCGCGCACGAGGTCCTTCACCCGGGTCACCCCCAGCGCGCGGATCAGCTCCTCCTCCAGGTCCGCCACGCACACCTGGAACCCGTGTTGCGGGGCACCCGCCCGCTCCAGGCCGCGGACGTAGTAGCGGTACTCCGCCTCGTCGCACATGCCGGTGAGGCGGAGGTCCAGGCCGGGCGGCCCGAGGAGACGGGCGAAGTGTCCGACGTTCATCGCCCCGCCCATCGGCAGGACGCAGATCCCGTCGGCGGCCAGGTCCCGGCCCCGGCGCGCGGCCAGCGCCGTGACCGCGGCGGCGTCGCTCGGCCCCTCGAGCAGCACGACCACCCGGACCGGCAGCCGATCGGCCAGCTCGCGCGCGAGCTCGCCGGACCCCCCGGCCACCCACCCCGTGACCGCGTCCCGGAACGCCCCCATGTCAGCCATGCCACGAGTCTGGTCGTTCGCCGCCCGCGACGACAGGGAATATCCGCCGGTGCGTTCCGTCCGGCCCGCGTCCTACGCTGATCCCGTGCGCACAGTGGAGTTGCTGCCCGACGAGGCGACCGAGGCACGGGTACGGCGGGTCTGGGCGTGGCTCGCGGAGGCGGGGCTGCCCAGTCTGGCCGGTCACCGGCACCCCACGAACCGGCCCCACCTCACCCTGACGACGGCGTCCGAGCTGCCCTGGGACGCACGGCCCACGCTGACGGCCGCGCTCTCCGTGCTCCCCCTTCCGCTGCGGCTGGAGCACACGCTCCGCTTCGAGGGACGTACGTCGGTACTGGCCTGGCGCGTCGCACCTGACGCCGCGCTGGCCGCCCTCCAGCGCCGGGTGTGGGAGCTGCTGCCCGGGGCCGGGAACCCGCTGTTCGAGCCGGACGACTGGGTGCCCCACCTCACCCTCGGCCGGACCCGGTCCAGTACCGACCCATGGCCCGCGGACCTCCTGCCCACCGAGCTGTCCGAGCCCTGGGAGGGAACCTTCACTGCGGCACGGAGCTACGACAGCGAGGCGCGGACCGTGGAGTGTCTGACCTAGCCCGTGCTCGGTAACGTGACCCCCTGTCCAAATGTCCGGCTGGTCCGGGCGACGACTTCAGACGGAGAGTGACGAAACCGCGATGAGTGAACCGACGAAGCCCGAGGTCGACGTTCCCGAGGGTGAGGCTCCTGCCGAGCTGACCGTCCGGGACCTGGTCGTCGGGGACGGGGCCGAGGTGAAGCCGGGGATGGTGGTCCGGGTCCACTACGTCGGGGTGAACTTCGCGTCCGGGAAGGAGTTCGACTCCTCCTGGGACCGGGGCGAGCCGTACAAGTTCGCCCTGGGCGGCGGCAAGGTCATCAAGGGCTGGGACCGGGGGGTGCGGGGCATGAGGGTCGGCGGTCGGCGCGAGATCGTCGTCCCGCCGCGTCTCGGCTACGGGAACCAGTCGCCGTCGCCCCTGATCCCGCCGGGCTCGACCCTGGTCTTCGTGGTGGACCTGGTGGACGTGTACTCGGGCACGGCCGGGTGGAGCAGGGGCCGGTAGCCGGGGGCAACCCCCCTGCCCCGCCACTGCCTCGGGCGTCCTGGTGAGCGAGGTGCGGGGCGGTCACCATGGAGGCACGTGAGGGAAGGTGCGAGATGGCGACACACCAGCGGCGGGGTCGGCAGGGCGGCCAGGAAGATGAGACGGCCGAGGGCCGGGGTGCGGCTTCGGCGCCCCGGACGGATGCCGTCGTCGCGGCCGGGCCGGAGCGGGCGGTGAGTCCGGGCAGTGTCGCGGCACTCCAGCGCTCGGCCGGGAACGCCGCCGCGACAGCCGCCGTGCAGCGGTCCTCGGTGCATCGGGTGCTGCGCGGGGCCGGGCGGCCGCTGGACACCTCGGTGCGCGGGGAGATGGAAGCCCGGTTCGGCACCGGATTCGGGGACGTGCGGGTGCACAGCGGACCGGACGCGGAGCGGTCCGCGACCGAGATCGGCGCCCGTGCCTACACCGCGGGCAGCCATGTCGTACTGGGGCGCGGCGGCGGTGACAAGCACACCCTGGCGCACGAGTTGACGCATGTCGTGCAGCAGCGGCAGGGGCCGGTGTCCGGCACCGATTCGGGGCACGGGTACGCCCTGTCCGACCCCGGGGACCGTTTCGAGCGGGCCGCGGAGTCCAACGCGCACCGGGTGATGTCCGGCCCGGTTCCGGACCGGGACGGTGCCGCCGGGTCGGTGCAGCGGGCGCCCGCCACGGACCCCGGCTCGGTGCAGCGGGCTGCCGGCGTGGACCCCGCGATGGTGCAGCGGGCGCTGAACATGACGCTGGAGGGCGCGCGCGTCTCGCACTACGGGCCGTCGAAGGAGGGTGCGGGAACCGCGCGGGACCTGCCGATCGAGCGCCCGCACGAGGTGAGCGGCCCGGTCCGCAAGACCGGCACGAAGGGCAGGCCCGCCGCTCCCAACCCGATCGCGGTGGCCAAGCTCCAGCAGGCGTACAAGGCGCGGGCGCGCGCCAACAAGTGGAAGGTGCCCAGCGAAGGGGACGTGTGGAAGGACCTGTTCGGCGGGGCCGGGTACGACCGCGGGCACGTCATGGGTCTGGAGGTCGGCGGTGTGGACGACCCCAAGAACATCGTCCCGCAATGGTCGCTCAACCAGGGCACCGGCATGTGGCGGCGCATGGAGCAGGCGCTCGCCGATCTCGACGCGGGCACCGTGCGCTTCGTGGTGCACTACGCGTCGGCGAACGGCACCCACCGTGCGGTGATGGTGCCGACGCGGATCGACGTCTATCACGACGGCGTGGCCTACAAGCAGTGGGAGAACGAGCCGGACACCAACGACCTGATCAGGGCCGGGGCCGACCCGGGCGACATCTTCACCTTCTACGAGAAGACCATGGACGCCCTCGGTCACAGCTCCGGCGACACCCTGACGAGCGAGCAGATGGACTGGTTCGCCTTCAAGGCGCTGGGTGCCGACCGGGCCGACATGCTGTCGCACAACGACTACCACGACGCGGCCGCCCAGGGCGGCACACCGGCCCCCGGTGCCGCCGACCAGCACGAGGCGGGCATCTCCAAGTCCAACATCCCCCTGGACCGCCGCAAGAAGCAGATCGAGCGGTACGTGGCAGCGGACCTGGTGACCCGGAACGGTACGGGGGACACGGCCACCTACACGCTGCGCGACGTTCCGGACCTCGCGCCGGACAGTGACTCCAGCTCTTCGAGCGGTTCGGACGTGGAGATGTCCGACGGGTCCCAGCCCCAGTCGCCGGGGCAGCCGTTCCTGACCATGTCCTTCGACTCGCAGAGCAGCGGGGAGGAGTACCAGGACTCCGACGACCAGATGTCGACCTCTCCCTGACCGGGGCGCCGCCCGGCGCCGTCATCAGGCGCCGGGCGAGCCCGAACGGGGCGATTCGCGGGCGGAGTTGGCCCGTGTGTTGTGCGGGGTGGTGGACTCCCGGAAGCGCAGGTCGCGCCCCTCGCGGCGGAACAGGTCGCCCACGAAGGCGTCGAGGGCGTCGATCTCCTCCTCGCGCGAGTAGATGTCGACGAGGGCCTGGCGCTGGTCCCGGTCGATGATCCGCTGCCGGTCGAACCACGACTGGTCGGCGGGTGCCTGGGGCAGTGCGTCGAACTCCTTCTGCGTACGGACGTGGAAGCTCTCGACCGGTTCGAGGACGGCCGGGCCGCCGCCCGGGGCGTCATGGGCGTGGTAGACGACGAAGACCAGCCCGTCCACGGCGCCGTCCGCGATCCGCTGACGCAGCTCGGGCCACTCCAGGGTGCTGAGCACGCTGGAGCCGACGGTGCCGTCCAGGGCGTGGGCGGTGACGGTGCCGGTGAGGGACTGGACGTAGGTCGTCGACAGGCGCTTCCAGAGCGCGGCCAGGGCGTCGGAGGCGCTCCAGTTGGACAGGCCGAAGAGGAGGCCGTCGAAGATACGGCCCTGGACGGACGCCTCCAGGACCACGCCCCGGCCCACGCCCGCGTCCTCGGTGGGGATGGCCGAGTTCATCTTGGCCCAGAGCTGTCCGTGTTCCGCCGAGGCCCCGGCGACCCGGTCGAGCGCCTCCTGGAAGCCCTCCTTGCCCTGGTGCCGGGCGTACCAGGAGTACTGGACGCGGTGGCCCTGCACCCGGGGGTCCTGGAATCCGGCGATGATCCGGCCGATGGCGCCCTCGTCCACCGTGGTGGGCCGCCCGGCCCGCAGGTCGGCCTCGATGTTGTCGAGGAAGCCCTCGATGCCGGAGGTGAAGCCGTCCATGTTCGTCAGCGCCTCGATCCTGCCGATGCGCTGGAGGAGTTCGGCCTTGTCCTGGGCGAACTTGATCTGCTGCCGGTCGGCGAGGGGCATCGAGGGGGCGGACGCCTGGGAGCTCTCGGTCCCCTGCGATTCCTGTGACTTCTGCGAGGTGCGCGAGGGCGGCCGCGAGGACTCGGGCGAACGCTGGACGACGTCCTCGGACCCGGTCCGGGCGTCCGCGACCAGCCGGGACACCGTCGCGTTGCCCGCCGACCGCTGGAGGGCGAGGAGGGGCGGAGCCGGTGTGCCGCTCGGCCGTGCCCGTTCGGTGTCGGGACCGTGCGTTGCGTCCCGGTCCGTCCCGTGTCTGTGTGTGCGCACCGCACTCCCTCACCCCGGTCGAGCGGAACCGGATCATGACGGTGATCCCGCTCCGGTGCTCAGAGGAGATCAAGCCAAGTTTGATTCATAGTCAATGACGCCTACACGCGGTTACCGAGAGAAATTCAGGCAAGACACCCGAACATAACTGAGCAAAGTCGGTCATTCGCGCGACAGGACCGGGGTCCGTTTTCCGGACTCCCGGCCCTGTCGCGGCTTTGCATCACGGCGCGTCTCGCAGAGCATGGGCGTGACGCCCAAGTCACCTGATGTCGCTGAGCACTCCGCTGACGTTGAGCACCTCATGGCACTCCTGGGCCCGCCTGCCGGTGGCGGGGGTGCCGGGCTTGGCACAGGTGACCTGGGCGGTGACCGTGTCGTTCGCGGCGATCCTGATGGGGGTGACCCAGTGATAGTCCTGGTTGCGGAAGGTCTCCAACGCGATCGTCGTGATCTTCCGGTCACCGAAGTTGATGGTCAGCACCCCTTCGTCGCCCTGGAAGTTGGCCACGACGATGTCGGTGACCTGGAAGACCTTGTCCGCCGGGACCGTGTACGTGCCGGTCTTCTCCGCGCCGCTGCCCGTCTGTACGTCGATGGTGGCCGAGCTCTGGCCGCCGCCCGCGGCTCCACCGCCCCCGCCGGTTCCCGTCCCGGTGCCCGTACCGTCGCCGCCACCCGTGCCCGGCTGACTGCCCGCGCCACCACTGCCGGTGCCGGGCCGCCCGCCGTCGGCTCCCGTGCCCTGACCGGCCTGCTCGCTGCCGCCAGGGGTGGGCCGCTGCTGGACGACCTCGTCGGCCGCCTCCTTGGCCGCGCTGCGCACCGCGGGCCGCACCAGGGTGAACCAGGCGAGGAGCAGCGCGATCAGCGCGGCGAGCACGGCGAGCAGCCACTTGGGGAAGACCGGGATCTGGACGAACTCCGCGTCCAGCGGCGTACGGATGGCGTCGGCCGGCTCCGGTCGCGCGTCCTCCGGTTCGGCCGTCTCGGCGACGGTGACCGTGAACGGCCAGATCACCGGGGCGCCGAACCACACCGGCTTGCCGATGCGCGCCCGCAGGCCGACCTCCGCCGACTCGCCCGGCTCCAGCGTCTGTTCGGCGGGCTTGACGGTGAAGCGCAGTTCCTCGCCGGGCTGGGCGGGGGTGAAGCCCAGCGTCACCGGGGAGTTGCCCTCGTTGCGCAGCGCCAGCCGGTAGCGGCCGCGCAGCCAGCCTCGGCGGCGGCGCGGGGCGATCTCGGCGCGCAGCTCCCGGAACTCCTCGACGCGCACCGTCGATTCGGGCACCCGTACCGCCTCGGGGTGCTCGGTGGGCAGCACGCGCACGGCGAGCGGCAGTTCACCGGCCCGGACCTCGGGGGACCTCGGGGGTTCGAGGCGGATGGTCACCGTTTCGGAGGTTCCCGGGTACAGGGACACGCGCGCGGGCTCCACCGTGGCCCAGGCCGCGCAGTCGCCGACCACCTCGAGGCCGTATGCCTCGACGATGTCGCTGTCGTTGCGGACGGTCAGGGTGGTGGTCGCGATTCCGCCGGGCGTCACCGACACCGCGGGGATGTCGGAACCGGGCGCGCCGGGGCTTGGGGTGGGTGCTGGAGACGTCACACGGTGACCGTATGACGGGGCCCCTTCACTTCGGAGAGACGCGAGGGCAAGCCCGCGGGCAGCGTAGGTGCCCCGGACAGCACTCCTCGACTCCCCTTCAGATGACGCCAGTTGACCGAAGACCGGGCGCGGGCCGACTTCCGCCGCTCGGTCCCGCACGTTGCTTCACGGCGCGCCGCACCACCCCCCACACGTTCGATGGAAACAGGACCCATGACCACGAGCTGCCCTCAGGCCAACCATCCCGCTCCCGCCGCCCACACCGCACCCTGGACCACCTCGGCCAGGCGGCCCGAGCGGGTGTCCGTCACCGTCTACGCCCCCGACCCCGTCCTCTACGTCGGCATCGTGCACCAGTTGCGCCAGCGACCCGAGATCGAGTTCGTGGAGGCCGGGGCGGCCGACAGCGCCCAGGTCTCGCTGATCACCGTCGACACGGTGGACGACGAGACATCGGCGCTGCTCAACCGGCTGCGCCACAACTCCGCGACCCGCACCGGCCTGGTGGTCGGCACCTTCGAGTCGGGTGACGCTCTCCAGCGCGCCATAGACAACGGCGTCGCCGCGGTGCTCCGCCGTGCCGAGGCCGACCAGGACCGGCTGCTGCGTCTGGTCCTCGCCATAGCCAACGGCGAGGGCATGCTGCCCGGCGATCTGCTCGCCAAACTCCTCACCCACGTCGGCAGCATGCAGCGTTCCTCCCCGCTCGACCCGCGGGCGGCGTCGCTGTCCACGCTGGCGCCCCGGGAGACGGAGATGCTGCGGCTGGTGGCGGAGGGCCTGGACACCGGGGAGATCGCCCGCAAGACCTCGTACTCCGAGCGCACCGTGAAGAACGTGCTGCACGAGGTGATCACCCGGTTGCAGCTGCGCAACCGGGCCCACGCGGTCGGCTACGCCCTGCGCAACGGCCTGATCTGACAGGTGCGTTGACCACGGGCTGTCGGCACACTGCCCGAAAGCCCCTCCGCCCCTTCCCCCGAGAGCGTCCCGTCGGCCCTGCCGCACCAGGGACGGCGGCGCCCAGGATGGCGGGCGGTTGTGCGAAAGCGGAGTGCGGACGGTGAGGTGGGCCCGTGACGGGCACGGACAAGGCCGGTGGGTGGCGTCACCCGCTGGAGCGGATCGGCCTGGCATTGCTGATGCTGGTCCCCCTGCTGGCGGTCACCGCGGCCGCCGGTCCCGGTACGGCGAAGGCCCGTCCGCGAGCCGGTGACACGGCGGCGACCCGGATCGCCTTCGCGGGCACCCGGCACCGCAGCCTGGGCCGGGTGGCGACGACGACGTCCAGCACCCCGCTGTTCGGTGCGGGCGCGACCCACTACGACGTGGAACCCTCGGCGCTGGGCGACCAGTTGGTGTTCGCCAGCCGCCGGGACGAGCGGAACCCGCAGGTCTATCTCCGGGCCGCCGACGGCTCCGTGGCCAAGCTGACCAGCGGCCGGGACGCGGCGCACCCGCGGCTGACGCCGGACGGCCGGTCGGTCGTCTTCGACTCGGCCGAGCCCGGCGGCCCCGGTGGCGCCACCCAGCGCGACCTGTGGCTGGTGCGCACCGACGGCACCGGCCTGACCCGGCTGACCGACACCCGGGCCGACGAGGAGTGCCCGACGGTGTCGCCGGACGGGCAGCGCCTGGCGTACTCCAGTGACGCCGATCCCCTGGTCGGCCAGCAGATCTACGTCCGCCCGCTCCAGGGCGGCGCCGTGAACCGGGTCACCGGTCCGGAGAACGGCACGGCGAGCGAACCGGCGTGGAACCCGCTGGACAACGCCGAGAAGCGCGACATCATCGCCTACACGGCCACCAACGCCGACGGCCCCAAACTGCGGTATGTCTACGCGAGTTCGGGTGACAACGGGCCGCTGCTGGGCAGCACGGAGGCAGGCTGGCGTACCCATGGGGCAGCGTGGTTGCCCGATGGGAACCAGCTGCTGTTCCTCAGCCCGGACCGCGACTGCAGTTGCGAGGGCGACTGGGACCACGTCTTCAAGACGACCGTGCACTCCGAGCAGGCCGGAAACCTGGGGCTGGTGCTGAGCGAGAACCGCGAGGTCGGCACGGCCACCTGGCTCGGACCGGTGAACGGCGGCGGGGCCGTCGTGGACCGCACCACCGCGGCCGGACCGCATGTGGTGACCCTCCAGGACGCCCGCGCGGACGGCTCCGACCCCCGCGACCTGGGTCTGACGATCCTCAACGAGGACCCGACGGCCGACACCAACACCGACCCGACGAAGGACCCCCTGTTCCAGCCCGCCGCCGGGTCCGACCCGTGGACGGAGCGGCAGAACTACACCCCGGACGGGCGGCGGATCGTGCTGACCCGGTTCGAGGACTCCGAGGCCGGACGCGTCGAGCGGATCTGGCTGGCCGACGCCGACGGCTCGAACGCGCGGCCCCTGCCGCTGGCCGGGCGCGGCGCGAAGGACTGGGACACCGACCCGACCCTGTCCCCCGACGGCAAGTCCCTCGCGTTCCGGCGCACTTCACCCGGCGGTACCGGGGACGCGGCCGGGCCGAGCCGGGTGCTCGTCGCCGATGTGGCGACCGGCGCGCTCCGGGGCACGATCACCCCGCCCGCCGGGCAGGCGCAGGGCACCGACGCCCAGCCGACCTGGTCCTCGGACGGCACGCGCCTCGCCTTCACCCGTACGCAGGTCATCAACGGCGGCAACGGCAACAAGCACATCTGGACCGTGCCGGTCGACCGTCTCGACCAGCAGCGCGATCTCAGCGCCGCCGACTGCCCCGGCGCCTGCGACGTCATCGACGACAGCCCCGCCTTCTCCCCCGACGGGCTGACCATCGCCTTCAACCGCAAGGCGGGCGGCGGTCGCGTCGACCAGCAGGGCGGGCTCCTGCTCACCTCGGTGTCGGGCGACGACTGCCGGGTGCTGCTGCCCGCCACCGCCCGTGACCTGCCGGGCGCCTGCGGCCGGGAGCTGCCGGACGCCTCGGCCACGGGTCCGTTCCAGCCGCGTGACGCCGCCTGGACGGCCGACGGTACGAGCCTGGTGTTCAGCTCGCGTGCCGAACTCGCGGCGAACAGCCCGGAGAAGCTGAGCCGGGTGGACGTGGAGTCGGGTGCCCTGACCCCGCTCACCACCGGGCTGGGGGGCCGCCAGAAGGAGCCCTCGGTGCAGCAGTCCGTGGACCTGGCGGTACAGGCCCCGGACACCTCGGGGCGGGTGGTCGTCGGCCGTACCGGCACCGTCCGCGTCGACGTCGTGAACCAGGGCCCCGCGGCCTCGCCCGGCACCCGGTTCACCGTGGCGCCGCCCCTCGGGGCGACCGTCACCGGGCTGACCGCGCCCGGCCGGAACTGCGACGTGCGCGGCCTCACCTGCGACCTCGGCGTGGTGCCGCCCGGCGCGACCGTCCCGGTGACCGTCACCGTCACCGGGGTCACGCCCGGCGACCAGCCCCTGGACTGGTCGGTGACCGGCGCCGTGCTCGACCCCGACCCGAGCGACAACACCGACCGCACGGTGGTCCCGGTACGCGAGGCGCCCGCACCGCCCGACCCGACGCCGAGCCCGACCCCGCCCACCCCGACGCCGCCCACGACGCCCCCGGTGCCGCCCGCGCCCCCGGCACCGCCGGTTCCGGAGCCCCCGGCGCCGAAGGCCGGTCCGGGCGTGACGGTCACCGCGAACCCGAACCCCGGCTATGTCGGCGGCCGCGTGGTCGTCACGTACACCGTCCGCAACGGCCGGAACGCGCTGGCCACCGGGCTCCGGCTGCGCATCGGGCTGCCCGCGAACGTGCCGAACAACGGGCGCCCGCCCGGCTGTGACGCCGACTGGCTGTGCGCGCTGCCCGATCTGGCACCCGGCGCCCGCAGCACCCTCCAGGTCGTGCTCAGCCCGAAGAAGGCGCTGACCGCCACGGTCACCGGCAAGCTGACCACCACCGGCACGGACGCCGACCGGGGCGACAACTCCGCCCGGCAGCGACTGCGGGTCCTCCAGCCCCGGATCATCGCGGTGCCGCCGATCGGCAAGCCCGGCTTCGTGACCTCGGTGCGCGGCAAGGACTTCCCGCCGGGCGTGCCGGTCCGGTTCCGCTGGAAGCCCGGCATCACGGCCGCCGCCGCGCCGACGGTGCCGCTGCCGGACGGCACGTTCATCGGGCAGCTCCTGATCCTGGCCAAGGACCAGACGGGTCCGCGCACCATCACCGCGAGCGGCCCCGGCTTCTCCCCGGTGAAGACGGACTTCCTGGTCGTCAACGGCAGTGTGCAGCCCCCGGACGAGGTGACCCGCCGATGATCCACGAGGTCGACGAGGCCCTGCGGGGCCTGCTGGAGGAGTCCGGGCTCGCCGCGTCGGGCGTCGAGGTGGTCTTCGACGCGCCGACCAGCGACTGGGCGGCCCGGCGCAGCGCGCCCACGGTGTGCGCGTTCCTGTACGACATCCGCGAGGACAACTCCCGGCGCAACAGCAGTTCGGGCGAGATCTATGACGAGGACGGCTTCGTCGTCGCCCGCCGCTCGCCCGCCCGCTGGTTCGAGCTGACGTATCTGGTGACCGCGTGGGCGAGCCGCCCGCAGGACGAGCACCGGCTGCTGTCCCAGGTGCTGGCCACCCTGGTGTCCACGGACACCCTGGCCCCGCACCTGCTCACCGGGACCCTGGCCGAACTCGGCCTCATCGTGGGCATCGACGGGGGCGGCACCGGTCTGGACGCCCCGGCCGCGTCCGACGTGTGGTCCGCGCTCGGCGGCGAGCTGAAGCCCTCGCTCGGGGTCCGGGTACGGGCACCGCTGGCCGGCATCGTGCGGGTCGCCGCGCCGCCGGTCACCGAGGGCGTGGTCGTACGGTCGGTGCCCCGGTCCCAGCCGGACGAGCCGGAGTCGGCGCGCCGACTGCGCTACGCGGAGATCGACGACCCCGGCGGGGAGGGCTTCGGCGGCTCCCGCGAGCGGCGGCCCGCGCCCGCCCGGCGCCGCAGGAGGGGTGACCGCCAGCCATGACCCACACTGTGGAATCCGAACTGTGGCGGCGGCTGGGCGTCGTGGAGGAGCGGGTACGGAAGGCGGTCGCCGCGCGGCGGGCCGTCGACCCCGACCCGGACGACCCCTACCGCGGCCAGTACCTCACGCCCGAGGCGGCGCAGCGCGTCCTCGACACCCGCGCCGAACCGTCCGCCACCGAGCCCGAGGAGTCGGCGGAGGACTCGCCGCTCGGCCGCCTGGCACGGGACTTCGGCCTCACCCCGCTCGACCTGGACCTGCTGCTGGTCGCCCTGGCCCCCGACCTGGACGCCCGCTTCGAGCAGCTCTACGGCTACCTGAACGACGACCTCACCCGGCGCCGCCCCACGGTCGGGCTGGCCCTCGACCTGTGCGGGCACACCGGGCTGTCCCCGGCCCGCTTCCGCCTCTCCCCCGGCGCACCACTCCTCGCGGGCGGCCTGCTGGACGTGCAGGAGCCGGAACGGCCGCCGCTGTCGCGGGTGTTGGCGGTGCCCGACCGGGTGACCGCGCATCTGCTGGGCGACACCGCGCCGGACGCCCGCCTCGGTTCCGTGCTCGGGGAGCACACCGCCGACCCGGCCGCCGACCCCGCGCTGGTCCGGCGGGCCGCCGAGGCGGCCCGCAGCGGCACCGGGCATGTGCACCTGCGGGCAGTCGGCGGTGCCCCCGAGGGCCTGGCCGACGCGGCCCTGCGCGAAACGGGCCGCACACCGCTGGTCCTGGACGCGACGGCCCTGTCCCGGCGCGCCCGCGACCTGCCCGCACTGGCCGCGGCCGCCGCCCGCGAGGCCCGGCTGACCGGCGCCGGGGTGGTGCTCGGCCCGCTGGACGACCTCCCCGACAAGCCGTCCGAACGGACCCACGTGCTGCGCACGGTGTGCGCGGCGCTGTCCGGCATCCCGCTCTTCACCTACGGCTCGCAGGTGTGGGACCCGGGGTGGGCCGTCCGTACCCCCGTCTCCTTCACGGTGGGCACCTCCTCGCCCGAACAGCAGGCGGTGCGATGGCGGTTCGCGCTGGAGGCGGCCGGGGCCCCGGACGGCTCGGGCAGTGCGGACCTGGCGCGTGCCGTGGCCGCCCACCGGCTCGACTCGGGCCAGCTCCGGCGCGCGGCCGACGCGGCGGTGCGCACGGCCGTGCTCTCCGGGCGCCCGGTGGACGCCGAGGACGTACGGGCCGCCGTACGGGCGCAGAACGGCGCGGGGCTCGCCCGGCTGGCGCGCCGGGTGGAGCCAGCGGTCGGCTGGGACGACCTGGTGCTGCCGCCGCGGACCCTGCGGGGCCTGCGCGAACTCGCGGTGCGCGCCCGCCACCGCGACCAGGTGCTCGGCCAGTGGGGCATGCGGCCGGGCGGCGGCCGGGGGCGTGGCGTGATCGCGCTGTTCGCCGGGGAGTCCGGCACCGGCAAGACCATGTCCGCCGAGGTGGTCGCCACCGACCTGGGCATGGACCTGTACGTGGTGGACCTGTCGACCGTGGTCGACAAGTACATCGGCGAGACCGAGAAGAACCTGGAACGCATCTTCACCGAGGCGTCGGCGGTCAACGCCGTGCTGCTCTTCGACGAGGCCGACGCGATCTTCGGCAAGCGCTCCGAGGTGAAGGACGCCCGCGACCGGCACGCCAACATCGAGTCGGCGTACCTGCTCCAGCGCATGGAGTCCTTCGACGGCATCGCCGTGCTCACCACCAACCTCCGGGCCAACCTGGACGAGGCGTTCACCCGGCGGCTCGACGTGGTGGCCGACTTCCCGATACCGGACGCGGCGCAACGGCTCGCCCTGTGGGAGCGCTGTCTGGGTGACCGACTGCCGCGCGCCGAGGACGTCGACCTGAAGTTCTGCGCGGACCGCTTCGAGCTGGCGGGCGGCTCGATCCGGTCATGTGCGGTGACGGCCGCGTATCTCGCGGCGGAATCGGGGAACGAGCTGACGATGCGGCAGGTCGTGGAGTCGGTCGCGCAGGAGTACCGCAAGCTCGGCCGACTGGTACTGGCGGCCGAGTTCGGTCCCTGGCTCGCGCAGGTCACGGGCGCCTGACCCTGCACGCGCGGTGCGGGCCGTCCGCCCGCGCGGGCAGTCGGGCTGCCCCCGGGCAGGGCCCGATGTCCCCTGCCTCCGGGCAGGGCCTAAGGAAAGGGTGGAGGAGACCCGGACCGCAGGACCCGTGAAGGAGCGAGCATGCCGACGTACCTCACCCCAGGTGTTTACGTGGAGGAGGTGCAGTCCGGTGCTCGCCCGATCGAGGGTGTGGGCACCGCGGTCGCCGCGTTCGTCGGCTTCGCCGAGGAAGGGCCGTTCCACGAGCCCACGCTGGTGACGAGCTGGGACCAGTACAGCCGTCTGTTCGGCGGTTTCACGCAGGGCGCGTACCTGCCGCACTCCGTCTACGGCTACTTCGCCAACGGTGGCGGCTCCGCCTACATCGTCCGCATCGGCGGCTCCGCCGACGACTCCTCCGCCCCGGCCGGTGACGGCGCGCGGCGCGAGCAGGCGGCCCTCGCCGTCGAGGTGGGCGGCTTCCAGATCGCGGCCAAGCCCGGCGTGAGCGGCGTGTCCATCGAGATCGCCGACCCGGAGGGCGAGAACCCGCCGGAGGACCGCTTCCGCGTCCTGGTCCGCCAGGGCGAGCAGGTCGCCGAGACCTACGACGCCTCGACCCGCCGGAACGTCAAGGGCTATCTGCCCACCCAGGCGCGCGGCTCGAAGCTGATCGAGGTGACCGAGCAGCGCGGCGGGAACCAGACCCGACCGGCCGCGCAGACGATCGCCGTGCCGGACGCCCCGGCCGCCCCCGCGCCCGCCACCTCCGGCCAGGTGGCCCGGCTGAACCCGGCCGAGTACGTCGGCGACGCCGACGCGCGCACCGGCTTCGCCGGTCTGGAGAGCGTGGACGAGATCACCATGGTCGCCGTCCCCGACCTGATGAGCGCCTACCAGCGCGGTGACATCGACGCCGAGGGCGTGCGCACGGTGCAGCTCGCCGTCATCTCGCACTGCGAGCAGATGGGCGACCGGGTCGCCGTCCTCGACGCCCCGCCCGGCCTCTCCGCCCAGGCGGTGCGCAACTGGCGCAACGACGAGGCGGGTTACGACTCCCGCTACGCCACCCTGTACTACCCCTGGGTGCGGGTGCTGGACCCGGCGGCCGGGCGCAACATCACCGTCCCGCCGAGCGGGCACGTCGCCGGTCTGTGGGCCCGCAGCGACGCCGAGCGCGGCGTGCACAAGGCGCCCGCCAACGAGGTGATCCGCGGCGCGGTCGACCTGGAGCTGCGGCTGAGCAAGGGCGAGCAGGACCTGCTCAACCCGATCGGCGTGAACTGCATCCGCACCTTCCCCGGCCGAGGTGTGCGGGTCTGGGGTGCGCGCACCCTCTCCTCCGACCCGGCGTGGCGCTACCTGAACGTGCGCCGCCTGTTCAACTACCTGGAGGAGTCGATCCTGCTCGGCACCCAGTGGGTGGTGTTCGAGCCGAACGACGACCGGCTGTGGTCGAGCATCCGGCGCAACGTCAGCGCCTTCCTCACCGAGGAGTGGCGCCGGGGTGCGCTGTTCGGGCGGACGGCGGCCGAGGCGTTCTACGTCAAGTGCGACCGGGACAACAACCCGCAGGAGTCCATCGACCAGGGACGCGTGGTCTGCGAGATCGGTGTCTCGCCGGTCAAGCCCGCCGAGTTCGTGGTGTTCCGCCTGGCGCAGTTCTCCGACAGCACCAGCCTCGTCGACGAGTGACCTCCGTCGCTTCCGGCACTTACCCACCCAGAAAGGTGACAGACAGTCATGGCTGAGGGCGATGCTCTTTCCACCCATATCTTCGGCGTCCAGCTCGGCGGCTACCTGGTCGAATCCATCCAGGAGATCAGCGGCCTGAGCGTCGAGGAGGAGGTGGTCGAGGTTCGGCAGGTCAGCTCCGAGGGCAAGCAGATCATCCGCAAGCAGCCGGGCGCCCGCCAGGCAGGCGAGATCACGATCACCCGGGGACTCGACCAGAGCAGCGAGTTCACCTCCTGGATCAAGGAGACGCTGAACAACGGCGCGGTGGACACGGCGCGGCAGAACCTCACCATCGAGATCAAGGACTCCACCGGTGAGACCGTGCGGCGCATCCAGCTGATGCAGGGCTGGGCGTCCAAGTGGGAGGGCCCGTCCCTCAAGGCGGGCGAGTCGTCGGCCGCCACCGAGTCCGTGACCATCGTGTTCGAGGAGATCATCGTCGAATGAGGCGCCGTACGGTGACCGCGGGCAACCTGGACGAGATCCTCCAGGCGACGGCTCCCGCGAAGGACGAGGCCGAGGCGGTGTCGAAGCCGTTCACGCCAGCGGCGCCGCCGCGCCAGGAGCCCGCGTTGCGCACAGAGTTCGAGTTCGAGCTGCCTCGCGGGTACGTCGACGAGGCGGGCACCGTGCACCGGCACGGCTCGATGCGCCTGGCCACGGCCCGCGACGAACTGCGCCCGCAGATCGACCTGCGGGTCAAGGAGAACCCCGCGTACCTCAGTGTCGTGCTGCTCAGCCAGGTGATCACCCGGATCGGCACGGTCACCGATGTGCACGCGGGGATCGTGGAGCGGATGTACGCGACCGACGTCGCGTTCCTCCAGGACTTCTACCGGCGCGTCAACAGCGAAGGCCACACGCGTGCGGCGGTCACCTGCCCGCACTGCGAGGGCGGCTTCGAGGTCGACCTCTCGGGTGGGCGCCTGGGGGAATCGTGACGTACGCGCCTTCCCGGCTGCGGGAGGAGATCGCGTACGTCGCCTACCACTTCCACTGGAGCCGCGAGGAGATCCTCGACCTGACCCATGGCGAGCGCCGGGAGTGGGTCGCCGAGATCGCCCGCATCAACACCCGCGTGAACGAAGGCGGTTGACCGCATGGGATGGCGAGACAGGGTGCGTCGGCCCCGGCCGCCCGCCGCCGAGAACGTCGGCAGCACCGGCTCCGCGCCCGTGGAGCAGGCGCCTGCCGGCGTCGGCGTGCCCGAGGGCTGGGACGGCGGCTGGCGTGCCGCCGCCACGCCCGAACTGACGGTGTCCCGCGCCCCGTTGGCGGTCAGCGACGGCCTCGGCTTCCGCGCGGGGCTGGCGGCTTGGCGCGACCCGTCCTTCGATACGGGGCTCGCGCACGGGGTGCTGCCCTCGGCTCCGGCCGGACTGGTGCGGGGCGTCGCCCGGCCCGCTTCCGCGTCCGGGGAGACGTTCAGCGGCGGTGGGCCGCTGCTGTTGCGTGCGGTACGGCGGGAGGAGGCTGAGGAGGTCGCGCCCTCGGTCGGGGAACGGCTGGAGAGGGTTGTCGCCGGTCGGCCCGGGCAGGGGGAGCGGGCGGCGGGGTCCGGGTCCGGGGCTGCGTCCAGGAAGGGCGCGGAGGGCGGGCGTGGCGGTGTGCCCGCGGTGCAGCGGCGTGCGGCTGCCGACTCTGTCGACTCTGTCGACTCCGCCGAAGAGCAGCGTGGGCTCATGTCCTCTGTTTCTCCGGCTGTGCTTGGCGCGGGCGGGGCTCCGCAGGTGCAGCGGGCGGCGGCTACGTCGGCTCCGGCCCCGAGGGCGTCCCTCCCGGTGGTGCGGCGGGTCGCGGTGGTGGAACCCCGTACGAGTGGGGCTACTTCGCCGGGTCCCGCTCAGACGCGTTCTGCCGCTCGTCCCGAGAGCACTTCGGCGCCGTCCGGCAGTGACAGCGGGCGCGCCGCTGCCTCCCCCGCTGCCGTACGTCCGCTTCCCGTGGGCCGCTCGCTGATCGTCGCTCGGCGGCCGGTCGGCCCGGTGCGCCGGGTGGCTCCTGTGGCGAGCGCCGCTCCGAAGGCGGCCGCGCCCACTCCGCAGGCCGAGCCGGAGCCGCAGGCCGCTCGCGTAGAGCTGGCGGACCGGGGCACGGTTCAGCGGCGTGAGGGGAGCCGTCCGCCGCTGGGTGAGCCTTTGACCCAACTCCCGCCTACCGCCGTGCCGATGAAGCAGGGGCCCGTGGCGGGGAACGCTCCGGGGCCCACGCTTCCCGTGGTGCAGAGCCGGGCGGAGACGACGACCGGGGAGCGGCCCGCGCCGTCCGCCGAGCCCGTCCAGCGCCGGGTCGAGCCCCAGGCTCCCCGTGTCCGGACAGGTCTGGGGGCGCCCTTGTCCGAGCTGCCTCCGACGGCCGACGTGCCCGGAAGCCGACAGCGGCCCGGCCGGGCACCGGTGCAGCGGTCCGCCGCGCCCACGCCTCAACAGCCGTCGCAGAAGCCTCTGTTGGGCGGCCCTGATGGCACCGACGAGTCGACGCCCGACGCCGTCGTCCAGCGCCGCGCGGCCACGGACCCCGCTCCGACCGGCGCCCCCGCCGACTCGACGCCCCTGACCGTGGCCCGTCCGAGCACCCCCGCGCCGGAGACGCCCGGCATCGCCCCCAAGGACACCCCCGCGCGCCGCACCCCGGCAGCCGAGGCCCCCCGTCCCACGGCACAGCGCGCCCCGGCGAGCCCCGCTGCCACGCCCCGCACCCCCGAGCGCCCGACCCTGGGCGCCCCGGAGCGGCAGAGTCCCGTACCCCCGGCCACGTCCCCCGGCGGCCGGAGCCCCGCACGCCCAGCCACGCCCCCCGATCGCCCCGCCCCCGGCGTCGGCCAGAACGCGGTGCCCCTGACCCCGGCGCGTCCAAGCACGTCGGCTCCTCAGGCGTCCGGCACCAACCAGGCTTCCGTACCGCTGACTTCGGCTCGCCCAAGCACGCCCAACAACGCTCCCGGCAACGCATCCGCCAACGCGTCCGGCACCGGTCACGGCTCGGTCCCCCTGACCCCCGCCCGCCCGGTCAAGCCCACCCTCCAGACCTCCCGCACCGACCAGCACCCGGCACACCCAGGCACCCCGACCCACCCCGCACCCGCTACCGCCCAGTCCCCCGCAGCCTCGGCTCCGGCGCAGCCCGGCATGCCCACCCGCAGGACGCCCAACGCACCCGGCACCCCGGAGACCACAGCACCCCGCACCCCCGGCACCCCGAAGACCGCCGCACCCCGACCCCCCGCCACCCCGAAGACCGCAGCACCCCGCACCCCCGGCGCCACCCCCCTGGTCGTAGCCCGGTCGGTCACCCTCACCGGTCAGCCCACCCCCACGGCCGCCGCCAAGCCGTCCCCCACCCTGAACACCCTGAACCTCCTCCCCGCCCGCCCCCTCACCCTCAGTACCGAGGCGGCGCCCCCCGTGGCCGCGCCCGCGCAGCGCAAGACCGCCGAACGCCCGGTGGTGGCCGCCCGCTGGGCACGCGAGTCGGCCGGGGCGCAACCGTCGGCGCCGGTCCAGCGTGCGCCCCGAACCCCAGCCGCCCGCGCCCCCCGTCCCGCCCCGCTGGCCGCGACACCCAACGCCCCCGCGCCACGCCCGCTCCCGGTGACGGCACCCCAACCCCCCGCCGTACAGCCCTTCCTGGTGAACGCACCCGCCCGCGAAGCCACCCCACCGGCCCCCGCGCCCGTGGTCCGCCCCACGCACGTCCAGCGGGACACCGGCGGAGCCGCGACCGCGCCGAACGCCGCGCCCCCGCTGGTCCGCCCCGCCCAGATGCAGCGGGACACCGGCACGGCGCCCGTCGTACCGAACTCCACTCCCCCGGTGTTCCACACCCAGGTCCAGCGGGACACGGGCGGCACCACCACCCCGCCCGCCCAGGGCGTGCCCGCGGGCGAGCCCCCCTCCACCAAGCAGCAGGCGAGCCGAGGCAAGCTGCCCACCCCCGAGTCCTCCACCGACCTCGACGACCTGGCCCGCCGCCTGCTGGACCCCGTCGCCCGTCTCCTGCGCAACGAGCTGCGCCGGGGCCGGGACCGCACGGGCCGTCCCTTCGACGGCCGTCGCTGAACCGCACGCCCCACGCCACCCCTGAACGCCCCACGGACGGAACCCGAGCAGCATGACCGACAACATCTTCGCCACGAGCGTGTTCTTCCGGCTCGCCATCGGCGGGAACGACCTCGGCGCCTTCCACACGTGTTCCGGGATGGGCGCCCAGGTCGAGATGGAGACGTACGCGGAGGGCGGGAACAACGGGTTCACCTGGCAGCTGCCGGGCCGGGTGACCTGGTCGAACATCACGCTGACCCGGCCGGTCACGGCGGACACGGCGAAGATCGGCCGCTGGCTGGACGAGACGCTGCGCCGGGTGGAGCCGAAGGACGGCGAGATCGTGGCGCTGCGGCCCGACCTGAGCCGGATCATCGGCTGGCAGGTGTACGGGATCGTGCCGGTGCGCTGGCAGGGGCCGTCGTTCGACCCGGCCAGTTCGCAGGCGGCGGTGGAGACGCTGGAGATCGCGCACGAGGGGCTGGTTCCTTCCTGACCGCCCGCTCGCCCCGACAACTCCCCATCTCCAAGGCTCCCAGGAAGGAACCACCCCATGTCCCCATCGGTCCGCGCCAGCCGGGCCAGGGCGCAGCTCACGCTCAAGGAGCCGCCGGCCTCCGTCGGCGCCAAGCCCGGCGGCACGCTCGCGCGGCTCGACCTCCAGTTCAACCCGTCGACGCTGGAGTTGAGCAAGTCCGTCGAGTGGCGGCGCTCCCCGGCGCGCATGGCGGGCGAGTCGGCGCTGCCGGAGTTCGTCGGCAGTGGGCCCCGGACGCTGAGCCTGGAGGTGTTCCTGGACGCGACGGCCAAGCACGACAACTCCGTGGAGCAGGCCGTGGAGAAGCTGATGAAGGCGTGCGTGCCGACGCAGGCGAGCCTCGGCCGGAAGAAGCCTGCGAGCCCCTGGGTGCGGTTCGAGTGGGGCACGGCGCGTACGACGTCGTTCGACGGGGTGCTGACCAGCCTGTCGGTGTCGTACACGCTGTTCGACGTGGACGGGAAGCCGCTCCGGGCCACCTGCTCGCTGTCCATCGAGGAGGCGAGCGTCGACGCGCGGGGGCAGAACCCGACGTCCGGCTCGAAGACGGCGCGCAGCACGCACACGGTGGTGGCGGGCGACAGTCTGGCGATGCTGGCGTGGCGGGAGTACGGGGACGCGGCGGCCTGGCGGGCCATCGCCGAGGCCAACGGCATCGACGATCCGATGGCGCTGGCGCCCGGCAGTGAACTGGTGGTGCCCGGACTGCGGGACGCCGGGGACGAGGAGGAGCGGTGAAGCCTTCGGAGTCGGGGGACGTCAGGTCGTTCGCGGCGGACCCGGTGGTCGAGGCGCCGGGCGAGCTGCCGCAGACCTGGGCGACCCAGCTCGTGAGCTGTGTGGTCGAGGAGAGCGTGGGGCTGCCGGACATGGCGGTGCTCACCTACCGCGATCAGCAGCACGAGTTCCTGGCCGCGACCGGCGTCACGATCGGCACCCCGCTGAAGGTGTCGGTGGTGACCGTGAAGGGGCAGGCGCGGGAGCCGCTGTTCAGCGGCGAGGTGACTGCGTTGGAGCTGGACCGGGACGGCACCGGCACGTTCACCGTCGTCCGGGCGTACTCCAAGGCGCACCGGCTGCAGCGGGGCCGGAAGGTGGTCGCGTACCGGAACATGACGACCGCGGCGATCATCCGCAAGGTCGTCACCTCGGCGGGGCTGGCCTGCGGCAAGGTGGAGGCCCCGGCGGTGACGCACAAGCAGCTCTCGCAGGCGAACGTCTCCGACTGGGACTTCCTGCAGTACCTGGCGGCCGAGTGCGGGGCGCAGGTGCGGGTGGACGACAAGGGGGTCGTCCAGTTCACCCGGCCGGTGAAGGCGTCCGGGGCGCCGTCGCCGTCGATGCCCGCGACGCGCAGCCCGCTGGTGCTGGAGTACGGGCGGAACCTGCTGGCGCTGCGGGCGTCGCTGTCGATGGCGGACGCGGCGCAGAAGGTGCAGGTGCGCGGCTGGGACGCGACGACGAAGCGGGCCGTGGTGGCCGAGCAGGCGTCCATCACCAGCGACACGGTCGTGCCCGGTCTGAGCCCGGCGTCGGTGAACCGGTTCGGGAAGAAGACCCAGGTCACGGTGGCCGACACCCCGTACCGCACGCAGGCGGAGGCCGCGGCGGTGGCGCGGGCGACCGCGGACCAGGTCAGCGCGTCCTACGGTGACCTGGAGGCGCTGACCACCGGCAATCCCTCACTGCACGCGGGCAAGGCGGTGGCGTTGGGCAATGTGGGCCCGGCGTTCTCGGGGCGGTACACGACGACGGCGGTGCAGCACGTGCTGGAGCCGCACGGCGGTTTCCGGACGACCCTGTGGGTCAGCAGCCGCCCCGACCCCTCGCTGACCGGCCTGTCCGGTGCCGGGTCCGGCGCGCGGGGTCCGCGTATCCCGGGGCTGGCGATCGGCGTGGTAACCGACGTACGCGAGCCGAACGGCGCCGAACAGGGCGCGGTGCGGCTCAAGTTCCCCTGGCTGGACGACACGTACGTCTCGGACTGGACGCGTACCGTGCAGTGGGGCGGCAAGGGCGGCGGCGGTGTGGTCAGCCCCGAGGTCAACGACGAGGTGCTGGTCGGGTTCGAGCAGGGGCTGCTGGACAGTCCGTACGTCCTCGGCGGGCTCTACAACGGGGTGGACAAGCCGTCGAAGCACGATGTGCCGCTGATCGACAAGACCAGCGGGAAAGTCAACCGGCGTTCCTTCGTGTCGCGTTCGGGGCACCGGCTGGAGCTGCTGGACGCGCCCCGGCCGGGTCCGTCGGGGCTGCGGCTGGTGACGGCGGACAAGCGGCTGGAGGTGCGGATGGACGACCGCACGGACCGCGTCGAGGTGACGGTGTTCCGGGCGCCGGGGCAGGCGGGCACGTCCATGGTGCTGGACAAGCAGGACATCACCCTGAGCGCGCCGATGGGCCAGGTGATCCTGAAGGGGCGCCAGGTGGTGCTGGAGGGGCAGACGCGGGTCTCCGTGTCCGGTGGCGCGGTGGCGGTGTCCGGGCGCTCGTCGGTCGAGGTGGACGGCGGTCTGCTGGGGGTCCTGAAGGCCAAGCTCATCCGGATCAACTGAGCTGTGCCGCATGTCTGTTGTTGTCGAGAACCGAGGAGTTGATGATGCCGGCCGCAGCCCGTACCGGTGATCCCACGAGCCACGGCGGCCGGATCGCCACCCCGCCGCCCGCGGCCGCCACGCGGGTGGCGACCGTCCTGATCGGCGGGCGGCCGGCCGCCGTCGTGGGCAGCCTGCACGTGTGCGTGGTCCCGCCGCACGCGGCCACCGGACCGGCGAACGTGATCATTCCCGATCCGAAGGCGCTGGTCGGAAAAGGCGTCCTGATCGGCGGGCTGCCCGCCGCGCGGATGGGGGACAGGACGACGTGCCAGGCGCAGATCGTGATGGGTGAGTTGAGCGTGGAGATAGGTGGCGTGCTGTGAGCGAGCGGTTCATCGGCCGTGGCTGGGCGTTCCCGCTGCGGGTCGGCCCCACCGGCGGCATCGCCATGGTGGAGCGGGCGCGGGAGATCGAGGAGGCGATCCGGCTGATCCTCGGCACCGCGCCCGGCGAGCGGCCGATGCGGCCCGAGTTCGGCTGCGGCATCCACGACTACGTGTTCGCGCCGGGCGACGGCGCCACGGCGGGCCGGGTCGCGCAGCAGGTGCGGGAGGCGCTGGAGCGGTGGGAGCCGCGGATCTCGGTGGACGATGTCGTGGTGGCCTTCGACGCGGTGGACGCCGGGACGCTCTACATAGACGTGCACTACACGGTGCGTTCCACCAACGACCGGCGCAATCTTGTGTTTCCGTTCTACACGATCCCCTCCGAGGAGGGTGTCGAGGAAGTGGTCGGCGACTGATGGTCCTGCCCTCCCCCAATCTGGACGACCGGCGCTTCCAGCAGCTCGTGGACGAGGCGAAACGGTATGTGCAGCAGCGCGCCCCCGAGTGGACCGACCACAATGTGTCGGACCCTGGTGTCACGCTGATCGAGACGTTCGCCTATCTGGTGGACCAGCTGCTGTACCGGCTCAACCGGGTGCCGGAGAAGAACTACCTCGCTTTCCTGGACCTGTTGGGCATCCGGCTGTTCCCGCCGTCGGCGGCGGCCGCCGAGGTCGACTTCTGGCTCTCCGCGCCGCAGCCGGAGACGGTGACGCTGACGGCGGGCACCGAGGTGACGACCGGGGCGGGCGAGGACGAGGAAGCCGTCGTCTTCGCCACGACCGGCGAACTGCGCATCGTGCCCAGCGAGTTGATCCGGCTGGTGACGGCGCCGCGCGGCGGTGAGCAGACCGACCGGACGAACGCGCTCGCCGAGGGCCGGGACGTGCCCTGCTTCCAGACGACGCCCGAGCCCGGTGACGCGCTGCTGTTCGGTCTGCCGACGGCGGTACCGCGCTGTGTGGTCGCCGTCCGCCTGGACAGCCGGGTCGAGGGCGTCGGCGTCGACCCGCGCCAGCCCCCGCTGGCCTGGGAGGCGTGGGACGGCACGCGCTGGCTGCGGTGCGAGACCGGCGAGGACACCACGGGCGGGCTGAACCGGCCCGGCGAGGTCATCGTGTACGTCCCCGCGTCGCACACCGCGTCCGTGATCGGCGGGACGCACGCGGGCTGGCTGCGCTGCCGGGTCATCCCGGCCGAGCCCGGCCAGCCGTTCTACTCCGAGTCGCCGACCGTGCGGGAGGCGGCCGTGTTCACGGTCGGCGGCACCATGACGGTCGAGCACGCGGAGACCGTGACGGACGTGCCGCTCGGCGTCTCCGAGGGGGTCGCCGGGCAGACGTTCCGCCTCGACCGGCCGCCGGTGCTGCTCGACGGCGAGCCGCCCGTGGTGGAGGTGTCCTCCGCCGACGGCTGGCAGCGCTGGCAGGTCGTCGAGCACTTCGGCCGCTCCGGCCCCGAGGACCGGCACGTCCGGGTCGACGCCACCTCGGGCGAGTTCGGCTTCGCGCCCGCGCTGCGCGAACCCGACGGCACGCTGCGCGCGTGCGGCGCGGTGCCGGGCAAGGGCGCCCAGATCCGGGTGGCCCGCTACCGCACCGGCGGCGGCCCGGCGGGCAACGTGGCGCGTGGCGCGATCAACGTGCTGCGCAGTTCGGTGCCGTACGTCGCGCGCGTCGGCAACCGGGAGGCGGCGCGCGGCGGGGTCGCGGGCGAGACCGTGGCCAACGCCCGGCTGCGCGCCCCGCAGGCGCTGCGCATGCAGGAGCGCGCGGTGACCGCCGAGGACCACGAGATCATCGCCCGGCAGGCGGCGCCCTCGGTACGCCGGGTGCGCTGTCTGCCCGCCGCCGACGAGCCGGGCGCGGTACGGGTCCTGGTGGTGCCGGACGCGGTCCCGGACGTCGACGGCCGGGTCCGCTTCGAGCAGCTCATCCCGTCCGACCAGGTGCTGGCCACGATCACCGGGGCGCTGGACGAGCGGCGCCTGATCGGCACCCGGCTCGTGGTGGAACCGCCGGTCTACCAGGGCGTCACCGTGGTGGCCCGGCTCACCGCCCCGGCCGCGGTCGCCGACCGGGTGCGCGCCACGGCGCTGGCCGCGCTCTACG
The DNA here is from genome assembly GCF_044903645.1 of Streptomyces sp. NPDC002176. Lineage (NCBI taxonomy): Bacteria > Bacillati > Actinomycetota > Actinomycetes > Kitasatosporales > Streptomycetaceae > Streptomyces > Streptomyces sp. NPDC002176. The sequence continues at coordinate 576,052 of NZ_JBJDQW010000004.1, forward strand.
ACCACCTGGACCCGCTGCACGGCGGCCCCGACGGCACGGGCTGGCCGTTCGGGCGGCCGGTGCAGTACGGGGAGGTGTTCGTCGTGCTCCAGCGTGCCGTGGGGGACGTGCTGGTGGAGGACATCCGGCTGTTCCCGGCCGACCCGGTGACCGGGCGGCGCGGTACGCCGGTCGACCGGGTCGACATCGGCGCGGGCGCGCTGGTCTTCCCGTACCAGCACCAGGTGGTCGTCACGGCGGCGGAGCCGGAGGCCCGGGTATGAGCCGCGCCGCGATCCCCGGTCTGCCGAGCCGCCATCCGATCGGCGGTCAACTGCCCGCGCTGTACGCGGAGGACGACTTCGCCCAGCGTTTCACCGCGGGTCTCGACACGGTCCTGGCGCCGGTGTTCAGCACCCTGGACAACCTGCCCGCCTACCTCGATCCGAGGGTGGCCCCCGCCGACTTCGTGGCCTGGCTCGCCTCCTGGGTGGGTGGCGTGGACGATCCGCGCTGGCCCGCCGAGCTGCGCCGCGAGGCCACGGTCCGGGCGATGGAGCTGCACCGGGGCCGGGGTACGAAGCGCGGGCTGCTGAAGGCGCTGCGGCTGATCCTCGGGGTGGGCGCCGAGATCTCCGGCGACGGTGCCGCCGTCTGGTCCCGCACCCCCGGAGCCGAGCTGCCGCCCGCGCCGGACGCCGAGGTCGTCGTACGGGTGTGGCCCGAGCGGGACGCGACGGTCGACGCGTCCCGCGTCCACGAACTGGTCCGGGCGCTGTGCCCGGTGCACACACGATGCCGGGTGGAGGTCCTCACCGCTCCGCCCGCCGACTCCGGCGAAGGGGAGTGACGTCATGCGTGAGTGTCCCGCCTGCGGGGCTTCGAACGAGGCGACGGACGACTTCTGCTGGAACTGCGGGAGTTACCTCGGCTGGTCGGAGGGGTCGGCGCGGGTCCGGGGCGAGGCGGCCGACGCCCCCGCGGAACCGGAGCGGCCGGAACCGGCCGCCGAGCCCACGCCACGGACCGAGGACGCGGAGGCGTCCAGGCCGGAACCTGAACCGGTAACGGCACCGGCACCGGCACCCACACCGGCACCCGAGCGCGCCCCGGAGCCGTCCAGCCCGGCTCCCCCGGTCCCCGAGCCACCGGCTGCTCCGGCTGCTCCGGCTCCCCCTGTGACTCCGGCGCCCCCGGTGGTCCCGGCGACCCCTGCGGCCCCGGCCGCCCCAGCAGCCCCGCAGCCGGTCAAACCGGCCAAGGCGGTCGCCCCCCGGCCGGTGGTCCGGCCGCTCCCTGCGGCGGACGAGGACACCTCCGGGGTGCCGTGTCCCGTCTGCGGTACCCCCAACCCGGCGTACCGTCGTTTCTGCCGGAAGTGCGCCGCGCCGCTGGCGCCCGTGGCGGCTCGGGAGCGGTTGCCGTGGTGGCGGACCGTGTGGCCGTTCCGGCGCCGCACCCGTGGCGGCTCCGGGCGGCTGGCGCGGCTGCTGGTCATCCTCGCGGTGGTGCTGGCGCTGTGCGCGGCGGGTTTCCTGCTGCTCCCGGCCGGGCGGAAGCTGATCGAGGACACGCGGGACAAGCTGGGCACACCCAAGGCGGTGAGTCCCTCCCACGTCGCCGCGACGGCCGAGCTGCCGGGACACTCCGCCCAGCTCACCACGGACGGGATCACCAACCGCTACTGGGCGATCCCCGGCAAGGGCGCGGCGGTGACGTACACCTTCGCGAAGCCGTTCCGGTTCGTGGACGTGATCGTCACCAACGGCGCGTCCAAGAACGCCGAGGACTACGGCACCCAGGCCCGCGCCCTCCACCTGGACATGGACGTCTTCGCGGAGGACGGCAAGGTCCAGCGCAAGGAGATCGACCTCAGCGACAAGCCCGGCCCGCAGCCGATCGTGGTCGGCATGAGCCGGGTCACCTCGGTCCGGCTGACCCTCAGCGACCCGGTCGGCCTGTCCGGTGGGCGGCATGTCGCGCTGGCGGAGGTGGAGTTCTTCCAGCGGACGTGATGTTCAGGGCGTTGGGGAGTCCAGCTCGCGCAGGGCGTTCTCCACGACCTCCGTCAGGGCCGGGTGAATCCACAGCGGCTTCTCCGCGAGGTCGCGCGCGGTGATGCCGAAGGTCTGGGCCACCACCAGCGGCTGGATGAGGGTGGCCGCCTGCGGGCCGAGCAGGTGGGCGCCGAGCAGGCGGCCGGTGCGCCGGTCGACGAGCACCTTGCAGAAGCCCTGGGTCTCCTCCAGGGCCCAGCCGTAGGCCACGTCCTCGTACCGGTGCGTGGCGGTCACGTAGTCGAGGCCCTGCTCGCGGGCCTCCTGCTCGGTGCGGCCGACCTGGGCGATCTGCGGGCGGGTGAACACGGCGGCGGGCACCGCGTCGTAGCTCATGGTGCGCGGGTCGCCGGGGTGGATGAGGTTGTGCGCGACCACCTCGGCCTCGCGGTTGGCGACGTGCTTGAGCGGTACGGGCGTGGACACGTCCCCGAGCGCCCACACGCCCTCGGCGCTGGTGCGCAGCTGCTCGTCCACGGTGATCCGGCCGTCCTCGGCGTCGATCCCGGCCGCGTCCAGGTCGAGCCGGTCGCCATTGGGTCGGCGGCCGACGGCCACCAGCAGGGTGTCGGCGCGCAGCTCGGTGCCGTCGTCCAGGGTGAGCCGCAGATCGCCCGGCTCCCCCGAGACCTCGGTCAGCTCCCGGCCCAGGCGCAGGTCCCACCGGTCGCGCACGATGTCGGTGAACGCCTCGGAGACCGCCTCGTCCTGCTGGGCCAGCAGTCGGTCCTGCTGCTCGACCACGGTGACGTGGCTGCCCGCCGAGTGGAAGACGTGCGCGAGTTCGGCGGCGATGTACCCGCCGCCGAGCACGACGAGGCGCTCCGGCGGGCTGTCCAGCCGCATCACGGTGTCGGAGGTCTCGTAGGGCAGCCCGGAGTCGGCGACCACCGGGGGGACGACGGGCCGCCCGCCGACCGCGACCACGATCCGCTCGGCGCGCAGCTCCACCGGGCCACCCTCCGTCTCCACGCTCAGGCGGCGCTCGCCGGTGAAGCGGGCGCGGCCCCGGTAGACGGTGATGTGGTCCGAGGCCCGGCGTCCCTCCTCGCCCTCCTTGGCGGCGGCGTCGAGGCGGCCGAACACCCGCTCGCGGGCGTCGGCCCAGCGCACCCGGCGCAGCTCGGCGTCGACGTCGTGGCGGTGTGCGTCGCGGACGGTGTCGGCCACGTCGGCGGTGGCGGCGAGCATCTTGCTGGGGATGCAGCCCGCGTTGAGGCAGGTGCCGCCGAAGGGGCCCTCGGAGACGATCGCGATGTCCAGGTGGGCGAAGCGGTCGTCGACGAGGGCGTTGCCCGTGCCTGCTCCGATGACGATCAGGTCATGAGTGCGCATGCCGGGAACGTGTCCCTTCGGTCGGCATTCATGCCCCTTCGCCCCTCAGCGGGTGACGCGGACCAGCTTGTGGTTGGCGAACTCCTCCATGCCGTAGCGGCCCAGTTCGCGGCCGAAGCCGGACCGCTTGACCCCGCCGAAGGGCAGCTCGGCGGCGGTGCCCGCCGGACCGCCGAGGAACACCATGCCGGTGGCGAGGCGCTGGGCCACCCGGTCGGCCTGCTCGTCGTCGTCGGTCTGCACCGAGGCGCTCAGCCCGTACGGCGAGTTGTTGGCGAACTCGACCGCCTCGTCCTCGGAGCCGACCTTGAAGAGCAGCGCGACCGGGCCGAACAGCTCCTCCTTGTAGGCCCGCATCTCGGGCGTGATGCCCGCGAGCACCGTCGGCTCGTACCAGGAGCCCGGCCGGTCCACGCGGCGGCCGCCCGCCAGGACGGTCGCGCCCTTGGAGATGGCGTCCTGGACCTGCTCGTCCAGCGTCTCGACGGCTTTCTCGGAGGAGAGCGGGCCCATGAAGGTGCCGGGGTCGGTGGGGTCGCCGGGGACGATACGGCGGACCGCCTCGGTGTACTGCTCGGCGAAGTCGTCGTAGTGCTCGTCCAGTGCGATGATCCGCTTGGCGGAGTTGCACGCCTGGCCCGCGTTGAACATGCGGCCCTGGAGGGTGTTCTTCACGACGCGGGACATGTCCGAGACGCCGAGGATCAGATACGGGTCGGAGCCGCCCAGCTCCAGCACGACCTTCTTCAGGTTCCGGCCCGCGATCTCGGCGACGGCCGCGCCCGCCCGCTCGGAGCCGGTCAGCGAGACGCCCTGGATACGGTCGTCGGCGATCACGTCCTCGATCTGCGCGTTGCTGGCGAAGATGTTGACGTACGCGCCCTTCGGCAGCCCGGCGTCCTGGAAGATCCGCTCCATCTCCAGCGCGGACTCCGGACACTGCGGGGCGTGCTTGAGCAGGATCGCGTTGCCCAGCATCAGGTTGGGCGCGGCGAAGCGGGCGACCTGGTAGTACGGGAAGTTCCACGGCATGATCCCGAGCAGGGTGCCGACGGCCTCCTTGCGGATGACGGCACGGCCGCCGGAGGCCACGTCGAGTTCCTCCTCCTTCATGAACTCCTCGCCGTGGTCGGCGTAGTACCGGTAGATTGAGACGACGATGTCGATCTCGCCGAGGGCCTGCTTGACCGGCTTGCCCATCTCGCGGGTGATGATCCCGGCGAGCTGGTCCCGGCGCTCCTCGTACAGGTCGGCCACCCGGTGCAGTACGGCCGCGCGCTCCTCGGGCGGCCGGGCGGCCCACTCGTGCTGCGCGGTGTCGGCCAGCTCGAGCGCCTCGCGCAGTTCGGCGTCGGTCGCGGTCGGGTACTCCCGCTCGGTCTCGCCGGTGGCGGGGTTGACGATTCGGTAGTGCTCCATGACGTCCTCTCGTTACTCCGGTCCTACCGGCTACCCGTCGGCACACCCAGGACACGCGTTACCCGAATACGCGCCGCTGACCGCACCTCCGGAGTTGTCGGACGGCAAGAGTCTGCGATCACGGGGTCGTGCGGAGCGGGATCGGGGGTAAGGGGGCCGCATGGCAGCGAAGACCGATCACTCCCGAATCATGCGAGCCGTACGGCAGTTGCGCCGGACGCGTGCCTTCTACGCGACCGGTGTGGCTCTGTGGCTGACCGCCGCGATCTGGACGGGATGGATGAGTCCCGGCAGTCGCCAGATGTGGGTCTCCGTCCTCCTCCTCACGCTCTTCGCCGGGCTGCTGGCCACGGCGACGCTGTGGCTCCAGCGGCTGCGCGCCAGGAGCACGGACGCTCCGGCCCACCATGCCGCGCCGGGACGGAAGATCGCCGCCCGGCACGCCTGATCCGGCGGGCCGGAGCCCCGGTTCACGCCGCGAGGTCGTGGCCGGGGTGCAGTACCACCTTGGTGTAGCCCTCGATCCGCTTGTCGAACTTCTCGTACGCCTGCGGCGCGTCCTCCAGCGGCAGTTCGTGGGAGACCACGAAGCTGGGCCGGGCGCGGCCGGAGGCGATCAGGTCGCGCAACTGGCGGTTGTACTTCTTGACGTTGCACTGGCCGGTGCCCATCTTCTGGCCCTTCTCGAACATCTTGCCGATCGAGACCAGGAGTTGGCCGTGCTTGGCGTTCTCGTCGGGGCCGCCGGGGTCGGAGGGCACGTACAGGCCGGGTATGCCGAGCCTGCCGGTCGGCCGGACCGTCTCGACCAGCTGGTTGAGGACGATCGCGGGTTCCTCGTGACCGCTGTCGTCCCCGGTCTGGGCCTGGTAGCCGACGGCGTCGATGCCCTTGTCGGTGCCCTCGCCGTTCGTCTGCGCCTTGATCTGCTCGGCGGGGTCGCCCTGGGTGAAGTCGATCGGGATGGCCCCGATCTCCTCGGCCTTGGCGAGCCGCTCGGGCACCCGGTCGACCACGAACACCTTGGACGCGCCGCGCAGCAGTGCCGAGTAGGCGGCCATCAGGCCCACCGGTCCGGCCCCGTACACCGCGACCGTCTCGCCGGGTGAGACCTGGGCGAGTTCGCAGCCGTGGTAGCCGGTGGGGAAGATGTCGGCCAGCAGGATGTAGTCGGTCTCGTTCTCGTCGCCCTCGGGCAGCTTCAGGCAGTTGAAGTCGGCGAAGGGCACCCGCAGCCGCTCCGCCTGGCCGCCCGTGTACGGGCCCATGGCCACATAGCCGTACGCGCCGCCCGCGAAGCCGGGGTTCACGGTCAGGCAGAACCCGGTCTCCCCGGCGAGGCAGTTCTTGCAGAACCCGCAGGCCACGTTGAACGGCATCACGACGCGGTCGCCCACGGACAGCGAGGTCACGCCGTCGCCGACCTCCTCGATCACGCCGAGGTTCTCGTGGCCGAACACGATGCCCGGCTCGGCCGCCGTGCGCCCCTCGTACATGTGCAGGTCGGAGCCGCAGATCGCGGACGAGGTGACCCGGACGATCACGTCGTTGGGGTGCTGGATCCGCGGATCGTCGACTTCCTCCACCGTGACGCTGAAGGGCCTTTCGTAGACAACGGCTTTCACCTCGGTCACCTCCGCGTCTCGTGCTGGATGACGGTGATGGGGCGGGCCGCTGCCGGAACGCACGAGAAGGCGTGGCCGTGCCGGGGCCCGCTGCCCTCGCTCCACCGCCGTTGCTTCCAGGTAACGCCCCCGCGGCGGGCGCTGCAACCCACCCGTGGATTGGCGAAGTTTTTGCCTGTGGCCGGTTCGCGATGCCCCGGCGCCGCTCACCCGGCATGCGCCGGTTTTCGCTTCGGCAAAGTGCGGCCGAAACCGTCGGCGGACGGTGTCGCGGAGGTTACGGGGGCGTTGACCGGCGCGCGTGCCGGGCGGAGGCTCGTCATATAGGTGCTCGATACAACTGGTTCGGCGGCCGGGTTCTGCGCTGGCGGGAAATCGCAGGTCAGCGGCGCGCCGTAGGCAGGAGGCAGCGCATGTGCGGCATCACCGGCTGGGTGTCCTTCGACCGTGATCTCGGCGCCGAGGACGCCGTATTGGATGCGATGACCGAGACGATGGCCTGCCGGGGTCCGGACGACCGGGGCACCTGGGCGGAGGGGCCCGCCGCGCTGGGGCACCGCAGGCTCGCCATCATCGACCTGCCCGGCGGACGGCAGCCGATGTCCGTCCGCACCCCCCGGGGGAACATCGCCCTCGTCTACTCGGGCGAGGCGTACAACTTCACCGAGCTGCGCCGCGAACTCACCGACCGGGGGCACCGGTTCACCACCGACTCCGACACCGAGGTCGTGCTGCGCGGCTATCTGGAGTGGGGCGACACGGTGGCCGAGCGGCTGAACGGCATGTACGCGTTCGCCGTCTGGGACGGCCGCCACGACAAGCTGGTGATGATCCGCGACCGCATGGGCATCAAGCCGTTCTACTACCACCCCACCGCCGACGGCGTCCTGTTCGGCTCCGAGCCGAAGGCGATCCTCGCCCATCCGCTGGTCCGCCCCCGGGTCACGCTGGACGGGCTGCGCGAGCTGTTCACCATGGTCAAGACGCCGGGCCACGCGGTGTGGGACGGCATGCGCGAGGTCGAGCCGGGCACCGTCGTCACCGTCGACCGCTCCGGCCCGCGCACCCGCGTGTACTGGCGGCTGGAGACCCGTCCGCACCCCGACGACCGGGACACGACGATCGCCACCGTCCGCACGCTGCTCGACGACATCGTGCGCCGCCAGCTCGTCGCCGACGTGCCGCGCTGCACCCTGCTCTCCGGGGGCCTGGACTCCTCCGCCATGACCGCGCTGGCCGCCGAGCAGCTCGCGGAGCGGGGTGAGAAGGTGCGCAGCTTCGCGGTGGACTTCGCCGGGCAGGCCGACCACTTCGTCGCGGACGAGCTGCGCGGGACGCCGGACACCCCCTTCGTCCACGACGTGGCCCGGGCCGCCGGGACGGACCACCAGGACATCGTCCTCGACGTGCGATCCCTGGCCGATCCCGCCGCCCGCGAGAAGGTGATCCGCGCCCGTGACCTGCCCGCCGGATTCGGCGACATGGACGCCTCCCTCCTGCTGCTCTTCCGCGCCATCCGGGACCAGTCCACGGTGGCGCTGTCGGGCGAGTCGGCGGACGAGGTGTTCGGCGGCTATCTCCAGTTCTTCGACGAGGAGGCCCGCACCGCGGACACGTTCCCCTGGCTGGTGAGCTTCGGCCGCCACTTCGGCGACGACACGGGCGTGCTGCGGCCCGAACTGGTCGACGCGCTGGACCTGCCGGGGTACGTCGCGGACGGCTTCCGTACGGCGGCCGCCGGGGTCGAACGGCTCGACGGCGAGAGCGACTTCGAGTTCCGCATGCGGCGGATGTCCCACCTCCACCTCACCCGGTTCGTGCGCATCCTGCTCGACCGGAAGGACCGGATGAGCATGGCGGTCGGGCTGGAGGTGCGGGTGCCGTTCTGCGATCACCGGCTCGTGGAGTACGTCTACAACACGCCCTGGGCGCTGAAGTCGTTCGACGGCCGCGAGAAGAGCCTCCTCCGGGAGGCCACGGCGGACGTCCTGCCCCGCTCGGTGTACGACCGCGTCAAGAGCCCGTACCCCTCCACCCAGGACCCCGGCTACGGCCGCGCCCTCCAGACCCAGGTGAAGGACCTCCTGTCCCAGCCGTCCCACCGCGTCTTCGACCTCCTCGACCGGGAGAACGTCCGCAGGATCGCGGAACACGACTCCCTGGCCGGTACGCAGGCGGCCCGGCGCGGCCTGGAGCGGACGCTCGATCTCGCGGTGTGGCTGGACCTCTACTCGCCCGAGGTGAGCATCGGCTGAGACGACCCGAAAAGGGTGCGGAGGGCATCGGGAATGCCCTCCGCACCCTTTTGTCTGCCGCCGTCCGATCGCCCGACTCCCTTTCCACACAGGCAAGTTGACCGAAGTTCGCCCCTTCCACGCGCAGCCTCTTGACTGGTACAGACCAATGCGTTTGAGTGTGGCCTCACACCCCCCATCACGGCCGCCCCCCACGCCTTCGCCGGTGTCTCCGGCATGCACGCAGTGAGCGCGCCCGCGTTCCGCCTCGCGCTGGAACGGCCGTGGCATTCCTAGGAGTTGATTCAGTGTCGAGACGGCACATCTCCGCCGCGCTGGCCGCACTCGCCCTCGCCGTGGCCCCCGCCCTGCTCCCGGCCCCGGCCGCGTCGGCCGCTCCGGCGGCCTCCTGTTCGAGCTACCCGAACTGGGTGGCCGGCAAGTCGTACCGGGCCGGTGACGTCGTCCGCTACACGGACGGCAAGGCGTACATCGCCGAGCACGACAACCCGGGTTACGACCCGATCATCAGCACCTGGTACTGGGACCCGTACAACTGCGACGGCGGTGGCGGGAACACGCCCGTCGGCAACTTCGTGGTCACCGAGGCCCAGTTCAACCAGATGTTCCCGAACCGGAACTCGTTCTACTCCTACAGCGGGCTGGTGAACGCGCTCGGCGCGTACCCCGGCTTCGCCAACACCGGCAGCGACTCGGTGAAGAAGCAGGAGGCCGCGGCCTTCCTCGCCAACGTGAACCACGAGACCGGCGGTCTGGTCTACGTGGTCGAGCAGAACACCGCGAACTACCCGACGTACTGCGACTGGAGCCAGCCGTACGGCTGCCCGGCCGGTCAGGCGGCGTACTACGGGCGCGGCCCGATCCAGCTCAGCTGGAACTTCAACTACAAGGCGGCCGGTGACGCGCTCGGCATCGACCTGCTGCACAACCCGAACCTGGTGCAGAACGACAGCGCCGTCGCCTGGAAGACCGGCCTCTGGTACTGGAACACCCAGTCCGGACCGGGCTCCATGACGCCGCACAACGCCATGGTGAACCAGGCGGGCTTCGGGCAGACGATCCGCAGCATCAACGGCTCCCTGGAGTGCGACGGCCGCAACCCGGCGCAGGTGCAGAGCCGCGTCGACGCCTACCAGCGCTTCTCGCAGATCCTCGGCGTCTCCCCCGGCGGCAACCTCTACTGCTGACGAGAGCCCCGCTCCCGGCGCGCCACGGCCACCCCGGCCGTGGCGCGCTCGTGCGTCACCGGCCGCCTCCACGCGGTGACGCGCCTCCCCCGACGTGTGGCCCGCGCGACGAAGGGCACTCAGACACCGGCACGAGAACGCCCGGCGTCCAGGAGGCGGACATGGGAACACCGGTCGCACTGCCGACACCGCCCGGCGTGTACACCCCGCAGCACGACACCGGCCTCATCGCCCGCGCCCTGGAGCACGAACGCCTGGACGCCGGTTCCGCCGTCCTCGACCTGTGCACCGGCAGCGGCGCGCTGGCGGTACGGGCCGCGCTGCGCGGGGCGCGGGTCACCGCGGTCGACATCTCCTGGCGGGCCCTGGCCACCGCGTGGTGCAACGCGCTGCTCGCCGGGCAGTGCATCACCGTCCGCCACGGCGACCTGGTCGCGGCCGTGCCGGGCCGCCGGTACGACCTGGTGGTGAGCAACCCGCCCTACGTCCCCGCGCCCGCCCTGCGCCCGCCGAGCCGGGGTTCGGCCCGCGCCTGGGACGCCGGGCCGGACGGGCGGGTGTTCGTGGACCGGATCTGCGACAGCACCTCGGGCGTGCTGCACAGCGGCGGGGTCCTCCTGCTCGTGCACTCCGCCCTGTGCGGCACCGCCCCGACCCTGGACCGGCTCGCCGCCACCGGACTGGAAGCGGCCGTGGTGGACCGGGCCACCGTGCCCTTCGGCCCCGTACTGCGCGAGCGCCGGTCCTGGCTGCACAGCCGGGGCATGCTGCGCGACCGGCACGAGGACCAGGAGGAGCTGGTGGTGGTCCGCGCCGTCCGCCGCTGACCGGGCGGCCCGTTTCGGCGGCTTACAGCGGGTACTCGTGGGGGACGGTGAGGACCCGAGCCGAGAGGACGGTGGTCAGCCGTGCGCCGAGAAGCCGAGCCCGCGAACGGGGCCGCGACCGGTGTGACGATCACGCCCGACGGCCCGCTGCTCCTGCCCGGCCCGGTCGAGGTGACCCTCCCCGACGGCACGGTCGTCACCTCGCGACGGTTCACGGTGGCCCTCTGCACCTGCCGCCGCAGCCGTATCTACCCGTGGTGCGACACCAGCCACCGCCGACGCGCGAAGAACACGAGGGAGACCAGGTGACCGCGCCCCCGCTCCCCCAGCCCCGCGGCGACCTGTCCGCCGCGGTCGTCTCCACACTGACCGGCAGGGACACCGCGCCGACCGACACGCCTCCGGCCACCGTCGACCCGTACGGCGAAGACCTCCAGCTGGCCCTGTACACCCTCTACGAGCTGCATTACCGGGGCTTCGAGGGCGTGCCCGAGGAGTTGGAGTGGGACCCCGGCCTGCTGGCGCTGCGGCGGTCGCTGGAGCGGCCGTTCCTCGCCGCGCTGCGCCGGGACGTGCCGCCGGGCGGGAGTGCCGAGGAGGCGCTGGACGCGCTGCTGGTCGAGCCCGTGGGGTACGACGACAGCAGCGTCAGCCACCATCTCCAGCGCGACGGCGAACTGTGGCAGCTTCAGGAGTACGCGGCCCTGCGCTCGCTGTACCACCTGAAGGAGGCCGACCCGCACGCCTGGGTCATCCCGAGGCTGCGCGGCCGGGCCAAGGCGGCCATGGTGGCCGTGGAGTTCGACGAGTTCGGCGCGGGACGCCCGGACGAGATCCACGCCCGGCTCTACGCCGACCTGATGACCGACCTCGGCCTGGACACCACCTACGGCCACTATCTCGACCGAGCTCCCGCCCCCGCCCTGGCCACCGTCAACCTGATGTCCCTGTTCGGGCTGCACCGCGCCCTGCGGGGCGCCCTGGTCGGCCACTTCGCCACGGTCGAGGTGACCTCGTCCCCGGGCTCCCGCCGGATGGCCGCGGCCCTGCGCCGTACCGGTGCGGGCGCGGCCGCGCAGCGCTTCTACGACGAGCACGTGGAGGCGGACGCCGTGCACGAACAGATCGTCCGCCGTGACGTGGTCGGCGGCCTCCTGGCCGACGAGCCGCACCTCGACCCCGACATCGCCTTCGGCGTACACGCCACCGGTCTGTTGGAGGACCGGTTCGGCTCCCATGTGCTGAAGGCGTGGCGGCAACAGCACAGCGCCCTGCGGACATAAGAGTGTGACGCGGCAGCGGCCCGGACCTTCTTGGTCCGGGGCCGCTACCGCGTTCTGGGGCTCAGGCGTCCAAGAGCTGGTTGAAGAAGGTGCGGTACTGCTGGAGTGCCACCCGCAGGCCCTCGGTCTCGACCTGTTCGCCGCGGCTCCACTGGCCCTCGAGTTCCTTCTTGTGGTCGGCGAAGGTCGCGGCCAGCGACTGGATGACGTCGGCGACCAGCGCGTCCGCGGAACGGACCGCGTCCTTGGGGTCGTCGACGAAGGTGCCCTGGATCTTCGCCCAGCGCTCGCGGTAGGTGTCCGCCTCCTGGTGGGCGATCAGCGGGTCGGCACCCTCGTCCACCGAACGCGGCTGCCCGCCGCCCTGACGCTGCTCCCCGCCCGGACGCTGATCGCGGTCGCGGTCGTCCCGTTCGGCCAGGGGGGTGCGTTCCGGGGCTCCGGTCGGCTCGCCCATGGCGGTCCGCTCGGGCGCGCCCGCCCGCTCGCCCGTGGGGGTCCGCTCGCCGGGGACGTCCCGCGCCTGGTCGGAGACCGTCGACGCCTCGCCGGGGTAGGACGGCGGGGGCGTGTCGGCCGAGCGGTCGGGGCGCGCCCCGGACAGCGGGCCGGAGCGGGTGTCCGGCGGGGCGTCGTGGCCGGTGTCGGACGGCGCGTCGGAACGCGTCTCCGACAGGGGGCCGGAGCGGGCGTCGGGACGGCTGTCCCGGCCGGAGCGGGCCAGGTCCTCCGTGCTCAACTCGCCTTCGCCGTGGCCGCTGTTGGTGTGCCGATCTGACATGACAACCTCGTTTCCGCTCGTGCCGTGATGGAATGCGCGCCGGGTCAGGCCGCGTCGTGCCCGGTGCTCTCGTGGTGCGGGGGCCGGCCGCCGCCCAGCAGGTCGTCGAAGAGGGTGCGGTAACGCACCATCGCGCCGCGCAGCTCCTCCGTGGTCGCCTCGCCGTTCTCGTTGCGGAGGCTCACGTCGTGGGCGTCGCGGTAGTGCTCCAGGGTCTGGGCGTGCTCGACGGACAGGTCCCGCAGCTGCTGCTCGAACCCCTCGGTGGGGTAGCCGCGGTCCCGCATGAGCTGGGTGACCAGGCGGTCGGCGTCGTCGACGCTCTGCGCCGGGTGGTCGACGAACCGCTCCTGGGTGCCGCTCCACTCGGTGGCGTAGTGGTCCCGCTCTTCCGGGGACAGCTCCTTGAGGTCGAGGTCGCGGTGCCGCTTCTCGCGGGCCTGCAGTTCGCGCTCGGCCTCCCGCCTGCTCTCGCCGGACTGCACGGCCCGGTCGTACTCGGGGCCGAACTTCTCCTGGAGGCGGCGCCTGCGGCGGCTCCTCACGAGCGCCACTCCCGCGGCGATCAGGATCAGGATGACCACGATGGGAATCAGAATGGCGAGCAGCGTTGCGGTGGACATCGCCTCTCCCGCTGGGTGAGTTGAGTGGACGGGCGGGCCGGTCGACGGCCCGCCGGGGTACTCCGCCCGAGTACCCCGGCCCAGTCCCCGCACACCGGCTCCCCGGCAGGCGAGCGGGGGTGGTTGCCCGGCCGTGCGCGCGGGTACGCGGAGGCGGCACCGGGCAGCCCGGCCGTCCGTCGTGCGGCGGGCCGCCACCTTCCTGCGACACGCTTCGTGCGACTTGGGACGGGGATGAGGGCATGAGCCGACGACACGCACAGGACGACACGGCACACCCGCCGCGCTCGCGTCCGGGGACGACCGGCCACCACCACCGGGAGCGCACCGGGACCGAACCGGTCACCGCCCGCAGCGCGCTGAGGCTGCGGCTCGTGCTCAGCGTGATCGGGCTGCTCGTCCTCCTGCTCGGTACGGCGCTCTTCGCCCTGTGGGCGGGCACGGTGACGCAGCGGGACGTACCGGACCCCACCCAGCTCACGGTGCTGTCCGTCATCTGCGGAATCCTCGCGCTGTTCGCGGCCGTGGACTTCGTGGTCGTCGCCCTGCGGCTCGTGCGCGAGCGGTGACGGCGAAGCACCTCAACCCGGCCGGAATCCGGCCGGGTTGAGGCACTGTCGGACGGGGCTCACCCCCAAGACGAGGCTCACCCCAGGACGGGGCTCACCACGGTTCGAGGACCGCCTTGATCATTCCGTCGCTCTTCGCCTGGAACGTCTCGTACGCCTGGGCGCCCTGCTCCAGCGGCAGGATGTGGGTGGCGAAGGTGTCCACGCCCAGCGGATCGTCGTCGGTGAGCAGCGGGAGGATGTCGTCGACCCAGCGGTGGACGTTGGCCTGTCCCATGCGCAGCTGGATCTGCTTGTCGAACAGGGTCAGCATCGGCATCGGGTCGGCCATGCCGCCGTACACGCCGGACAGCGAGATGGTGCCGCCCCGGCGGACGATGTCGATGGCCAGGTGCAGCGCGCCGAGCCGGTCGACGCCCGCCTTCTCCATGATGCGCTGGGCGAGGGCGTCGGGGAGCAGTCCGGTGGCCCACTGCGCGGCCCTGGTCACGGGTGCGCCATGCGCCTCCATGCCGACGGCGTCGATCACGGCGTCCGCGCCCCGGCCGTCGGTGGCGTCGCGGATCGCGTCGGCCAGGCGGTCGCCGTACTGCTCGAGGTCGTAGACGGTGATGCCGTGTTCCCTGGCGCGCTGGAGGCGTTCGGGGACGAGGTCGACGCCGATGACGTGCTCGACGCCCCGGTGCCGGGCGATGCGGCAGGCCATCTCGCCGATCGGGCCGAGGCCGAGGACGACGAGGGTGTCGCCGGGCGCGACGTCGGCGTACTCGACGGCCTGCCAGGCGGTGGGCAGGACGTCGGAGAGGTACAGGAAGCGCTGGTCGGGCGGCCCGTCGGGGATCTTCACGGGGAGCCGGTCGCCGAAGGGCACCCGGAGGAACTGGGCCTGCCCGCCGGGGACCTGGCCGTACAGCTTGGTGTAGCCGAAGAGGGAGGCGCCCTTGTCCTGGTCGCGCACCTGGGTGGTCTCGCACTGGGAGTACAGGCCCTGACCGCACATGTGGCACTCGCCGCAGGAGACGTTGAAGGGCACCACCACACGGTCGCCGGGGGCGAGGGCGGTCACCTCGGGGCCGGTCTCCTCCACGATGCCCATGGGCTCGTGGCCGAGGATGTCCCCGGCGTCGAGGAACGGGCCGAGGATCTCGTACAGATGCAGGTCCGATCCGCAGATGCCGCTCGACGTCACTCGGACGATCACGTCATCGGGGTCCTGGAGCTGCGGGTCGGGGACGGACTCGACCCGGACGTCCCTCCTGCCCTGCCAGGTGAGAGCGCGCATGTCTCCTCCAAGGGATGTGGGTACGCGGGCTCGCACCCCGCCGGGTACCCGACGCCCCGGCACCTACCCGGCGCGTCTGTTCGGGCGCCTCAGCCGGAGGGCTCGTCGGGTACGGGCTGGTCGGGGCGTACCCCGGCGGACTCCGGTGCCCCGCGCGGGCCCGCGCCCGCCTCGTCGGTCTCGGGCACCTCGGGCACCTCGTCCGTCTCGGGCACCTCGCGGGCGTCGTCCCGCTTACGGGCGTCCCAGCGGTCGTCGCCATGACCGGCCTGCTGGTCGGGCAGGTCCCTGGGGACGCGCCGGGTGTGCGGGTCGTGGTGCTGCTCCGTCATGGCTTCTCCTTCGTAGACCGGGATCAGCGCCCGCGCACGGCTCGCGGCGAGCGGTCCGTCGCGGGTACCCCTGAGTCCGGCGGACATGCGGGGTCGGCCGGAGGCGGCTGCTGCGGCCCGAAAGCCGAGCGGGCCAAGTGATTGAACGTTTCGTGTTTCAGGGCAAACCAGACGGATACCCGCACGCAGTCGTACCAACAGCTCAGAGGAAGTGTTCACGGTGGGCGCACCGAGCCTTGCCCCGCACGAATCTCCGTGGCCGATCGATCCGTCGCAGGTGTGAGGGGGGACCGGGAGATGCCGGACGACCTGGACAGCGAGGACCCCGGGGAGGCGGACCTGCCGCGCGCCCGGCGTCGGCTCACGGAGGAGGAGTTCCGTGCGCTGATGCGCGAGGCCCGGCAGGAGGCGCGCCGACTGCGGTTCGGCAGACCGCCCGAGGAGGACTCGGCGGTCGCGCTGCGCACCCAGCACGCCGAGTTCGGCGCGGCCGCGCACTGAGCGGTCCCTCCTGCGTTGTCGGTGGCGGCCGATACGCTCCACCGGACGGATCACGTCAGGGGCACATCAACGGGTGTGGCGGGGAGAGCGGGGGGCGCGGTGGCGGAGCTGGAGATGGCCGAATACCTGGGCGGGTACGCGCGGATGCTGGCCGAGGTCTCCCACACCGGGCGGCGCCCCACGCGTAAGGAACTGGGTGAGCGGCGCGCGCTCGGGGAGCGGGCCGCCGAGGCGGGGCACAGTCTGCGGGCCCTGGTGCGCGGGTATCTGTCGGCCACCCGGACGGCCTGGCCGAACGGCACCCCGGCAGGGTCGGTGGGCGGCGTGCTGGCCGCCGTCGAGCAGGCGGTGGACGCCTTCGCCGAGGGGTACGAGCGGGCACAGCGGCTCGCGGTGCGGCAGGAGGAGGCGGCGCGGCGGGAGTTCATCGACGACCTGCTGTACGGCCGCAGCGATCTGGGACGGCTGGCCGAGCGGGCCGAGCGGTTCGGTCTCGTCCTGTCCCGCGCGCACGCGGTCGCGGTGGCGGAGGGTCCGGAGGCGTACGTCGACACCGCCCCGGTGACCCGGCAGGTGGAGTCCGCGCTGCTCACCCGGTTCAGTGAGCGCCGCATCCTGCTGACCACGAAGAACGGCAAGCTGATCTGCATCGCCCCCGGCGACCAGGAGGAGGTGCTCGCCTGCTTCGCCGAGCAGGTGCGGGTCACCCCGGACTGCGGCCGGGTGGCCATCGGCCGCCCCCGTCCGGGCCCGGGCGGCGTGGTGCAGTCGTACGAGGAGGCGCTGAGCACGCTGGAGCTGGCGGAGCGGCTGGACCTCCCGGAACCGGTGGTGCGGGCGGCCGACCTGCTGGTGTACCCGGTGCTGCTGCGGGACCGGCAGGCGATGGCGGACCTGGTGCTCAGCGCGCTGGGGCCGCTGCAAGACGCGCGCGGGGGCCCGGAGCCGCTGCTGCGGACGCTGGAGGCGTACTTCGAGTCGGGGTGCCGGGCGGCCGAGGCGGCGCGGCGGCTGGCGCTGAGCGTGCGCGCGCTGACGTACCGGCTGGAGCGCATCCACCAGCTGACCGGGAACAACCCGGCCGACCCGGTGCACCGGTACACGTTGCAGACCGCCGTCATCGGGGCCCGGCTGCTGAGGTGGCCCGCGCGGGAGCTGTGAGGGGGCCCGCCACCTGGGCAGGCCCCCCTCCTGTTCGCCCGGCTCAGCCCGTGATCTCGACCTTGCCGTTGTCCTGGGCGGGACGCTCCACGCTCGCCGCGGCGCGCCCGGTGACGTCCTTGAGGAGCCGGGTCAGGTCGACGCCCGTGGTGGAGCCGAGCAGTTCCAGGCCCTGGGCCACGTTGTCGGCGACCGCGCGGGGAATCCGGCCGGCGCCGTCGGTGGAGATGACCGTCATCTTCTCGACGGCGCTGAGCGGCTCGGACGCCTTGGCGACGACCTCCGGCAGCACCGAGACGAGCATCTGGAGGACGGCGGCGTCACCGTACTGCTCGTACGCGTCCGCCTTCTTGCGCATGGCCTCGGCCTCGGCCGCGCCCTTGGCGGTGATCGCCGCGGCCTCCGCCTCACCCTCCAGCCGGACCGCCTCGGCGGCCGCCGCACGGCGGGACCGCTCGGCCTCGCCCTGCTTGAGACCCTCGACGGCGTCCGCTTCGGCCAGCGCGCCACGGCGCTGCTTCTCGCCCTCACCGGTGAGCCGCGCCCGCTCCGCCTCGGCCTCGGCCGCCGCGATGGCCGCCAGCCGCTCCGCCTCGGCCTGCTTGACGCGGGCGACCCGGCGGGCCTCCGCCTCCTGCTCGGCGGCGTAGCGCTTGGCGTCGGCGGGCTTGCGGACCTGGGTGTCGAGCTGACGGTCCGTCAGGGCGGCCTGGCGCTCGGCGACCCGCTCCTGCTCGACGAGGATCTCCTGCTGGCGCGCGGCCTCGGCGAGCGGGCCCGCGGCGGCCGCGCGGGCGGCGGCCTCGTCGGTCTCCGCCTTGATCTCCGCCTGCTTCAGCGCGAACGTCCGCTGCGCGACGGCGATCTCCTCCGCGGCCTTGAGCCGGGCCTGCTCGGCGGCCCGCTGGGCCACCGCCTCGGCGATGTCGGCCTCCTGCCGGGCACGGGCGGCCTCGGGACGGCCGAGGTCCTCCAGGTAGGAGCCCTCGGTGGTGATGTCCTGGATCTGGAAGGCGTCCAGCACCAGGCCCTGCCCGGACAGGCTGGACTCGGCCTCCTCGGCGACCTGCCCGGCGAAGGCGGCGCGGTCGCGGATGACGTCCTCCACGGACATCCGGCCGACGATGGCGCGCAGCGCGCCGGACAGCACTTCCTGGGTGAAGCCGACGATGCCGTCCTGCTGCATCAGGAACCGCTGGGCGGCGGCGCGGATGGAGTCCTCGGTGCCGCCGACCTTGACGATGGCGACGCCGTCCAGGTTGGCCTTCACCCCGCGCAGCGTGACGGCCCCGCGCACCGCGACCGGGATGTGCCGCGAGGACAGGTCGAGGGTGAACCGCTGCTGCACGAACGGCACGACGAACACGCCGCCGCCGACGACGACCTTCTGGCCGCTGTTGTCGGTGAAGACGCGGCCGGTCTCCGGGTCGGTGGACTTCTTGCCCCGGCGGCCGGTGACGATGAACGCCTGGCTCGGTCCGGCCACCTTGTATCGGCTGACCACGGTGAGCGCCAGCAGCACGAGGAGTACGACGACTCCGGCCACGGCGATGACGACAGGACTCATATCAAGGCCCCCATACATGAGACACAGACACATGGCACCCCGTCAGGGGTGGGAGAACAACCGCCCGCCGACGGGGCGGTGAGCAGGGTTCAGCGCTCCACCGGGCGCACCACGACGGAGGTCGGCGACGGCACCGCTTCCACCCACACCTCGGTTCCGCGCGCCACCGGCACGGCGCTGCGCGCGGCGAACTTGACGGTCTGGCCGCCCAGCCGGACGAGGACCTCGCCGTAGCCTGCGGCCGGGATGGCCGTGACCACGTTGGCCGAGGTGCCGATCAGGTCGTCCCCGGTCGGGGTGGCGTCCGTCTGGTCGCGCAGCAGCATCCGGCTGAGGCGGTAGGTCAGCCAGGCGGTGCCCACGCCCGCCGCCGCGCCGATCGCGGTGGCCGCGGCCGGTGCGAGGCCCAGCCCCTCGTGGGCGATGACCGCGCCGAAGCCGGTCATCGACAGGAACCCGGCGATGACCGGCAACGACAGCCAGCCGTCCAGCGCGCCGTCGAACAGGCCGTCCAGCAGCCCGTCGAAGACCAGCGACAGGACGAGCAGCACGACCCCCGTGATGCCGATTCCAAGAAACCAGGCCATCCGCGCCGTCCCCCTCCCGTCCGCCGCTGATCTCCGGCTCGACGGAATGTTCACACAGGCTCTCACCCCTTTTCATTGCCTGAATCCGGCAATCTTTACGCTTTTTTTATGCCGTCTTTGCGTCGAGCGGACCCGGAGCCGGACGGCCGCCCTCGTCATCCGTTCGGCGCACCGACGCGTGATCCGTGGTCACCGGGTTACTCGTGCGGCAGTGCGCGGGCGCCCCCGGTCCGCGGCGGGTGTTTGCGCGAAGGAGGAAATCGTGGCCATCCGGTACCAGCTCATCCGGCGTCCACCGTCCGCCGTGTGGAAGGTTCTCGAGGAGCCTTCCTATTACGCGGACTGGGTCGTGGGAACGCACGAGACCGCTCCCCGCGAGGGCCGCTGGCCCGAGCAGGGGTCGTCGCTCGTCTACACCCTGAAGATCGGCCCACGCCGGGTCGAGGGCTACACCGTGGTCCGCCGCCACGAGCCGCCGCGGCGCCTGGAACTGGAGGCCAAGTCCCCCTTCGGCAACGCGCGCATCGCCATCGACGTACGCGACTGGGGCGGCGAGAGCCTCGTCGTCGTGGACGAGCACCCGCTGCGCGGACTGGGCGACAAGCTGCACAACGTCGCGCTGGACACCGTGATTCAGCTCCGGCACCGGGGCATGCTGAGCCGACTGGCCCGGCTGGTCGAGCGGGAGACCCCGCAGGGCACCGGCGGGGTCCGGCCGGGGCCCGCTTCGATGCCGTCCAGGGCGGAGGAGGCGGGCCATGAGTGACGCGGTGGTCATCGGGGCCGGGCCGAACGGGCTGGTCGCCGCCAACCTCCTCGCCGACCAGGGCTGGAGCGTGGAGGTGCTGGAGGCCCAGGAGCGGCCCGGCGGCGCCGTGTTCAGCGACCGCGCGGTCCACCCCGACTTCGTCAACGACCTCTTCAGCTCCTTCTACCCCCTGGCCGCCGCCTCCCCGATCATCGCCGGGCTCCGGCTGGAGGAGGAGGGACTGCGCTGGTCGCACGCCCCGCAGGTGCTGGCCCACCCGCTGGCCGACGGCCGCTGCGCGTTGATCGACCGCGACCTGGACGTCACCGCGGAGGGCCTGGACGAGCTGTGCGCCGGGGACGGCCGCTCCTGGCGCGCCCAGTGCGCGACCTGGGACCGGGCCGGGCACGACCTCCTCCAGGCGCTGTTCACCACGATGCCGCCCATCCGGGCGCTCGCCGGGCTCGGGATGAAGCTGCGCGGCGGCGGCGCTCTGCGGCTCGCCCGCGCCATGCTGCTGCCGGTCCGCCGCCTCGGCGAGGAGGAGTTCGACGGTGAGGGCGCCAGGCTGCTGCTCGCGGGCAACGCCCTGCACGCGGACCTGGGCCCGGAGTCGGCGATCGGCGGCGGCTTCGGCTGGCTGATGTCGATGCTCGGCCAGCAGTTCGGCTTCCCGGTGCCGGTCGGCGGCGCGGTCTCCCTCACGGACGCCCTGGTCAGCCGCCTGCGGCGCCGGGGCGGGGTGATCCGCTGCGGGGAGTCGGTGACGGAGATCGTGGTGGAGCGGGGCAGGGCCGTCGCGGTCCGCACGGCGGGCGGCGACACGGTCCCGGCCCGGCGCGCCGTCCTCGCGGACGTGTCCGCGCCCGCCCTCTACGGCCACCTGGTCGCCCCCGAGCATCTGCCCTCGCAGGTGCTCGACGACATGCGGCGCTTCCAGTGGGACTTCGCCACCTTCAAGGTCGACTGGGCGCTGGACTCCACCATCCCGTGGAAGGCCGGGGCGGCGAGCGGCGCGGGCACCGTGCATCTGGCGGACAGCGTGGACGACCTGACCCGGTTCGCCGCACAGATCGCCATGGGGCAGATCCCCGACAACCCGTTCCTGCTGGTGGGGCAGATGACCACCGCCGACCCGACCCGGTCGCCCGCGGGCACCGAGTCCGCCTGGGCCTACACCCATCTGCCGCGTGTGGTGCGCGGCGACGCCGGGGACGCCGGGCTCGACGGCTCCTGGGACGCCGCCCAGCGCGAGATCATGGCGGACCGGATGGAGCAGCGGGTCGAGCAGTTCGCGCCCGGCTTCCGCGCCCGGATTCTGAGCAGGCGCGTGCTGTCGCCGCCCACGCTCCAGTCCGAGGACTCCAATCTCAGCGAGGGCGCCCTCAACGGCGGCACCACCGCCCTGCACCAGCAGGCGGTGTTCCGGCCGATCCCCGGCACGGGCCGCCCCGAGACCCCGGTACGCGGGCTGTATCTCGCCTCCGCCTCCGCACACCCCGGTGGCGGGGTGCACGGCGCCCCCGGCGCCAACGCGGCGCGGGCCGCGCTGGGCTTCCGCCGCCCCTTCGCGGACGCGATGGCCCTGGTGCAGCGCACCCTGACCGGCGGAAGCGGGGCGGCCGCGGTGGGAAACCGCTGACCGCCCCGCTTCCGGACGGTGTCAGCCCTCCAGGCTGCGGATGATCGCGGACGAGAAGGCGTCGAGATCACCGGGGTTGCGCGAGGTGATCAGCGGGTGGCCGCCCTCGGTGTCGACCACGACCTCCTGGTCCGTCCAGGTGGCGCCCGCGTTCACCAGGTCGTCCAGCAGCGACGGGTAGGAGGTCATGTCGCGGCCCTCGGTGAGTTCGCTGTTCACCAGCAGCCAGGGGCCGTGGCAGATCGCCGCCACCGGCTTGCCCTCCCGCGCGAACGCGGTCACCAGGCGCTGCGCGTCCTGGTCGGTGCGGAGCTGGTCGGCGTTGAGGGTGCCGCCTGGGATGATCACCGCGTCGTAGCCGTCGGAGGTCGCCTCGGCGAGCGTGGTGTCCGGCTCGACCTTGTCGCCGGGGTCCTTGTCGGTGACGAGGGTGGCGATGACCTCCGGCTTCTGTGCCGCGACCACGACGCGGGCGCCCGCCTCGCGCAGCGCCGCCACCGGCTTCTGCAGTTCGTCTTGTTCCGTCCCGTAGTTCGTCGTGAGGACGAGGACGCTCTTGCCGTCGAGAGCCATGGGTTGGTACTCCTCCCGTCTCCCCCTGGTTCCCGGTACCCGGACCCGCTCGCGGCGGTGTCCGGGCAGCCGGTCTTACCCGCTCCGGCTGCCCCTTTGGCCCCGGTTCATTCGACGGCGGCCGGAATCCGTTCCAGCACCCCGCCCGCGAACACGTCGTACAGCGGCAGCGTCTCCAGATGGACATAGCCGATATGGCAGTCGCAGCTGTTCAGCGGGCAGGCGCGGGGGCGCAGCGCGGCACGGTAGGAGCCGTCGTAGAGGTTGCCGAGTTCCGCCGGTACGAAGTGGCAGCGGCGGACCGTGCCGTCGCCGTCCACCGAGATCACCGACTCACCGGTACGGCACGGCAGCCCGGCGCTGGCGTGCGGGTGCCTGCTGTACGGGAACAGCGGGTCCAGCGCGGTCCACGCCTCGGCCTCCGCGTCGGTGTAGGTGTGCCCCTCGGCCGCGTTCACCCACAGGTACACCCGCCCCAGCAGCTCGGCCCGCAGCCGCCGGGCCACCGGGAGGTGTTCGCGCAGCCCCACGACGCCGACGCTGTACCGGACCCCGAGGGTGTCCAGCTCCCGGCACTTGCCGAGGAACCGGTCGTACGGCGTCTGTCCCGGGTGGAACGTGCACCACAGCGCCAGGGTGTCGCGGTCGGCGTCGGCCAGCCAGTCGGTGCGGCAGCTCAGGTTGGTCTGGATGGCGACCCTACGGATGTGCGGCAGCCGGGAGAGGTCGGTCAGGGCGCGCCGGTACCAGGAGCGCACCAGCCCCTCTCCCCAGGGCGTGAACAGCACCGAGAGCCGGTCCTCGGTGCGGGCCCCGGCCCAGTCGGCGAACCGCTCCAGGCTCGCCCGGTCGGCCCGCAGCTGCTCCCGGCTGTCCCGGCGCTTGGCGAAGGGGCAGTAGGGACAGTCGTAGTCGCAGGAGGCCAGCGGCCCCCGGTACAGCAGGGTCAGGTCCATGATGGGCGGCTCACTTGCGCTCGTAGGCGGCCATCGCCGCCCGCACGGCCGGGGAGAACAGCTCGGGGCCGAGCGCGTCGGAGTGGGCCAGCCCCTCCGGGGTCAGCCGCAGCACCGGGCCGGACTCCAGCCAGCCCAGGTCCGCGAACCGCGCCAGCTCGACCGGGAAGTCCTCTGCCGGGGTACGGCCGCCGAACCGGGCCCGGTAGTCGGCGACCGGCAGTCCGTCCGCCTGGAGCAGCGACTGCAGCAGATGACGGCGGCGCGCCTCATCACCGGTCATCTGGCGCCCGTACTCGGCGTGCGCGAAGTCGGCGGCGGGGCGGGCGGTGTAGTCGTCGATGATGGCGCGGATCTCGTGCATCCCGACCGCGTAGTCGAAGGAGTAGTGCAGCCCGGCGGTGTACGAGCGGGCACCGCAGCCCAGGCCGATCATGCCGTCGGTCTGGCAGGCGTAGTCGTCGGCGCCCTCGGCCGGGGCGTCGGCACGACGGAACATCCGCATGGACCGCTGCTCGTAGCCGCGCGCGAGGAGATGGTCGCGTCCGGCGCGGTACAGCCGCAGCCGCTGCTCGTCCCACTCCGGGTCGGCGGCGTCGGCGTGGCGGCCGAGGCCGGTCAGCGGGCGTATGTAGAGCGGGTAGAGGTACAGCTCCTCGGGCCGCCAGGCCAGCGCGGCGTCCAGCGAGCGCAGCCAGCTCTGCTCGGTCTGGCCGTCGATGCCGTAGATCAGGTCGATGTTGAGCACGGGTATCCCCGCGTCCCGGACCCGGCCGAGCGCCGCCTCCACATCCGCCCGGCGCTGCGGGCGTACGGCGGCCCGCGCCTCGGTGTCGTCGAAGCTCTGGACGCCGAGGCTGAGGCGGGTGGCGCCGCGCTCGGCGAGGACTTCGAGCCGGTCGGCGGTGGCCGTGGCCGGGGACGCCTCCACGGAGAGCGGGACGGCGCGCAAGTCGGCGCCCATCCGGTGCTCGGCGATGTCGCAGAGCCGGGTCAGCTCGGCGGCGGTGAGGAAGGTGGGGGTGCCGCCCCCGAAGGCGGCGGTGGCGAACCGGACGGGGTCCCGCTCCCCCAGCGCCTCCCGTACGGCGCCCGCCTGCCGCTCCAGCGCGTCGAGGTAGGCGCCGGTGAGTCCGTCCGGGGCGCCGATGCGGGTGAACAGGTTGCAGAACCCGCAGCGGATCTCGCAGAACGGGATGTGCAGATAGAGGGAGAGCGCGTCCTTGGGCTCGTCCGCCCACAGCTCGCTCAGCAGCGGCCGGTCGGGGAGCTTCCGGTACGCGGTCTTGTGCGGGTAGGCGTACACATAGCTCTGGTACGGGGCCGGGGCGGTCGCGGTGGTCATCGGGCCGCCTCCTGGTTCAGCAGGAAGTGGGCGTACGGCACGGTCCACACCGACTCGTGGCCGATGCGGTGGCCGGTCCAGCCGTCGTCGCCGTAGGCGGTGCCGTGGTCGGAGCAGACGATGGCGAGGCAGGGGCGTCGGCTGCTCATGGCGGTGAAGAGGCGGCCGATGTGCCGGTCCACGTACTCCAGCGCGGCGGCGTGGGTGGCGCGGGAGTCGCCGTCCTCCTTGCTCGCGCCGGGCAGATGGAACCAGTTGGGCTGGTGCAGCGCGGAGACGTTGACGAAGAGGAACAGCGGCTGTTCCGGGGCCGTCCGGGCGGCGATCTCCTCGGCGCGGGCCACCTGGGCCTCGAAGGAGGTCGGGGAGGCGACCCCGAACTCCGGTTCCCAGTGCGACTCCTCGAAGAGTCCGGGCAGCACCGAGCCGAGCGCGCCCTGCTTGTTGAAGAAGCCCACTCCCCCGACGCACGCCGTGCGGTAGCCCGCCTTGGCGAGACCGGAGACCAGATCGGGGGTGTCGTAGACGAAGGTGCCGTCGGCCGTGGTCTCGCTGCCCGCGAAGTCGGCGGCGAACAGGCGGGGGTGGCGGCCGGGTTCGGCCGGGGTGGGCAGGAAGCCCGCGAACATGGCCTGGTGGGAGGCGTAGGTGAAGCTGCCGGGCGCGTGCCGCTTCTCCCAGCGGCCGCCGGGGAGGTGGCGGGTGAGGGTGGGGATGCGGCCTGCGTCGGCGAGTTCGGCGGCCACGTCGTAGCGGAGCGTGTCGAGGGTGAGCAGCAGGATGTCGTGGCTGCCGACGATCCGGTTCATGTCCGGCACGCCCGGCGCCACTTCGGGCAGGCGGGCGGTGGCCGGGTCAGACGCTGGCATGGGTGGTTCCTGTTCTGTGCGGGTGGTGCGGGCCGGGGCGCCCGGTGAGCGGGGCCCGGCGCAGGGCGGCGGCGACCTGCGCCGCGTAGGTGTCGAGGCCCTCGGCGCCACTGCCGGGCAGGCCGGTGAGCCGGGGCAGCAGATCGCCGAAGGCGTTGACCTCGCCGACGAAGGCGCGGCGCCAGCCGACGGCGGGCAGCAGGTCGACGCCGACGCAGAGGGTGTCCGGGAAGCAGGCCGCGGCCCGCTCGCAGATCCCGAGCACCTCCGGCCAGCGCAGGCCCGCCGCCTCGGCGTCCCGTCGCGCCCCGGCGAGGTCGCCCCGGTGGCCGCCGAGGTGGAGGTTGGTGAGCGGTCCGGCGCTGGTGCGGACCACGGCGTGGGTGGCGCGGCCGTCCACCACGACCACCCTGAGGTCGGCGGCGCGGCCGTCCTGGGACGCCTTGGGCACCCATCGCTCCAGGTGCAGCCCGTCCGGCGCGAGCGCGTCCACGATGGCGGCGATGTCCCGCTCCCGCTGGTAGCGGCGCACCTTGAGGGAGTTGAACAGCCGCCCCTCGGAGTCGAGTTCGACGGAGGTGGTGGCCCTGATCCGGCCGCCTCCGGCCGAGTCGACGGCGAGCACCCCGGAGGCCGACGAGCCGTGCGCGGGCTTGACGAACAGCCGGGGCATCCGGTGCTCCCGCATCAGCGCGCGCACGTCGTCCCAGCCGCGCACGGGAGCGCCCGCCGCACCGGAGGTGGGTGACTCCGGCACCGGTACGTCTGCCGCGGCGAGGGTCGCGTGGCAGCGCCGTTTGTCGAACATGACCGCGACGTCCTCGGCGCCGTCTAGCCGGATGCCGCCGCGCAGCGTGCCCAGGGCCGCCGTGAAGCGCTCGTACCAGCGGGCGGTGCCCTCCACGCGGGTCGGGTCGGGCATGCCCCGCAGGAGGAGGTCGACCTCGGGGTCCTCACCGGGCGAGTCCACGCGGACGATCTCCCCGTCGCCGAACTCGGCCCCGCCCGCGCGCAGGACCTCCAGCCAGGGCACCACGCGGGGCGCGGGCAGCCCGGCGGCCCGGACGGCCTCCGCGAAGAGGGTCACCCTGCGGCCGCCGGGGTTGCCGACCACCGCGAAACACCAGTTCATGGCCTGCCGCTCACTCGCCGATGGCCACGAAGCGCTGCACGGTGCCGTCCTCGTTCTCGTACGAGTCCGCGTCGTCCTCGTCCAGGTCGAGCCGGACGCCCGCCGGTTCGAGCGTCTCGCGCAGGCGCTGCTGGAGGGGCTCGGTGAGGTAGTGGTGGTGCAGGTCGAGGAAGCCGAGGTGGGTCAGCGGCTGCCCGGCGAGCAGCGCGGCGGCGCCCTCGTCGCCCAGGGTGCCCATGGAGAGGTCCAGCGTCTCCAACCGGGCCACGACGGGCGCGGAGGCGACGGCGGCCGCGATCTCGTCCTGTATCTCGCTGTTGCGCAGCCCCAGATGACGCAGGGCGGGCAGCCGGGTGCCGGAGAGGATCGGCTCCAGGTCGGACACCGTGGTGTCGGCGCCGTACGAGGAGTCGCCGAGCCACAGCTCGAGGTGTTCCAGCGCGGGCAGGTCGCTGCCCCCGATGCCGCGCACGACCTCCACGGGCAGCCCGCCGGTCTGCACGACCAGCTTGCGCAGCGCGGTGTGGCCGAGCGCGGTGAACTCCAGCCCGGTGCCCCCGCGCACGCCGAACTCGGTCAACTCCGGGAATCCGGTGAGCAGTCCGGTGACGTCGGTCTGCTGGATCCAGGAGAGTTCGGCCTCCTCCATGACGAGATCGCCGAGGAACAGCGCGCGCAGGGCGGGCAGCCGGTCACGGGCGGCGAGCAGCGCCGCCATCACGGCGGAGGAGTCCGTCTCGTACGCGTCCGTCCAGGCGCCGATGATCAGCGCCCGCACCCGCGTGGTGTCCACGGCGGCGAGGAAGCGGGCGAAGGCGTCCACCCACTCCTCGTCCGCGTCGTACACGTCCCCGGCGACCCGCCAGGCGACGGCGTCCGGCTCGGGCAGCTCGGCCTTCGCGTCGGGTCCGGGAAAGGCGAACGCGGGGAGGCCGTACAGCTCCTCCAGGTGGTGACCAATGGTCATGCGGGCTGCTCCTGACGTGCGATGGGCGCGAACGTGTGCGGTCCACGGCGTACGCGGCATTTCTAGCAACCCCCACTGACAACCGGTCACCTGCCTGGGGAAGGGCTACTCGGCGGGCAGTGCCTCGCGGAGCGCCTTCGCGGTGGCGGCCGGGTCGTACCCCTCGGGGACCCCGTCGACCAGGATGATGTCGCCGGCGATGTGCCGGGAGCGCAGCGGGGCGATTTCCCGGTAGGCGGGCGAGTCCCACCAGGCCCGCGCCTCGGTGATGCCGGGGAAGCCGATGAGCACGACATGGCCGGGCCAGCCCCCCTCCTTCACCTCGTGCTGCGCGCCATGGACGAGGAATCGGCCGCCGTAGGGCTCGAAGGTGGCGGTGACACGCTCGATGTACTCCGCGATTTCCGGGTGCGGAGCGGCCTCACGGAGATGGGCTACGGCATAGGCGGTCATGACATCCTCCACATCACAGGTGATCGTCGGTTTGTCGCACCGGTGATACTTCCACCCCCGCGGACCGGCGTCGATGGTCTGTCAGGTGATCGACACCGACACGCCGGGAAGATCACGCAGACCCACACCGAGCCGGATCTGTGCTAGTCTTTCTCTTGTTGCAGTTGTGGTACCCATGAACTTTATGTGCGCCTGACGGGAAATGTTTTCTCTTTAGGCGCATTTTGTTTTCCGGCATCTTCCGGATGGGGCCTCTGCCATCAGAAGGAGAAAGTCATGGCACAGGGAACCGTCAAGTGGTTCAACTCTGAAAAGGGTTTCGGCTTCATCGAGCAGGACGGTGGCGGTCCGGACGTCTTCGCCCACTACTCGAACATCGCCACCCAGGGCTTCCGTGAGCTCCAGGAGGGCCAGCGGGTCAGCTTCGACGTCACGCAGGGCCAGAAGGGCCCCCAGGCCGAGAACATCGTTCCCGCCTAATAGCTGGACGCGTATTCCGCTCACCGGGGTCCGCACCGTCATGGTGCGGACCCCGGTTTGTGCTGTGTTGAGGAAGGCAGTAACCGCATGCCCCGCAGGTATCAGAAGCCGAACCGCGGCTCGTCGCCGTCCCGGCCCTCGTCGGCTCCCCAGGCTCCTCAGGAATTCCGCCTGCCGGAGAGCACGACGCCCGCACTGCCCGCCGTCGCTGAGTTCGCCGACCTCGACATGCCCGCGGCACTGCTGAAGACGCTCACCGCGCAAGGGGTGACCACCCCCTTCCCGATCCAGGCCGCCACGCTGCCGAACTCGCTGGCGGGCCGTGATCTCCTGGGCCGTGGCCGCACCGGCTCCGGCAAGACCCTCGCCTTCGGCCTCGCCCTGCTGGCCCGCACGGCCGGGCTGCGCGCCGAGCCCAAGGCTCCCCTCTCCCTGATCCTCGTGCCCACCCGCGAGCTGGCCCAGCAGGTGACCGACGCGCTGACCCCGTACGCGACGGCGGTCAACCTCCGGATGGCCACCGTGGTCGGCGGCCTGTCGATCACCAAGCAGGCCGCCACGCTCCGGCGCGGCGCCGAGGTGCTGGTGGCGAGCCCCGGCCGCCTCAACGACCTGGTGGAGCGCGGCGACTGCGTGCTGCACGACGTCCGCATCACGGTGCTGGACGAGGCCGACCAGATGACCGACATGGGCTTCCTGCCGCAGATCACCAAGCTGATCCAGCAGGTGAGCCCCGACGGTCAGCGGATGCTGTTCTCGGCCACCCTGGACCGGAACATCGACAAGCTGGTGCAGCGGTTCCTGACCGACCCCGTGGTGCACTCGGTGGACCCGTCCGCCGGTGCGGTCACCACGATGGAGCACCATGTGCTCCACCTTCAGGACGAGACCGACAAGAAGGCCGTCACCACCCGCATCGCGGCCCGTGACGGCCGGGTCATCCTGTTCCTGGACACCAAGCGCTCCGCCGACCGGCTCGCCAAGCGGCTGCTGTCGGTCGGGGTCCGCGCCGCCGCCCTGCACGGCGGCCGCTCCCAGCCGCAGCGCAACCGCGCCCTGGAGCAGTTCAAGACCGGCGAGATCACCGCGCTCGTGGCGACGAACGTCGCGGCGCGCGGTATACACATCGACGACCTCGACCTCGTGGTGAACGTCGACCCGCCGACCGACCACAAGGACTACCTGCACCGCGGCGGCCGTACCGCCCGCGCGGGTGGTTCCGGCAGTGTGGTCACGCTGGTGCTGCCCGAGCAGAAGCGGGAGATGAACCAGCTCATGTCGGCCGCGGGCATCAGCCCGAAGACGGCCCGCGTCACCTCCAGCGCCCCGGAGCTGGTCGCCATCACCGGCGCCCGCGAGCCCTCCGGCGTGGCCGTCGTCATCGCCACCCCGGAGCCGACGCCGCCGAAGGCGTCCCGTCCGGCCCGCAGGTCCGGTTCCGGTTCCGAGGGCGCCGGCCGCTCCAGCCGCCGTCGTCGCCCGGCCGGTGCCGGTGAGGCTGCGGCCGGTCAGGGCCGCAAGCAGGAGGGCCGGTCCAAGCCGGGCACCGCGAGCGGTGGCACCGGGGCGTCCGGCGGGCGCGGTACGGGCCGCCGCACGAGCGCCGAGGGCGCCAAGGGCGGCGGCGCCTCCGGTCGCCGTACCGCCGGGGGCGCGGCTCCCGGCAAGGCGGCCGCGCGCGGCACCGCCCGCAGGGCGCCGGGCGAGCGTGCCGCGGGCACCGGTGGCTCCGACCGCCGCGGCGGCCGCCGCCCGGCCGCGAGCTGAGCGCAGCACCACGCAGAACACCCCCCGACCGGAGCGGTCGGGGGGTGTTTTCGCGTCCAGGGTGTCTAGCGCCGCCCGGGCAGGCGGACCACCTGGACGAAGAAGTCGTCGATCTGGCGGACGGCGGCGATGAACTGGTCCAGGTCGACCGGCTTGGTGACATACGCGTTGGCGTGCAGCTTGTAGCTGCGGAGGATGTCCTCCTCGGCCGCCGAGGTGGTGAGGACGACCACCGGGATGTCCGCGAGATCCTGGTCCGACTTGATCCGCTCCAGCACCTGACGCCCGTCGTACTTGGGCAGGTTCAGGTCCAGCAGGATCAGGTCGGGGCGGGGCGCGCCGGTGTGGTCGCCGCGCCGGTAGAGGAAGTCCAGCGCCTCCTCGCCGTCCCGGACCACGTGCAGCGTGTTGCCGATCTTGTTGTCCTCGAACGCCTCCCGGGTCATCAGCTCGTCACCGGGGTCGTCCTCCACCAGGAGGACGTCGATCGGGGTGGCGTCGGGAGTCGTCATGTGAGGGCCTTTTCCTCGGAGGTGGTGCCGGTCTCGTCCGGGGCGGTGGACATGGGCAGGGTGAAGCGGAAACGGGTGCCGTCGGTGTACTCGGTGTCCAGCCAGATCCTGCCGCCGTGATGTTCCACGATCTTCTTGCAGAGCGCCAGGCCGATGCCGGTACCACCGTAGGCGTCCCGGCTGTGCAGCCGCTGGAAGATGACGAAGACCTTCTCGGCGAACTCACCGGGGATGCCGATGCCGTTGTCCGTGACGCTCAGCCGCAGACTGCCCGGCTCGTCCGGGTCGGCCTCACAGGTAATGGTGACCTGCGGGGCGCGGTCGGGGTGGCGGAACTTCAGGGCGTTGCCGATCAGATTCTGCCAGAGCATGGTGAACAGGGTCGGGTCGCCCACCACCTCGGGCATCTCCGTCGGCCGTTCGACGCGGGCACCGGACTCTTCGACGGCGGTGCCCAGGTTCATCATGGCCTTCTCCAGCGCCTTGTCCAGGCCGACCGGCACGCGGTCGTCGGTGAGACGGCCGACCCGGGAGAAGGTGAGCAGGTCGTTGATGAGCACCTGCATGCGCTTGGCGCCGTCCACCGCGAAGTCGATGTACTGCCTGCCGCGGTCGTCCAGCTTGTCGTAGTACCGCTTCTCCAGCAGCTGGCAGAAGGAGGCGACCTTGCGCAGCGGCTCCTGGAGGTCGTGGGAGGCGACGTAGGCGAACTGCTCCAGCTCCACGTTGGAGCGGCGCAGCTCGATCGCCTGGGCGTCCAGGTCGGCGGCCTGGGTGGTGAGGACGCGCTGCTGGGCGTGGGAGGCGTCCAGCTCGGCCACGATCCGGCGGCGCATGCCGTCGACGTCGACGGCCAGGGCGGTGAGGTCGGTCGGGCCGTCGCCCGAGATGACGTACTCGAAGTCACCGCCCGCGACCCGGCGGGACGCGCTGCGCAGCCGTTCCAGGGGCCGGGTGACGAGCAGCCGCACGAAGACGGCGAGCGCGACGCCGGTCAGCAGGAACGCGGCGACCATGGCGACGAGCACCGAGTTGCGCAGCGTGCGCTCCTGGGCGATGTGGGCGCGGCCGTCCTCGACGACGCGGGCCATGTGGGCGTTCTGGTCGACCCAGCCCGCGCGCAGCCTGTCGAAGTCCTCCTTGCCGCGTTCCACGGTCCGCAGGTCGACGGCCTTCGGCTTTCCGGGGGTCACGGAGGCGACGAGCGGCTCGGCGTAGTTCGAGCGCCAGGCGGCGGCCTGGCGCTCTACGGCGGCCAGGTCGTCGCGCAGCTCGGGCCGGTCAGCGATCAGGCGGCGCAGCCGGGCCGCGGACTCCGCCTCGTTCTTCTTGCCCTGGGTGTAGGGGGTGAGGAAGCGCTTGTCGGCGGTGATGGCGTAGCCCCGGATGCCGGTCTCCTGGTTGACCATGGCGGACTGGAGCCGGTACGCCTCGGTCTGGGCGGGCTGTACGCCCTCCAGCAGGGTGTCGGTCGCCTGGGCCGTGCGGTTGAGCAGGGCGGCGCCGACCACGGTGCCGAGGAGCACCAGGAGTGTCATGAGCGACAGCACCAGGTAGAACCAGCCCTGCACGGTCAGCCTGCGTGCGGTCCACGGCTTGCCCGTGACGTCGTTCACCCTGTGCTCCGAACCCACTCGTCACTCACGCGTCCCACTCGTTTCTCTCGTCTCGCCGTTCTCAGGGTTCTCGGGGTTCTCAGTTCCAGCTCACATGGACGACGGCGACGTCGTCCGCGAGGCCGCCGCGTTCCTCGGCCAGCCCCTCCGCCTCGCCGATGAGCCGGTCCACGAACTCGTCGGGCGCCAGTCCGGCCGCGTCACGGGCGAGCTGGAGCAGCCCCTCCTCGCCGAGCCGCTGCGGGCCGTGGCTGACGTGCCCCTCGAAGAGGCCGTCGGTGAAGAGGACGACGGAGGCGCCCGGCGGCACCGGCAGCTCCGCCATCGGCCAGTGCGCGCCGCCGGGGACCAGGCCCAGCGCGGGCCCGCCCGGCACCTCGACCCAGTCCACGTCCCCTCCGGCGCCGCGCCGGAGCAGCCCGTGATGGCCTGCCCGCACCACACTGGCCCGCTGCTCGCCGGGTACGGCGGACAGGCTGACCAGGGTGGCGAACACCTCGTCCCGGGCGCGCTCGGCGACCAGGATCTCCTCCAGCCGGGCCACCTGCTCGACGCCGGTGATACCGCTGAGAACCAGTGTGCGCCAGGCTATCCGCAGGGCGACACCGAGGGCGGCCTCGTCCGGTCCGTGGCCGGAGACGTCCCCGACCAGGGCGTGGACGGTGCCGTCCGCGCTCTGCACGATGTCGTAGAAGTCACCGCCGAGCAGCGCCTGGGCGCGGCCGGGGCGGTAGCGGGCGACGACCTGGACGCCGTCGGCGCGCAGCAGCGGGCGGGGCAGCAGTCCGCGTTCCAGGCGGGCGTTCTCCTGGGCCTGCATCAGGCTGGCCTGGAGCGCCACGGCGGACTGTTCGGCCTGCTTGCGCTGGATCGCGTAGCGGACGGCGCGCCCGAAGAGTTCGGGTTCGACGCGGCCCTTGACCAGGTAGTCCTGGGCT
This sequence comes from Streptomyces sp. NPDC002176, assembly GCF_044903645.1. Classification (NCBI taxonomy): domain Bacteria; kingdom Bacillati; phylum Actinomycetota; class Actinomycetes; order Kitasatosporales; family Streptomycetaceae; genus Streptomyces; species Streptomyces sp. NPDC002176. The sequence continues at coordinate 609,420 of NZ_JBJDQW010000004.1, forward strand.
CCGGCGGTGACCGCGGCGAGCCCGGTCTGCTCCTCGGCCAGGCCGGTGAGGACGACGATCGCCACCTGGTCGGCGCGTGCCTTGACCAGGGAGACCGCTTCGAGGCCGCTGGCGTCGGGCAGGTGCAGGTCGAGCAGGACGCAGTCGGGGCGCTCGGCGGAGAGCACCTCGGCGGCCTCGGCCATCGAGCGCACCCAGCGCAGGCGCATCTTCAGGGCGCTGTCGGCGACCAGTTCCTCCACCAGCAGCGCGTCGCCCGGATCATCCTCGATCAGGAGCACGGACGGCTGTCGCTCGTCCCACGCCGTGTCGACTCCGCCCACGGTCACCGGCATCAGCTCATGAGCATCAGCCCGCGACGTCACCATGGTCCCGCCCTTTCCGCCCCACTCGTGCCGCCCGCCGTCAGAAGTTGTCGACCGACAACATTGGATGAGCATACTCAGTACGAAGATCCGGGCGTGACCAGTCCGGGTGACATCATTCACCCATCCGCACTCGGGCGCGACGACGCGGTCCCTTTAGGTGCCCGTTCACCCCTCGAAGCGGTAGCCCATACCGGGCTCGGTGATGAGATGGCGCGGGTGGGAGGGGTCGGCCTCCAACTTACGGCGCAGCTGGGCCATGTAGACGCGCAGGTAGTTCGTCTTGTCGCTGAGGGAGACGCCCCAGACCTCGCGCAGCAGGTGCTTCTGGCTGACCAGGCGGCCGGGGCTGGTGACAAGAATCTCCAGCAGATGCCATTCGGTGGGGGTCAGGCGGACGTCCCGGCCGTCGCGCACGGCCTTCTTCGCGGCGAGATCGAGGGTGAAACCGGCCGTCCGCACCGTCGTGACCTCCGGGGCGTCCCGGCTGGCCTCGGTGCGGCGGACGGCGGCGCGCAGCCGGGCGAGCAGTTCGTCCATGCTGAACGGCTTGGTGACGTAGTCGTCGGCCCCGGCGTCCAGGGCGGCGACCTTCTCCTCGGACGCCTGCCGGGCGGAGAGGACGAGGATCGGGACGCGGCTGCGGCCGCCGCGCAAGGACCGTATGACGTCGGCGCCGTCCATGTCGGGCAGCCCGAGGTCGAGCACGACCACGTCCGGCCCGCGGTCGGCCGCGAGCCGGAGCGCGGTGGCGCCGTCCGGGGCGGCGTCCACGGTGTACCGGCGGGCCTGGAGGTTGATCACGAGGGCGCGCACCAGCTGCGGGTCGTCCTCCACCACGAGCACCCGTGTCATGGACGCGCGCCCTCCTGTCGTACGCCGGATCAACGGCAGCAACCTACGTCATCCGGGCGGGAGTCGGCGGCTCCGGTGCGGCTTCCGGACACCGCTTCGGCGTATCAGCTCCGGGCCGACAGCTCCTTGAGGGCGATGTTCAGCTCCAGCACGTTGACACGGGGTTCGCCCAGGAAGCCGAGGGTGCGGCCCTCGGTGTGGTCGCGGACGAGCCGGGCCACCTCGGTCACCGGGAGGTGGTTCCGGGCGGCGACGCGGTAGGTCTGGAGCCGGGCGTAACGGGAGGAGATGTCCGGGTCGAGGCCGGAGCCGGAGGAGGTGACCGCGTCGGCGGGGACGTCGGCGGGGCTCACCGGATGGCCGGGTACGGAGTTGTCCCGGACGACCGCGGCCTGGGCGGCCCGCACCCGCTGGGCCAGGACCTGGCTGTCGGCGGCGAGGTTGGTGGCGCCGGACAGCAGCAGCGCGTAGCGGGTGTTCTCGCTGTTGGTGCCGAGACCGGCCGCGGGGCGCCCCTGGAACCATCTGAGGTCCGGCTCCGGCGTCTCCTGGCCCTTCTTGAGCGGCAGTGTGTACGACTGCCCGATGAGGGAGGAGCCGACGACCCGCCCGTCCACCCGGACCTCGGAGCCGTTCGCCCGGCCGGGGAGGAGGAGTTGGGCGACGCCGGTGACGGCGAGGGGGTAGAGGACGCCGGTGACGAGGGTGAGGACGAGCAGGGCGCGCAGGCCCGCGCCCAGTGAACGGGCCCTGCCGGTGAGGAAGTTGTTCATGGTCAGCCGATCCCGGGGATCAAGGAGAGGAGCAGGTCGATGAGCTTGATGCCGATGAACGGCGCGACAAGGCCGCCGAGGCCGTAGACGGCGAGGTTGCGCCGCAGCAGCCGGTCGGCGCTGACCGGCCGGTACCGCACCCCGCGCAGGGAGAGCGGGACCAGCGCGACGATGATCAGCGCGTTGAAGACGACGGCCGAGAGGATCGCGGAGTCCGGCGAGGCCAGCCGCATGATGTTCAGCCGGTCGAGCCCCGGATACACGGCGGCGAACAGCGCCGGGATGATGGCGAAGTACTTGGCCACGTCGTTGGCGATGGAGAACGTGGTCAGCGCGCCCCGGGTGATGAGGAGCTGCTTGCCGATCCCGACGATCTCGATGAGCTTGGTCGGGTCCGAGTCCAGGTCCACCATGTTGCCGGCCTCCTTGGCGGCCGACGTACCGGTGTTCATGGCCACGCCGACGTCCGCCTGGGCCAGTGCGGGGGCGTCGTTGGTGCCGTCCCCGGTCATGGCGACGAGCTTGCCGCCCGCCTGCTCCCGCTTGATGAGGGCCATCTTGTCCTCGGGGGTGGCCTCCGCGAGGAAGTCGTCGACGCCCGCCTCCTCGGCGATGGCCTTGGCGGTCAGCGGGTTGTCCCCGGTGATCATGACGGTCCGGATGCCCATGCGGCGCAGCTCGGCGAATCGTTCCCGCATGCCGTCCTTGACGACGTCCTTGAGGTGGACGACGCCCAGCACGCGGGCGCCCCGGCCGTCCCGCACGGCCACCAGCAGCGGGGTGCCGCCCGCGCGGGAGATACGGTCGGCGGCGGCTTCGGTGTCCTCGGGGACCGTGCCGCCCTGCTCGCGCACCCAGCGCAGCACCGAGGCGGCCGCTCCCTTGCGGACGGCGCGCCCGTCCACGTCCACGCCGGACATCCGGGTCTGCGCGGTGAACGCGACCCACTCGGCACCGGCCAGCTCGCCCTGGTGCCGTTCGCGCAGGCCGTACGCCTCCTTGGCCAGGACGACGACCGAACGGCCCTCGGGGGTCTCGTCGGCCAGCGAGGACAGCTGGGCGGCGTCCGCGAGCTCGGCCTCGCTCGCGTCGCCCACCGGCACGAACTCGGCGGCCCTGCGGTTGCCGAGGGTGATGGTGCCGGTCTTGTCCAGCAGCAGTGTCGACACGTCACCGGCCGCCTCGACGGCCCGGCCCGACATGGCCAGCACATTGCGCTGGACCAGGCGGTCCATGCCCGCGATGCCGATGGCGGAGAGCAGCGCGCCGATGGTAGTGGGGATCAGGCACACCAGCAGGGCGACCAGCACGACCATCGTGAGGTGGGTGCCCGCGTGGGCGGCGAACGGCGGCAGCGTGGCGCAGGCCAGCAGGAAGACGATGGTGAGCGAGGCCAGCAGGATGTTCAGCGCGATCTCGTTGGGGGTGCGCTGCCGGGCCGCGCCCTCCACCAGTCCGATCATCCGGTCGATGAAGGTCTCCCCCGGCTTGGTCGTGATCCGGATGACGATCCGGTCGGAGAGCACCTTGGTGCCGCCCGTGACGGCGCTGCGGTCCCCGCCGGACTCCCGGATGACCGGCGCCGACTCGCCCGTGATCGCGGACTCGTCCACCGAGGCGACGCCCTCCACGACATCGCCGTCACCGGGGATGACCTCGCCCGCCTCGCAGACGACCAGGTCGCCGACGCGCAGCTCGGTACCGGACACCTGCTCCTCGGTGGTCCCGGCCAGCCTGCGGGCCACGGTGTCCGCCCTGGCCCTGCGGAGGGTGTCGGCCTGCGCCTTGCCCCGGCCCTCGGCGACCGCCTCGGCGAGGTTGGCGAAGAGCACGGTCAGCCACAGCCAGGCGCTGATCGTCCAGCCGAACCAGTCGGTGGGGTCGGTGCAGGCGAACACCGTGGTGAGCACGGAGCCGATCCACACCACGAACATCACGGGTGCCTTGACCAGGCTGCGCGGGTCGAGCTTGCGGAAGGCGTCCGGCAGCGATCTGACCAGCTGCCGGGGATCGAACAGGCCCGCGCCGACACGTCCGTCCGCGGAGCGGTGACCGGCGGGCATCTCGCTGTGCGGCGCCCGGGCGGGAGTGGCTGTGGACATCGCGTCCTCTGACTTGTCTGTACGGGGTGACGGGTCTGTACGGTTTTTGTCTGTATAGGCCGACTTGTCTGTACGAGTGGTCATCACGCCAGCCCCTCGGCGAGCGGTCCCAGCGCCAGGGCCGGGAAGTACGTCAGGCCGGTGATGATCAGGATCGCCCCGACCAGCAGGCCCGCGAACAGGGGTTTCTCGGTGCGCAGGGTGCCCGCGCTCTCCGGGACGGGCCGCTGCGCGGCGAGCGATCCGGCCAGCGCCAGGACGAACACCATGGGCAGGAAGCGGCCCAGCAGCATGGCGAGCCCGGTCGTGGTGTTGAACCAGTCGGTGTTGGCGTTCAGCCCGGCGAACGCCGAGCCGTTGTTGTTGGCGGCCGAGGTGAAGGCGTACAGCACCTCGGAGAACCCGTGCGCGCCCGGATTGAGCATGGAGTGCGGCGGGGTCGGCAGCGCCATCGAGAGCGCGGTGAACACGAGGACCAGCGCGGGGGTGACCAGGATGTAGCAGGCGGCGAGCTTCATCTCGCGCGCGCCGATCTTCTTGCCCAGGTACTCGGGGGTGCGGCCGACCATCAGCCCGGCGAGGAACACCGCGATCACGGCCATGATCAGCATGCCGTACAGCCCGGAGCCGGTGCCGCCGGGCGCGATCTCGCCCAGCATCATCCCGAGCATCGTGATCCCGCCGCCGAGCCCGGTGAAGGAGGAGTGGAAGGAGTCCACCGCGCCCGTCGATGTCAGTGTCGTGGACACCGCGAAGAGCGCGGAGCCGCCGACGCCGAAGCGGACCTCCTTGCCCTCCATCGCGCCGCCCGCGGCCTGGAGCGCCGGGCCGTGGTGGCTGAACTCGGCCCACATCATCAGGGCGGTGAAGCCCAGCCAGATGGTGGCCATGGTGGCGAGGATCGCGTAGCCCTGCCGGACGCTGCCGACCATCAGGCCGAAGGTGCGGGTCAGCGAGAACGGGATGACGAGGATCAGGAAGATCTCGAACAGGTTGGTGAAGGGCGTCGGATTCTCGAAGGGGTGGGCGCTGTTGGCGTTGAAGTAGCCGCCGCCGTTGGTGCCCAGCTCCTTGATGGCCTCCTGGGAGGCGACCGCGCCACCGTTCCACTGCTGGCCATTGCCCATGAACTGGCCGACCTCATGGATGCCGGAGAAGTTCTGGATGGCACCGCAGGCGACCAGGACCAGCGCGCCGAGCACGGCCGCCGGGACCAGGACGCGCAGCGTGCCGCGCACCAGGTCGGCCCAGAAGTTGCCCAGTTCACCGGAGCGCGACCGGGCGAAGCCGCGCACCAGGGCGACCGCGACCGCCATGCCCACGGCGGCGGACACGAAGTTCTGCACCGCGAGCCCCGCCGTCTGCACGACATGGCCCATGGTCTGTTCGCCGTAGTACGACTGCCAGTTGGTGTTGGTGACGAAGGAGACGGCCGTGTTGAAGGACTGCGCCGGGTTCACCGAGGAGAACCCGAGCGAGCCGGGCAGCACCCCCTGCAGCCGCTGGAGCAGATAGAGGAAGAGGACACCGGCGACGGAGAAGGCCAGCACCCCGCGCAGATACGCGGGCCAGCGCATCTCGGTGTCGGGGTCGGCGCCGATGGCCCGGTAGATCCACCGCTCGACGCGCAGATGACGGCGCGAGGAGTACACCTTGGCCATATAGCTGCCCGCGGGCACGTGGACGAGGGCCAGCGCGGCGATGAGGGCGAGCAGTTGGAGCACGCCCGCGAGTACGGAACCCATGTCGGCTCTCAGAACCTCTCCGGGAAGATCAGGGCGAGGACGAGATAGCCCAGCAGAGCGACGGCCACGACCAGGCCGACGACGTTCTCGACGGTCACAGCTTCGTCACCCCCTTGGCGACGAGTGCCACCAGCGCGAAGGCCGCGAGCACGGTGACGACGAAGGCCAGGTCGGCCATCTTGGGACTCCTGAACGGACTCGGGATCGAAAAGGGGAACCCTTCGAGGAAACCCCTGCTCCGAGCGCTCGGACCCCCACGTTGACGCCTCCCATACGGGCGGGGGCGCGGCTTTGACGGGTCTCTGACGGGGGCGGTGCACGCGGGGCATGGGAAGGCGGTATGGAAAAGGCAGCCGCCGGGAAGCGGCTGCCTTTCAGGTGGGGACGTCGTGGCTAGGCGAGGTGCGAGTCGAACCACTCGATCGCCACTTCGGGGTGCTCGCCGAAGTAGTTGTAGCCGTCGAAGCGCCGGGTCGTCCCCTCGATCCACACGAGTTTCTTGTCCTCCACCGGGATGGCGTCGTAGATCGACTGCACGTCCTCGGGGCGGGTCATGGAGTCGTGGTGGACCTGGGCGACGAGGGTGGGGATGTGGATCGACTTGGCGTATTCGAGCGGTGACTGCTCGGCCAGGTGGAATCCGGTCCGCTCGGCGAGTCCCTGGTCGAAGCGCGCGTAGCCGTCCGGGATGTCGTTCGCCTTGACGAATTCCTCGATGATGTAACTGCCCGAGACCGGCTGGAGGAGGATGAGCGAGGGGATGTCCTCGAACTCCTCGGGGTGCCTGGCCATGGCGACGCAGGTTGAGTCGGCGCCCAGGCACACGCTGAGCAACAGCGTCGTCATGTCCTTGGTGTCCGGCCGGGACCTCGCGTAGCGCACCGAGCCGATCACGTCCCGGTACTCCAGCAGTCCGATGCCCACGGTGTCACCGTTTCCGGCGCCGCTGAGGCCGAAGTTCCGGATGTCGTAGCAGAGGATGTTGTACCCGGCGTCGTGCAGGGCCTTGAATTCGGGGAGGAAGTTCACCTCGAATCCGCCAAGACCACCGAATTCCGGCAACTGGCCCGGATATCCATACCGGTTGCCCGGCAGGAAGTGGTTCTGGATGACGAGCTTGTCCGAGTCGGCGGGGATGAACCAGCCGTCGAGCGGGACCCCGTCCATCGACAGGAAGAACACGTCCTCGTACTCCAGCCCGACCTCGCCCGGCCTGCGCAGCACGGGTGCGCGGCGCCCGGCGGTGGTGCCGGTGGTCCACATGTCGAGGAAGCCCTCCAGGGCGGCCTGACCGTGGTAGCTCTCCGTCATGCCCATTACCTCCTCGGCACGAGGCGTGAGGATGGTCGCATTTACCTCCTATCGTGACATGGCGGTCACTCTGATCGCACTCCACCTTCCTCGATTCGCACTCCACCTTCTCGATCTCCCTCGATCGAACGAGTTTGGGAGCGGGGCCCCTTGGCGCGCCGGGCCGAGCGGGCGATGGGAACACACGTTCCGGAATTTGCCTCGCACAAGCCGTGACAAGGGCGGTGTCCGGGGCGTTTTTAGAGCACCAGTTCACTTCCCACTCGGATGGAGGAGGTAGACGACATGAGTACGTTCGCCCCTGGTTCCGCCCACCTCACCTGCCGCGCGCTCGTCATCGACCGCGAGCGGCGCGTCCTGCGACTGTCGGGCCATGCCGGATTGCCCGGCGCGAGGGCCGAGGCGGGCGACCGCACACTGCTGGGAGCGGCCGTGCGGGCGGTGACCGGGCGGACAGGGCTCACGGCGGCCGATCTGTGCCTGACCCCGGAGCTGCTGACCACCCCGGTCCACGTCGAGGCCGTGGCACCGGCTCAGCACGAGTACACCTTCGCCCTCTACCTGGCCCACGATCTACCCGAACCCCTGCTGGGTATCGAGTGGTTATCCGCCGAGCAGCTCGATCCGGGTCCGGTGCGGGCGAAGTTGAGCGCGCTGAAGCTGGACGGCAGACCCGTGCCGGTCAACGCCTCGGCGCTGATCCACGACGGCGAGGGCCGCTATCTGCTCCATCTGCGCGACAACATTCCGGGCATCTGGGAGCCAGGAGCGTTCGCCCTGCTCGGCGGCGGCCGCGAGCCCGGGGACCGCACGCTGGAGGACACCCTCCGGCGTGAACTGGCCGAGGAGGTGCCGGGACTCGAACCGGCCGACCTCGAGCCGTACGCCGTCGAGGAGGCCATCGGCGCCGATGGCCTGTGCGTGCCGGTGCAGATCTTCTCCGGCCGCTGGACCGGCGATCCGGACAAGGTGGGGCTGGCGGAGGGCGTGCTGCTGCGCTGGTTCCGCCCGGAGACGCTGCACCGGCTGCGGCTGGCCCCCGGGACCCGTGAAATCCTCCTGCGCCACGCCTCCCGCATCGCCGCGCACCCCCCGGCGAAGGCCCCAGACGCGGGCGGTACGGAGCTGAACATCGTCGGGGTCCATCTCTACGCGGAGGACGAAGAGGGCCGCGTGCTGCTGGGCCTACGCCATCCCGACGCGGTCTTCGCGGGGTCCACCTGGCATTTCCTGGCCGGGCACTGCGAGCGGGAGTCCGCCGTCGCGTGCCTGGTGCGGGAGGCGGACGAGGAGGCCGGGCTGCTCATCGACCCCGGCGACGTGGAGCTGGCCCATGTGGTGCATGTGCTGCACGGCCCGAGCGCGCGGCCACGCCTGCAACTGGTCTTCCGCGCCCGCCGCTGGCAGGGGACACCGTGGCTGAGAGAACCGGACAAGTGTCTCGACTGGCGCTGGTGTGACCCGGACCAGCTGCCGGAGCCGCTCGTCCCGTACGCCCGCACGGCCATCGACGGCATCCGCACCGGCCGCGCCTACTCGGAGATGGGCTGGTGCCCGGCATGAGCGCCACGACCGACGAAACCCGGCGGGAACGCCACACCGTGCCGCTCGACGTGCATCTGATCCTGCGCCGGGAGGGCGGGAGCGGTCCGGAAGTGCTGGTGTCGCGGCGGGCCGGGTCGGTGTACGCCGCCGGGCTCTGGCATCTGCCCTCCGGCCACCTGGACGGCCCGCACGAGGACGTGGTGGAGGCACTGGTCCGCGAGGCACGGGAGGAGACCGGTGTCGTCATCGACCGGGCCGACGTACGCGCCGCCGTCACCGTCCATCACCGGGCACCCGGCGGGAAAGCCCGAGTCGGCTTCTTCTTCGAAGTGCGGCGCTGGGAGGGCGAGCCCCGGCTCATGGAGTCGCACGTCTGCGACGCCATGACCTGGGTCCGGCTGGACGCGCTCCCCGCCGCGATGGTGGCGTACTGCCGGGCCGGTCTGGACGCGTACCGCTCCGGGGAGCGGCTGGCCGTGCACTTCCAGTGGCCGGACGACCCGATCGCGCACGACACGACGGCCGACCGGCTCCTCCCCGTCCCCGGCATCAACCCATCGCCGCCGCCGTGGAGTTCGGCACCGGACCGGCCCGCCGCACCTCTTGGAGACGCATCGTGAACAGTGAGACCCTGCGCACCCGCCCCCGGCACTCCGGCACCGCGCACGCCGCCCGGCCCGCCACGCCCGGCGACGCGGAGGGCATTGTGCGGCTCCGGTCCGCCTTCGTCCTCGCCGAGCCGTTGGCGGAGGAGTGGATCGTCCGCTCCGGCGCCGAGCTGGCCGCCCGGCTCGCTCCCGGTGGCGACGCCCGTGCCTGTGTCGTCGATGCTCCGGACGGCACCCTCGCGTCCTGTGCGCTCGCGCTGATCCACCCCGTGCTGCCCGAGCCCGCGTCGCCCTCGGGGCGGGCGGCGCGGGTGCACGCGGTCGCCACGCATCCCTCGTGGCGGCGCCGGGGGTACGCCGGGTCGGCGCTGACCGCACTGCTCGACCGGCTCCGGGCGGAGCGGGTGTCGCCCGTGGAGGCGGACGTGTCCGGCGCCTCGGTGGCGCTCTTCCGTGCCTCGGGATTCTGCGGCAGCCTGGCGCCCATGCGGATGACATGGCCCGAGCCGCCGGTCCGGGGCCGGGTGGACGAGAAGACCGGCCATGTCTGGCTGCCGCTGGAGCAGTACGCCGAGACGGTGATGAAGGCCACCGGCTTCGCCTGCCTCCTCTTCACCGACACCCACGACCGGCCCGTCCAGCTGCACGGGGTCTACAGCGCGACCCACCCCTGGCAACTGGTCGGCGGCACGATGGACCCCGGCGAGCGGCCCTGGGAGACGGCCGTCCGGGAGTGCCGGGAGGAGACGGGCATCGAACTGAGCGGGCCGCCGAGACTGCTGGCGACGGTGTACGGCCTGCCCGGCACCGAGTGGCCGTACAGCACGATGGGGCTCGTCTTCGACGGCGGACGGCTCGACGAGGGGCAGATCCGGGACATCGTGCTGGACCCGCGGGAGCACGACGAGGTCCGGGTGCTGCCGCTTCCGGAGTGGCAACCGCTGATGCCACCACGGGACTTCGCGCGGCTCGGCGCGGTTCTGGAGGCCCGCCGCACCGGCGTGGCCGCCTACTTCGACACCTGGGACTGGGGGACGGAATGAGCGTCGTACTGATGTCGGACCGGCGGGTGGCGGCGATCCCGGTGCGGGAGTGCGGCGAACCGCTGGTCGACGTCCGGGCGCACGGCGCCCTCCGGGTCGACCCGCGCAAGCATGATGCCGCGGGCGCCTTCGCACACCTGCGCCAAGGTGTCCTCCACCGCCTGCTGCACGCCCAGTCGCTCCTGCCGGACGGCCTGCGGCTGCTGTTCGTCGAGGGGTACCGGCCGCCCGCCCTCCAGCGCCGCTACTTCGAGGAGTACACCGGCGTGCTCGGCCGGGACAACCCCGGCTGGACCCACACCCGTGTCCGGGAGGCGGCCAGCCGCTTCATCTCCCCGCCGGAGATAGCCCCGCACAGCGCGGGCGCCGCCGTGGACCTGACCCTGGTGGACGCCGACGGCCGTGAACTGGACCTGGGCACCCGGATGAACGCCGACCCGGAGGAGAGCGACGGAGCCTGCTACACCTCGGCGACGAACATCACCCCCGAGGCCGGGGCCAACCGGAACACCTTGGCCACGGTCCTGTCCGAGGCGGGCCTCGTCAACTACGCCACGGAGTGGTGGCACTGGAGCTGGGGCGACCGTTACTGGGCGTTCCGGACGAACAACCCGACCGCCCTGTACGGCCCCACCGAACCGGGCCGGGAGACAGGCCCGATGACCGGCGGACACTGACCGCGCGCTCAGTCGGCGTCGGTGGGCAGGGACAGCCCCGCGTAGGTCTCGTCGAGGACGGTCGGCAGCAGGGCGTTGGCCGTGGTGTTGCCGCCCGGCGACAGGGTGAGGTTGGTCCAGATGACGAGGGTGACGTCGTGGTCCGGGTCGTGGCCGATGAAGGAATTGAAGCCGGGGAGTTCGCCGCCGTGGTAGTACATCGCGGCGTCGGGGCCGAACCGCTGGTGGGTGATGCCGTAGCCGTAGCTCTGCCCGCCGGGCGGCGCCGAGGGGTCCTCGGCCTGCGGGCTGCGCAGCCACTGCCGTTGGTGCGCGGGGTCGAGGACCTCGCCGGTCACCAGGGCCCTGATCCAGGTGGCCAGGTCGTCCGCCGTGGAAATGGCGCCTCCGGCCGCGGTGGCGTACGACGGGTTCTGGTGGGTGTAGTCGAGAGGCTGGAGCTTCCCGGACCGGGCCGCCGCCTCCAGGTGGGCCGGGTAGGGGCGGTCGGTCAGCGCGTAGGCCGTGCCGCCGTACATGTAGCCGTGCGCGTAGGGGGTGGGCAGGGAGGTGTCGTGGAGGCCCGGCAGTGAGGTGCCGGTGAGGCCGTGGGGTGCGAGGAGACGGTCGCGGAACTGCCGCTCCAGCGGCCTGCCGCCCGCCTTCTCGGCGACGAGGCCGAGGAGGGCGTAGTTGGTGTTGCTGTACTCGTAGGACGCGCCGGGTGCGAAGTTCGGCGGGTGCCGGAAGGCGAGGGCCAGCATCTCGCGCGGGGTGCGGGCCTTGGCGGGGTGGGCGTCCAGGGAGGCGGCGAGCCGGGGGTCCTCGGTGTAGTTGTAGAGCCCGCTGCGCATCTTCAGCAGTTGGGCGAGGGTGATGCGGTCGCCGTTCGGGACGCCGGGCACGTAGTGGGACACCGGGTCGGTCAGGCGGAGCCTGCCGTCCTGCGCGAGGAGGAGGATCAGCGCCGAGGTCATGGTCTTGGTGTTGGAGGCGATCCGGAAGTGCTCGGCCGTGGTGGGCGCCCGTTCGCCGCCGAGGCGGCTAGTGCCGATGGTCGCCCGGTAGGTGCCCTGCGGGGTGCGGAGCAGGACCACCGCACCGGGCACCTTGAGGCGGTGGGCCGCGCGCTCCACGGCGGACTGGAGCGCCGCCTGATCGACGGGCTTCAGCGCGGAGTCGGTGGGAGCGGAAGCCACGACCGCGGTCGGCGGGCCGGACAGTACCGGAAGTCCCGCGCCCGTCGGCAGGAGGCAGCCCGCGATCAGCAGGGCCGCGTACGGCATCGGCCGGGTCACGCGGCGCGCGGCACGGAGCGGGTCGGCTCGGGGAGTCCTCATCCCGACGTCCCTGTCCTGACTGTCCTGACGGTCTCACCGGAACATACGTAACGAAGCACCCAATTTTATCAGCCGAGCCCTGTCGCGCGGACATATAAGCCGCATACCGCCCGCCCGCTGGCATAGTGCCGCCATGACCCTCACGCCCCGTAAGAACGGCTCGCGGCGGGGCGGTGGCCGCCGCCGCGCGGTCCTCGCGCTGGCCTGTGCCCTCGGGATCACGGGCGGTGTCGTCCTCGCGCTCGACCTGTCCTCGGACGAACCCCGCACCCCCGCCCTCCCCGGCCATCCCGCCCCCGGCCCCTCGGACGTCCCCTCCCCCGGCGCCCCCGGCATCGGCGACCCGCTCATGCCGCTGGACGGGAACGGCGGCTACACGGTCCGTCGGTACACCCTGGACTTCGACTGGCAGGCGCCGAAAACCCCCTTCGCCGCCGCCACCACGGTCAGCGCCACCGCGACCCAGTCCCTCTCCCGCTTCGACCTCGACTTCGCGGGCAACACCCTGCGCGGTGTCACGGTCGACGGCGTGCCCGCGAGGACCGCGCGCGAGGGGGACGAGCTGGTCGTGACCCCGGCGCGGCCGATCGCGCGGGGCCGCGCCTTCACCGTGCGGGTCGCCTACACCGCCGACCCCACGCAACACCGCCACCGTACCGACGCGATCCAGGACTACGGCTGGGTGCCCACGGCAGACGGCACGGTGCTGTCGCCGCAGCCGAACGGCGCCCGCATGATCTTCCCGGCGAACGACCACCCCAGCCTGCGCGCGCCGTTCACCTTCCACATCACCACCCCGCCCGGCTTGACGGCGGTCGCCAACGGACGGCTCGTCACCCGCGTGCCCCAGCGCGACGGCCGGGTCCGGTGGACGTACGACTCCGAGCATCCGGTCGCCCCGCAGCTGGTGCAGCTGGCCATCGGCCGGTTCGACGTGGTGGACGGCACCGGCCCGCACGGGCTGCCCCTGCGGGACGTGGTGCCCGAGGGGCTGGTGGCGGAGACAAAGGCGTACCGGGCGCTGACGCCGGACCATCTCGCCTGGCTGGAGCAGCGCCTCGGCCCGTACCCGTTCCGGCGCTACGGCGTGCTGGTGGGCGACACCGAGCTGCCGGTGGCGTTGGAGACGCAGTCCCTGTCGGTGGTGCCGAGCGCGGATCTGCTGGGGGATCAGGTCGCCGCCGAACGCAATCTCGTGCACGAGCTGACCCACCACTGGACCGGGGACAGCGTGGCGATCCGCCGCTGGTCGGACCTGTGGCTGAGCGAGGGTCACGCCCGTTTCTACGAGCTGCTGTACGCCGACACGCGGGGCGGTCCGGACCTGGAGGGCATGATGCGTTCGGCCTACGAGCAGCACGACCAGTGGCGGCACGGCGACGGCGCGCCCGCCGAGCCGCACGAGGAGGGCCTGTTCCGGCAGATGCGCTACGACGGCTCGGCGCTGGTGCTGTACGCGCTGCGGGAGAAGGTCGGCTCGGACACCTTCGAGCGCGTCGAGAAGGCGTGGGTGACGACGTATCGGGGGCGGGTGGCCGGTACCCGAGACTTCGTCAGACTCGTCTCGAAGGTGGCGGGCGAGGACCTGACGGGCTTTCTGACCCCGTGGCTGTACGGGTCGCACACCCCGCCCATGCCCGGCCACCCCGACTGGCAGGTGGACCCGGTCGAGCCGGTCGGGGAGGAGTGAACACCCTCCCGCCACCCGGCGGGTCCGCTGCCGCCGACCGGGTGGCCTGAGCGCGGGGGCTGGTCCACGCCAGTGACGCTCGGCGCGACGCGGCGCGCGAGGCAAGGAAACGTGAGCGGGGTGACATGCGGGGCGCGCCCTCGTTCGCGCCCTGGCCGCATGTCCAGGCCGCGCCGAACCTCGTTGGAGCCAGCCGTATGAGAAAACGCGTCGCCCCCCGCCTGTCCAGTGCCGTGCGCGGGCATCGGCGGATCGTCTGTGTGACCGCCGCGTCGGCGGCGCTTCTGGTGCCCCTGCTGATCGACCGCTCGGACGACTCGGGCGGTCCCTCCGACCAACGCCTCCAGGACGACTACACCGCGGCGGCGGACGAGTTCCATGTCCCCCGCAGCGTGCTCATGGGGGTGTCCTATCTCCAGTCGCGGTGGGACTCCCACCAGGGCGCGCCGAGCGTCATCGGCGGCTACGGGCCGATGCACCTGGTGGACTCCGCCGGACCGCCGGCCGCGACTCCCCCGCACCATGTGACACCCCATCCGAAGGTGCAGAAGGCCAGCCCGTCCCCGGCGCAGAAGGCGGCCGAGGACGCGCGGCGCTCCGCCGACCTGCGGCGGGCGGCCGCTCTGGTCGGTCTTCCGGTGGAGCGGCTGCGCACCGACGACGCCGCCAACGTGCGCGGCGGCGCGGCCCTCCTCGCGGCGGCGCAGAAGACGCTCGGCAAGCCGCTCAGCACCGACCCGGCCGAGTGGTGGGACGCGGTGTCGCGCTTCCCGGGGTCGACCGACGCCGACTCGGCGGCGACGTATGCCAACGATGTCTTCGACATCATCCGCAAGGGTGCGAACCGGGTCACCGACGCCGGTCAGCACGTCGTCCTGGCCGCGAGCCCGAGGGTGCGTCCGCACGCCGGGGCGGCGGGTTCGTCCCGGTCGAAGAACGTGGAGTGCCCGGCGGAGCTGTCGTGTTCCTGGCTGAGCGCGCCGTACGTCAGGATCGACGACGAGGCGTACGGCAACCACGACCTGGCCGACCGGCCCAAGGACCAGAAGATCGAGTACATCGTCATCCATGACACCGAGGCGCCGCTGGCCTCGATGCTGCTGACCGTCCAGGACCCGACGGAGGCGTCCTGGCACTACTCGATCCGGTCCAGCGACGGCAGTGTCACCCAGCATGTGAAGACCAAGGACGCGGCCTGGCACTCGGGCAGCCAGTTCGTGAACGGCCGCTCGATCGGCATCGAGCACGAGGGCTTCCTGCGGCAGCCGGACGCCTGGTACACGGAGCAGATGTACCGTTCCTCGGCCCGGCTGGTGAAGTACCTGACCAAGAAGTACGACATCCCGCTGGACCGGCAGCACATCTTCGGCCACGACAACGTGCCCGCGCCGACCGAGGACACCATCCCGGACATGCACGACGACCCGGGGCCGTTCTGGGACTGGCGGCACTACTTCGACCTGCTCGGCGCCCCGCTGAAGGCGACGGCGGGGCCGGACAGCGACACGGTGATGATTCTTCCGGAGTACGCCAAGCACAAGCCGGTGTTCACCGGGTGCGTGGAGAGCGGCGAGAAGTGCGCGCCGCACGGTTCCAGCGCGGTCCGGCTGCACACCGAGCCGAGCGAGGACTCCTCGCTGATCCAGGACCCGGGCCGCAAGCCCGACGGCGACGACACCACGGTGGACGTCAACGACCTGGGCTCGCGGGTGTCGGCGGGCCAGACGTTCGCGGTGGCCGGGCGGCAGGGTGACTGGACGGCGATCTGGTTCCAGGGCCACAAGGCGTGGTTCAAGAACCCGAAGGACCAGCCGACCGCCGTGGGCGAGCGGGCCCGGACGATCACGCCGAAGGAGGGCCGCCAGGAGATCCCGGTGTTCGGGCGGGCGCTCCCGGAGGAGTCGGCGTACCCGGACGGGATGGACGAGCAGCAGGAGGCGCCGCTGCCGTACACGATCCAGGAGGGTCAGCGGTATGTGACGCAGTCCGTCGTCCACGGCACCTATGTGGACCGGTCCTCGTTCGGGGACACCCCGGCGCCGGTGGTGAAGGGTCAGGAGGAGTACTACGAGATCCAGCTCGACCACCGGCTGGCCTATGTGCGGGCGAGCGACGTGGACGTGAAGGAGCCTCCGGCGGCCGCCGGTGCGCCGAAACCGGCCAGGCCGAAGTCCAAGAGCTGACACACTGCGGCCGGGGCCGGACCCGCGAGGTCCCGGCCCCGGCCGCCCGCGTGCCCCGACCGGCGAAGGAGTCGTGTGATGTCCGTACGGCGTGTGGTGCCCACCGTCCCGGCGGCGGCGCGGGAGGAGAGCGTGGCGTTCTACGGGGTGCTGGGGCTGGAGCAGGTCATGGACCACGGCTGGGTCACCACGCTGGGCTCGCCGTCGAACCCCACCGCGCAGCTGACCCTGATGGACGAGGACCGCACGGCTCCGGTGGCCCCGGATCTGAGCATCGAGGTGGACGACGCGGACGCGGTGTACGCGGCGCTTCTGGAGGGCGGCGCGGAGATCGTGCATCCGCTGACCGACGAGGAGTGGGGCGTACGCCGCTTCTTCGTCCGGGACCCCGCCGGTCGCGTGGTGAACGTGCTCAGCCATCGCTGACCGCTGGACTGCCTCCCGGTGAGCGCCCAGACTGGGGGTGTCGGACGCCCCGCTCTTCCTGGACGGTGACCGTGGAAACGCAAGAGAGTCAGCGCGTCGAGTTCACGCCCGAGGCGGCCGCGCTGGTGCGCAAGCTCCGTGAGCGGCATGGTCCGCTGATGTTCCACCAGTCCGGCGGCTGCTGCGACGGCAGCGCCCCGATGTGCTACCCCGAGGGCGAGTTCCGCACCGGCGGCTCCGACGTCCTCCTGGCCGAACTGGCCGTGGACGGCGTCCCGGAACCGGTCGGCTTCTGGATGTCGAAGTCCCAGTTCGAGGTCTGGAGCCACACCCGGCTGATCGTGGACGTGGTCCCCGGCCGGGGCAGCGGCTTCTCCCTGGAGGCCCCGGAGGGCGTCCGCTTCCTGATCCGCTCCCGAGTGATCGGCTCCTAGGCCGCGCGCGTCCTAGGTCGCGCGCGTCATGGCCGCAGGCCGCTCACCAGGTCCGCCGTGGCCGTGAGGCCGTTGCTGATGGTGGGGGCCATGCTGGTGCTGGCCAGGTAGAAGCCGAGCATCATGCAGACCAGGGCGTGCGAGATCTTCAGCGCGCCGTTGCGCATGAAGACCACGGCCAGGATCAGGAGCAGCAGCACCACTGAGATGGAAACAGCCATCGGAACCTCCTCCGCCACGCCAGGTGTGCGGCGTTCGGCCGCAAGTGTGGCGTAGCGGAGGGGTGTTCCGGGGCGCTGACGTGTCCCCCGTAAGGGTGGTGTCAGGGAGCCTGGAGGTCGGCCAGGCTTGCGAGGGCCTCGCGGTGGGCGCCCGCGCTGCCGTAGGCGAGGGCGTCCGCCTTGGCCCGCTTCAGGTAGAGGTGGATGGGGTGTTCCCAGGTCATGCCGAGTCCGCCGTGGAGCTGGAGCGCCTCCTCGGCGGCGCGGACGGCGACGGGCGAGGCGTAGGACTGGGCGACGGCGACGGCGAGGTCGGTGTCATGGCCCGTGGTGAGCGCGTCGGCGGCGGCGCGGGCGGCCGCGCGGAGGTTCACCACCTCCAGCCAGAGCTGGGCGAGCCGGTGCTTGAGCGCCTGGAAGCCGCCGACCGGCCGGTTGAACTGCTTGCGCTCCTTCAGATAGCGCACGGTCTCGGTCAACGACCAGTCCGCGATGCCCAGTTGCTCGGAGGCGAGCAGTCCCGCACCGGCCCGCAGGGCACGCCGTACGGCGGGTTCGGCGGGGCCGAGGCGGCGGCCGGGGGCGCCGTCGAGGGTGACGGTGGCGAGCGGGCGGGTGAGGTCGAGCGGGGTCCGCGGGGTGCGGGTGACCGCGTCGGCGGCCACCGCGTAGAGGTCGCCGTCGTCGGCCGGGACGAGCAGCACGTCGGCCGCGACCGCGTCCGCGATGGAGCTCAACTCGCCGTGCAGCGAGCCGTTCTCGACCCGCACGCTCGCGAAGGCGGCGCCGGGCGCCGTGGTCAGGGAGACGGCGAGCACGCCCACCGTGCGGCCGGTGGCGAGTTGCTCCAGCAGTTCGGCGTCGTCGCAGGCGAGCAGCGCCTCGGTGGCGACGACCGCGCTGGTGAGGTACGGCACCGGCGCCACAGCCCGCCCCAACTCCTCCAGCACGACGGCGACTTCGCGGTGCGAGGCCCCCTGGCCGCCCCGCGCCTCGGGGATCAGCAGCCCCGCCAGGCCCATGCCCTCGGCGAGCTGCTTCCACAGGGCGGGGTCGTGCGGGGTGTCCGACTCGGTGCGGGCGATCACCGCGGCGGGCCCGCAGTGGTCGGTGAGCAGGTCGCGGACGGCGGCGCGCAGCGCCTCCTCCTCCTCGGAGTAGAGGAGGTCGGGCTCGGCGTTCGGCGTGCTCATCGGGCCAGGTCCTTCCAGGGGACGTCCTTGTCGGTGCGCGGTTCGGCGGGCAGGCCGAGGACGCGCTCGGCGACGATGTTCAGCAGGACCTCGCTGGTCCCGCCCTCGATGCTGTTGCCCTTGGAGCGCAGATAGCGGTACCCGGCGTCGCGTCCGGTGAAGTCGACGAGTTCGGGGCGGCGCATGGCCCAGTCGTCGTAGAGCAGCCCCTCCTCGCCCCGGAGTTCGACCTCCAGGCCGCTGATCTCCTGGTTGAGGCGGGCGAAGGCGAGCTTCATGCCGGAGCCCTCGTAGCCGGGCTGGCCGGCGTTGAGCTGCTGGCGCAGGCGTTCGGCGGTGAGCCGGGACACCTCGGCCTCCACCCAGAGCTTCAGCAGCCGCTGGTGCAGGTCGTGGGTGCGCAGTTCGGGGCGTTCCCGCCAGGTCTTGGCGAGCGGGCCGATCATGCCGCCCTCGCGGGGCAGGCGCATGCCGCCGATGGAGACGCGTTCGTTCATCAGCGTGGTCTGGGCGACCCGCCAGCCGTCGCCGACCTCGCCGAGGCGGTGGCTGTCCGGGATGCGGACGCCGGTGAGGAACACCTCGTTGAACTCGGCCTCGCCGGTGATCTGGCGCAGCGGCCGGACCTCCACGCCGGGGTCGGTCATGTCGCAGATGAAGTAGGTGATGCCCGCGTGCTTGGGCGCGTCCGGGTCGGTGCGGGCGATGAGGATGGCCCAGCGGGCGAGGTGGGCGCTGGAGGTCCACACCTTCTGCCCGTCGACCACCCAGTCCTCGCCGTCCCGCACGGCACGGGTGCCGAGGGCGGCCAGGTCGGACCCGGCGCCGGGCTCGCTGAACAGCTGGCACCACACCTCCTCGCCGGTCCACAGCGGGCGCAGGAAGCGGGCCTTCTGCTCGTCGGTGCCGTAGCGCAGCACGGTCGGGGCGGCCATGCCGAGGCCGATGCCGATGCGGCGCGGGTCGTTGTCGGGGGCACCGGCGGCGGCCAGCTCCTCGTCCACGACGGCCTGGAGCGAGCGCGGGGCACCGAGTCCACCGAGGCCCTCCGGGTAGTGCACCCAGGCCAGTCCGGCGTCGAAGCGGGCGCGGAGGAAGTCGAGGCGGTCGGTGGTGGCGGGCGGGTGCGCGGCCAGCAACTCGTTTGTGCGGCGGCGCAGTTCCTCGGCGTCGGTCATGCGGTGGCTCCGTTCTGCGGCAGGACGGCGATCCGGCCGGTGGTCACGCCGTCGGCGACCCGCTGCACGGCGTCGGCCGCCCCGGCGAGCGGTACGCGCTCGCTGACCAGCGGCTTGATCGCGCCGCGCGCGGCCAGCTCGGTCAGCTCCTCGTGGCAGCGCAGCACCAGCTTGGGGTTCTTGGTGTTGTACAGGCCCCAATGGAGGCCCACGATCGAGTAGTTCTTCACCAGGGCGTGGTTGAGCGCGGGGGTCGGGATGCTGCCGCTGGCGAACCCGACGACCACGATCCGGCCCTCGAAGGCGACGAGCTTGGCGGACTGCGCGTACGCCTCACCACCGACCGGGTCGTAGATCACGTCGGCGCCCTTGCCGCCGGTGGCCTCCTTGACGGCGGCGATCACGTCCTCGGCACGCCGGTCCACGACCACGTCACAGCCCAGTTCACGGGCGATGGCGGCCTTGTCGGCCCCGCCGACGACACCGATGACCCGTGCCCCGGCGGCCTTGCCGAGCTGTACGGCCGCGCTGCCGACACCGCCCGCGGCGGCGTGGACGAGCAGGGTCTCCCCCGCCTCCAGATGGGCCCGCCGGTGCAGGCCGAACCAGCCGGTCTGGTAGCCGATGTGCAGGGCGGCCGCCTCGGCGTCGTCCAGCGCGTCGGGCGCGGGCAGCAGCGCGCGGGCGTCGGCGAGCACGTACTCGGCGAAACCGCCGTACGGCAGCGCCGGGTTGGCGATGACGCGGCGGCCGTCCTCGGTCTCGCCGCAGATCTCCACGCCGGGGGTGAAGGGCAGCGGGGGCCGGATCTGGTACTGGCCCCGGCAGAGCAGGGCGTCCGGGAAGTTGACGTTGGCGGCGCGCACACGTAGCAGCACCTGGCCCTCGCCGGGCGTGGGGGTCTCCACCTCCGCCAGGCGCATCACCTCGCGCGGCTCGCCGTTCTCGTGCACTTGCCATGCCTGCATGCCGGGCCTCCACGGGACTGCGTCGTCTGAACCGGGGTCCTGGGCATACTAAGCGGTCGCTTGCCGATGAGGGAACAGCGATCCGGGAACAGTCGGCCGGGGAACTGAACAGCCGAGGAACCGAACAGCGGAACCCGTCAGTCCTCCTCCCCGGCCCGCCGCCCGGCACGCGCCCGCAGATGCATCCGCTCCCCCTGCGGCCCGAACAGGCTCAGGAACTCCACCGGCCCGTCCCACGCCGACCCGAACCAGTGCGGCACGCGGGTGTCGAACTCAGCGGCCTCGCCTGGGCCCAGCACCACGTCATGGTCACCGAGGACCAGCCGCAGGCGCCCGGAGAGGACGTACAGCCACTCGTAGCCCTCGTGGGTGCGCGGGTCGGGCTGCCGGTCGCGGCGCGGTTCGACCACCTTGTACGCCTGGGGGCCGCCGGGGCGCCGGGTGAGGGGGTAGAAGGTGCGGCCGTCGCGCTTGACCGGCTCGGTCCGCACCCGGGGGTCACCGACCGGCGGGGCGCCGACCAGCTCGTCCAGCGGGACCCGGTGGGCCTGCGCGATGGGCAGCAGCAGTTCCAGGCTGGGGCGACGCAGGCCCGACTCCAGCCGGGAGAGGGTGCTGACCGAGATGCCGGTCGTCTCCGACAGCGCGGCCAGCGTCACGTCCCGCTCCTTGCGGATGCGGCGCAGTCTCGGGCCGACGGCGGCCAGCACCTCGTCGGTGCTCTCAGCGCCCGCGTCGCTCGTCTCGCTCATGCCCTTATTGCAGATTCAGCAAGCGGGTTTGTCAATCCGGCAGGTGTGAGCGGGGCCTTCGCAGAGCACTCATGCTGCATGCTGCTCACTCGGCTCGCGGAGGTGTCGGGTCAGGTCGCCGCCACGGCGTCCCGGACCCGCAAGACGGATCTGCTCGCGGAACTCTTCCGGGACGCGGAACCGGACGACGTCCCGGTGGTCATCCCGTATCTCGCGGGACGGCTGCCGCAAGGGCGGATCGGCGTCGGCTGGAAGGTGCTCGGCCGCGAGGTGCCGCCCGCCGCCGAGCCCACGCTCACCGTGCGCGGGGTGGACGCCCTGCTGACCGAGCTGGCCTCGGTGTCGGGGGCCGGTTCGCAGGCCGAGCGGGCGCGGATCGTCGACGAGCTGATGGGCGCGGCCACCGAGGACGAACAGCGGTTCCTGCGGGGCCTGCTGACCGGCGAGGTCCGCCAGGGCGCCCTGGACGCGCTCGCCGTGGAGGGGCTGGCCCGTGCCACGGACGCCGACCCGGCCACGGTACGGCGGGCGGTGATGCTGGCGGGCTCGCTCCAGACGGTCGCCCAGGCGCTGCTGGCCGAGGGCCCCGGCGCGCTGGACGAGTTCCGGCTCACGGTGGGGTGCCCGGTGCTGCCGATGCTGGCCCGCAGCGCCTCCTCGGTCGCGGAGGCGGTGGAGAAGCTCGGGGCGTGCGCGGTGGAGGAGAAGCTCGACGGCATCCGCGTACAGGTGCACCGGGACGGCGCCGAGGTGCGGGTGTACACCCGGACGCTGGACGACATCACCGACCGGCTGCCCGAGGTGACGTCGGCGGCGCTGGAACTGCCGGGCGAGCGGTTCGTGCTGGACGGCGAGGTCATCTCCTTCGGCCCGGACGGTCGGCCCCGCTCGTTCCAGGAGACGGCGGGCCGGGTCGGCTCACGGGTGGACGTGGCCAGGGCGGCCGAGGAGGTCCCGGTCTCCCCGGTGTTCTTCGACGCCCTCTCGGTGGACGGCCGGGATCTGCTGGACCTGCCCTTCGCCGAGCGGCACGCGGAGCTGGCCCGGCTGGTGCCGGAGCCGATGCGGGTGCGCCGGGCGCTGGTGGCCGGGCCGGAGGACACCGCGGCGGCGGAGGAGTTCTCGGCCGGGACCCTGGCGCGCGGGCACGAGGGCATCGTGGCCAAGGGGCTCGACGCGCCGTACAGCGCGGGCAGGCGCGGCGCGTCCTGGCTGAAGGTCAAGCCCGTGCACACCCTCGACCTGGTGGTGCTGGCCGCCGAGTGGGGCCACGGCCGCCGCACCGGCAAGCTCTCCAACCTCCACCTGGCCGCCCGCACGGCCGACGGCGGGTACGCGATGCTCGGCAAGACCTTCAAGGGCATGACCGACGCGATGCTCGCCTGGCAGACCGAACGGCTCGGCGGACTCGCGGTGGAGGAGAAGAGCTGGGGCATGACCGTACGCCCCGAACTCGTCGTGGAGATCGCCTACGACGGACTCCAGCGCTCCACCCGCTATCCGGCCGGGGTCACCCTGCGGTTCGCGCGGGTGATCCGCTATCGCGAGGACAAAAGGCCCGAGGACGCCGATACGGTGGAGGCCCTGCTCGCGGCCCACCCGGAGGTCAAGGCGTGACAGTGCGTGCGACGAAGCGCAGTGCGGGACTGCTGTTGTTCCGCCATACCAGCCGAGGGCTGGAGGTGTTGCTCGGCCATATGGGCGGCCCGCTCTGGGGCACGAAGGACGAGGGGGCGTGGTCGGTGCCCAAGGGCGAGTACCAGGCGGACGAGCCCGCCTGGGAGGCGGCCCGCCGGGAGTTCCAGGAGGAGCTGGGCCTCGCCCCGCCGGACGGCCCGGCGCTGGCGCTGGGCGAGATCACCCAGCGCAACGGCAAGATCGTCACGGCCTGGGCGGTGGAGGCCGACCTCGACCCGTCGGCCATCACGCCCGGCACCTTCACCATGGAGTGGCCGCCCCACTCGGGCCGGGTCCAGGAGTTCCCGGAGCTGGACCGGGTGGCCTGGTTCACCCCCGAGGAGGCCCGGCCGCTGATGATCTCCGGACAGAGCACGTTTCTGGACCGTCTGGCGGAGCACTCGGGCTGAACAGGGGACCGATGCGTTGCGGTACCGCATGCCGCGCGCGATGGTCGACGCACACCCCGGTACCAGGAGGTCAGCCATGCCCATCGCCACGGTGAACCCGGCGAACGGCGAGACGGTCAAGACGTACGAGCCGATGGACGACGCCGAGGTGGAGCGTCGGCTCCAGCTCGCCGAGGCCACCTTCCGGACCTACCGGACGACGTCGTTCGCCGAGCGCGCCGAGCGTCTGAACCGGGCCGCCGACCTCCTGGAGGCGGACAACGACGAGGTCGCCCGGATCATGACGACCGAGATGGGCAAGCCGCTCGCGCAGGCCCGCGCGGAGGCCGCCAAGTGCGTCAAGGCGATGCGCTGGTACGCCGAGCGGGCCGAGGGGCTGCTCGCCGACGAGGTGCCGGACGAGGCGGACGTGAAGGACTCCGGCGCCTCGCGGGTCCGGGTCGTCTACCGCCCGCTGGGTCCGGTGCTCGCGGTGATGCCGTGGAACTTCCCGCTCTGGCAGGTGATCCGGTTCGCCGCGCCCGCGCTGATGGCGGGCAACGTCGGCCTGCTCAAGCACGCCTCCAACGTGCCGCAGACCGCCCTGTATCTGGAGGACCTGTTCCACCGGGCCGGGTTCACGGTCGGCTGCTTCCAGACGATGCTGGTCGGCTCGTCGGCCGTCGACGAGATCCTCCGGGACGACCGGGTCAAGGCCGCCACCCTCACCGGCAGCGAGCCCGCCGGGCGCGCGGTCGCCTCCACCGCGGGCGAGATGATCAAGAAGACGGTGCTGGAGCTGGGCGGCAGCGATCCGTACCTGGTGATGCCCTCCGCCGATCTAGACCGGGCGGCCCAGGTCGCGGTGACGGCACGGGTACAGAACAACGGGCAGTCCTGCATCGCCGCGAAGCGGTTCATCGTGCACCGGGACGTCTACGACGCCTTCCTGGAGAAGTTCGTCGCCGGGATGAAGGACCTGACCGTCGGCGACCCCATGGACGACCACACCGACGTCGGCCCGCTCGCCACCGAGCAGGGCCGCACGGACGTGGAGGAGCTGGTCGACGACGCGCGCCGCAGCGGGGCCGAGATCCTGTGCGGCGGCCAGCGGCCGGACGGCGTCGGCTGGTACTACCCGCCGACCGTGATCGCGGACGTCGAGCGCGAGATGCGTATCCATCGCGAGGAGGCGTTCGGGCCGGTGGCGACCGTGTACCGGGCGGACGACCTGGAGGACGCGATCCTCATCGCCAACGACTCGCCGTTCGGGCTGAGTTCCAGCGTGTGGACGCGGGACGAGGACGAGATGGCGCTCTGCGCGCGGGACCTGGAGGCCGGGGGCGTGTTCGTCAACGGCATGACCGCCTCGCACGCCGCGTTCCCCTTCGGCGGGATCAAGCGGTCCGGGTACGGACGTGAACTGTCCGCGCAGGGAATCCGGGAGTTCTGCAACATCACCACCGTTTGGCAGGGAGCGTGAGGATCGCACGGATACGATCCGGTCTGTGAACGGCGAAGTGACCCTCCCTCTGATCGTGGACGAGCGTGGTGCGCTGCGGGTGTCGGCGTCCGACGTCAGCAAGTTGCTGCGCAGCGTGGGGGCGCGGTGGGTGCATCTGGTGGAGGCTGGGGAGCGGGGGCTCGATGAGGACACCGTTGCCGAGTTGACCATCGAGTTGGCGAAGTTGGCGGATCGGATCGATGTGGCGTGCATTGCTCATAGCAGTGGGGCGCCGTAGGGGTTCGGGGTGCGTGGTGGGGTGCTGCGCCGTCGTGGCTTGTCGCGCAGTTCCCCGCGCCCCTTTTACAGTCGGCCTGAGCTGCATGGATGCCCTTTTGTTACTCTCTGTTCTCGCCGGTTCGGCGTAATTCGGCGCGAGATCGTCGGCCTTCCGGGTGAGTGTGGGTGGACCACCTTCTGACCGGCGGACGAAGGCCCGCCGGACGGCGAAAGCAGGGACCGCTCATGGCGACTTTGTGCAGACCCTCGGTGTCCGTGCCGGAACACGTGATCACCATGGAGGAGACCCTGGAGCTGGCCCGCACGCACCACGCGGACAACCCACAGCTCCCGCTGGCCCTCCGGCTGATCGAGAACACCGGAGTGCGCACCCGGCACATCGTGCAGCCCATCGAGGAGACCCTGAAGCATCCGGGCTTCGAGCAGCGCAACAAGCTGTACGAGTACGAGGCCAAGGCCCGGGTGCCCGCGGTGATCCAACAGGCCCTGGACTCGGCCGAACTCCTCACCTCTGACATCGATGTCATCGTCTACGTGTCGTGCACCGGCTTCATGATGCCGTCGCTCACCGCGTGGCTGATCAACGAGATGGACTTCTCCAGCACCACCCGGCAGCTGCCCATCGCCCAGCTGGGATGCGCGGCCGGGGGCGCTGCCATCAACCGGGCGCACGACTTCTGCTCGGCCTACCCGGAGGCCAACGCCCTCATCGTGGCCTGCGAGTTCTGCTCGCTGTGCTACCAGCCGACCGACCTCGGCGTCGGCTCCCTGCTCTCCAACGGCCTGTTCGGCGACGGCATCGCGGCCGCCGTCGTGCGCGGCCGGGGCGGCACGGGTGTGCAGCTGGAGCGCAACGGCTCGTACCTGATCCCCAAGACCGAGGACTGGATCTCGTACGACGTCCGGGACACCGGGTTCCACTTCCTGCTGGACAAGCGGGTGCCGACCACGATGGAGCCGCTGGCCCCGGCGCTCCAGGAACTCGCGGGCAACCACGGCTGGAACGCCTCCGACCTGGACTTCTACATCATCCACGCGGGCGGCCCCCGAATACTCGACGACCTCAGCAAGTTCCTGAAGGTCGAGCCGCACGCGTTCCGGTTCAGCCGGGCCACGCTCACCGAGTACGGCAACATCGCCAGCGCCGTCGTCCTGGACGCGCTGCGTCGGCTGTTCGACGACGGCGGTGCCGAGCACCGGGCGCGCGGACTGCTGGCCGGGTTCGGGCCCGGCATCACCGCCGAGATGACCGTCGGCCGCTGGGTCGGCCGGGACCAGGAGGGGCGATGAGCGACGAGACGCTCACCGGGACCCCGCCCCCGGTCCGGCACTGGCCGGTCACCGACCTGCCGGGCACCGACTTCGACCCGGTGCTGACCGAGCTGATGAACGAGGGCCCGGTCACCCGCGTTCAGCTGCCCAACGGCGAGGGCTGGGCCTGGCTGGTCACCCGGTACGACGACGTACGGATGGTGACCAACGACCCGCGCTTCGGCCGGGAAGCCGTGATGGAGAAGCAGGTCACCCGGCTCGCCCCGCACTTCATTCCGGACCGGGGCGCGGTCGGCTTCCTCGACCCGCCCGACCACACCCGGCTGCGTCGCGCGGTGGCCGCCGCGTTCACCGCGAAGGGCGTGGAACGGGTCCGGGAGCGGTCGCGGGCCGTGCTGGAGGAGCTGGTGGACGGGCTCCTCCGGGCGGGACCGCCCGCCGACCTCACCGGCGCGGTGCTCAGCCCGTTCCCCATCGCGGTGATCTGCGAGCTGATGGGCGTCCCCGCCGCCGACCAGCACGCCATGCACGAGTGGACCCAGCTGATCCTGTCCTCCGCGCACGGCAAGGAGGTCAGCGAGCAGGCCAAGCGGGAGATGAGCGCCTACTTCACGGACCTCATCGGCCACCACGCGCACGGCAGGGGCGAGGACGTCTGCTCGCTGCTGAGCGCGGCCGTGGACCGGGACGAGGTCACGCTGGTGGAGGCGGTCGGTCTCGCCGTACTGCTCCAGATCGGCGGCGAGGCGGTCACCAACAACAGCGGGCAGATGTTCTATCTGCTGCTGACCCGGCCGGAGTTGGCCGAGCGGCTGCGCTCGGACCCGGCGATCCGGCCGAGGGCGATCGACGAGCTGCTGCGGTACATCCCGCACCGCAACGCGGTGGGCCTCTCCCGGATCGCCCTGGAGGACGTGGAGATCGGGGGCGTCCGCATCCGCGCGGGCGACGCGGTCTACACCTCCTACCTGGCCGCCAACCGCGACCCGGAGGTGTTCCCCGACCCGGACACCATCGACGTCGAGCGCAGCCCCAACCCGCATGTGGCGTTCGGCTTCGGCCCGCACTACTGCCCCGGCGGGATGCTGGCCCGGCTGGAGTCCGAGCTGCTGGTGGACGTCCTGCTGGACCGGGTGCCGGGCCTGAAGCTCGCCGTGCCGCCGGAGGATGTCCCCTTCCGCAAGGGCGCGTTGATCCGGGGGCCCGAGGCCCTGCCGGTGACCTGGTGAGCCGGTCATGACGACGACCGAGGGACTGCTCGTCCCGCCGGGGCACGGCCGGGTGATGGAGACGGCCGCCCAGCGGGTCACGTTCAAGGTCACCGGCACCCACTCGCGGACGGCCTCCACCTTCGAGGTGGAGGTCCCGCCGGGCTTCGACGTGGGCGCCCATGTGCACACCCGCAGCGAGGAGTTGTTCTACGTCCTCGACGGCGAACTCGACGTCCTCGCCTTCGAGCCCCGCATCCGCACCCCCGACAACTGGCAGAAGTGGGAGTCGAGTTCGGGCACCAGGATGGTCCGGGCGACACCGGGCACGCTCATCGTCGTCCCGCCCGGCTGCCCCCACGCCTTCGCCAACCCCACCGACACCCCGGCCCGCATGTTCTTCCAGGCATCTCCCCCACCGGACCACGAGCGCTACTTCGAGGAACTCCTGGAGATCCTGGACGCGGGAGGCCCCCCGGACCACCAGGCGATAGAGCAGCTGAGGAAGCGCTACGACATAGAGCAACTCACACCGTTGAAACACCGGTGAGTGTCTGTGCCTTCAGGGGCGCGGGGAACTGCGCGACCAGCCACGACGGCCGGTCAGCCCGAAAACCACCCCCGCGCCCCTCGCCGCTACCGAATCGGCACCCCGGCCAAGGTCCGAGCGATCACCAGCCGCTGAATCTCACTGGTCCCCTCGAAGATCGTGTAGATCGCCGCATCCCGATGCATCCGCTCCACGGGATACTCCCGCGTATACCCATTCCCCCCGAGAATCTGAATCGCCTGCCCAGTGACCTTCTTCGCCGTCTCGCTGGCGAACAGCTTGGACATCGACCCCTCGGCCGCGGTGAACGGCCGCCCGTTGACCGCCATCCACGACGCCCGCCACACCAACAGCCGGGCCGCGTCGATGGACGTCCGCATGTCGGCCAGCTGGAAGGCGACCCCCTGGTTGTCAACAATGGGCCGCCCGAACTGCTCACGCGTAGTGGCGTATTCGAGAGCCACCTCATAAGCGGCCCGAGCCGTACCCACAGCCATCGCCCCCACGGCGGGCCGGGACGCCTCGAACGTGGCCATCGCCGCGTTCTTCACCCGCTCACCCCCGCTACGCGCCCGCTCCCGCGCCCGCGCCAGCCGCTCGTCCAGCTTCTCCTTGCCGCCGAGCAGGCAGGAGCCGGGCACCCGCACGTCCTCGAGGACGACCTCGGCGGTGTGCGAGGCGCGGATGCCGTGCTTCTTGAACTTCTGGCCCTGGCTGAGACCGGGCGTGCCGGGCGGGACGATGAAGGAGGCGTGGCCCTTGGAGCCCAGCTCCGGGTCGACCACGGCGACGACGACATGGACGTTGGCGATGCCGCCGTTGGTCGCCCAGGTCTTGGTGCCGTTGAGCACCCACTCGTCCTTGGCCTCGTCGTACACCGCGCGGGTGCGCAGGGAGGCCACATCGGAGCCCGCGTCGGGCTCGGAGGAGCAGAAGGCGGCGACCTTGACGTCGTTCACGTCGCCGTACATCTGCGGTATCCAGGTGCCGATCTGCTCCTCGGTGCCGTTGGCGAGGACGCCCACGGCCGCGAGGCCGGTGCCGACGATGGAGAGGGCGATGCCCGCGTCCCCCCAGAACAACTCCTCCATGACCATCGGGATGCCGAGGCCGGTGGGGTCGAAGTACTGCTGGGCGTAGAAGTCGAGGGAGTAGACGCCGATCTTGGCGGCCTCCTGGATGACCGGCCAGGGAGTCTCCTCCCGCTCGTCCCATTCGGCGGCCGCGGGCCGGATGACGTCGGCGGCGAAGCCGTGCAGCCAGTCCCGGACCTCCTTCTGTTCGTCGTTGAGCTCCATGGTGAACTCGGCCATGTCCCCTCCAGCGGCGCACGTACGGTGTTACTAGCGGTAACCAAATTATGTTACCGACCGGTAGGCAAAGTCAACTCCGCATGACGGCTCGGTATCCCGTTCGATGTCAGACCCCCGGCGGGTGTTAGTTTGCGCAGGCGTCACCGAATCAGCACGGGTGGGGAGACCACATGGACACCACACAGCGGACCGATCAGCAGCGGTCCGCCGACCGACGACGGCGGGAGCTGCTGGAAGCCGCCGACCGGGTGGTGCTGCGCGACGGCCCGCAGGCGTCGATGAACGCCATCGCCGCGGAGGCGGGCATCACCAAGCCGATCCTCTACCGGCACTTCGGCGACAAGGGCGGGCTCTACGCGGCCCTCGCCATGCGGCACACCGACGCCCTGCTCGACTCGCTGCGCGCCGCGCTGGACGCGCCCGCCGAACGCCGTGAGCGCGTGGAGTCCACGCTCGACACCTACCTCGCCGCCATCGAGGCCCGGCCGCAGGTGTACCGGTTCCTGATGCACCCCTCCGAGGGCGGCCAGGGCGCCGACCAGGGCTTCGACGTCGGCAAGCACAGCGCCCCGCTGCTGCGCCGGATGGGCGAGGACCTGGCCCAGGTCATCGAGGAGCGGGTGGACCTCGGTCCGGGCAGCCAGCAGCTGGCCCGGGTCTGGGGGCACGGGATCGTCGGCATGATGCACGCCGCCGGGGACTGGTGGCTGGGCGAGCGCCCCTGCTCGCGGGCCGAACTGGTGCGCTCGCTGGCCGACTTGCTGTGGGGGCGGCTCGCGGCCGCCGGTGACCGCGTGGGCGGCCCCGGCTTCTGACCCGCCCGCCTCACCTGTGCCAGGGGGCCTTGCGCACCTGGCGGTCGAGCTTGCGCCGACGGCGGCCGGTCACACGGTCGGCGTAGACCGTGCCGTCCAGATGGTCGCACTCGTGCTGGAGGCAGCGGGCGAAGAACCCGGTGCCGTCGATGGTGACGGGCTCCCCCGTCATCGTGACGCCCTCGACCACGGCGTGGTCGTACCGCTCCAGGCCCGCCTCCAGGCCGGGCAGCGACAGGCAGCCCTCGGGGGCCAGGAACTCCAGCCCGTCGGCGGCGACCAGCCGGGGGTTGACCACATGGCCGAGGTGGCGCGTCTCCTCGTCGTCCGGGCAGTCGTACACGAACACCCGCTGGTCGACGCCGATCTGGTTGGCGGCCAGGCCCACCCCCTCGTTCGCGTACATGGTGGCGAACAAGTCCGCCACGAGCGCGGAGAGTTCCGGACCGAAGTCGGTGACGTCCCGCGAGGGTGCGTGCAGCACGGGGTCGCCGAGGAGGGTGAGAGGCCGGACGCGCCCGTGGGCACCCGGTATCGAGCGGTGTCGCATGGCGGCAAGGGTACGGTTCGTTCGGCCCGCACCGAGCGCGCGAGGGCGGGCCGGGTGGACCGGGATTCGGGTGTGCGAACGGTTCTCGATAGGCTGAGGCCCCCACCACGCTGCCGGATGGCCCCCAGGCGCGGCGCGTACGCAAGGAGGATCGAGGACTGATGGCAGGCAACTCGGACCCGCTCTCGCCGCGGGCCAAGCTGGCCGTGACCGCGGGCAAGGCGGTCGCGGCGGCATCGCGCGCCGCGGGACGCGGCAGCGGGTCGGTGATCGGCGGCAAGGTCGCCCTGCGGCTCGACCCCGACCTGCTCGCGCGGCTCGCCACCCACCTGGACGTGGTCCTGGTGTCGGCGACCAACGGCAAGACCACCACCACCCGGCTGATCGCGGAGGCCCTGCGCGCCGCCGGGCCGGTCGTGTCCAACGCGCTCGGCGCCAACATGCCGGCCGGAATCACCTCCGCCCTCGCGGGCGGCTCGGACGCCAAGTTCGGTGTCATCGAGGTCGACGAGAAGTACCTGGCCGGTGTGGCACGTGACACCAGCCCCAAGTGCATCGCCCTGCTGAACCTCTCCCGCGACCAGCTGGACCGCGCGGCCGAGACCCGGATGCTCGCGGAGAACTGGCGCGAGGGCCTGTCCGGCTCCAAGGCCGTCGTCGTCGCCAACTGCGACGACCCGCTGGTGGTGTGGGCGGCCTCGTCCTCCCCCAACGTGGTCTGGGTCGCGGCCGGCCAGATGTGGAAGGACGACGCCTGGTCCTGCCCGTCCTGCGGCGGTGTGATGCAGCGCCCCGGCGACGACTGGTTCTGCGGCGAGTGCGGCTTCCGCCGTCCGACGCCGACCTGGGCGCTCTCCGGCGACCATGTGCTGGACCCGCACGGCTCGGCCTGGCCGATCCACCTCCAGCTGCCGGGCCGCGCCAACAAGGCGAACGCGGCCAGCTCGGCCGCCGTCGCCGCCGTGTTCGGGGTGCCGCCGCAGGTGGCGCTGGAGCGCATGTACCAGGTGCAGGCGGTCGCCGGACGCTACGACGTGGTCCAGTTCCAGAACCGCGACCTGCGGCTGCTGCTGGCGAAGAACCCGGCCGGCTGGCTGGAGACCTTCTCCCTGATCGACCCGCCGCCCACCCCGGTGATCCTCTCCGTGAACGCGCGCGGGGCGGACGGCACCGACACCTCCTGGCTGTGGGACGTGGACTACACCCGGCTCACCGGCCACCCGATCTTCGTCATCGGTGACCGGAAGCTGGACCTCGCCGTCCGCCTAGAAGTGGCGAACCAGCACTTCCAGGTGTGCGAGAACCTCGACGAGGCCGTCGCCGCGGCCCCGCCGGGCCGGATCGAGGTCATCGCCAACTACACCGCGTTCCAGGACCTGCGCCGCCGCGTCGGCAACTGAGCCAGAAGGGCGACAACCTCCTCATGAGCGACAACCAACTGCGGCTGGTGTGGATCTATCCCGACCTGCTGAGCACCTACGGCGACCAGGGCAACGCCCTCGTCGTGGAGCGCCGGGCGCGTCAGCGCGGCCTGGACGTGGCCCGTCTCGACGTGCGCAGCGACCAGCCGATCCCGACCTCGGGCGACATCTACCTGATCGGCGGCGGTGAGGACCGTCCGCAGCGGCTGGCGGCCGAGCGGCTGCGCCGCGACGGGCACCTCCAGCGCGCGGTGGAGAACGGCGCGATCGTGTTCTCCGTGTGCGCCGGTTACCAGATCCTCGGCCACGAGTTCATCAACGACCTCGGCCAGCGCGAGCCGGGCCTCGGCCTGCTCGATGTGACGTCGACGCGCGGCGAGGGCGAGCGGTGCGTGGGCGATGTCCTCGGCGACATCGACCCGCGGCTGGGCCTGCCCCCGCTGACCGGCTTCGAGAACCACCAGGGCGTCACCCATCTGGGCCCGACCGCCCGCGCTTTCGCCCAGGTCCGGCTGGGCCGGGGCAACGGCACCGGGGACGGCACCGAGGGCGCGTACAACGGGACCGTGTTCGGCACGTACATGCACGGCCCCGTGCTGGCCCGTAACCCGCAGGTCGCGGACCTGCTGCTGAAGCTGGCGCTGGACGTGAACGCGCTGCCGCCGATCGACGACACCTGGTACGAGGCGCTGCGTGACGAGCGGATCGCCTCGGCGCAGCAGCCCGCGTAATCGGCGTAGACAACCGCATATCCGTACACCCGTCAGGCGGGCCCGTGAGCATTCGCGGGCCCGCCTGACGCGTCGTCCGCTCACCTGTGCGGGTGCGTCCAGCAGGCGGACGCCCGCTGGGTGAGGGGCCCCTGCCGCCGGTAGTCTGGCCGGGACCCCGCCGGACAACGTGGTCCGGTCTCCCGGCCCACGTCGAGAAGGTAATCCGGGCTATGCGCATTGGTGTCCTCACCTCCGGCGGCGACTGCCCCGGTCTGAACGCCGTCATCCGGTCCGTCGTGCACCGGGCCCTCGTCGACCACGGCGACGAGGTCATCGGCTTCCGCGACGGCTGGAAGGGCCTGCTGGAGTGCGACTACTTGAAGCTCGACCTGGATGCCGTCAGCGGCATCCTGGCGCGCGGCGGCACGATCCTCGGCTCCTCCCGCGTCCGTCCGGAGCACTTGCGCGGCGGAGTGGAGCGGGTGAAGGGCCATGTCGAGGAACTCGGGCTCGACGCGATCATCCCGATCGGCGGTGAGGGCACGCTGAAGGCGGCCCGGCTGCTGTCGGACAGCGGGCTGCCGATCGTGGGCGTGCCCAAGACCATCGACAACGACATCGCGGCGACCGATGTCACCTTCGGCTTCGACACGGCCGTGGGAGTCGCCACCGAGGCGCTGGACCGGCTGAAGACCACCGCCGAGTCCCATCAGCGGGTGCTGATCGTGGAGGTCATGGGCCGCCACACCGGCTGGATAGCGCTGAACTCGGGCACGGCGGCCGGTGCGCACGCCATCGTCGTGCCGGAACGGCCTTTCGACATCGACGAGTTGACCCGCCGCGTCGGTGCCAGGTTCGAGGCGGGCAAGCGGTTCGCCATCGTGGTGGCCGCCGAGGGCGCCAAGCCGCGTCCCGGCTCCATGGAGTTCGACGAGGGCGGCCGGGACATCTACGGCCATGAGCGCTTCGCCGGGATCGCCCGCCAGCTCTCCGTCGAGCTGGAGCAGCGGCTCGGCAAGGAGGCCCGGCCGGTGATCCTCGGGCATGTGCAGCGCGGCGGCACGCCGACGGCGTACGACCGGGTGCTGGCCACCCGGTTCGGCTGGCACGCGGTGGAGGCGGTGCACCGGGAGGAGTTCGGCCGGATGACCGCGCTGCACGGCACGGACATCGTGATGGTGCCGCTGGCCGAGGCGGTCAGCACGCTGAAGACGGTCCCGGCGGAGCGGTACGCCGAGGCGGAGTGCGTGCTGTAGCGGGCGGCGCGGGGCGGCGGACCCCGCTCACGGCCGGGCGCGGGGGCGCCCGTACCCTGAGTGCGGACAGAAACCGCTCAACCCCCACGAACCAGGAGCCGCCGGATGGACCACAGCGGGCACGGCATGGTGCCGGATCTGCCGCCGTTCACGCTGGGACGGGGGCTCGTGTGGTCGGCGGACCCCTTCTTCCTGATCGCCTGCCTGGCCGGGCTCGCCCTGTACGGCTGGGGGGTGCTGCGGCTGCGGCGGCGCGGGGACGCGTGGCCGGTGTCGCGGACGCTGTCGTACGCCGTCGGGGTGCTGACCATCGGCCTGGTGATGTGCACCCGGCTGAACGACTACGGCATGGTCATGTTCAGCGTGCACATGGTGCAGCACATGGTGATCAGCATGCTGTCGCCGATCCTGATCCTGCTCGGCGCGCCGGTGACGCTGGCGCTGCGGGCGCTGCCGACGGCGGGGCGGGGCCGCAAGGGCCCGCGTGAGCTGCTGCTGGCGCTGCTGCACAGCCGGTACATGCGGTTCATCACCCATCCGGCGTTCACGATCCCGCTGTTCATCGCCAGCCTGTACGCGCTGTACTTCTCGCCCGTCTTCGACTTCCTGATGGGGTCCAGGGCCGGGCACATCGCCATGATGGTGCACTTCCTGGCGGTGGGCGTGGTGTTCTTCTGGCCGATCATCGGCGTGGACCCGGGCCCGCACCGGCCGAACCATCTGATGCGGATGCTGGAGCTGTTCGCGGGCATGCCGTTCCACGCCTTCTTCGGCATCGCGCTGATGATGGCGTCGGAGCCGATGGTGAAGACGTTCCTGCACCCGCCCGCCTCGCTCGGCATCGACGCGCTCTCGGACCAGGGCGCGGCAGGCGGCATCGCGTGGGCGTTCAGCGAGATCCCGTCGGTGCTGGTGCTGATCGCGCTGCTGTTCCAGTGGTACCGCTCCGAGCAGCGGCAGGCGCGTCGCAAGGACCGGGCGGCGGACCGGGACGGCGACCAGGAGCTGGCGGCGTACAACGCCTATCTGGCGTCGCTCAGCGGGCGCGAGGGCTGATCCCGCGCGGACCGGCTCGGCCATCGGAGTGCCGGTGGCGCTAGAACCGGGGCACGATGGTGGTGGACGGACCACTAGGAGGGTGCCGCGATGCCCGGTTCCATGCGAGGTTCCAGCAAGGCGGACGGTTCCACCAGGGCGATGGGGGCGCTGACCGTGGGCGGCCTCGTCGTCGTCACGGCGTACACGGTCGCGATCGGCGGCAACGGCTGGCTCTGGTTCGGCTGGGTGGTGCTGGGGCTGCTGACGGTGGCGCTGGCCGTCACGCAGTCGTAGCGCGCCGCGTCACCGGGGCCGGGGGGGCGGCCGGGGCTGATTACAGTGGCCGCGTGAACAGCAGGGCCGCGTCCTTCGACGACCTCGACCGCAAGATCATCACCGCGCTGATGGCGAACGCCCGGAGCAGCTTCGCCGAGATCGGCGCGGCCGTCGGGCTGTCGGCCACGGCGGTCAAGCGGCGGGTGGACCGGCTCCGGGAGACCGGGGTGATCACCGGGTTCACGGCGACCGTGCGGCCCTCCGCGCTCGGCTGGCGCACGGAGGCGTACGTCGAGGTCTACTGCGAGGGCGCCGCCCCGCCCCGGCGGCTCGCGGAGGTGGTCAGCAACCATCCGGAGATCACGGCGGCGATGACGGTGACCGGCGGCGCGGACGCCCTGCTGCACGTACGGGCGCGGGACGTGGAGCACTTCGAGGAGGTGCTGGAGCGCATCCGCGCCGAGCCGTTCATCCGGAAGACGATCAGCGTGATGGTGCTGTCCCACCTCCTCCCGGAAAGCCCCGAGGCGGGCGCCACCCAGGCCGCACCCGAGTGATCGTCCGCCAAACCCGCGGAACGCGCAGGTCTCGTGCGTCCTGGCCGGTGGATGCGCAGCGATCCTGCGCGAACACGCAGCTTTCGTCGCTTGTCGCGCCTCGGCCGGAGTTTCTACCGTGGTGTCACCGCCGTGAGTAACACACTGGAAAGCGGAGGAAACCCTCTGTGGCCGAAACCCGTGCGCAGCGCCCCCGGCGCTTTCTGGTCTGCGAACCCAGACACTTCACCGTGCAGTACGCGATCAACCCCTGGATGCGTCTGGACGCCCCCGTGGACGTCGATCTCGCCCAGTCCCAGTGGCAGACCCTGATCGACGCCTACCGCGCCCATGGTCACACCGTGGACGCGGTCGACCCGGTGCCGGGCCTGCCCGACATGGTCTTCGCCGCCAACGCCGCCTTCGTGGTCGGCGGCCGGGTCTTCGGCTCGCTGTTCCACGCCCCGGAGCGGCGCCCGGAGTCGCAGCACTACGACTCCTGGTTCAAGACCGCGGGGTACGACGTGTACCGCCCGCTGGCGGTGACCGAGGGCGAGGGCGACCTCGTGTGGACCGGGCGGTACGTGCTCGCGGGCACCGGTTTCCGCACCACCCGCGACGCCCACCGCGAGGCGCAGGAGTTCTTCGGGCACCCGGTGATCGCGCTGACCCTGGTGGACCCGTACTTCTACCACCTGGACACGGCGCTGTTCGTACTGGACGACGACAACATCGCCTACTACCCGGAGGCGTTCTCGGAGGGCAGCCGCGAGGTGCTCCGGCGGCTGTACCCGGACGCGGTGCTCGCCACCCGCGACGACGCGATGGCGTTCGGCCTGAACTCCGTGTCCGACGGTCGGCACGTCTTCATCGCCCCCCAGGCCGAGGTGCTCGCCGAGCGCCTGGCGACGCATGGCTACGACCCCGTGCCCGTCGACCTGTCGGAGCTGCACAAGGCAGGCGGCGGCATCAAGTGCTGCACTCAGGAGATCCGCTCATGACCGCACCCGCGCACGCGCACACCTCCGCCGACCTGATCCGGGCGGAGGAGCCGGTGCTCGCGCACAACTATCACCCGCTGCCCGTCGTCGTGGCACGGGCCGAGGGCGCCTGGGTGGAGGACGTCGAGGGCCGCCGGTACCTCGACATGCTGGCGGGCTACTCGGCCCTGAACTTCGGTCACCGCCACCCGGCGCTGATCCAGGCCGCGCACGACCAGCTGGACCGGCTGACCCTGACCTCCCGCGCCTTCCACAACGACCGGCTGGCCGGGTTCGCCGAGCGGCTCGCCGCGCTGACCGGCCTGGACATGGTGCTGCCGATGAACACCGGCGCGGAGGCGGTGGAGAGCGGCATCAAGGTGGCCCGCAAGTGGGCGTACGACGTGAAGGGCGTCCCCGAGGGGCAGGCCACGATCGTGGTCGCGGCGGACAACTTCCACGGCCGTACGACGACCATCGTCAGCTTCTCCACGGACGAGACGGCGCGGGCGGGCTTCGGGCCCTTCACGCCCGGTTTCCGAATCGTGCCGTACAACGACCTGGCCGCGCTGGAGGAGGCGGTCGACGAGACGACGGCCGCGGTGCTGATCGAGCCCATCCAGGGCGAGGCCGGGGTGATCATCCCGGACGACGGCTATCTGACCGGGGTCCGGGAGCTGACCCGGCGCAAGGGGTGCCTGTTCATCGCGGACGAGATCCAGTCCGGTCTCGGCCGCACCGGGCGCACCCTCGCCGTCGAGCACGAGTCGGTGGTGCCGGACATGGTGCTGCTGGGCAAGGCGCTGGGCGGTGGCATCGTGCCGGTGTCGGCGGTGGTGGCCCGGCGCGAGGTGCTGGGCGTGCTGGGTCCGGGTGAGCACGGCTCCACCTTCGGCGGCAACCCGCTGGCGGCGGCGGTCGGCACGGCGGTGGTCGAGCTGCTGGAGACGGGCGAGTTCCAGCGCCGCGCCGACGAGCTGGGCGTGGTCCTGCGCGAGGGGCTTGAGGCGCTGCGCGGGCACGGGGTGAGCGGGTTCCGGGCGCGCGGTCTGTGGGCGGGCGTGGACGTGGACCCGGCGCTGGGCACCGGCCGGGAGATCAGCGAGCGGCTGATGCGCGAGGGCATCCTCGTCAAGGACACCCACGGCTCCACCATCCGGCTCGCTCCCCCGCTGACGGTGGCGGCGGACGAGCTGCGCTCCGCGCTGGGCACGCTGGAGAAGGTGCTGGGGCAGGCGGGCTGAGCGTCTGAGGGCGGGGCCGGTGTGCTCACCGGCCCCGCCCGCTTGCTCACTTCTCGCCGAGCAGGCCCTTCATCTGCTTGATCTCGGCGCTCTGCGCGGTGATCACGTCGTCCGCCATCGTCGTGGCACGGCCGTCACGGCCCTTGGCCTTCTCCGTCTTCGCCATCTCCACGGCGCCCTGGTGGTGGGCGATCATCAGGGTCAGGAACTTCCGGTCGAAGTCCGCGCCGGTGCTCTTCTCCAGCGCGGTCATGTCGTCGGCGCTCATCATCCCGGACATGCCCGCCATGCCGCCGTGCCGGGAGTGGTCCATGCCGGCCATCGGGGGCTCCTCGCCCCAGGACTTCAGCCAGCCGGTCATGGTGCGGATCTCCGGGTCCTGCGCCTTCTCGATACGGGCGGCCAGCGCCTTCACCTCGGCGGAGGCGGCGTGGCCGGAGGCCAGCCGGGCCATCTCCAGGGCCTGCTGGTGGTGCGGGATCATGCCCTGCGCGAAGGTGACGTCCTGGGCGTTGTGGGCGTCCGCCCCGGCCGACGCGGCCGGGGCGCCGTGGGCCCCGGTGTGCTGCTCCCCGCCGCAGGCGGCGAGGAGGACGACGGCGGAGACGGTGGCGACGCCGAGCGCGGCACGGCGGATCGCGTGAGAGGTGGTCATGCGGGAACTCCTGCTGGTGAAAAGGGGATGCGGGCACGCGTGGGGACGGCCGCGCCGCACGGGGCGCGGTCGTGGGTGCCGCTAGATCCGCAGGAGTTGGAGTTCGGCGAGCGAGGGGGGTGCGCGGGCGCTGTCCGGCGCGGTGACGGCACGGGCGCGTGGGTCGCCGCACGGTGCGGGTGGGGCCGCCGGTCCCGTGAGCGGTTCCGGCAGCTCGGGCCCGCCGCCGACGGCTCCGGACGCGCAGGTCGGGTCGGCGTGGTGCATCCGGTGGCCGCCGCAGTGGCCGTCGGGGCAGTCGCCGGGCGCGTCGATGACGGCACCCGCGTGCAGGGCGTGGGTGTGTTCCGGGTGCCCGGTGCCGCCGATCGGCGCCAGCGCGTGCATCCCGAGCAGCCCGGCCAGCACCGCGAGCACGAGCAGCCCCGGCGAGCGCCGCAGGGGCGGTCGCGGGGAGCGCTGGTGCACGGGGCCGGGCATGCCGGTCATCCTACGAGTGCCGCTCGCGCGGGTTACGGCGGGACTCGCCGCCCGCGGGCGCGCCCGTACAGCGGGGTTCGCCCGACCCGTCAGGTTCGGCTCGCGGTGCCCCTGTCCCGGGAACGCCGCATCACCCGCGCGCCCACTGCCACGGTCGCGGCCACCGCACCGGCGCCGAGCGCGAAGGGCACCCAACGGGGGCGGGGTTCGTGCTGGACGGCGGTGGGGTCGAGCGGTACGGCGGGGACCTGGTCGGCGCCGGTCTCGGCAGGGGAGAGCCGGCCCCTGGCGGCACTTCGGCGGCTCCCGGTCGCGACGGCTTCGTGGCCCGCCGTCGCGGCATCCTGGTCCCCTTCCTTCACGCGGCTCCGAAAGGGACGTTCGTCCACCCCCACGTCGCCCCGGCCGCTGAGCCGGAACAGGAGCACCAGGGACGGCACGATCAGCAGCCCCGCGACGATGGCGACGCCCACCACGACGGCCAGGGTGGCGTCCGGTGCGGCGGCCTCGTTGATGGAGAGGTGCGTGCCGAGGAGGTACGGGGTCTGGGCGACGCCCCAGCCGATCACGACCAGGGCGACGGCGCCCGCCGCCGCCACCCGGGTGCCGATGGTCCGCCTGGCCCACAGCAGGGCCAGTCCGACCAGGCCGCCGACGGCCGCGAGGACCACCAGGGGCAGCGCCGGTCCGCTGAGCCGGTCGAAGAGGCGCGGCGAGTCGGCCTGGAGGACGAAGATGCCCGCGATGGTGACCGCGCCGGTGACCGCTCCGGCGGCGATCGCCCGGTCGCGGTAGTACCGGTACAGCTTCTGGTCGTCGCGGTGCAGGGCCTCCACGGTCAGATAGGTGGCGGCGAGGTAGGAGCAGGCCAGCACGGCGAGGATGCCGCCGAGGATGCTGGTGGGGTTGACCCAGCTGGACACCGCGTCGCCGTTGCCCGCCGTGGGCACCCGGCCGGAGGCGAGACCGCCCGCGATGGCGCCGAAGCAGTACGGCGTCAGGACGGAGGAGAGCGCGAAGGCGGCGCCGTACAGGCGCTGCTCCTCGGTGCGGACGGTCGCCTTGCGGAAGGCGAATCCGGCGCCGCGCAGCACGATGCCGAGCAGGGCGAGGACCATCGGGATGTAGAGCGTGGTGGTGATGGCGGCGAAGGCGGTGGGGAAGCCGCTCCACAGGACCACGAGGCAGTAGATCAGCCAGGTGTGGTTGGCCTCCCAGACCGGGGCGAGCGAGACGTCGATCAGATGGCGT
The DNA here is from genome assembly GCF_044903645.1 of Streptomyces sp. NPDC002176. Lineage (NCBI taxonomy): Bacteria > Bacillati > Actinomycetota > Actinomycetes > Kitasatosporales > Streptomycetaceae > Streptomyces > Streptomyces sp. NPDC002176. The sequence goes on from NZ_JBJDQW010000004.1 coordinate 650,176, forward strand.
GGCTCGCGGCCGCGCTTGGCTCCTCCGGCGATCATGTCCCAGAAGCCCGCACCGAAGTCGGCTCCGCCGAGCACCGCGTAGGCGACGACCCCGATGAAGAGGAATACCGCGACCAGCTCGGCCATCTACGACACCTTCCTCTCGGACCGCTCGGAGCGCTCGACCCGGGAGCCGGGCGTGGCGTCGGGGCCGTAGGGCACCAGGACGTTCTCGTCACCCTGCTTCTGCCAGCGTCGCTTCATCGACAGCAACACCCAGATGGCACCGGCGCCGACCGCCAGGTAGAGCACCAGCACCCCCGCGAAGGTGGGCCAGAGGTTGCCCTGGGTGGTCACCGCGTCTCTGGTGCGCAGCAACCCGACGACGATCCACGGCTGGCGGCCGACCTCGGTGGTGACCCAGCCCGCTTCCAGACTGGCGATGGAGACGAGGCCGCACACGGAGGCGGCGCCCAGGAACCAGCGGTTGGTCTGCAGGGTGTTCCGGCGCTTCCACCAGACCCAGACGAACCAGGCGGCCACGGCGAGCATCAGCATGGAGGTGCCGACCATGATGTCGAACGCCCAGTGCACGATGTTGACCTGCGCGGTGGTGGGTCTGATGTCGGCCGGGATGGCGTTGAGTCCCTGGATGCGGGTCGAGGGTTTGAACCCGGCCAGGATGGAGGCCACCCAGGGCACCGAGATGCCGTAGCGGACCTCGCCGTCGATGAGGACACCGCCGAGGGTCTCGGGGACGTGGGTGCCGGTGTTGGGCAGCAGCTCGATGGCGGCGAACTTGGCGGGCTCGCTGTCGAAGACCTGCCGGGCGATGGTGTCCCCGACGAAGATCTGCACCGGCAGGGCGACGGCGGCGGTGATGAAGCTGATCAGGAAGCCGAGCTTCTGGTAGTGGCCGCGCCGCCCTCTGATCATGCCCACCGCGTAGACGCTCGCCACACAGAACCCGGCGACGATGTAGGCGGCCAGCAGCATGTGCCAGAACTGGAGCCAGAAGGCGTTGTTGAAGAAGACCTCGGCGGGCCGGACGTCGACCAGCTGGCCGTTGCGCAACGTGATGCCGCCGGGCTGGTTCATCCAGCTGTTGGCGGCGATGACGGCGCCCGCTCCCCCGATGCTGGCCAGCGCCACCGGCACGCCGGACCAGAAGTGCGCCCAGGGGGGCATCCGGTCCCAGCCGTAGATGTAGATGGCCACGAAGATCGCTTCGAGGAAGAAGAACAGCCCCTCGATGGCGAAGGGGAACCCGAAGGCGGCGCCGTATTTCCCCATCAGCCCGGGCCACAGCAGGCCCAGCTCGAAGGAGAGGACGGTTCCGGTGATGGCGCCGACCGCGAAGAGCACGGCGGCCACCTTGGACCAGCGCCGGGCGAGCAGCAGCGCGGCCTCGTCGCCCTTGCGCAGCCCCCGGTAGTTGGCGATGAGCATCAGGGAAGTCAGCGCCACGCCGAAGGGCACCAGGATGATGTGGAAGCCCAGGGTGAAGGCCATCTGTTCCCTGGCCGGCAGCAGCTGGTCCGGCTCCGCTGCGGCCAGGAGCAGGGGGTACCTGGCCAGGTCGACCGTCAACATGGACGGGCCCTCCTCTATGCGGGTTCAGCCGTTCTCGGACTGATCTGTCCATATTTACCCTGATTTATCGAAGGCGGATGCACAAGGGCGTCTGTTCGAGGAGGAGCCGCTTCCGCGAATTCGCCGCGCGATGAGCATGAGCCCGGCCGCGGGCGGTAACAGGTGACTGCACATGCCGCTGCGAGCGAGGGGGAGCCGTGTTCTACCACTTGCTGAAATACGTGCTGCTGGGCCCGGTGCTGAGGCTGGCCTTCCGGCCCCGGATCGAGGGGCTCGACCATGTGCCGGAGTCCGGCGCGGCGATCATCGCCGGGAACCATCTGTCGTTCTCCGACCACTTCCTGATGCCCGCCATCCTGAAGCGCCGGATCACCTTCCTCGCCAAGGCGGAGTACTTCACCGGGCCGGGGCTCAAGGGCCGCCTGACGGCGTTCTTCTTCCGCAGCGCGGGCCAGATCCCGGTGGACCGCTCCGGCAAGGAGGCCGGGCAGGCGGCCGTCCGCGAGGGGCTGAAGGTGCTGGGCCGGGACGAGCTGCTCGGGATCTACCCCGAGGGGACCCGGTCGCACGACGGGCGCCTGTACAAGGGGAAGGTCGGGGTCGCCGTGATGGCGCTGAAGGCCGGGGCGCCCGTCGTGCCGTGCGCCATGATCGGCACCTTCGAGGCCCAGCCGCCCGGCCGCAAGATCCCGAAGCTGCGCCCGATCACCATCCGCTTCGGCGAGCCGCTGGAGTTCTCCCGCTACGCGGGGATGGAGGACGAGAAGGCGGTCCTGCGGGCCATCACGGACGAGATCATGTACGCGGTGCTGGAGCTGTCGGGCCAGGAGTACGTGGACCGGTACGCCGCCGAGGTGAAGGCGGAGGCGGAGGCGGCGCGGACCCGCAGGTTCGTCCGGCGGCGCTGAGCCGTCCGGAAACGCCGGAGGGGGCGGCCGGGTGTCCGGCCGCCCCCTCCTTGCTCAGGGTCGCTCTGGCTCGCTCCGGGCCGTTACGGCTGGGGCGTGGCGTGCGGTGCGCAGGTGACGTCGGAGCTGTCGAGCTTGCCGCTCAGCAGGTAGGCGTCGACGCGCTGGTTGATGCACGGGTTGACCAGTCCGGTCACCCCGTGGGAGCCCGCGCCCTTCTCGGTGATCAGGCGGGAGCCCTTGAAACGCTGGTGCAGCGAGACGGCACCGGCGTACGGGGTGGCCGCGTCGTTGGTGGACTGCACGATCAGCACGGGCGGCAGACCCTTGTGGGTGCCGACCTCGACCGGGGTGTGCTGCTTGGCGCCCCAGGTGGCACAGGGCAGGTTCATCCAGGCGTTGGCCCAGGTCATGAACGGGTAGTCCTTGTGGAGCCGGGTGTTGTCCCGGTCCCACTTCTGCCAGCTGGTGGGCCACTTGGCGTCGGCGCACTCGACGGCGGTGTAGACCGCGTTGCCGTTCTCCGCGGAGATGTTGCCCGCGGTGTCCGACAGGTCGGGCGCGGCGGCGTCCACGAGCGCCTGGGTGTCACCGGCGACGTACTTGCTGAACGCCGTGGCGACCGGCACCCACGAGGAGTCGTAGTACGGGGCGCTCTGGAAGAAGGAGATCAGCTCGGCCGGGCCGACGACTCCGCCGAGCGGGCTCTTCGCGGCGGCGGCGCGCAGCTTGAGCCACTGTCCCTGCACGGCGGCACGGGTGGTGCCGAGGTGGAAGGCGGCGTCGTTTGCGGCGACCCAGTCCTGCCAGTCCTTCCAGCGGCCCTCGAAGGCGATGTCCTGGTTCAGGTTGGCCTCGTACCAGATGTTCTCGCGCGCGGGGTCGACGACGCTGTCCACGATCATCCGGCGGATGTGGCCCGGGAAGAGCGTGCCGTAGACGGCGCCCAGGTAGGTGCCGTAGGAGACGCCCAGGTAGTTGAGCTTCTTCTCGCCGAGTGCGGCCCGGATGACGTCCAGGTCGCGGGCGGTGTTCGGCGTGGTCATGTGCGGCAGCATCGCGCCGCTGCGCTCGGCGCAGCCCTCGGCGTACTCGCGGGCCAGCTTGCGCTGGGCGCGCTTGTCGGCCTCGTTCGCGGGCACCGGGTCGGCCTTGGGCGCCTTGACGAACTCCTGCGGGTCGACGCAGGAGATGGGCGCCGAGTGGCCGACGCCGCGCGGGTCGAAGCCCACGAAGTCGTACGCCTTGGCGGTGTTGGTCCACAGCGCGCTCTTGGTGGTGACCCGGCGCGGGAAGCGCAGGCCGGAGCCACCGGGGCCGCCGGGGTTGTAGATGAGGGCGCCCTGGCGCTCCTCCTTGGTGCCGGTGTTGCCCATGCGGTCGACGGCGAGCTTGATCTGCTTGCCGTTCGGCTTGGCGTAGTCCAGCGGCACGGAGACCCAGCCGCACTGGATGGGCTTCTCCAGCCCCCAGTCGGCCGGGCAGTCCTGCCAGTCGATCCCGGCCTTGGCGGCGCGGGCGGCGGCCGTGGCGGCTCCGCGGGCCTCGCGGTCCTGGCCGTGGCGGCTGTCGGCGCTGGCCGCGGGTGCCGTCACCGCGCCGGCTATCAGCGTGGCGGTGACGAGCGCTCCGGCCGAACTGAGCGCCAGCAGACGGCTCTTCGGTTTGTTCTCCCTCAAGGGGTCCCCTCCCCGTGACTTCACTGCGAGTGGTCAGGCGGGGAATCCTCTCGGCTGTGAGCCGTCTGAGAACAGGGGTGACGGACCTTCTTTACCAATCCGATAAACGGATGGTCAGTTCCGATCGGCGGTCAGTAGCGCCATCGCCTCGTTCAGACGGCGCCGCAGGGCGAGCGCGTCGGGCGCCACGGCGCTGACGAGGACCCCCGGTCCGGCGAGCGGCATCAGGGCGGTGCCCTCCCCCAGCATCCGGGGCTCCGCCGGGATTTCTCGCAACTCCGGGGACACGAGAACCAGTTGTCCGACCGACCGGTGCCCGCCGAGCACGGCGGGTCCGTCCCAGCCGCCCGGTGCTCCGGGGCCGCAGCTCAGCTCCTGGTCGAGCAGCGTGGTGCCTCCGAGGCGGACGGTGAGCCTGCTGGTCAGCCGTCCCGGCTCCTCCCCGGCCCGCCCGAGGACCTGCTCCTCGCGCAGCAACAGCGTGGCGCCGGGCGCGAGTTCGGCGCGCGTGGTGACGTGCAGGTCGCTGCCCCGGGCCGAGATCAACTGCTCGGGCAGCCAGTGCAGCTCGCCTCCGGCGGCCACGTCGAGCCGTACGTCGTAGCGGGCCTCGCCCTTGGCCTGGCCGGGCAGTGCGAGGGTGGCGGCGGCCGAGCCCAGGTGCAGCCGGGCGCCCTCCCCCACCTGGGCGTCGATCGAGAAGCGGTCGCCGCCGAGCGGTCCGCTCATCGCGCCGACCAGCAGGACACGGGCCTCGGCGCCGTGGGCGCGGGTGCGGCGCGGGGCCAAGGGGCCGTCGCCCTCCAGCACCGGGAGCGCGGTGCCGCCCCGGCCGTCGGCGCGGGCCTCGATCCGGGCGCGGGCGCGGACTCCGGTCACGCGGTCCACGCCGCGAGCTTCCCGCGCACCCATCCGGCGACCTCGCCGACGCCGCCCTCGACGCGCAACGTCTGGAAGATCACCGGGAGTTCGGCACGCTGCGCCTTGGCGTCGGCGGCCATGCGGGCGAGGTCGGAGCCGACGTACGGGGCGAGGTCCGTCTTGTTGACCACGAGGAGGTCGGCGGTGGTGACACCGGGGCCGCCCTTGCGCGGGATGTCGTCCCCTCCGGCGACGTCGATGACGAAGATCTGGGCGTCCACCAGCCCCTTGGAGAAGGTGGCCGTGAGGTTGTCGCCTCCGGACTCGACGAGGATCAGGTCGAGCGGGCCGACGGCGTCCTCCAGGTCCTCCACGGCCTCGAGGTTGGCGGAGATGTCGTCGCGGATCGCGGTGTGCGGACAGGCGCCGGTCTCCACGGCCGTGATCCGCTCGGGCGGCAACACGGCTTCGCGCAGCAGGAATTCGGCGTCCTCGCGGGTGTAGATGTCGTTGGTGACGACGGCGAGGGAGAGTTCGTCGCGCAGCGCCCGGCACAGCGCGGCGACGGTCGCGGTCTTGCCGGAGCCGACCGGTCCGCCGAGGCCGATGCGCAGCGCGCGCCGGGCGCCGTCGGGGCGGTGCGCGTCGGCGCTGACGGCGGCGGGGCCGGTGTGGGTGTGGTCGAGATGCATGTGCGGCTCCAGGTGCGGTTCGGTGCGGGCCCTACGGGGCGAGTGCGGGTCCCATGAGGCGAGTGCGGGTCCTATGAGGCGAAGAGGCGGACCGGCCACGCGGCGTGCGCCTGTGCGCCGATCTCCAGCAGGGGCGCGGACGCGGCGGGCAGGGCGTCGGTGCCCTCGGTCAGCGCACGCCGGGCGGCCTCCACGGCACGGTCGGCCACCCGGTCCAGCTCGGGTGCCAGCCGGGCGAGCACGCCGGTGGCGTCGAACGGGTCGAGGCTGAGCAGCCGTACGGTGGCGGTCGCGGGGCCGCTCACGCTCTCGTACAGCGCGCAGTGGGCGGCGTCCAGCGGCTCCAGACCGGCCGCGCGGGCGGTGAGGCCGAGGACGACCGGCTGATGGGCGCCCTTGGGGAACTCCCGTGTCAGCGCGTCCAGTTCAGGTGAGGGCCAGGTGGCGCGGGCCGCCCGTACCAGCTGACGGCCCAGCCGTCGCGCGGCGGTGCGCAGCGCGGGGGACGGGGTGCGGGCGTCGGCGGCCGCGTCCAACTCCCGTGCGGGGATGCCGAGTACGGCGGCTGCCGCGAAGGAGGCGGCGACCAGCCCGGTGGTGTGCAGGCGTCCCCGGCAGAAGTCCTCCAGGGTCGCGGCGTCGGTGATGCGGCCCGCCTTGACGGCGGCCTCCGCCCCGCCGGAGTGGGCGTGCCCTCCGGCGGGGAAGCGGCCGTCGGCCAGGACGAGCAGCGCTGCTCTTGACATCAGCGGCCTCAGAAGAGGAAGTAGCGCTGGGCCATGGGCAGTTCGGCCGCCGGTACCGCCTCGACCAGCTCGCCGTCGATGTGCACGGCGAAGCTGTCCGGGTCGATCCGTACGTCCGGCATGGCGTCGTTCTCGCGCAGGTCGGCCTTGGTGACGGCGCGGGTGGACTGGATCGCCACGAACTCCTTGCCCAGTCCCAGCCGTTCGGGCAGGCCGTCCTCGATCGCCAGCTCAGACACGAAGTTGAAGGAGTTGGCGGCCGGGGCCCGGCCGATCGCGCCGAACATCGGGCGGGGCAGGATCGGTTGCGGGGTCGGGATGGAGGCGTTGGCGTCGCCCATCTGCGCGTAGGCGATCTGGCCGCCCTTGAGCACGAGCAGCGGCTTCACCCCGAAGAACGCGGGCTCCCACAGCACCAGGTCGGCCAGCTTGCCGGTCTCCACCGAGCCGATCTCCGTGGCGAGGCCCTGCGCGAGGGCCGGGTTGATCGTGTACTTGGCGACATAGCGCCGCACGCGGTGGTTGTCGGCGCGGCCGTCTCCGGGGAGCGCGCCCCGGCGGCCCTTCATGACGTGGGCGGTCTGCCAGGTGCGCAGGATGACCTCGCCGACGCGGCCCATGGCCTGGGAGTCGGAGGAGATGATCGAGATGGCGCCGAGGTCGTGGAGGATGTCCTCCGCGCCGATGGTGGACGGCCGGATGCGGGACTCGGCGAAGGCGAGGTCCTCGGGGACGGCCGGGTTGAGGTGGTGGCAGACCATCAGCATGTCGAGGTGTTCCTCGGCGGTGTTGACGGTGAACGGCCGGGTCGGATTGGTCGAGCTGGGCAGCACGTTGGGCTGCGAGACCACGGTCATGATGTCCGGCGCGTGCCCGCCCCCGGCGCCCTCGGTGTGGTACGAGTGGATGCCCCGCCCGGCGATGGCGGCGAGGGTGTCGCCGACGAAACCGGCCTCGTTGAGGGTGTCGGTGTGGATGGCGACCTGGATGCCGGTGCGGTCGGCCACGGTGAGGGCCGCGTCGATGACGGCCGGGGTGGAGCCCCAGTCCTCGTGCAGCTTCAGTCCGACGGCGCCGCCCCTGATCTGGGACAGCATCGCCTCCTGCGAGACGGTGTTGCCCTTGCCGAGGAAGCCGACGTTGACCGGGTACGCCTCCATCGCCTCCAGCATCCGGGCGAGGTGCCAGGGGCCCGGGGTGACGGTGGTGGCCTTGGAGCCCTCGGCCGGGCCGGTGCCGCCGCCGACCAGGGTGGTGACGCCGGAGGAGAGCGCCTCGTCGGCGATCTGCGGGCAGATGAAGTGCACATGGGCGTCGATGGCGCCCGCGGTGAGGATGCGCCCGTTGCCCGCGATGATCTCGGTCTCGGGGCCGATGACGAGGTCGGGGTGGACGCCGTCCATGGTGTCGGGGTTCCCGGCCTTGCCGATGCCGGTGATCCGGCCGTCGCGGATGCCGACGTCGGCCTTGATCACGCCCCAGTGGTCCACGACGACGACACCGGTGATCACGGTGTCCGGGGTGCCCTCGGCGCGGGTGGCGCGGGACTGGCCCATGGACTCGCGGATGACCTTGCCGCCGCCGAACACCGCCTCGTCGCCGGAGGTGCCGGGGCCGCCGGAGCGGTCCTCCTCGATCTCGATCAGGAGGTCGGTGTCGGCGAGCCGGATGCGGTCGCCGGTGGTGGGGCCGAACAGGTCGGCGTAGGCGGCGCGGGAGATCTCAGGCATCGAGGGCACCTCCGGTCTCGCCGCGCAGTCCGGGCACGATCCGGGCGCCGCCCAGGGGGACGAGTTCGACCTCGACGGGGATGCCGGGCTCGAAGCGGACGGCCGTACCGGCGGCGATGTTCAGCCGCTTGCCGTGCGCGGCGGAACGGTCGAAGTCCAGGCCGGGGTTGGCCTCGGCGAAGTGGTAGTGGGAGCCGACCTGGACGGGCCGGTCGGCGGCGTTGAGGACGGTGAGCCGGGTGGACTCGCGCCCCTCGTTGTAGACGACCGGGCCGTCCGCGAACAGCACCTCTCCGGGAATCATCGCGGGCCCCTCAGACGATCGGGTCATGGACGGTGACCAGCTTGGTGCCGTCCGGGAAGGTGGCCTCCACCTGGACGTCGTGGATCATCTCGGGGATGCCGTCCATCACGTCGTCCCGGGTCAGCACCTTGCGGCCGGAGGACATCAGCTCCGCGACGGTACGGCCGTCGCGGGCGCCCTCCAGGATGTGCGACGTGATGAGCGCGACCGCCTCCGGGTGATTGAGCTTCACGCCGCGGGCCCGGCGCCGCTCTGCCACGTCGGCCGCCACATGGATCAGCAGTCGCTCTTGCTCGTGCGGGGTCAGTTGCACGTCCCACCTCACAGTCCTCGCTCCGGACCGTGCGGGGCCCGGTCGCCGCGGCCACGACTGGGGTCGGCTCGTGATGAAAACCCCTGGTGGCGTGGGAGCGAAGGCTAGTTCGCCGGCGTTTCGGCGACGTTAACCGGCGGGGTGTTCGGCGTGCCTCGGCCTCAGGTGGTGCCGGGCCGCCGGTGCTCGGCGGCGATGCCGAACCGCTGGCGCTCGTGCGGCGGGGAGGCGGCGATCTCGCGGACGCCGGAGACGGAGCTGATCACCTGCTCGTCCTGCTCGGCGTCCCGCGCGTCGAGCGCTTCCAGCCGTGCCAGGTCGTCGGCCGAGACCAGCGCGACGAGCGGTTTGCCGTGCCGGGTCACCACGACCCGCTCACCGCCGTACACCACGCGGTTGATCAGGTCGGCCAGCTCGGCCCTGGCTTGCGTCACCGGAATCTCGTAGGCCATGACCCCATTCTAACGTCACGTACGTCCTGTACATTTTTTACAGAAGCGGGGTCGTCAGTGGTCCCGTCGATCAGGAGGGGTGTGCCATGACCCGATCGAACGCCCGACATGTCCTGCCCGAGTTCACCGAGCGCGACGGAGGCGTCCGCCGCACGCTCGACCCGTACTCCAAGCTGTTCGAACACCGGATCGTGTTCCTGGGCACGCCGCTGGACGACACGGCGGCCACGGATGTGATCGCCCAGCTCATGCAGCTCGAACACGCCGCCCCGGACCGGGACATCACGCTGTACCTGAACTGCCCCGGCGGCGACTTCCACGCCATGACGGCGGTCTACGACACGATGCGCTACGTCGGCTGCGACGTGGGGACGTACTGCCTGGGCCAGGTCGCCTCGGTGGCCACCGTGCTGCTCGCGGCCGGTACGCCCGGCAAGCGGTTCGCGCTGCCCGGCTCGCGGGTGGTGCTGCGTCAGCCGGAGCTGACCGAGCCGGTGCAGGGGCAGCCCAGCGACCTGGAGATCAAGGCGGCGGAGCTGGTCAGGGCGCGGGAGCTGATGGAGGAGCTGCTCGTGCGGCACACCGGCCGGGACGCCGCCACCGTCACCGCGGATCTGGAGCGGGAGCGGGTGCTGGACGCCACCGGCGCCCTGGAGCACGGCCTGGTCGACGGCGTCGTACGCGACCGCAAGCAGCTGCCCGGCGCCCGGTGAGCGGGCCGTGCTGCCGGAGGAGCTGCCGCCGCTGCCCGCGCTGACCCGCGCCGAGGGCGAGCTGATCGACCGTTATCTGGAGGCGGCCGACCTGCTGGGCCGGATCAACCCGGCCCGGCACGGGGACACGTACCGGGCCCTCAGGGCGGCGCAGGCGCTGGTGCGCACGGCGGCCGCGCTCCGTGACGCGCTCGCGCTGATGCACGGGCGGGGCGAGGCGGAGCTGTACGGGCGCACGCTGGCACACGCGCTCCGGGTGCTGGACGGGGAGCGCCGGGCCGCGCGCGTCGCGCTCCCGCCCGATGACGTCGGCTGAGCCGGACACCGCCGTCGGCCGGACGGGGCACGGCGTGTCGTCCGCCGCGCCGAAACGGGCCGAACGTGCTACCGCCGACCGGTGTATCTCCGCGCCCGTTTCCGGACCCGCCGAGTTGCGCGCGGCGCGCCCGGCGGGCCGACGCGCGGCGATCGAATCCCAGGTCCGGGGCCATGCAGGGGAATTGACGGCGGCTCGGACATACCCCTGTCCACCCGAACGGGTGAGTGGTGAGTAACACCACAAACCCCCGGTTCCATTGGGATTTTCGGACAGGAGTGGGCCAAGATCCCTGTCTGACGACAAGACCCCGCCACAACGGCGGGGCGCATCCGGGCGGACGCCGAGTCCTGCCGCCACCCGGATGACCGGTCGACAGAAGTGCATCGGCAGGAGTGGAGGACCCGAGCAAGACGGGTCGCCGGGACGGATGTCCGCGAGACGCGGACGATCGTGCCGAGCAGCCCTTGGGGTGAAGCCGTGGTGACACGGCCGGGCAACTTCGCCAGCCCGAATCCGACAGGTCATCCTTCACAGGCGGCTGACGAAGGGTTGCGCATGACTGCGCTCAATCGTGTCCCGTCGCTGATGGCCCGGGCCGGTACGGCCTCGGCCCTCACCCTGGCCGCCGTGGGCGGCTCGATCATGGTGCCGGGACTGGCCACCGACGCCTCCGCCGCGACCACCGCGTCGAAGGCACTGAAGGTCGCCGCGTCCAAGAAGGGCGCCCCCTACCGCTACGGAGCCACCGGGCCGGGCCGCTTCGACTGCTCGGGCCTGACGCTGTACTCGTTCAAGAAGGCGGGCAAGAAGCTGCCGCGGACGGCCGCCCAGCAGTACAACAAGACGCACCACATCTCCTCGGGCCACCGCAAGGCCGGTGACCTGGTGTTCTTCCACTCGGGCTCCAGCGTCTACCACGTCGGCATCTACGCCGGTAAGGGCAAGATCTGGCACGCGCCGAAGTCCGGGGACGTGGTGCGGCTCCAGAAGATCTGGACCAAGAGCGTCTGGTACGGCCGGGTCAACTAGCGGCGCCGGAACACGGCTGGGGACGGCTTCCGCGGGCGTACACGCGCCCCGGAGCCGGTTCCTGGCCCCGCCGGGGCTCTCAGCGGGCCGGTGAGGGCTCCGGGCGGGCCGTGACGGTCAGCGGCCGGTCCGGGACGCTCCAGGGCAGCTCGACGAAGACGGTCTTGCCGCCCTCGCGGGTCGGCCGGACCCGGAGCTTGCCGCCGCACTCGACGGTGAGACACCGGATGATGGCCATGCCGCGCCCGTTGTCCTGGGCGACCGCCGCCGGGAGCCTCTTGGGCAGCCGCGGGTGGCTGTCCGTCACCCCGATGAGCAGCAGCTCGTCCCTGGCCAGCACGATGTCCACGGTGAAGGTGGGCGACTGGCCCAGGGTGTGCTGGACGGCGTTGGTGGCGAGTTCGGAGACGATGAGGCGCACCGTGTCGGCCACCTCGTCGTCCGAGGGCAGCCCCCAGCCCATCAGGGTGCCCACGACATAGGACCGGGCCGTGGAGACCGAGGCGGGATCGCTCGGCAGAGTGACGGATGCTTCCAGATGGTCTGCCATGGCGAAGTCGTCCCTTTCCCACGGGCGGCCCGCCGACCTCCCACACGCCGCGCGGCGACGCGGGGCGGAGGCTTCGGACACGGTCCCGCTCTGGTGCGTGCAGGTCACCCTGCCATCACGGGGCCGGTCCGGGGAACCAACCCCCCAGATACGCGGACATCTGTCGCTCAACGGGGTGAACTCTGCGACGTGCGCCCGTATTTGACGGGGTTTTTCCCGACCTCAGCTGGGCCGAACGGCGGTGATGACCCGAACGGCCCGTTCGATCTCCGCCCCGGACAGGTCCGCGCGGGCGGTCAGCCGCAGCCGGGAGACGCCGTCCGGGACCGACGGCGGGCGGAAACATCCCACCGACAGACCCTCGGCACGGCAGTCGGCGGCCCAGCGCACCGCGGCGTCGGCGGACGGCGCCCGTACGGAGACCACGGCCGCGTCCGGGCGGACCGCCGACAGACCCTCGGCGGTCAGCCGGGCGTGCAGTTCGGCGGCGACCTCCCGGACGCGCGCCGGGCGCTCCGGTTCGCGCCGGAGCAGCCGCAGCGCGGCGAGCGCCGCCCCCGCGGCGGCCGGGGCGAGTCCGGTGTCGAAGATGAACGTCCGCGCGGTGTTGACCAGATGGCCGATCACCCGCGCCGGGCCCAGCACCACCCCGCCCTGGCTGCCCAGCGACTTGGACAGCGTCGCGGTGACCACCACGTCGGCCGCGCCCGCGAGCCCGGCCGCGTGCGCCGCGCCCCGGCCGCCCTCCCCCAGCACGCCGAGCCCGTGGGCGTCGTCCACGACCAGCCCGGCCCCGTGCTCCCGGCAGACGTCGGCCAGTCGGCGCAGCGGGGCGGCGTCGCCGTCGACGGAGAACACCGTGTCGGAGACGGCGATCGCCTCGCCCCGGTGGGTCGCCAGCGCCTTGGCCACGGCCTCCGGGTCGGCGTGCCCGACGACCTGGGTGGTGCCGCGCGCCAGGCGGCAGCCGTCGATCAGGGAGGCGTGGTTGCCCGCGTCGGAGACGATCAGCGAGCCGTGCGGACCGAGCGCGGTGACGGCGGCCAGGTTGGCGGCGTACCCGGAGGACAGGACGAGGGCCGCCTCGAAGCCGCAGAACGCGGCGAGTTCGGCCTCCAGCCGGGCGTGCAGCTCGGTGGTGCCGGTGACGAGGCGCGAGCCGGTGGCGCCGCCGCCCCAGGTCCGGGCCGCGTCCGCCGCGCCCTCGACGACCTCCGGGTGGCGGGCCAGGCCCAGATAGTCGTTGCTCGCCAGATCCAGCAGGGGCGAGTCGGCGGGACGGGGGCGCAGGGTCCGCAGGAGTCCGGCGCGGCGGCGCGCCTCGGCCTGCTCGTCGATCCAGCCGAACGCCATGGCTCCTCCGGGCTTTCGCTCACACGGGTTGTATAGACACACGGGTTTTGTAGACAACAGACAGACACTAGCGGCGCGGAGAGCCGCCCATGATGTGGCAATACCCACACGGTGAACCCCGGTCGTTGTGCGAAGTCTCCTTGGCCCCGGGCGGTCGGGTAGGACAGGATCAAGCCTCATGGACCTGCTGAACACGCTGGTGGACAAGGGACTGCGGCGCGAGACGCCGACGCGCGAGGAAGCACTCGCCGTGCTCGCCACCTCCGACGACGACCTGCTCGATGTGGTGGCCGCGGCCGGCAAGGTGCGGCGGCACTGGTTCGGCCGCAGGGTGAAACTCAACTATCTGGTCAACCTCAAGTCGGGCCTGTGCCCGGAGGACTGCTCCTACTGCTCGCAGCGGCTGGGCTCCACCGCGGGCATCCTCAAGTACACCTGGCTGAAGCCCGACCAGGCGTCCGAGGCGGCGGCCGCCGGGCTCGCCGGGGGCGCCAAGCGGGTGTGCCTGGTGGCGTCCGGGCGCGGACCGACGGACCGGGACGTGGACCGGGTCTCCGACACCATCAAGGCCATCAAGGACCAGAACGAGGGCGTGGAGGTGTGCGCCTGCCTCGGCCTGCTCTCCGACGGCCAGGCGGAGCGGCTGCGCGCGGCGGGCGCCGACGCCTACAACCACAACCTCAACACCTCCGAGGCGACCTACGGCGAGATCACCACCACCCATACCTACGCCGACCGGGTGGACACGGTGCACAAGGCGCACGCGGCCGGTCTTTCCGCCTGCTCGGGGCTGATCGCGGGCATGGGTGAGCGCGACGAGGACCTGGTGGACGTGGTGTTCGCGCTGCGCGAGCTGGACCCGGACTCCGTGCCGGTGAACTTCCTGATCCCGTTCGAGGGCACCCCGCTGGCCAAGGAGTGGAACCTCACCCCGCAGCGCTGTATGCGCATCCTCGCCATGGTCCGCTTCGTCTGCCCGGACGTGGAGGTGCGGATCGCGGGCGGCCGTGAGGTGCACCTGCGCTCGCTCCAGCCGCTCGCGCTGCACCTGGCCAACTCGATCTTCCTCGGGGACTACCTGACCAGCGAGGGCCAGGCGGGCAAGGCCGACCTGGAGATGATCGCGGACGCCGGGTTCGAGGTGGAGGGCGCGGACGAGGTGACCCTGCCGGAACACCGGGCGGCGGCCGGTGGCGGCTGCGGCTCGCACGCGGCGGCGGGCGGGTGCGGTACGGACGCGGAGTCGGCCGGGTGCGGTTCGCACGCGGGGGGCGGCGTCTGCGGTACACCCGAGGCTTCCGCGCCCGCCGAGCCGCGCACCGATCTGGTCGCCGTGCGCCGCCGGGGTGCCGGGACGGACCTCGCGCCCAATGCCTGACCTGGATACGGCCGAGCTGCTGAAGCTGGACCGGCGGCATGTGTGGCATCCGTACGGTCCGATGCCGGGCCGCAGCGAACCGCTCGTCGTGGAGTCGGCGAGCGGGGTCCGGCTGCGGCTGGCGGACGGCGCGGAGCTGGTCGACGGGATGTCGTCCTGGTGGTCGGCGATCCACGGCTACCGCCACCCGGTGCTGGACGAGGCGGCGCGCGCGCAGTTGGGGCGGATGAGCCATGTGATGTTCGGCGGGCTTACCCATGAGCCCGCCGTACGGCTGGCGAAGCTCCTTGTCGACATGTCGCCCGAGGGTCTTGAGCATGTCTTCCTCGCGGACTCCGGCTCGGTGTCCGTCGAGGTGGCCGTCAAGATGTGCCTGCAGTACTGGCGTTCGCTCGGCCGTCCCGGCAAGCGGCGCCTGCTGACCTGGCGCGGCGGCTACCACGGCGACACCTGGCACCCGATGTCGGTCTGCGACCCGGAGGGCGGCATGCACGGGCTGTGGTCCGGCGCGCTGCCCCGCCAGGTCTTCGCGGACGCGCCGCCCGCCGCCTACGAGGAGGCGTACGCGGAGCATCTGCGGTCCATGATCGAGCGGCACGCGGACGAACTGGCCGCCGTGATCGTGGAGCCGGTGGTGCAGGGCGCGGGCGGGATGCGGTTCCACTCCCCCGCGTATCTGCGGGTGCTGCGCGAGGCGTGCGACGCGCACGACGTGCTGCTGGTGTTCGACGAGATCGCCACCGGCTTCGGGCGTACGGGCGCGCTGTTCGCGGCGGAACATGCCGCGATCTCGCCCGATGTGATGTGCGTGGGCAAGGCGCTGACCGGCGGTTATCTCACGCTGGCGGCGACCCTGTGCACCGCGCGGGTGGCCGACGGCATCTCGCGCGGCGAGGTGCCGGTGCTCGCGCACGGGCCGACCTTCATGGGCAACCCGCTGGCCGCGAGCGTGGCCTGCGCCTCGGTCGAGCTGCTGCTCGGGCAGGACTGGCGGGGCGAGGTGAAGCGGATCGAGACCGGTCTGCGGGAGGGTCTCGCCGAGGCCGCGGAGCTGCCCGGTGTCCGGGACGTACGCGTGCTGGGCGCCATCGGCGTGGTCCAGCTCGACCACGAGGTGGACATGGCGGCCGCGACGCGGGCCGCCGTGCGGGAGGGCGTGTGGCTGCGCCCCTTCCGCGACCTGGTCTACACGATGCCGCCGTACGTCACGGACGACGCGGACGTGGCACGGATCGCGCGCGCGGTGTGCGCCGCGGCGCGGGAGGGATGACATGCCGGTACTGGTGATCACGGGCACGGGCACGGAGATCGGCAAGACGATGGTGACGGCCGCCGTGGCGGCCGCCGCCCTCGCGTCGGGCCGCTCGGTGGCCGTCCTGAAGCCCGCACAGACAGGCGTACGCCCGGACGAACGCGGCGACGCCGACGAGGTGGCCCGCCTGGCGGGCCCGGTCACGGCCCGCGAACTGGCCCGCTACCCCGACCCGTTGGCCCCCGCCACGGCCGCCCGCCGGGCCGGTCTGCCCCCGGTGCGGCCGCAGGACGTGGCCGAGGCGGCGGCCAAACTGGCCACCGACCACGACCTGGTCCTGGTCGAGGGCGCGGGCGGCCTCCTGGTCCGCTTCGACCCGGAGGGCGGCACCCTGGCCGACGCGGCGTCCTTCCTGGGCGCCCCGGTCCTGCTGGTCGCCCCGGCGGGCCTGGGCACCCTCAACTCCACGGACCTCACGGCCCGCGAACTACGCTCCCGCGAGCTGGAGTTGACCGGCGTGGTGATCGGCTCCTGGCCGGCCTCCCCCGACCTCGCCACCCGCTGCAACGTCACCGACCTCCCGGAGGTGGCCGCAGCCCCCCTGCTGGGCGCACTCCCCCAGGGCACGGGCCTCCTGCCTCCGACGGAGTTCCGCACCCAGGCACCGTCCTGGCTGTCGCCCCGGCTGTGGGGGACGTGGGACCCGGACGGGTTCCGGGAGCGGGAGGGCGCGGAGTAGGGACGTACGGGCGCGGAGTAGGGACGTACGGATTCCCCCCTGCTTGCATCCACCGCTCCACCGATTGCCGAACATCGTTTCAGGTGTGGTTCGGGTCACACTAGGCTCGGCCATGGCCGAGGGATCGGGACGTCGAGGCGACGGGGAGTGCATCGTGTTCACATCTGCTGCTCAGGACGTGCCGGGCGCGGTGCCGGGGGACGGGACGGTGGCCCGGGCCCGTGGGCTGACCAAGGCGTACGGCACCGGGGAGACGGCCGTGATCGCGCTGGACTCGGTGGACGTGGACATCGCGCGCGGGCGGTTCACCGCCGTGATGGGGCCGTCCGGGTCGGGGAAGTCCACGCTGATGCACTGCCTGGCGGGTCTGGACACGGTCTCGGCCGGTCAGGTGTGGCTCGGGGACACCGAGATCACCGGGCTGAAGGACGGTGAGCTGACCCGGCTGCGCCGGGACCGGATCGGGTTCGTCTTCCAGTCGTTCAATCTGATCCCCACACTGACGGCGGCGGAGAACATCACGCTGCCCATGGACATCGCGGGCCGCAGGCCGGAGGCGGGCTGGGTGGACCAGGTGATCGACCGGCTGGGGCTGCGCGACCGGCTCGGGCACCGCCCGGCGCAGCTGTCCGGGGGCCAGCAGCAGCGCGTCGCGTGCGCGCGGGCGCTCGCCTCGCAGCCGGAGCTGATCTTCGCGGACGAGCCCACCGGCAACCTGGACTCCCGCTCGGGTCTGGAGGTGCTGGGCTTCCTGCGCAGCGCGGTGGACGACCTCGGGCAGAGCGTCGTCATGGTCACGCACGACCCCGGCGCGGCCGCCCACTCCGACCTGGTGCTCTTCCTCGGTGACGGGCGGATCGTGGACCGGATGGAGCGGCCCACGGCGGACACCGTGCTGGAGCGGATGAAGGCGTTCGACGTGGTCCGGGGCAGGCTCGGCGACGACGCCGTGGCGCGGGAGGACTGACCCCCGTGCTCAAGGCGACTTTGCGCAGTTTTCTCGCGCACAAGGGGCGGCTGGCGCTCTCCGCGCTGGCCGTCGTGCTGTCCGTGGCGTTCGTCTCGGGCAGTCTGATCTTCTCCGACACGGTGACCCGTACCTTCGACCGGCTGTTCGCCTCCACCGCGGCGGACGTGACGGTCGGCCCGAAGCAGGACCTGCGGTCCCCGGTGCCGGGCGGCGGGGTGCAGACGGTGCCCGCGGACCTCGCGGGCCGGGTGGCGAAGGTCCCCGGTGTCGCGTCGGCGCACGCGGACGTGTCGGTGCAGAACATCACGGTGATCGACAGCCGCAACCGGTCCGTCGGCCCGACCACGGGCGCCCCCACGATCGCGACCTCCTGGTACCTGACCGACCGCAGCCCGGTGGAGCTGACCTCGGGTCACGCGCCGCGCGGCGCGGGCGAGGCGCTGCTCGACGCGGACACCGCGGACAAGAAGCACGTACGGATCGGCGACACGCTGACCGTGCAGGCGCAGCCGGGGACGTTCCGGGTGCGGGTCGTGGGCATCGCCACGTTCCGCACCACCAACCCCGGCGCGGCGCTGGTCTTCCTCGACCAGGCCACGGCCGGGAAGCAGTTGCTGGGTTCGGCGGACAAGGCCACCGCCATCTCGGTGGAGGCGGCGCCGGGCGTCACCGACCCGGTGCTGAAGGGCC
Source organism: Streptomyces sp. NPDC002176 (assembly GCF_044903645.1). Lineage (NCBI taxonomy): Bacteria > Bacillati > Actinomycetota > Actinomycetes > Kitasatosporales > Streptomycetaceae > Streptomyces > Streptomyces sp. NPDC002176. The sequence goes on from NZ_JBJDQW010000004.1 coordinate 668,425, forward strand.
GGGTCGCCGCGGCGATCGGCGGCGGCTACGACCTGAAGACCGCCGCCGAGCAGGCCAAGTCGGCGGCCGCGAACCTCGGCGGGTTCCTCGACGTGATCAAGTACGTGATGCTGGGCTTCGCCGGGATCGCGGTGCTCGTCGGCATCTTCCTGATCGTCAACACCTTCTCCATGCTGATCGCCCAGCGCACCCGTGAACTCGGCCTGCTGCGGGCGCTGGGCGCGGACCGGCGCCAGGTGCGGCGCTCGGTGCTGCTGGAGGCGCTGCTGCTCGGGGTGGTGGGCTCCACGCTGGGGCTGGCGGCCGGGATCGGGATGGCGTACGGGCTGATCCGGCTGATGAGCCTGTTCGGGATGAACCTCAAGGCCACGGAGATGGTGATCGGCTGGGGCACGCCGGTCGCGGCGTACGTGGTCGGGGTGGGCGTCACCTTCGTCGCCGCGTATCTGCCCGCGCGGCGGGCGGCGACGGTGTCGCCGATGGCGGCGCTGTCGGACGCGGAGATCGCCGGGATCGACAAGCCGCTGACCGGCCGGGCCGTCGCGGGCGCCGTCATGGGCGTGGCCGGGGCGGCGGCGCTGGCCGGGTGCGTGGCGGCGACGAAGGCCGCGCCCGCGGCCGCGCTGCTGGGGCTGGGCGTGGTCCTGACGCTGATCGCCATGGTGATCGCCGGGCCGCTGCTGGTGCGGCCGGTGATCCGGGTGCTGGGCGGCGCGTTCCCGACGCTGTTCGGTTCGGTGGGCCGGATGAGCCAGCGCAACGCGCTGCGCAATCCGCGACGTACGGGGGCCACGGCGGCGGCGCTGATGGTGGGGCTGGCGCTGGTCGGCGGGATGTCGGTGGCGAGCGCCTCGATGTCGGCGTCGTTCGACCGGCAGATCGACCGTACGCTCGGCGCCGACTTCATCGTGCAGAGCACCAACTTCACACCGTTCAGCGACGACGTGCGGCGCACGGTCCTCCGCACCGAGGGCGTCGGGCTCGTCGTACCGCAGCGGATCACACCGCTCGCGGTGCGGATGCCGGACGGACGGCGGGTGCAGACGGCGGCCTCGGCGTACGGGCCGGGCCTGGACGACGTCGTGCACCTCACCTACGCGCGCGGCGGCACCGGGGCCGCGCTGGCGGACGGGCGGCTGGCTATGGACGCCGGGTTCGCGAAGGACCACGGCGCGCGGGTCGGCACCGTGCTGCCGGTGGAGTTCCCCGGCGGACGCGAGGCGCGGATCACGGTCGGCGCGCTCACCAACCTGGACTCGCCGGAGGGGTTCGGCACGCAGGGCGGAATCTTCCTGGGCCTGAAGACGGTGGACCGTTACGTGCCCGGCGCCCAGGACTCGGTGCTCTTCGTCAACGCCGCCCCCGGCACCGACGCGGCGGGGCTGCGGTCCTCCCTGGAGTCTGCGCTCACGCCGTATCCGCAGCTCCAGGTACGCGACCAGGCCGACTACAAGAAGCTGGTGCACGACCAGATCTCGGTGCTGCTGTACCTGGTGTACGCGCTGCTCGGGCTGGCGATCGCCATCGCGGTGCTCGGGGTGGTCAACACCCTGGCGCTGTCGGTGGTGGAGCGCACCCGGGAGATCGGGCTGCTGCGGGCGATCGGGCTGAGCAGGCGGCAGTTGCGCCGGATGATCCGGCTGGAGTCGGTGGTGATCGCGGTGTTCGGCGCGGTACTCGGGCTGGCGTTGGGGCTGGTGTGGGGTGTGTGCGGTCAGCAGGTGCTGGCGCTGCGCGGGCTGAAGGAGCTCCAGGTGCCCTGGGGCACCATCGTCGCCGTGGTGATCGGCTCGGCGGTGGTGGGTGTGGTGGCGGCGCTGCTCCCGGCGCTGCGGGCCTCGCGGATGAACGTGCTGGCCGCGATCGCCCACGAGTGAGCGGGCCCGGGTTGGTCGGGTGGCGGGTTTCCGTCCGGCACGGCACGGTATAGATGGTCCGTACCGCGTGATCTGCAAGGGGGCGCGTCCCGGCGCGGACTTCGGGCTCGTACACCGGGTCCGGGCGTCGTCCGGGCCGAGCCCGGCCGACCACCACACCCCTTGGACCCCGGGTCCGGGTATCGCGTCCCCCAGCCGGAAAAGGGATGCGCCATGACGACCAACTCCAGCGAAGGGCAGGTCGGCTTCGCCGATCTCGACCTGGCCCCCGAGATCCAGCGGGCGCTGAGCGCGCTCGGCTACGAGGAGCCCACCCCGATCCAGCAGGAGGCCATCCCGCCCCTGCTGGAGGGCAACGACCTGCTGGGGCAGGCGGCCACGGGCACCGGCAAGACCGCCGCGTTCGCGCTGCCGGTGATCCAGCGCATCGCCCGCGACGGCAAGGGCAAGGGGCCCAGCGCCCTGGTGCTGGTGCCGACGCGTGAGCTGGCCATCCAGGTCTCGGAGGCCGTGCACCGCTACGGCACCGACCTCGGCGTACGTGTGCTGCCGGTCTACGGTGGGCAGCCCATCGGCCGCCAGCTGCGCGAACTGCAGCGCGGGGTGGACGTGGTGGTGGCGACGCCGGGCCGGGCCCTGGACCACATCGCGCGCGGCACGCTGCCCCTGGGCGGCCTGCGCACGGTCGTGCTGGACGAGGCCGACGAGATGCTGGACATGGGGTTCGCGGAGGACATCGACTCGATCCTGGAGAACGTGCCGGAGGAGCGGCAGACGGTGCTGTTCTCGGCGACGATGCCGTCGCGGATCGACTCCATGGCGCGCAAGCACCTCAGCGACCCGGTCCGGGTGCGGATCGAGCGGGAGGCCCCGGCGCCGGGTGAGGCGCCGCGCATCCGGGAGTCGGCGTACATCGTGGGGCGGGCGCAGAAGCCGGCCGCGCTGGGGCGGCTGCTGGACGTGGAGTCCCCGGAGGCGGCGATCGTGTTCTGCCGCACCCGTGACCAGGTCGACCAGCTCTCCGAGACCCTGAACGGCCGCGGCTACCGCGCCGAGGCGCTGCACGGCGGGCTGAGCCAGGAGCAGCGGGACCGGGTGATGGGCAGGCTGCGCGGCGGTACGGCGGATCTGCTGGTCGCCACCGATGTCGCGGCCCGCGGTATCGACGTCGAGCATCTGACGCATGTGATCAATTACGACGTGCCCTCGGCGCCGGAGTCGTACGTGCACCGGATCGGGCGGGTCGGGCGCGCGGGCCGTGAGGGGGTAGCGATCACGCTGGCGGAGCCCCGAGAGTCCCGGATGCTGAAGGCGATCGAGCGGGCGACCGGCCGGAAGGTCCCGTTGGAGAAGGTGCCGTCGGTGGCGGACCTGCGGGCCAGGCGGCTGGAGCTGACGCGGGCCGCGCTGCACGAGAGCCTGCTGGAGGACGAGGACCTGGAGCGGTTCCGGGTGGTGGTGGAGACCCTCGGGGACGAGTTCGACGTGATGGACGTGGCGCTGGCGGCGGTGAAGCTGGCCCATGAGTCGGGCGGCGCGGCGTTCGACGAGGAGGAGATCCCGGAGCTGGCGCCGAGGGACCGCGACCGGGATCGCGGCGACCGGGGCCGGGGCGACCGTGACCGGGGCCAGCGCGGGCGCCGTCCCCAGCGGACCTCGCCGGGGATGACCCGGCTGTTCGTCGGGGCCGGGCGCAGTTCGGGGGTGCGACCGCAGGATCTGGTCGGCGCCATCGCCGGGGAGACGCGGCTGAGCGGGCGGGACATCGGGGCGATCGAGATCGCGGACCGTTTCTCACTGGTGGAGGTGCCCGAGGAGGCGGCGGACGACGTGGTGAACGCGATGCGCGGCGCCAACGTCAAGGGGCGCCGGGCCCAGGTGCGCCGGGAGCGGGACCAGTCCCGCTGACGGGGAGGTACGGCCGCCGGGTCTCGGGTGCCGAAACTCCCTGGCCCGGTGGTCGGGCGCTCTGCTTGGCTCGGCCCATGAGCGATCCGCAGATCCGTCACGCCACCCCCGCCGACATCGCCACCGTGCTGGCGTTCTGGGGCGAGGCCGCCGAGGGCACGAGCATCAGCGACGACCACGCCGGGGTGGCCCGGCTGATCGAACGGGACCCGGAGGCCCTGCTCCTCGCGGAGCTGGACGGCGCCCTGGTGGGCACGGTCATCGCTGGATTCGACGGCTGGCGGTGCTCCGCCTACCGGCTCGCGGTGCACCCCGGCCACCGCCGCCGGGGCGTCTCCCGGGCACTGCTGGCGGCCGCCGAGGACCGGTTCGCCGCGCTCGGCGGGCGCCGGGTGGACGCGATGGTGCTGGTCCGCAACGAGACCGCGCATCATGCCTGGAGCGCGGCGGGGTATGGGCCGGAGGAGAAGTGGCGCCGCTGGGTCAAGCCGCTCTCCGGCTGAGGTCCGGCGAGGCCGCTTTGCCGATCCTTTACCATTGAGGCAGCATCTCGGCACTCGATGAAAGGTTGTGAGCGTCCACCCATGGGCGATCCTCCCAGTCCGCGCCACCGACATCGCGCGGTCCACCCCGTCCTGACCGATCCTGGGACGGAGGTGACCCGATGACCGAAGTGCTGCTCCTGCTGGTGGCGATCCTGCTGTCGCTCGCCTGCGGCGCCTTCGTGGCGGCCGAGTTCTCGCTGACCACCGTCGAGCGCGGCGAACTGGAGCGGGCCGCGGCGCGCGGCGAGCGCGGTGCCTCCGGCGCGCTGAAGGCCGTACGGAGCCTCACCTTCCAGCTCTCCGGCGCCCAGCTCGGCATCACCGTCACCAACCTGGTCGTCGGCATGCTCGCCGAGCCGTCGATCGCCGCGCTGCTCTCGGGGCCGTTCCGCGCCATGGGCCTGTCCGACACCGCGGCGAGCTCGGCCGCGCTGGTCCTGGGCACCGCGCTGTCGACGGTGTTCCTGATGGTGGTCGGCGAACTGGTGCCGAAGAACTGGGCGATCTCCTCGCCGCTGGCGGTGGCCAAGCGGGTGGGCAACCCGCAGCGCTGGTTCAGCCTGGCCTTCCGCCCCTTCATCACGCACCTCAACAACACCGCCAACCGCGTGGTGCGCCGCTTCGGCCTGGAGCCCGCCGAGGAGCTGGCGTCCGCGCGCGGCCCGCAGGAACTGGTGGCGCTCGCCCGGCACTCCGCGAAGGCGGGCGCGCTGGAGCCGGACACCGCCGAGCTGTTCGTACGCACGCTGAACCTCGCCGACCTGACGTCGGAGAACGTGATGACCCCGCGTGTCCAGGTCGTCGCCCTCGACACGCAGGCCACCTGCGAGGACGTGGCGAACGCGACGCGGGCGACCGGCCTGTCCCGTTTCCCGGTCTACCAGGGCAACCTGGACTCGGTCGTCGGCGTCGCCCACATCAAGGACGTCCTGGCGCTGCCCGCCGAGGACCGCCCCTTCCGCCCGGTCACCCAGATCATGCGCGAACCCCTGCTGGTCCCGGAGTCCCTGACCGTGGACCGGCTGCTGGACCGGCTGTCGGGCAAGCGCACCATGGCCGTCGTCATAGACGAGTACGGCGGCACGGCGGGCGTGGCGACGCTGGAGGACATCGTCGAGGAGGTCGTCGGCGAGGTCCGCGACGAGCACGACCCGCACGAGACCCCCGACCTGGCCCCCGCGGGCACCGACGACCGGGGCCGCGCCCTGTACTCGGCGGACGGCGCGGCCCGCACCGACCAGCTGGCACGGGTGGGCCTCAGGGTGCCCGAGGGCCCGTACGAGACGCTGGCCGGGCTGGTCGCCACCGAGCTGGGCCGCATTCCGCGGGTCGGGGACAGCGTGGAGACGGACGGCTGGCGGCTGGACGTGGTGGACGCCTCCGGGCACCGGGCCGCGCGGGTGCTGCTGCACGCGCCGGTGGCGGACCCGTCGCACCACAGGCATGCCGACGAGTCGACGGAGAGGGCGCGATGACCGCCGTACAGCTGCTGATCGGCCTGGCGACCCTCGTCGTCAACGCCTTCTTCGTGGGGGCCGAGTTCGCGCTGATCTCGGTGCGCCGCTCGCAGGTCGAGCCGCTGGCCCAGGAGGGCGACAAGCGGGCGCGGCGGGTGCTGTGGGGGTTGGAGCACGTGTCGGCGCTGCTGGCCGCCGCCCAGCTGGGCATCACGCTGTGCACGCTGGTGCTCGGTGTGGTCGCGGAGCCCGCCATCGCGCATCTGCTGGAGCCGGTGTTCCACGCGGCCGGGGTGCCCTCGGGCGCCGGGCACGTGGTGTCCTTCGTGATCGCGCTGACCCTGGCCACCTATCTGCACATGCTGCTGGGCGAGATGGTGCCGAAGAACATCGCGCTGGCCGAACCGGTGCGCAGCGCGCTGCTGCTCGGCCCGCCGCTGGTGGCGCTGGCCCGCGCCCTGCGTCCGGTGATCTTCACGATCAACGCCTTCGCCAACGGGCTGCTGAAGCTGCTGCGGGTGGAGGCCAAGGACGAGGTGTCGGCGACGTTCACCGACACCGAGCTGGCCGAGATCGTGAAGGACGCCACCGAGGCGGGGCTGATCGACGGCCGGGCGCAGGAGCGGCTGCACGACGCGCTGGAGCTGGGCAGCCGCCCGGTCCGGGACGTGGTGGTACCGCTGGAGCGGGTGGTCTACGCGGGCGTCGGTGTCACCCCGGAGGAGCTGGAGCGGCTGTCGGCCGAGTCGGGGTTCTCCCGGTTCCCGGTGGTCGACGTGGGGCGCCGGATCGTGGGCTATCTCCATGTGAAGGACGCGCTGGACGCCTCGCCGCGCGACGTGCCGTTCCGGCTGCGCGACATGCGGCCGATCGCGCGGGTGCGGGAGACCTCCCCGCTGGACGACGTGCTGACCGCGATGCGCGGCAGCCGTACGCATGTGGCGGCGGTGACCGGCGCGGACGGGAAGCTGGCCGGTCTGGTGACCATGGAGGACGTGCTGCGGGAGCTGTTCGGCCAGCCCGCCTGAGCGGTGCCGCGGGCGCGGGTGGGGGGACCGACCGGTGGGTATGGCGTCGCGGGTTACCATCTCTGTCGCCATGCAGACGAATCCCACACCTCCCGCGTACACCAGCCTCGTCGCCGTCGGCGACTCCTTCACCGAAGGCATGTCGGACCTGCTGCCCGACGGCTCCTACCGGGGCTGGGCGGACCTCCTCGCGGCCCGGATGGCCGCCCGGACCCCCGGCTTCCGGTACGCCAACCTGGCGGTGCGCGGCAAGCTGATCCAGCAGATCGTGGATGAGCAGGTCCCGCTCGCGGCCGCGATGCGCCCCGACGTGATCACGCTGGTCGGCGGCCTCAACGACACCCTGCGGCCCAAGTGCGACATGGTCCGGGTACGGGACCTGCTGACCGAGGCCGTGGAGACGCTGGCGCCGAACTGCGAGCGGCTGGTGCTGATGCGCAGCCCCGGCCGCCAGGGCCCGGTGCTGGACCGGTTCCGGCCGCGCATGGAGGAGCTGTTCGCCTGCGTCGACGAGCTGGCCGCCAAGCACGACGCGGTGGTGGTCGACCTGTACGGCGCGCCCTCGCTGGGCGACCCGCGCCTGTGGGACGTGGACCGGCTGCACCTGACCCACGAGGGACACCGCAGGGTGGCGGAGGCGGTCTGGCAGACCCTCGGCCACGACGCGGAGGACGCCGAGTGGCGCACCCCCATGGCGGCCACCCCGCCGCCCGGCTGGCGGGACCGCCGGGTCGCGGACGTCCGCTTCACCCGGCAGTACCTGCTGCCGTGGATAGCCCGCCGCCTCACCGGCCGCTCCTCCGGCGACGGACTCCCGGCCAAGCGCCCGGACCTGCTGCCGTACGAGCTGATCCAGGAGGACCGGGCGTAGCAACGCGGGCACAGGACCGTCCGCCGGGCCGGAAGGGCCGGACCGGACCGGCGGACGGTGATCAGGGGTTCAGCGCAGGGACCACACCTGGTTGGGCTGGGTGCCGCCCGCGAAGCAGTCCCAGATCTGGATGCGGGTGCGGTTGGCGGTTCCCTGGCCGACCGCGTCCAGGCACTTGCCCGAGTTGGGGTTGACGATCGTGCCGTTGGCGTTGGTGACCCACTGCTGGGCCGGGTTGTTCAGGCAGGTCCAGAGCTGGACCGGCGTGCCGTTGGCGGTGCGCTGACCGGAGACGTCGAGGCACTTGCCCGAGTTCGGGTTCACGAAGGTGTTCCCCACCCGGTTCCACTTCTGCGCGACCGAGCCGTTGCAGTCCCAGAGCTGGACGGTGGCGCCGTCGGCGGTGCCCGCGGCGTCGACATCGAGGCAGCGCCCGCTGCCCCGGCCGACGACCGTGCCGCCGCCTCCCCCGCCACTTCCGTCGGCGGTGAAGGAGAAGTTGTCCACACCGAGTCCGGTACCGCCGACCCACGGCTCGAAGCCGAACTGCACGCTGGTCATGTACCAGGCGGAACTCATGTAGCCGCGGGCGATGACGTCGCTGGTGAAGTCCTTGATGCGGACATCGAGGCTGTTGGTGCCCTGCTGCCGGACGTAGGAGACGACGTTCCAGGAGATTCCGCCGTTGGACAGGCGGCCCTCCCAGACGTCCCAGGTGGCGCCCGCGAGGTTCGCGGTGCCGACCTTGCTGCCGGCCGGCTGGGGCGGTCCGGCGTGGTTGCCCCAGATCATCAGCTCGGCGCCGTTGTTCTGTCCCGCCGGGTTGGGGCTGGTGTCGAACCAGACGTCGTACGCGGCGTCCCACGAGCCACCGGCGGTGTGGTAGGCGACGGTGGTCCGCGGGTTGCCGAAGTCGCTGACTCTCAGGGGCAGTCCGCTGCCGGAGGTGCAGTTGCCGTAGTGGCAGCCCGCGTAGATCGAGGGGTAGGCCGCGGGCGCGCCGTTGGTCGGGACGTTGTGGCTCGCGGTGGTGATGTCGAAGCCGGAGGCGGTGACGTCGAGACACTGCGGGGTGTCGTCACCCCACTCGTTGTTCTGCACGATGTAGCGGCCGCCGCCGATGGTCGCGCTGCCGAACTTGTCGCAGATCCGGGTGCCCGCATGGGCGGTTCCGGGATGTACCAGAGCCAGTGAGGCGCCCAGCAGCAGCACGGTCAGCACGCCGGTGAGGCGGCGGAGCAGGGGGGTTAAGGACAGGTTCATCGGGTCTCCTCGTGTCAGCCGGCGGAAAGCACTGCCCAGTCGAGTTCGGCGTAGCCGTCGGCCTTGGCCAGGCGGATGTGGTTGACGCCCTGGGTGAGGGTGACCTGCACCGAGGACTGCGCCTCCACCCGGTCCTGGGCGGCCGTGCCGAGCCACGCGCCGGTGGGCTGGTAGGTCATGGACTGCTGGTCGCGGCCGTTGACCGTCACCCGGTGGGTGGCCGGTGCCGTGGTGCCGTCGGCGTAGCCGACGGTGAAGCGGTAGGTGCCGGCCGCCGGGGCCTGGACGGCGAAGTCGACCGCGCTGTCGCTCTGGTCGAGGCCGCCGACGTAGTCGGGGAACGCGTTGTAGGCGAAGGGACGGATGCGCGCCGCGGTGACGGCGGCGAGTTCGGCTTCGTACCGGTGGGTGTCGGGGCGGACGTCGATGTAGTCCAGCTCCGCGTAGCCGGTGCCCTTGGCCAGGGTGACGGTGTTCTGGCCCGCGTCGAGCCGCACGCGCGTATGGACGAGATGCGGTTCGGTGTCGAGCCAGCCTCCCGTCGGCGGGTAGGTGACGGGCTGCTGGTAGCGGCCGTTGACCGTCACCCGGTGGGTGGCGTCCGTCGTGGTGCCGTTGGCGTAGCGCACGGCCATCGTGTAGATGCCCGCGGCCGGGGCGTCGACGGTGAAGGCGGCCGAGGACGCGGACGTGTCCAGGCCGCCGACGTACGCGCCGCCGGAGGCCCACGCGGTGTCGGAGCCGGTGTGGAGCACGGCGCCGGTCAGGCGGGCCTTCTCGGCCTCGTACTTGGTGGGGTAGGAGGCGGGCGCCGCGGTGGGGGTGACGGTGACGCGGTAGCCGTCGTACTGCCGCATGCCCTGGATCGGCACGGTCAGGTTGCCGGAACCGTCCAGGGTCATGGTCTTGTCGAGGATGTTGTAGCCGCCGCTCTGCGGGTCCCCGGCGCGTTCGACGGTGCGGTCGGTGGCGTTCGGGTCGTCCGTCCAGTGCGCGTGGTCCAGCCGCACCCGGACCTGGGGGCCGAGACCGCGGGCGGCGAGGCCCAGCAGCCGTACCTGCTGGTCGCCCGTCTCGCCCCCGGCCAGCAGGGTCACGGCGCGGCTGGCGGAGTCCCAGGAGGCCACTCCGTCGGCGGCCTGGTAGTGCCGGGTGTCCCAGCGGCTGACCGCCAGTTGGGTGCCCCGCAGCTGCTGGTACCAGTTCTCGAAGTACCACCCGGCGTTCGGTGCGAGCCGCCCCGCCGCCGTGCGCCTGAGCGTGTTGCCCAGCAGCCCGACGTTCGTGTACGTGCCCATCGACGCGGCGTCGACGCCGTAACGGGCGAACTCCGCCCAGTGCTTGACCATCGTTCCGGGCACGCCCTCGAAGTCGCCGCTGCCCGGGCCGTACTCCTCGATCACCACGGGTTTCGGCGCGCCCGGCAGGCCGAGTTCACGCTCGAGCGGCCGGTAGTAGCGGGTCAGGTTCTCGGGTACGTCACCGGGGCTCGGGCCCAGGCTGTGCCAGCCGATGATGTCCGGGACGGTTCCGTCCCGCATGGCGTTGACCAGGAACGCGCGCATCCTCGGCTGCCGGTCGGCGGACTCCCACGGGTTGTAGTGCTCGTAGCCGGGTCCCGTGATCGGGACCGTGGCGTCGATGGCCCGGATGCGGCGCACGGTCTGCGTCCACAGCCAGTTCACCTTGGCGTCGTAGGTGCCGCCCTGGACCTGCGGGTCGGTCATGAACGGGCTGTCGGGCGAGGTGCCGAGCTTGTTGTCCGGCTCGTTGAAGGGGGCGACCGCGTAGACCTGGGAGCGGTACTTCTGTATCGACCTCGTCGCGCTGTCCACCTTGGACAGCCAGTCGTTCATGCCCTTCCAGACGTACGGCCAGCCGCCCATCAGGTCGTTGTAGCGGACGATCATCCGCACTCCGGTACCGGACAGCTTCCCCGCCACGGTCTCCGTGGAGGTCGGATAGGTGGTGTCGCCGTCCGCGCTCGCGTGCTGAGCGAGGAGGTTCTGCGTCTGCCCGGCGAGGGTGGCGGGGGTGTCGGGCTGTGAGGCGACCCCTAACAGCGAACCGAGCCCGGGCTTCTTCATCGGCCCGCTCTGCGCTCCGGTGTCCACCGTGATCACCTGGGGCGCCGCGGCCGCCGCTGTCGCCGGAGTCGTCGGGGCCGCCGGGGCCGCGGTGGGCAGCAGCACGCCCAGGACCGAGCCCGCCGTCACCGCCGCCTTCCACGTTGCCTTCCACGTCGCGTGTCTCATGAGTCCTCCTCGGTCATCGGCAGGTGGTGGCGAAGCCGTCGCCGCTCAGCATGCGGCAGAAGGCGGCGCGGCCCTGGGGGTAGCGGCTGATCAGGGAGTTGACGTGCCAGCCGCTGGAGGGAGGTACGGACATGGGGGCGCCGGGCGAGGTCTGGCCGTCGAAGCCGTAGCGCCAGTCGATGTTGATGTAGGTGACGGCGCGCACCACGTCGGAGAGGTCGTAGCCGGTGCCGATGAAGCGGGTCTGGGCGCCGTCGACGACGCCGTTGGGCAGCGGGCCCCGGTAGGTGACCAGGGTGTGCAGCCGCTGCATGAACGCGGTGTGGTCGGCGTCCGGCTGGGTGCCGTCGGAGGCCAGCCGGTCGGACATCCGCTGGACGCCGGACTCCGCGACGAGCATCGGCTTGCGGTGCTGCTTCGCCCACCACATCATCCGGAGGATGTTGAGGTCGACCGGGTAGCCGTGCGGGATGGCGTTGACGTTGCCGTTGACGTAGTCGTCGTAGTAGCCGGAGCAGGTGCGGGCGGCGGTGTCCTGGGTGCCGTTCCAGTAGGTGGTGCCGTTCTCCCGGTAGGGCTGGCACAGGTCCTGGTTGAAGACGCTGACGCCGACCCAGTCCACGGTGTCGTCGCCGGGATAGAGCTTGTCGAACTCCCCGCGCACCGGGTGGTAGACGAACTGCACCCGGCTCCCGGCCCCGCTGCGCGCCCGAACGGTCTGGGCGACATGGCGGAAGGCGTTCCGGTACGGGGCGCAGTCGGTGCCGTTGGTGCAGAAGAAGGCCGAGCTGACCTCGTAGTCGACGCGGACGAGGAAGGTGGCCGAGGGGTGGGCGGCGATGAAGGAGGAAAGGGCCGCGAACTGGCCGTCGTACCGGCCCGCGGCGATGTCGGCGGTCGCCCGCTGGACTGCGGTCTGCTTGGTGGCGTTGTCACCGTTCCAGCCGGGCGGGTCGTCCTTCCAGCTCACGCCGACCTCGATCTGCTTGCCCCGGTCGGCGAGGAACGAGGCGTAGTCGCTCTGGCAGCCGCTGCCGCAGGCGCCGGAGAAGCGGCCGTCGCGGACGCCGTAGTAGACCGAACCGCCCTGGGGGTTCGCCCCGGTGGCGGAGGTCAGGTCGTTCCAGGCTCCGGTGTTGCCCTGGCCGACGAGCAGGGCGCGCGGGGCTGGGGCCGCCGCGCGGGTGGCCGGGGCGGCGGCGGTGAGGGCGGCGACGACGCAGAGGAGGGCCGCGAGCAGGGCGGTGGGGCGGCGTTTCGACAGGGGCACGATGGAACTCCTTGCGCGGTGGGGGGAGTCAGTGCTCGTGGTAGGTCGCGTGGTCGAAGTCGGCGTACCCGCCGTCGGCGCCGATGTCCTGGACCCACAGGCCGAGGAAGGCGCCGGTGAAGGCGGGGCTGGCGGCCCGGCCGTCGGGGGCCTGCTTCTCGCCCGCGTACTCGTCGGACAGGATCGTCGCGTCCAGCGGACCGCCGAGGGCCGTCCAACTCCCTTCCGGCAGGCGGTACTCGAACCGGACGCGGGGCAGGTCCAGCGTCACCCGCAGGCCGACGGGCCCGCTGTCGGGCAGCTCCAGCGTGGGGCCCTCCAGCCGCTCACCGTCGTCGCAGGTGAGCAGCGCCAGCACCCGGCGGCCCTGGTCGTCGCGGGTGAGGTAGGCGTAGTGCCAGTCGCGGCTGTCGTAGTACGCGGTGACACCGGCGAGTTGGCGGGTGGTGGCGGGGGCGAACTCGACCGAGGTCTCCAGGGAGCAGTGCGGGGCGGTGGCGCGCCGGGCGACCAGGCTGGGGGTGCGGAGGCCGCGCGGTGACTGGCCGCCGTGCAGGCGGAGGTGGGAGGGGCGGGCGGCCAGGTCGGCCCAGTCGGGGGTGGCGGGGCGGCGCAGGGTGGCCCAGTAGGGGCCGAGCCGGGCGGTGTCGAAGTCGTCGCGGGCGGGCGGGGCCGGGAAGGGGTGGGCGGGGAGCCGGGGTGCGGGAACGTGCTCGGCGGGGATGCCGCCGGGGACGCGCGGCCAGCCGTCGGGCGACCACTCCACCCGCTGGAGGGCGGTCTCGCGGCCGAGGACGCACCGGCCGAGCGGGGTGCCGGGGCGGCCGGTGAGGTGGGCGAGGTACCACTCGCCGGTCTGCGTCTCGACCAGGCTGCCGTGACCGGCCTTCTGCAGCGGGAGGTGGGGGCGGCCCCGCGAGGTGAGGGTGGGTCCGGCCGGGTCGGGTTCGTACGGGCCGAGCAGGGTGCGGGAGCGGGCGACGGTGACCTGGTGGTCGTAGGACGTGCCGCCCTCGGCGGTCATCAGGTAGTAGAAGCCGTCGCGCCGGTACAGGTGGGGGCCCTCGGTGACGCCCGCCCCGGTGCCGTGGAAGATGGTGCGGACCTCGCCGGTGAGGCGGCCGGTGGCGCAGTCCCAGCGCTGGGCCTGGATACCGGCGAACGGGTCGCGGCGCGGGCGCCAGTCGCCGGTCAGCGACAGCATCCAGCAGCGGCCGTCCTCGTCGTGGAACAGCGACGGGTCGAAGCCGCGGGCGTGCACCGGCACCGGGTCGGACCAGGGCCCCTCGGCGGTGGGTGCGGTGGTGACGAGGTTCTGCGCGTCCCACCAGCCGCCGTGGTGGTTGTCCACGCGGGTGAAGACCAGGTGGAACAGCCCGTGCGCGTACGACAGGCAGGGCGCCCACACCCCGCCGGAGTCCGGGACCCCGGCGAGGTCCAGCAGTCGGCGCTCCCCCAGCGCGCCGGGCAGCGGGCGCCAGTGGACGAGGTCGCGGGAGTGGTGGATACGGACGCCGGGGCACCATTCGAAGGTCGAGGTGGCCAGGTAGTAGTCGTCGCCGACGCGCAGGAGGGAGGGGTCGGGGTGGAAGCCGGGCAGCACCGGGTTGGTGATGGTGGCGGGCTGTCCGGCGCGGGACGCGGACGGGGTGGCGGAGGTGGTGGCTCCGGTGGTCATGGATGCCTTTCCGGGCGGGCTGCGGGAGTCACTTGCCGAAACCGGCGGTCAGGCCGCCGAGCAGCTGGCGGCGGCCGAAGAGGTAGGCGACGAGCAGCGGCAGCAGGGACAGGACGACGGCGGCCATGGTCGCGGGGACGTCGACGCCGCCCTGCTGGCCCTGGTAGTTCCACAGGCCGAGCGTCGCGGTGCGGCGGGCGTCGCTCTGGGTGAGGACCAGCGGGAAGATGAAGCCGTTCCAGGCGCCGAGCGAGGTGTAGATACCGATGGTGACCAGGCCGGGCCGGGTCAGGGGCAGCACCAGGGCGCGGAAGGTGTGGGTGGCGTTCGCGCCGTCCACGGTCATCGCCTCGTACAGCTCGCCGGGGATGTCCCGCAGGGTCGAGGTGAGGACCAGGACCGCCATCGGCAGGGAGAAGGCGGCGGTGGGCAGGACGATCGCGGTGAGGGTGTCGTAGGTGTGCAGCCGGGTGATCAGCAGGTAGACGGGCACGATGGTGGCCTGCGCCGGGATGGCCAGGCCCATCAGCAGCGCCGAGAAGCCGAGCCCTACGAACCGGCTGCGGCCGCGGACGATCGCGTAGGCGGCGGGCAGCGCCAGGGCGAGGACCAGGGCGACCGTGCAGACGGTGACCAGGAGGCTGTTCCACAGGTAGGTGGCGAAACCGGAGTCCAGCACGGTGCGGTAGTTGGACAGCACGGGGTGGTGCGGCGGGGACAGGGGGCCGGAGTCCAGGTAGTCGCTCTTCTCGCGGAGGCTGGAGGCCACCACGTAGTAGAGCGGCACGGCCACGATCACCAGCCAGATCCCGGCTCCCAGGCCGCCGAGCCGGTCGGGGGTCCGGGCGGCCATCACAGTCCTTCCCGGCGGCTGGTCATGCGCCCGAAGCCGGTGACGCGGACGACCACCAGGGACAGCGTGGTGCCGGTGACCAGCAGCAGCACGGCGAGGACGCTCGCGTAGCCCATGTCGAAGCTGCTGAACCCGGTCAGGTACATGTGCAGCGGCAGGATGCGGGTGGCGGTGCCGGGGCCGCCGTTGGTGAGGATGAGCACGATGTCGAAGTACGTCAGCGAGCCGACCAGGATGAGCACCGACGAGGTGACGACGGTGTCCCTCAGCTGGGGCAGGGTGACGGAGAAGAACTGCCGCCAGCGCCCGGCGCCGTCGATGGTGGCCGCCTCGTAGAGCTGGGCGGGCACCTGGCGGGCGGCGGCCTGGTAGAGCAGGGTGTGGAACGGTACGAACTGCCAGGTGATGACGGCCATGATCGTCCACAGCGCCAGGCGGGGGCTGCCGATGAAGTTGCCGTCGCCGACCCCCAGCCAGGGGCCGACGGTGTGCGCCAGACCGAAGTTGGGGTCCAGCAGGGCGGCGAAGAGCAGGGCGACCGCGGCGGTGGACATCAGCAGCGGGAGGAAGAAGAGCGTGCTCAGTACGGCCCGGCCGCGCTGGTGACCGGCGCACCAGACGCCGAGCGGCAGGCAGATCAGGGTCTGCGCGGCCCAGGTGACCGCGGTCAGCAGCAGGGTGAGGCGCAGCGACTGGCCGAGCTGCGGATCGTGCGTCAGGCGGGCCCAGTTGGCCGTCCCGGCCCAGGACGGGCTGCCGAGGCCGCTCCACGAGCAGAAGCTCAGGACCACGACCAGGGCCATGGGCACGACGGCGAACAGGGCGAAGTAGAGGAGGGCGGGGACGGCCCAGAGCGCGCCGGGCCGTCCGGAGGCGGGGGTTCTCATCCGGCTTCCATGGCTGAGACGAACTGGCGGGGCGTGGATTGCTTGTTGAACACCCGCTGGAGGTTGGTCAGCAGCTTCTGGGCGGTGGCCGGGTCCAGTGCCTGGTCCCAGGACTGGGTGAAGGACGTTGCCTGCTTGACCAGTTGGTAGACGAAGGTGGTGTAGTCGGCGTTCGGGCCGGACTCCAGCTCGTCCTCGATGCCGACGATGGCCGGGACCTGGCCGATGGCGATGAGGTCCTTGACGTAGGCGGGCCGGGTGACGGTGTCGGTGATGAAGCCGACGGCCGCGTCCCGGTCACGGGACTTGGCGGTGACGGAGAAGAAGTTGGAGGGGTTGCCGACGACATTGCGCGGGTCGCCCTTGCCGTCGGGGACGGTCGGGAACGTCGTCCAGCCGAGCTTGCCCTGCTGCACGAAGTCCGGGGCGGTGGCGAGCTGGCCCGCGTACTCCCACGAGCCCATCAGCTCCATCCCGGCGCGCCCCTTGGCGAGCAGGGCGTCGGCGCCACCCGAATCCTGGCCCACCGAACCGTAGTTGGTGCCGAAGGCGCCCCGGTCGACCAGCTGGCGGATCATGGTGAGCGCGGTGCGTACCGCGGGGTCCTTCCAGGCGCCGGGGCTGCCGTCCTGGATGCGGGCGAAGACCTGGGGGCCGCCGACGCGGTCCAACAGGTACTCCAGCCACATCAGTTCGGTCCAGGGCTGGGAGCCGGCCAGCGCGATCGGGGTGACGCCCTTGGCCTTCATCCGGTCGACGGCGTCCAGCAACTCCGTCCAGGACTTGGGCGGGTGGGCGACACCGGCCGCGGCGAGGACGTCCTTGTTGGTGAACAGGGCGACCGGCTGCATGCCCTCCATCGGTACGCCGTAGCTCTTGCCGTCGATCGTTCCGGCGGCCAGCACGCTCGGCAGGAACTTCGCCTTGAAGGACGGGGAGAGGCCGCTGCCGAGATCGGCGGCGTCGCCGGACTTCACATAGGTGGAGAGGTTGCCGCCGCCCCAGTTGAGGAAGACGTCCGGCGCGGCGGGTGAGCCCAGCGCGGTCTGGAGCTTCTGCTTGTAGGGGTCGTTGACGAAGAACTGGATCGACGCCTCGGTGCCCTCGGCGGAGGCGTTGAAGGCGCTGACCGATCTCTTCTGCACCGGGTTCAGCGCCGTGTCCTGGAGGGACCAGACGGTGACCTTGCCGGGCCCCGCTCCCCCGCCGCCCGGACCGCCGCTGCCGCACGCGGTCGCCGTGAGAGCGAGGACGATGGCCGTCACCAGGGGGGCCGTTCTGAGGATCAGTGCGCGCTTCATCGTGACGAGCTCCTCCGAGGAGCCGTGCGACCACGGCCCCACTCGAACGAAACTAACGATAGTTTCCGCGACAGGGAACGTAGGATTTCGAACGGTCGGCGTCAACGCTTCGGTAAGTAACAGTGGCATCACGGGTGAAGGCGGGGCGTCAGGGCTCCGGGCCACGGAAACTTTCCACGGCGTCCTCTACGCTGGCCGCGACCGTCGACAGCAGCGAGGTGCCCCGTGGCCGAGACCGACCGCACGTCCATGCCCGAGAGCACCGGTTCCGGCGCCCGCGTGACGATCGCGGAGATCGCCCGTGAGGCGGGGGTGTCGGTGGCGACGGTCTCCAAGGTCCTCAACGGCCACGCGCATGTCGCCGACGCCACCCGGCAGCGCGTCGAGTCGCTGCTGGAGAGCCACAACTACGTGCGGCGCCGCAGCCGTCCGACCCACACCGTCGGGCTGATCGACCTGGTCATCAACGAGCTGGACAGCCCCTGGTCGGTCGAGGTGGTGCGCGGGGTCCAGGAGGCCGCCGCCCAGCACGACACCGGTCTGGTGGTCACCGCCGTGCACGGCAGGCCCGCGGACACCCTGCGCTGGCTGGACAACCTCACCAAGCGGGGCAGCGACGGCGTCATCCTGGCCGTCACGGTCCTGGCCGAGGCCCAGCGGCGCAAGATCCAGGAGCTGGGCGTCCCGCTGGTCGTCATCGACCCGGTCGGCAACCCCGACGCCTCCATCCCGTCGGTCGGCGCGACCAACTGGCACGGCGGCCTCGCCGCGACCCAGCACCTGCTCGGCCTCGGCCACCGCCGGATCGGCGTGATCACCGGCCCCGAGGACGTCCTCAGCGCCCGCGCCCGCCTCGACGGCTACCGCGCCGCCCTGGAGAGCGCCGGGATCGGCGTGGACCCCCGGCTGGAGGTGCGCGGCGACTTCCACCACGGGACCGGCATCACCGGCGCCGAGCACCTGCTCGCGCTGCCCGAGCCGCCCACCGCGATCTTCGCCAGCAGCGACCTCCAGGCGCTCGGCGCCTACGACGCGGTCCGCCGCGCCGGGCTGCAGGTCGGGCGGGACATCAGCGTCGTCGGCTTCGACGACCTGCCCGTCGCCTCCTGGGCGTCCCCGCCGCTGACCACCGTGCGCCAGCCGCTCAGCGACATGGCCACCATGGCCGCGCGCATCGTCCTGCGGGGCGTCGACGAGGTGCTGCCCGGCGGGATGCGCCGCCTGGAGCTGGCCACCACCCTCGTCGAACGGCAGAGCACCGGCCACCCTCCGGCCCACTGATCCGAGGCGGCGCCACAGGGCGATCCGGTCGGGGCATTGACGTGTCCCCGGTGCGCTTCTACGGTTCCGGATCGGAAACTGACGGATAGTTTCCGATTCTCGGAACCTCTTCTCGCACGCACAGCATGCGCCAGCGCACCGTGCCGGTCACGGCACCCGCACCCCCACCGCATCCACCGCCGGGGAGATCCGCCTTGAGACTTCGCGCCGCCCTCGTGGCATCCACCGCCTCACTGGCCGCCGTACTCGCCCTGCTCACCACGGGCACGGCGACCGGAACCACCACGCCCACCGCACCCATCGCGGCCCTGACCGCCCGCAACCTGCCCGCCGACGGCAGAATCCTGCCCGTCATGGGCCAGGACTCCGACACCCTGTCCGACTACAAGACGCAGGTCCTCGACAACAGCGCGCTGGGCGCCCCGAGACCCGGCGGCGTCACGCTCTACACCAACCTCGTCGAGGGCGGCAGCCCGGCGCCGCTGGCCGGTGTGTTCTCCCCGGCGAACTGGGGCAGCGGCACGGTCGACTTCGGCAGGACGCTCTCCCAGTACCCGGGCGCGTCCCTCGCCGTCGGCCTCTACCTGTCCGACGCCACCTCGGGCTGCGTCAACAAGCCGCTCCGGGCCCTCATCGGCCGCACCGACGCCGACATCACCCCGCAGCTCACCCAGCAGTACCGGGGCGACCTCGACCGGCTGCTGAACCAGTTCAAGACCTGGAACCGCCCGGTGTTCCTGCGGATCGGCTACGAGTTCGACGGGCCGTGGAACTGCTACAACAGCGACTACTTCAAGCAGGCGTTCCAGTACGTCAAGGGCCGCATCGACGCGCTCGGCGCCACGAAGGTCGCCACCGTCTGGCAGACCGCCGCCTGGCCGCTGAACACCTCGCCGGACCATCCCGAGTACCACTACACGGTCACCGACCCGAACCACCTGAACCCCTGGTACCCCGGTGACGGTTACGTGGACTACGTGGGGCTCTCCGACTTCTACAACGCCGGTTCCCTGGCCACCCAGTGGGGCTGCAGCCGGTACGACATCAGCCCCGTCACGCTGCAGAACCGGGTCCTCGACTTCAGCCGCGCCCACGGCAAGCCAGTCATGGTCGCGGAGGCCGCGCCGCAGGGCTACAGCACCTCCGCCCCGACCAAGAGCTGCATCATGCGCAAGAGCCCGCAGGCCACCAGCGCCGCCACACTGCTGAACGAGTGGTACGCGGGCTACTGGTCCTGGATCGAGGCCAACCGGGACGTCGTCCGGGTCGCCGCGTACATCAACACCAACTGGGACTCCCAGACCCAGTGGCAGTGCGCCGACGGCGCCGCGGCGGGCGGTCCCGGCTGCGCCAACGGCTACTGGGGCGACTCCCGTATCCAGGCGAACCCGGCCGTCCGGGACAGCTTCCTGGGTGAGCTGCGCAAGTGCTACTTCGTCGGCGGCGCCAGCGGGTCCTGCACGGGCGGGGGCACGACACCGCCCCCGACCACACCGCCCCCGGCCGGTGACTACACCCAGGGGGTGGCCACCGGCGGCGACGGCGGCCGCACGATCTGGTTCAAGCCCACGACGGGCGCGGAGTCCTTCGTCGCGGTCCACTACGCCATCGACGGCGGCAGCACGCTGAACTACATGGCCACCTACAACAGCTCCACCGGCCGCTGGGAACTACCGGTCAGGGTGGCCGCCGGGCACACGCTCACGTACTCCTTCGACTACCAGCCCACTACGCAGACGTACCAGATCACCACGCAGACCTACTCCTTCACCGGCTGAGTCCGGCGCCGTCGGCCGGCGTCGCCTCCCCTAGGGCGACGCCGAGCCGGTCGGCGACGGTGGTGAGGGCGGGGCCCAGCGGGAGGGCGACCCGTGCGCGGGCGTGGACGTCGCCCCGGGTCGGGTCCAGGTTGACGACGAGCACCGGCTTCCCGGCCTTGGCCGCCTGGCGGACGAAGCGGAGCCCGGACATCACCGTCAGCGAGGAGCCCAGCACCAGCAGCGCGGCCGCCTCGTGGACCAGGGCGCGGCAGTGCTCGACCCTCGGGACCGGGACGGACTCGCCGAAGAACACCACGTCCGGCTTGAGAACGCCGCCGCAGACCGTGCAGGGCAGGACGCGGAAGTCCCCGACCTGGTCGTCGGTGAGGTCGGCGTCGCCGTCCGGGTTGATCCCGGCGGCCACCGGGTCGAAGCCGGGGTTCGCCTCCTCCAGGCGCGCGGCGAGGACGCGGCGGGCGCTGACGTCGCCGCAGGAGAGGCAGACGACACGGTCGAGGCTGCCGTGGAGTTCCACCACGTCCTCGCTCCCGGCCGCCTGGTGCAGGCCGTCGACGTTCTGCGTGATCACGCCCGAGAGCAGGCCGTGCCGTCCGAACGCGGCGACCGCCCGGTGCCCGGCGTTGGGGCGGGCCCGGCCGAAGGTGCGCCAGCCGAGGTGGCTGCGGGCCCAGTACCGGCGCCGGGCCTGGGGTCCGGCGGTGAAGTCCTGGTAGGTCATCGGGGTGTGCCGACTCAGGCTCCCGCCCTCGCCCCGGTAGTCGGGGATGCCGGACTCCGTGGAGATGCCCGCCCCGCTGAGGACGAGCACCCCGCCCGCGCCCAGCGCCTCGACGACCGGCTCCGGATCAGTGATGCCCGGCGGCAGCTCCCCGCTCGGGGTCCAGCTCAACGTAGGACGCATGCGCATACTGCAAGAGTAAGGAACGCGCCCCCGGTGCCCGCCCGGCGCGTCTTCGCTGCCCGCCTCGCGCGCCTTGTAGCTTCCTCCGAGCCGCCCCGCGACGCTGGCCTGCACGAATCGCCAGTACACTCGGTCCACGTGACTTCAGCGCCCGTCAAGCCCCGCATCCCCAACGTCCTCGCCGGACGGTACGCCTCCGCCGAGCTCGCCACGCTCTGGTCGCCCGAGCAGAAGGTGAGGCTGGAGCGGCAGCTCTGGCTCGCCGTGCTGCGTGCCCAGAAGGACCTGGGCATCGAGGTGCCGGACGAGGCGATCGCCGACTACGAGCGCGTCCTCGACACCGTGGACCTGGCCTCCATCGCCGAGCGCGAGAAGGTCACCCGGCACGACGTGAAGGCGCGGATCGAGGAGTTCAACGACCTCGCCGGGCACGAGCACGTCCACAAGGGCATGACCTCGCGCGACCTCACCGAGAATGTCGAGCAGCTGCAGATCCGGCTTTCCCTGGAGCTGGTCCGCGACCGCGCGGTGGCCGTGCTGGCCCGCCTCGGCAGGCTCTCCGGCGAGTACGCCGAGCTGGTCATGGCCGGGCGCTCGCACAACGTGGCCGCGCAGGCCACCACCCTGGGCAAGCGCTTCGCCACCGCCGCCGACGAGCTGCTGGTGGCCTACGGCCGGGTCGACGAGCTGCTGGGCCGCTACCCGCTGCGCGGCATCAAGGGCCCGGTCGGCACCGCGCAGGACATGCTGGACCTGCTGGGCGGGGACGCGGCCAAGCTGGCCGAGCTGGAGCAGCGCATCGCCCACCACCTGGGCTTCGGCCAGGCGTTCACCTCGGTCGGCCAGGTCTACCCGCGCTCGCTGGACTACGAGGTCGTCACCGCGCTGGTGCAGCTGGCGGCGGCGCCGTCCTCGCTGGCCAAGACGGTCCGGCTGATGGCCGGGCACGAGCTGGTCACCGAGGGCTTCAAGCCGGGCCAGGTCGGCTCGTCCGCGATGCCGCACAAGATGAACACCCGCTCCTGCGAGCGCGTCAACGGCCTGATGGTGATCCTGCGCGGCTACGCCTCGATGACCGGCGAGCTGGCGGGCGACCAGTGGAACGAGGGCGACGTGTCCTGTTCGGTGGTGCGCCGGGTCGCGCTGCCGGACGCGTTCTTCGCGCTGGACGGCCTGCTGGAGACGTTCCTGACCGTGCTCGACGAGTTCGGCGCCTTCCCGGCCGTCGTCGCCCGCGAGCTGGACCGCTACCTGCCGTTCCTCGCCACCACCAAGGTGCTGATGGGCGCGGTGCGCGCGGGCGTGGGCCGCGAGGTCGCGCACGAGGCGATCAAGGAGAACGCGGTGGCCACCGCGCTCGCCATGCGGGAGCAGGGCGCCGAGCGCAACGACCTGCTGGACAAGCTCGCCGCCGACGACCGGCTGCCGCTGGACCGCGAGCAGCTGGCCGCGCTGATGGCGGACAAGCTCTCCTTCACGGGCGCCGCCGCCGACCAGGTCGGTGTGGTCGTGGGCCGGATCGAGGAGATCGCCAAGCAGCGCCCGGAGGCGGCCGGTTACACCCCCGGAGCGATCCTCTGACCTCCTTCAGCCAGGCGGAACTGGAGGCCGCCCGCGACCGTCTCGTCCCCGACGTGCTCGCGGACGGCCTCCATGTCCTGTTCTGCGGCATCAATCCGGGCCTGATGTCGGCGGCCACCGGCCACCACTTCGCCCGCCCCGGCAACCGCTTCTGGCCGGTGCTGCACCGCTCCGGCTTCACCCCGCGCCAGCTGAAGCCCGCCGAGGAGCGCGAGCTGCTCTCCTACGGCCTCGGCATCACCAACGTGGTGGCCAGGGCGTCGGCCCGCGCGGACGAGCTGTCGCCCGAGGAGTACGTCGAGGGCGGTCGGCTGCTGGCCGCCAAGGTGGAGCGGTGCGCGCCCCGCTGGCTGGCCGTGGTCGGGGTGACCGCGTACCGGGCGGCCTTCGGCGACCGCAAGGCCCAAGTGGGACCGCAGGAGCGGACGTTCGGGGAGACCCGGGTGTGGGTGCTGCCCAACCCGAGCGGCCTGAACGCCCACTGGACGGTGGCGGGCATGGCGGAGGAGTTCGCGCGACTGCGCGAGGCGGCCGGGGACTAGGGCGGCGCCGTACGGGTGACCGTGGCGAGGAGGTGTGTCTCGTCGGCCTCGTCCCGGTCGGCCACGCCGACGGCCAGCCAGACCGTGCCCGTCTGCCAGACGTCGAGTTCGTCGGTGCGCAGGCAGAGGGTGGCCCAGGGTTCGGGTATCTCTTCGCCGCGTGCGAGGCGTAGGCGGAGGGTGAGCTGGCCCCAGGGCGGTGCCTCGCCCCAGCGGGCGCCGAGGCGCTGGGCTATCGCCTCGCGGAGGGCGTGGAGGTCGTCCGCAGCCGGTCCCGGCCGACCTCCGTCGAGTTCCACGGTGTGGTGCCCGGCCCCGCCCGCCGGGAGGTCCCGCGTGCGGAGCCGGTCGATGGCGGCCAGATGCCGTGCGACGACGTCCATGTGTTCCAGTAAAGCCGCCGCCACTGACAATTGGCGGTGTGTCAGGCGTCCCGCCGCCGCACGCTCCACGCGCCCGCGCCCAGTGCCGCCGCCGCCCACAGCGCGGTCACGGCGAGCCCGGTCCAGGGGCCGAGCGGGCCCTCGGAGGTGCTGTGCAGGGCGAGTTGGCCCGCCCGGTCGGGCAGGAGGTCGGCGGCGCCGGAGTCCAGGTCCCCGACGACGAAGGACACGATCAGCAGGAACGGGATCAGCAGCCCCAGCGTGCCGACCCCGCTGCGCAGCACGGCCGCGAGTCCGGCGGCGAGGAGCGCCATCAGCGTCAGGTACAGCGCGCAGCCAACCACCCCGCGCAGCCCCTCCGCCCAGGTGAGCCCCACCGCCACACTCCCCACGGCGAGCGTCACCAGCCCGGTGAGCAGTCCCACCGCGAGCACCGGCAGCGCGACGGCGACGGCCTTCGCGGCGAACCAGCGCGTCCGGTCCGGCACCGCCGCGAGCGTCAGCCGCAGCGCGCCGCCCCGGTACTCGCCGGACACCGCCAGCGCGCCGAAGGACACGGCGGCGACCTGGCCGAGGCTGACGCCGAAGAACACCGCGTACAGCGGGTCGGAGTGGTCCGACCGGGCGGCGGTGACCGAGGAGAAGGCCACGGTGACGAGGAGCACCGCGGTCAGGGCGCCGAGCAGCGACCGCAGCGTACGGATCTTGATCCACTCGGCGTGCAGTACGGGGACGAACGGCATGGTCAGACCTCCTGCGGCTGTGCGATGAACTCGGCCTGGTCGGCCGTCAGATCGAGGTACGCCTCTTCCAGGCTGGCTTCCTGGGCGGCGAGTTCGAGTACGGGCAGCCCCGCCTCGGCCAGGAGACGCCCGAGGTCGTC
Source organism: Streptomyces sp. NPDC002176 (assembly GCF_044903645.1). NCBI lineage: Bacteria > Bacillati > Actinomycetota > Actinomycetes > Kitasatosporales > Streptomycetaceae > Streptomyces > Streptomyces sp. NPDC002176. The sequence goes on from NZ_JBJDQW010000004.1 coordinate 692,970, forward strand.
CCCGCGCGCGTGCCGTACGGTCCAGGTGCCGTCCGCCGCCCGCTCCCCCTCGTGCCCGTGCCGGGCGAGGAGCGCGCCGAGCGCGTCGGCGTCGGTGGTGCGGACCCGGACCCGGGGGCGCACGCGGGCGTCGATGAAGTCGCGTACCGGGGTGTCGGCGAGGAGGCGGCCCCGGCCGAGGATGACGAGGTGGTCCGCGAACACGGCGGTCTCGCCCATCAGATGGCTGGAGACCAGGACCGTACGGCCTTCCGCGGCGAGCCCACGCAGCAGGGTGCGGACCCAGACGATGCCCTCGGGGTCGAGGCCGTTGGCGGGTTCGTCGAGCAGGATCACCTCGGGGTCGCCGAGCAGGGCGGCGGCGATGCCGAGCCGCTGGCGCATGCCGAGGGAGAAGGTGCGCACCCGGCGCCGGGCCACGGAGGCGAGGCCGGTCCGCTCCAGCACCGCGCCGACGCGGGCCGCGGGGAGGCGGTTGCTCACGGCGAGGGCCAGCAGGTGGTCGTGGGCGGTGCGGGAGCCGTGCGCGGCGTTCGCGTCCAGCAGGGCGCCCACCCGGCGCAGCGGGTCGCGGAGTCCGGCGTAGGGGCGGCCGTCGAGGGTGGCGGTGCCGGAGGTGGGGCGGTCGAGGCCGAGGACGAGGCGCATGGTGGTGGACTTGCCCGCGCCATTGGGGCCGAGGAAGCCGGTGACCCGGCCGGGGCGGACGGTGAGGGTCAGGCGGTCGACGGCGCGTCTGCCGCCGTACTCCTTGGTGAGGTCGCGGAGTTCGATGCTGGTCATGGCACGAGCCTCGCCGGGCGGGCGGCCGCAGCGCCTCCCCCGCGGGCGGGGACCCGCTCCCCCGCGCGGGGGAGGCCACGGGCGGGGCGCCGCTGTCAGGATGGCCGCATGGTCCGCTTCCTGCGCCCGCTGCTGCGCGGGACGACGTACACGCGCCTGCTGCATCTGTGGCTGCCCATGCTGAGCGTGGCGTTCTGGATGTTCATCGACCCGCGCACCCCGTGGGCGCCCGCGCTGTTCCTCGTTCCCCTCGCTCTGATTCCGGCCGTACGGCGAGGTGAGGGCGTGCAGGCGCGGCTGCTGCTGACGCCCGGCGAGACGGACTCCGGCATCTCCGAAGAGCCTGCGGTGAGTTGGCGGGACCGGGGGCGCACGCTGCTCTGGCTGGAGCTGCGGATGCTGCTCGGCGCGGTGGCCATGTTCGCCACGGTGCGCTTGCCGATCCTCGCCTTCGAGCTGGCGATGTGCGCGTGGGGCCCGCCGCCCTCCTCCCTGGACGGACTCGCGCCGCACCGGGCCTACGCCCTGCTGACCCCGCTCCCCCTCCTCGCGCTGTACGGCGTGGTGCTCGGTCTCGGCGCGCTGATCACCCGGTGTGCGCGGTGGCTGCTGGGTCCGTCGGCGGCCGAGCGGCTGGCCGCGCTGGAGGAGCGGACCGAGCAGCTGCTCGAACGGACCCGGATCGCACGGGAGTTGCACGACTCGATCGGGCACGCGCTGACCGTGGCCGTGGTGCAGGCGGGTGCCGCGCGGGCGGCCGGTGACCCGGAGTTCACCGGGCGGGCGCTGGCCGCCATCGAGGAGACGGGCCGGGCCGCGCTGGAGGATCTGGAGCGGGTGCTCGGGGTGCTGCGGGAGGCGGAGCGGCCGGTGAGCGCCCGGCCGACGCTGGCGGACGCGGGCCGCCTGCTGGAGTCGGCGCGGGCCTCGGGCGCGAAGGTGGACTTCGAGGTGACGGGCGCGGTGGAGTCACTGCCGGGCCCGGTGTCCCGCGAGGGCTACCGCATCCTCCAGGAGGCGCTGACGAACGTCCTGCGGCACGCGGGCGCCGTCCCGGTGCGGGTACGGGTGACCGTCGGCGGGCGCGAACTCGCCCTGGAGATAGGCAATCCCCTCCCGGCGGGACTGCCCGGAAGCAGCGGCGGCAGCGGGCTGCGCGGAATACGGGAGCGGGCCGCCCTCCTCGGCGGCAGCGCCCACACCGGCCCGGAGGCGGGCGACTGGCTGGTCCGTGCCGAGCTTCCCCTGGGCTGATCTACGCTGGCCGGATGCCGGTCACCGTACTCCTCGTCGACGACGAACCCCTGGTCCGCGCCGGTCTGCGGGCCGTCCTCGGGGCGCAGAGCGACATCGAGGTGGTCGGCGAGGCGGCCGACGGGGCGGCCGTGATCCCGCTGGTGCGCTCCCTGCGCCCGGACGTGGTGGCGATGGATGTCCGGATGCCGCTGCTGGACGGCATCGAGGCGACCCGCGCGGTACTGCGCACGGTGCCCGATCCGCCGAAGATCCTGGTGATCACCACCTTCGAGGACGACGAGTACGTCTACGAGGCGCTGCGCGCGGGTGCGGACGGGTTCCTGCTGAAGCGGTCCCGTCCGGAGGAGATCGTGCACGCGGTACGGCTGGTGGCGGCGGGCGACTCGCTGCTGTTCCCGGCGTCGGTGAGGCAGTTGGCGGCCCGGTACGGCCCGGACCGGGCCCCCGCCGAGCCGTTGGCGGGGGCCCGGCTGACCGAGCGGGAGGCGGAGGTGCTGCGGCTGATGGCGCGCGGGCTGACCAACGCGGAGATCGCCGCGCGGCTGGTGGTGGGGGCGGAGACGGTGAAGTCCCATGTGAGCGCCGTACTGGCGAAGTTGGGTGCGCGGGACCGCACCCAGGCGGTGATCGCGGCCTACGAGTCGGGATTCGTCGCGCCCCGGTGACCGCCCGGCCCTCGCCGGGGTGGTCGGGGCCGAGTACGATCCGCCCCACACACGCCCGCGAGCTGGGAGGACGGACCGTGGGGCAGTTGACCGGTGGTGATCCCTCGCTGCTGCGAAGGATCAATTCCGCGGTGGTGCTGCGCGCGCTGCGCGACACCGACTGCGCGACGCTCACGGAGATCACCCGGGCCACCGGGCTGTCCCGGCCCACCGTCGAGGGTGTCGTGGAGGGCCTGGCGGAGGCGGGGCTCGTGGTGGAGCGGGCGGCCGAGGCGGGCACCGCGCGCCGTCAGGGGCGGCCCGCGCGCCGGTTCCGGTTCCGGGCCGAGGCGGGGCATCTGCTAGGGCTGGAGATCGGCGCCCATCGGGTGGTCGCGGTCGTCTCCGACCTGGACGGCCGGGTGCTGGGCACGCAGACCAGGGAGGTCGACGAGAAGGCACCGGCCGACGAGCGGCTGGAGCGGCTGCGCGCGACGGTCGCCGAGCTGCTGCGCCGGACCGGGGTGGCGCGGAACTCGCTGCGCGCCGTGGGTGTCGGCACACCCGGCATCGTGGAGGCCGACGGAACGGTTCGCCTGGGCACCGCGCTGCCCCAGTGGACCGGCCTGCGGCTGGGCGAGCGGCTCAGCCGCTCCTTCCGGTGCCCGGTGCTGGTGGAGAACGATGCCAACGTGGCCGCGGTGGCCGAGCACTGGCAGGGCGCCGCGAAGGACACCGGCGACGTGGTGTTCGTGCTGGCCGGGCTGAGTCCGGGCGCGGGCTCCCTGATCGGGGGTCGGCTGCACCGGGGGTACGGCGGGGCGGCCGGGGAGATCGGCGCGCTGCATCTGCTGGGCCGGGGGGCGACCCCGGAGGCGCTGCTGTCCACCACGGACGAACCGCTGCCGCCGCTGGACGAACAGGCGGTCACGCATGTCTTCGCGCTGGCCCGCGAGGGCGACGGCTCGGCGCTGGCGGCGGTGGAGCGGTTCATCCAGCGGCTGGTGCACGACGTGGCCGCGCTGGTCCTCGCGCTCGATCCGGAGCTGGTGGTGGTCGGCGGCTGGGCGGCCGGACTGGACGGCGTCCTCGATCCGCTCCGCCGCGAGCTGGCCCGCTACTGCCTGCGGCCGCCCGCCGTGACCCTGTCCCTGCTGGGTGAGGCGGTGGTGGCCACCGGCGCGCTGCGGCTGGCGCTGGACCATGTGGAGCGGCAGCTGTTCGCGGTCGAGGGCGCCGTGGGGGCGTGAAGCCCCCGCGCGGGGCGCCCGGATGCCGCGCGCCCCGGTGGAGTACCGGGGCGCGACGGGATGTGCGGTGCGGTCAGGAGGCGCGCCGTTCGGGGTCGTGGTGTATCTCGACGTCCGGGGTGTCGCCGAAGGTGAGGCGGCAGGTGTCGGCGCGGTAGGTCGCCACGCCGAGCGCGGCGATGCGGCCGCGCGCCTTGAACCGGGTGGTGACGACGAGGACGGGCGAGCCGGGCAGCCGGTCCAGTTCCCTCGCGTCCTCGGCACCGGCCGAGCCCAGCTCCACCGCCCGTTCCTGGCCGTCGAGTTCGAGGCGCTGGAGTTCACGCAGCACCGCACGCGCGCGGGCCGGACCGGAGGGCGCGTCGATCGCGCTCAGGTCGGGCACCGAGGCGGCCGGGATGTACAGCAGCTCGGTGGCGACCCGCCGCCCCTGCGACATCCGGGACCGGCGTACGAGGTGCACCTCCGCGTCTCCGGTGTCCAGGGCCGCCGCGACCGGGGCGGGCGGTACGGCCCGCTCGCAGTCCATGGGCTGCCAGGCGTCGTCACCGGTACCGGGCCAGGTGTGCCGCCCGGTGCCGAGGGCGACGCCGACCCGCGGCGGCGCGACGGTCGTACCGACGCCCCGGCGGCGCTGCAGCCGTCCCTCCAGCTCGAGTTGCTCCAGCGCCTGCCGGAGCGTGGCGCGGGCGACGCCGAACCGGGCGGCGAGATCGCGCTCGTTCGGCAGGATCTCCCCGACCGAGAACTCGGAGTCCAGTGCCTCGCTCAGTACGGTCTTGAGGTGCAAGTACTTCGGTTCCGGCACCGTTTCCAGTTGCGTGGTCCCCACCCTGTCCTCCGCAAGTGCCGTGCTCCGGCGGTTTTGGCGCCCTTGTTTATTAAAGGTTGTTGCAGTTCTTTGCGACCATAGGGCGGCCCTGATGCTTGGTCAAGACCAATTGTCCCATCCCTGCCCGCTCGCCCGGTGGCCGGGTGACCAAGCGTTCACATGGAGTTCGCACGCCGAGGGGAGTCGCCCTCGGCGAGTACGCGCAGCTTGTCGGGGTTGCGGATGATGTAGACGGCGCTGATCGCGCCGTCGGTGATACCGAGCTGGAACAGGGTGTCCGGCCTGCCCTCGGACAGCACGAGCACCGCGGCACCGCCGTTGACCTCGATGAACCGCACCGTCATGTCCGGCAACGGCTTCGTGCCGACGGCGGCCAGGAACCGCCCCACCTTGTCGGCGCTGAACAGCACCCGCACCGGCGCCTTCGCCTTGCCGCCGCTGTCGCCGACCAGACGGGCGTCGGGAGCGAGCAGGGACATCAGTCCGTCGAGGTCACCCTCCGTGGCCGCCGCGAGGAACCGCTCGGTCAGCTTCCGGCGCTGGGCGGGGTCCACGTCGTAGCGCGGCCGGCGCTCCTCCACGTGTCTGCGGGCCCGCGCGGCCAACTGCCGTACCGCGGGCTCGCCCCGTTCCAGCAGCTCCGCGATCTCGGCGTACGGATAGCCGAACGCCTCCCGCAGCACGAACACCGCCCGCTCCAGCGGGGACAGCGACTCCAGTACGACGAGGACGGCCACGGAAACGGAGTCGGCGAGCAGCGCCCGGTCGGCGGTGTCCGGGACGGTGTCGCCGAAGTCGGTGGGGTAGGGCTCGGGCAGCCAGGGGCCGACGTACGCCTCGCCGCGCGAGGTGACCTGGCGGAGCCGGTCCAGGGCCAGCCGGGTGGTGACGCGGACCAGGTAGGCGCGGGGTTCGCGGACCTCGGTGCGATCGGCGCGGGACCAGCGCAGCCAGGCGTCCTGCACCACGTCCTCGGCGTCCGCGACACGGCCCAGCATGCGGTAGGCGACGCCCGTCAGGAGCGGCCGGTTCTCTTCGAAGACATCGATCGCGGTCTCGGTCGTCACGCCTCCCATCCCATCCCGGCGTGCCCGCCGGTGTCCAGACGAATTCGGTCCATCCTGGCGCGTTCCGGAGCATGGGGGGGGGCGGGGCGCGAGGTCTGCGGGAGAGTTAAGATCATCCGCTCGTACACCATGATCGAGGGGGAACTGTCATGAGTATCCGCGACGCCGTGGTCAGCGCCGAGGGTGACCGCATGCGCTGGGTGGAGCTGCCGGGGGGCGAAGCGCCCCGCGTCTACCTGCACGGTCTGGGCGCCACCGCGTCCGCCTACTTCGCCGAGGCCGCCGCCCATCCGCTGCTCGCCGGGCACCGCACGCTGCTGGTCGACCTGCTGGGGCACGGTCTGAGCGACCGGCCGCAGGACTTCGACTACAGCCTCGAGTCGCACGCCGACGCACTGGCCACCGCGCTGACCGCGGCCGGGGTGACGGGGGCCGAGCTGATCGGGCACAGCATGGGCGGGTCCGTCGCCGTCGTGCTGGCGGACCGGCATCCGGAACTGGTCTCCCGCCTGGTGCTGATCGACGCCAACCTCGATCCGGTCGACCCCGCACCGGCGGCCGTCGCCAGCGGCAGCATCGCGTCCTACTCCGAAGCGGAGTTCGTGGCCGGCGGATGGGAGAAGTTGCGGGACCGGGTCGGTCCGTTCTGGTGGGCCACCATGCGCCTGACCGACCGTACGGCCCTGTACCGCAGCGCCAGGCGGCTCGCCCGCGGCACCGTCCCCACGATGCGGGAGATGCTGGTGCGCTCGCCCGTTCCGCGCACCTTCCTCTACCCCGAGGCCGACGGGCCGCTGCCCGGTGAGGACGAGCTGCGGGAGGCCGGGGTGTCCGTGGTGGCGGTCGCGGACTGCGGCCACAACATCATGATGGACGCCCCGGAAGCCTTCGCCAGCCTGGTCGCGGCGGCGCTCGCGGCCTGAGAGCACCGGAGTTTCGCGACACGGCACCGGAGGGCTACCCGCCGGTAGCAATTGCTGACAAGCTGTCTACGGCCCCTGTCAGCAGCCGTACCGAGGAGCGACACATGTCCGCCACCGTCTCCTTCAAGGTTCCCGCCCCGGCCGGGACGAAGGATGTGACCGTCTCGTACCAGCGGGTGGGGCGGGGTGAACCGCTGGTGCTGCTGCACGGCATCGGGCACCACCGCCAGGCGTGGGACCCGGTGGTGGACATCCTGGCCACCGAGCGCGAGGTGATCGCCGTGGACCTGCCCGGCTTCGGCGCCTCGCCGGACCTGCCGGACGGCCTCACCCACGATCTGCCGACCATCAACTCCGTGCTGGGCGCGCTGTTCGAGGCGCTGGACCTGGACCGCCCGCACGTGGCCGGGAACTCGCTGGGCGGGCTGCTCGCGCTGGAACTGGGCCGGGAGAGGACCGCACGGTCCGTCACCGCGCTGGCCCCGGCCGGGTTCTGGACCGAGGCCGAGCGGCGGTACGCCTTCGGGATGCTGCTCACCATGCGCGGGCTCGCCCAGCGGCTGCCGCTGCCCGTGGTGGAGCGGCTGTCCCGCAGCGCGGTCGGCCGTACCGCGCTGACCAGCACCATCTACCGGCGCCCCGCGCGCCGGGCTCCGGAGGCGGTGGTCGCCGAGACGCTGGCGCTGGCCGGGGCCACCGCGTTCGAGGCGACACTGCGCACCGGTAACACCGTGCGGTTCACCGACGCGCTGGCGGGCGTTCCGGTCACCGTGGCCTGGGGCGCCCATGACCGTATTCTGCTGCGCCGCCAGGGGGTGCGGGCCAAGCGGATCATTCCGCACGCCCGGCTGGTGCGGCTGCCCGGCTGCGGGCACGTCCCGATGAGCGACGACCCGGCGCTGGTCGCCCGCGTCATCCTCGACGGCAGCAGCCGGGCGGCCGGGGTCTGACGTCCCGTACCCTCGAAGGCGTGTCGCGCGCCGGCGTCATCCCCCGGAGCGCGGCACGCCAACTGCTGTGCTGAGCAGTGGCTTTGACGGGTCGTCCGCTGGCGGTAGAAAGCGCGACGAATTCGGGCACAACCACGCTTTACCCATCGGTCACAGAGCGTTCGTGATCACGCAACACCATTCCTGCACAGTGGCCGCATGACTGCGGACATCTCTCGAACGAACCGGTCGAACCTGCCGAACCGGCAGAACCGGCCATCGACCCGGACCCGGCACGGACGGCCCGTGCACCACTGGCGGCGCGACCTCGTCGAACTCGCGGCGCTGTTCACGGCCGTCGCGGTGGCCGACGCGGTGGCGAACCTGATCGGACACGGCCCCGACGGTCCCGCCCTGCTGCTGATCTCGGCGCTCGCGCTGGCGGCGACGGCCGGGTTCCACACCTGGTGGGCTCGGCGCCATGTGCACGCACCTCCTACCGGCGAGGCAGGCGATACCGGCGCCCGGCCGAGCGCACCCGCGCACTCGGCCGGGCCGTCCGCGCAGGCCGGGCCCGGCGTCCTGTGGCGGATGCGGACGACCGTGCGGGACGAACCCGGTTCACTGGCCGCGCTGTGCACGGCGCTGGCCACGCACCGGGTCGACATCCTGAGCCTCCAGACGCACCCGCTGGCCGACGGCACGGTGGACGAGTTCCTGCTGCGGGCGCCGGACGCCCTGACCGCCGCCGAACTGACCCGGGTGATCGCGGAGTCGGGCGGCAACAGCACCTGGATCGAGCGGGCCGACGCCCATGACCTGGTCGACGCCCCCACCCGCGTCCTGAGCCTCGCCACCCGCACCGCGCTGGACGCCGCCGAACTCCCGCTGGCGCTGCGCCAGTTGCTGGGCCGGTGCACGATCCGCTCGCTGCCCGCCGGTACGGGCGGCGAGCCGGTGCCCGCCGAAGGGGTGCTGGAGGACACCGTGCTGCGGCTGCGCGCGCCGGGCGGGGGCGTGCTGAGCGTGGAGCGGCCGTATCTGCCGTTCACCCCGACCGAGTTCGCGCGGGCGCGGGCGCTGGTGGAGCTGGACAGCCGCCTCGGCCCGCGCATCCCGCGCTCGCGTGACGTACTGACGCTGCCCGAGGGCAACGCCATCACCGTGCGCCGGGTCGACACCGGAGACCTGGACGCGGCCCGGGCGATGCACGAGCGCTGCTCGGACCGCACCCTCGACCTGCGCTACCACGGGCCGGTGCGCGACGCCGACCGCTATCTGAACCACCTGCTCAGCCCGCGCTTCGGCCGCACCCTGGCGGCGCAGACCGCCTCGGGCCGCCTGGTGGGCCTCGGCCATCTGCTGTGGGACGGCGAGGAGACCGAGGTCGCCCTGCTGGTCGAGGACGACTGGCAGCGGCGCGGTGTCGGCACCGAACTGCTGGAACGGCTGGTGCGGATGGCGGTGGACGCGGGCTGCGCGAGCGTGTACGCGGTGACCCGGTCCGCCAACACCGGGATGGTCGCGGCTATGCGCGGCCTCGGGCTGCCCCTGGACTACCAGGTCGAGGAGGGCACCCTCGTGATCACCGCCCGCCTGTCCCCGGCCCGCTCGGGCGCCCCTTCGCGGAGCGACGACGAGCAGCTCCGACTCTGATCTCCCGGTACGGCGGACGGCCCGGCGGTGACCAGCCGCCGGGCCGTCGTCATGGGAACTCCCGTCACTAAAGGCTCAGTTGACGGCCTCGTACAGCGGTACCGGCGCCGGGACCTGCTCCCCCAGCGCGCCGGACAGGTCCGCCCACAGGTCCTCGGTGTCCTCCAGGCCGACCGAGAGCCGCAGCAACCGGTCGCCCACCCCGGCGTCCTGCCGGTCGGCGGAGTCCACGATGCGGTGGCTGATGGACGCCGGGTGCTGGATGAGGGTGTCGACGCTGCCCAGGCTGACCGCCGGGGTGATCAGCCGGACCCGGGCGATCACCTCGTGCGGGTCGCCGTGCGTCTCGAACGCGACCATCGCGCCGCCCAGCTTCGGGTAGTGGACGCGGGCCACCCGCGGGTCGGTGGCGAGCCTGCGGGCCAGCTCGGCGGCGGTCGCGGAGGCCGCGCGGACCCGGACCGGCAGCGTGGTCAGCCCGCGCAGCAGCAGATACCCGGCGAGCGGATGCAGCACCCCGCCGGTGGCGAACCGCACCTGCCGCAGCTGCCCGGCGAACTCCTCGTCGCAGGCCACCACGCCCGCCATCACGTCACCGTGCCCGCCGAGGTACTTGGTGGCGCTGTGCAGCACCAGCCGCGCGCCGTGCTCGGCGGGGCGCTGCAGCACGGGCGTGGCGAAGGTGTTGTCGACGAGCAGCGGCACGGTCCCGCAGGAGTGGGCGACCGCCCGGATGTCGACCTCGGTGAGGGTCGGGTTGGCCGGGGACTCGACCATGACCAGCCCGGTGTCGGGGCGCAGCGCGTCCGTGATCCCGGCCGGGTCGGTCCAGGTGACCTCGGTGCCGAGCAGCCCGGCGGTCAGCAGGTGATCGCTGCAGCCGTACAGCGGCCGGACGGCGACGACATGGCGCAGCCCGGCCGCCGAGCGGGCGAGCAGCACCGCGCTGAGTGCGGCCATGCCGCTGGCGAACGCGACGGCGGACTCGGTGCCTTCGAGGCGGGCGAGTCCGGTCTCGAAGCGGGCCACGGTCGGGTTGCCGAGCCGGGCGTAGACGGGCTGTCCCGCGGGGAGGATGCCCTCGGCCGCGAAGGCGTCGATGCGGGCGGCCTCCTCCCGGCTGTCGTGGGAGGGGTAGGTGGTGGACAGGTCGATGGGCGGGGTGTGCAGGCCCTGTGCGGTCAGGTCCTCCCGTCCGGCGTGCACGGCCTCGGTGGCCAGTGCCCTGCGTACGGTGTCGGCGGCGCCGTTGCTCGCTGATTCCATGACCGAAGGGTGAACACCGGACGGGTTCAGGGGGCGAACACCCGTGTTACGTTCGGCCGATGGACGCCTCCGTCGTACTGGACCCGGTGGATCTGCGGCTGCTCCGGCTGCTGCAGAACGACGCCCGGACCACGTACCGCGATCTCGCCGCGCGGGTGGGGGTGGCGCCGTCGACCTGTCTGGACCGGGTGGCCCGGCTGCGCCGGTCGGGCGTGATCCTCGGCCATCAGCTGCGGCTGGACCCGGCGAAGCTGGGCCGGGGTCTGCAGGCCCTGCTGTCGGTGCAGGTCAGGCCGCACCGGCGGGAGTTGGTGGGGCCGTTCGTGGAGCGGGTGCGGGCGTTGCCGGAGGCGCGGACGGTGTTCCATCTGACCGGCCCGGACGACTATCTGGTGCATGTGGCGGTCGCCGACATGGCCGACCTCCAGCGGCTGGTGCTGGACGAGTTCACCTCGCGGCGTGAAGTGGCGCGGGTCGAGACCCGGTTGATCTTCCAGCAGTGGGAGTGCGGGCCGCTGCTGCCGCCCGGTCATGCCGAGAGCTGAAAACACCGGTGCACGGGTGACGCGGACGCGGCTCCGGTACCAGGATGGGCGCCATGTCCGACACCAAGAGCTTGCTGCCCCGTCAGGTCGCCGACGCCTATGTGGACGACCTCATCGCACTCGACCCGGTCACCGGCACCTACCTCGGCGTACGGGAGAGTTCCAGCCGGTTGCCCGACTACTCCCCCGCGGGCCAGGACGCGCTGGCCGACCTGGCACGTACGACGCTCGCCCGGCTGGACGAGGCCGAACGGCTGCCCGGCGCGGACAGTGACGCCGAGCGCCGCTGCGGGCGGCTGCTGCGCGAGCGGCTGACCGCCGAGCTGGCCGTGCACGACGCGGACGAACAGCTGCGCGCGGTCGGCAACATGCACACGCCCGGCCACTCCGTGCGGGACATCTTCTCGGTGACCCCGCAGGAGACGGAGGAGGACTGGGCGGCGATCGCCGAGCGGCTGCGCGCGGTCCCGGCCGCCTACGAGGGCTACCGCGCCTCCCTCGCCCTCGGTCTGGAGCGCGGCCTGCACGCGGCGCCCCGGCCGACGGCCACCTTCGTCGAGCAGCTCACCGAGTGGGCGGACACCGGCGAGGGACGCGGCTGGTTCGAGGACTTCGCCGCGGCCGGTCCCGAGGCGCTGCGCGCGGAACTGGACGAGGCGGCCCGCGCGGCAACGGCCTCGGTGGCCTCCCTGCGCGACTGGATGCGGGACGTGTACGCCCCGGCCGTCGCGGACGCCCCGAACACGGTGGGCCGCGAGCGGTACGCGCGCGGCGCCCGCTACTTCAACGGCACCGACCTGGACCTGGACGAGGCGTACGCCTACGGCTGGGCGGAGTTCCACCGGCTGCTCGGCGAGATGGAGAAGGAGGCGCAGAAGGTGCTGCCGGGCGCGGAGACGCCCTGGGTGGCGCTGGCGCACCTGGACGAGCACGGGCGGCACATCGACGGCGTGGACGAGGTCCGGGAGTGGCTCCAGGGCCTGATGGACCGGGCCATCGCGGACCTGGACGGCACCCACTTCGAACTCGCCGAGCGGGTACGGCGGGTGGAGTCCCGTATCGCCCCGCCGGGCGGGGCCGCTGCGCCGTACTACACGGGTCCCTCGGAGGACTTCTCCCGGCCGGGCCGGACCTGGCTGCCGACGATGGGCGAGACCCGGTTCCCGGTGTACGACCTGGTCTCCACCTGGTACCACGAGGGCGTGCCCGGCCATCACCTGCAGATCGCGCAGTGGGCGCATGTCGCGGAGAACCTGTCCCGCTACCAGGCCACGGTGGGCATGGTCAGCGCCAACGCCGAGGGCTGGGCGCTGTACGCCGAGCGGCTGATGGACGAGCTGGGCTATCTCACGGACGCGGAGGAGCGGCTCGGCTATCTGGACGCGCAGATGATGCGCGCGGTCCGGGTGATCATCGACATCGGTATGCACCTGGAGCTGGAGATCCCGGCGGACTCGCCGTTCCACCCCGGTGAGCGGTGGACGCCGGAGCTGGCGGAGGAGTTCTTCCGGGCGCACAGCAGCCGTCCGGCGGACTTCGTGGTGAGCGAGCTGACCCGCTATCTGACGATGCCGGGCCAGGCGATCGGCTACAAGCTGGGCGAGCGGGCCTGGCTGCTGGGCCGGGAGCGGGCGCGGGAGCGGCAGGGCGACGCCTTCGACCTCAAGGCGTGGCACATGGCGGCGCTGTCCCAGGGTTCGCTGGGCCTGGACGACCTGCTGGACGAGCTGTCCCGGCTCTGACTCGGCCGTACGGCTCTCTCCGGGTGGCGTGGCCCCCGTACCGGCTGCTTGCTGGTGCGGGGGCCGTCGCTCGATGGAGGTGGGCCGCTCATGCAGCGCAACAGGCCGGGTCAGCGGGCGCTCGAGACGCCTCGGGCGGCCGGGCTGGCCGGGGTGGTGTTCGCGCTGCTGCTGGCGGCGACGATCGTGCTGATGCGGCTCGGCATCCCGGAGGGCGTCGACGCGGTCGGCGCCGAGGGGTTCACCGACTCCGCGCGGCGGGACGCGGTGCGCACGGCGCTGGCGCTGATCCCGTTCGCGGGCATCTTCTTCCTGTGGTTCCTCGGCGCGGTGCGCGCGCATGTGGGGGACGTGGAGGACCGGTTCCTGGCGACGGTGCTGCTGGGCAGCGGGCTGGTCTTCACCGCGATGCTGTTCGGCGCGGCCGCCTCGGCAACGGCGGTGCTGGCCGTGGCGCACCCCGCGGGCAGCACCCCGTCGCTCGCCACCTGGGACTTCGGCCGCCATTTCGCGTACACGCTGATGACGGACTACGCGATGCGGATGGCGGCGGTCTTCGTGTCCTCGATGTCGGTGATCGGCAAGCGGATGGGCGTGCTGCCGCGCTGGCTGACCGTGGTCGGCGCCGTGACCGCGCTGCTGCTGCTCTTCGTCTCCTCCACCGTGCCCTGGGCGGAGCTGGTCTTCCCCGCCTGGTCGCTGCTGCTGAGCGTGCACATCCTGCTGGTCAGCGGGCGTCGGCGGCGGGTGACCCTGACCTGACCCCGCTCACCCGATCGGCGCGTCCCGGCGCGCGGCCCCCGCACCCACACCCCGATGCTTGCGGTCGGGGGACGACCGGAGCAGGCCACCGGAAAGGGCGCAGCGTCGATGCGGATCGTCGTCGATCTCAACAAGTGCCAGGGATACGCCCAGTGCGCGTTCCTCGCCCCCGACGTGTTCACCATGCACGGCGAGGAGGCGCTGCTGTACAACCCGCTCGCCGCCGAGGAGCACCGGGACGCGGTCGCCCGCGCGGCCGCCGCCTGCCCGGTGCAGGCGATCACGGTGGAGGGATTGCACGAGGGCGCGCCCGTCGAGCCCGTGCAGGTCCTCACCGGTGCCCCCTGGGAGCCGCGCGATGGCCGCTGACTACCTGGACTGGCTCCGCCGCGAGGGCCGGATCGTGATCGTCGGCGCCTCGCTGGCCGGACTCCGGGCCGCCGAGACGCTCCGCGAGGAGGGCTTCACCGGCTCCCTCACCCTGATCGGCGACGAACCGTACGAGCCGTACGACCGGCCGCCGCTGTCCAAGTCGGTGCTGCTGGGCAAGGCGTCGCCGGAGCACACCGAGCTGCCCCGGCGCAGGCACCTGGACGCCGAGTGGCGGCTCGGTGTCCCGGCGGCCGGGCTGGACCTGACGGGCAAGCGGGTGCTGCTGGCCGACGGCGAGGAGGTGGAGTACGACCGGCTGCTGATCGCCACCGGGGTGCGCGCCCGGCCCTGGCCGGTGGCGGAGGAGGCCGAGCTGGACGGCGTGTTCGTGCTGCGCACCCGGGACGACGCGGTTGCCCTCACCGAGCGGCTGCGGGCCGGGGCGAAGCGGGTCGTGGTGATCGGCGCCGGGTTCGCCGGGTCGGAAGTGGCCTCCGCCTGCCGGGAGATGGGCCTGGAGGTCACCGTCGCGGAGCGTGCGGGCGCCCCGCTGGTGGGCGCGCTCGGCGGGGTGGTCGGGGCGGTCGCCGCCGACCTCCAGCTGGAGAACGGCGTCGACCTGCGCACCCATGTCACCGTGACCGCGCTGGAGGGCGACCCGATGGGCCGGGTGCGGTCGGTGCACCTGTCGGACGAGAGCGTGGTCGAGGCGGACGTCGTGGTGGTCTCGCTGGGATCGCTGCGTAACACCGAGTGGCTGACCGGGTCGGGGCTGGGCGCCGGACCGCGCGGCATCGCCAGCGACGCGGGCTGCCGGGCGTTCGACTTCCGGGGGATCGTCACCGACGACGTGTTCGTCGCCGGGGACGTGGCCCGCTCCCCGCACGCGCTGTTCGGCTACCAGTTCCTGTCGCTGGAGCACTGGGGCAACGCGGTCGCGCAGGCGGAGACGGCCGCCCACAACATGATCTGCCCCGCCTCCGACCGGCGCCCGCACATGTGGATGCCCGCCTTCTGGTCCTCTCAGTTCGGGGTGAACATCAAGTCGGTGGGCGTGCCGCCCATGGGCGAAGAGCTGATGATCATCCAGGGGTCCACGGCCGAGCGTCGGTTCGTCGGCGTGTACGGGTACAAGGGCCGGATCGTGGCCGCCGTGACCTTCGACAACGCGCGCTGGCTGGAGTACTGCCAGCGGCAGATCGAGCAGGGCGCGCCGTTCCCGGTGGAGTACCCGACGATGGACCGGCGCCCCGAGGGACGCAAGGCGGTACCGGCGGACTTCCCCGACCCGGCCCTGCCGACCCACGGCCCGACCGTGACCCTCAGCGGTTACTCACCGGCCGACCGTCGGCTGGTCTTCACCCCCGCCCACCACTGACCGCCGTCCGGCCCCGCCGCCTCCCCGATGCCCCAAGGACCTGTCATGACCGAACCCTCGCTGGTGGCCCGGATCACCGACTTCGCCAACCGCGCCGACCCCTACCCGCTCTACACCGAGCTGCGCCGCACCCCGGTGCTGCACGAGGAGCAGGACGGCCCGTACGTCATCTCCTCGTACTGGGACATCGAGAGCCTGCTGCACGACCCCCGGATCAGCTCGGACGCGGCGAATCTGGCGGCGGCGGGCGCGGACGAGCTGAACCAGGCGGAGAACACCGGGCTGCCGCCGTCGTTCATCCGGCTGGACCCGCCGGAGCACGACCGGCTGCGGCGGATCGCCAACAGCGCGTTCGGGCCGCCGCACGAGCCGCGCCGGATCGACGACATGCGGGACGAACTGCACGGCATCGTGACCGAGCTGATCGACGGGCTCGCGGGCGAGACCGAGATCGACCTCGTGGACCAGTTCGCCTACCCGTTCCCGGTGACGGTGATCTGCAGGCTGCTCGGGGTGCCGCGCGAGGACGAGCCCCGGTTCCGGTCCTGGGTGGACCCGCTGGTGGCGAGCCTCGACCCGGAGACCCGGCAGGGCGCGGACCCGGAGTTCGTGAAGACGGCGCAGGAGGCGCGGACCCAGCTCGGCATGTATCTGGCCGGGCTGGTGGAGGAGCGCGCCAAGGACCCGCGCGACGACATGCTGTCCGACCTGGCCGCCGGGAAGGGGCCGGACGGCGCGATGACCATGATGGAGGTGCTCAGCACGGCCGTCCTGCTGCTGATCGCCGGTCACGAGACCACCGTCAACCTGATCACCAACGGGGTGCTCACCCTGCTGCGGCACCCCGAGTACCTCCAGCGGCTGCGGGAGGAACCGGACTTGGCGGTGAACATCGTGGAGGAGCTGCTGCGTTACGAGCCTCCGGTGCAGCTCGTGCCGCAGCGCACCTGCATCACCGACATCGAGGTGCGCGGGGTGACCATCCCCAAGGGCTCGCGGATCTGGCTGATGCTGGCGGCGGGCAACCGGGACCCGGAGCGCTTCAAGAACCCCGACCGCTTCGACCCCGACCGGGACGACCTCCAGCATCTCGGCTTCGGCAGCGGCATCCACAGCTGCTTCGGCGCGCCGCTGGCCCGGCTGGAGACGCAGATCGCGCTGGCCGAGCTGGCGCGGCGGCTGGAGAACCCGCGGCTGGTGGCGGACCCGCCGCCGTACCGGCCGAACGCGGTGCTGCGCGGGCCGCGCCATCTGCCGCTCGCCATCGACGGGTTGCGGCCCTGACCGCTCAGGTACCGCGCCTGCGCAGCGACGACCCGGTCCGGTCCTTGACGACCTCCAGCTGGGCGTGGATGCGGCGGCGCAGGTCGCCGACGTGGCTGACGATGCCGACGCTGCGGTCCCGTTCGCGCAGCGAGTCCAGCACGTCGAGGACCTCGTCCAGCGTCTGGTCGTCGAGGCTGCCGAAGCCCTCGTCGATGAAGAGGGTGTCGAGCCGGACCCCGCCCGCCTCGTCGGTGACCACGTCGGCGAGGCCGAGGGCGAGCGCGAGGGAGGCGAAGAAGGTCTCGCCGCCGGACAGGGTGGCGGTGTCCCGCTCCCGGCCGGTCCACGCGTCCACGACATGCAGCCCGAGCCCGCTGCGCCCGCGTCCGCTGCGGTCGTCGGAGTGGACGAGGGTGTAGCGCCCGGCGGACATCAGCCTCAGGCGCGCCGTCGCGGCGGCGGCGACCTGCTCCAGGCGGGCGGCGAGGACGTACGACTCCAGGCGCATCCGGCGCTCGTTGTCCGCGCTGGTGCCCGCGGCGAGGGCGGCGAGCCGGGCGACCCGGTCGTACTCCTCGCGCAGCGGGGCGAGGCGCCGGGCGCCGTCCTCAGCGCGGGCGGAGAGCCGGTCCAGCTCGGCGGTGCGGCGGGCGGCCTCGTCACGGGCGGAGGCGGCTTCCCGCAGCCGCCGCTCGGCCCCGGCGGCACGCTCCCCGACGACGGCGAGGTCGGCGGGGGCCTGCCGGGACGCGGCCAACGTCTCGGGCTCGGCGAGCACGGCGCGTACGGCGGACTCCTCCGACTGCCGTTCGTCCAGCCGGTGTTGGAGCGCGCGATGGGTGGCGGAGTCCAGCAGGGCGGCGGCGGCCGCGCTGGGGGTGTCGAAGCCCGCGCGGTAGGCGGCGTCGGCCAGCCGGGCGTCCGCCTCCTTCAGGCGTACGGCCGCCTCCTCTGCCGTACGGGCGGCGTCGGCGGCCTCGGTGAGCACGGCCGCGAGTCGCTCCAGCTGGGCGGCGCGGGCGGCGACGCTGTCGGCGGTTCCGCGCGCTCGGGTCAACTCGGCTTCTAGGGTGGTCTGTTCGCGGTCGAGGGTGTCGCGCCGGGTGAGCCGGGCGGCGGCCCGTACGGCGGACTGCTGGCGGGACTCGAGCCGCTGCTCGCGTTCCGTCTCGGCCCGGCGCAGCTCCTCGCGCGCCGCGTGGAGGACGGAGGCGTCCCGGCGGGCCTGCTCGAACTCCTGCTCCAGCTCGGTGACTTCGGCGGCGATGCGGTCGACGGGGGTGTCCCCGACCTCGGCGGTGACCGCTTTCAGGTCGGCTCGCAGCCCCGTGTCCCGCTGCTTGTGCTCGTCGTGCTCCCGCTGGGCCTTCTGGTGCTCGTCGAAGGCGTGCTGCTCGGCGTCCCGGTCCACGTGTCCGGCGTCCTTGCGGGCCGGGGCGGGGTGCTCGGTGGCTCCGCAGACCGCGCAGGGGGCGCCGTCGGTGAGGTGGGCGGCCAGCTCGGCGGCGATGCCGGTGAGGCGCTGTTCCTTGAGGTCGAGCCAGTCTTCGCGCAGCTTCTGCGCGCGCTGCCCGGAGTCGAGGGCCCGGCGTTCGGCGGCCACGACGTCCGAGGTCAGCCGGTCGCGGCGGCGGGCCGCGTCGAGCCGCCGACTGGCGGGGTCGCGCCGGACGGCGAGGGACTCCGCGCGGGAGGCGGCCTCCTGGGCGGACTCGATACGGGTCTGGAGGGCCGCCCGGGCGGGCTCCCAGCCGTCCAGCCAGGCGTCCGCCTCGCGCAGGGCGTGTTCGTCCGCGCGCTCCTCCCGGTCGAGTCCGTCCCGCTCGGCGAGCAGTTCGGTGAGCCGGTGCTCGGCGCGGCGGGCGGAGGCGAGGCCGCCCAGTTCCTCGGTGGCGCGGCGGGCGGCGGCCGCGAGACCGGGGGCGCCGGAGTCGGCCTGGTCCTCGGGCAGCGCGCGCCGGGCGTTCGCCTCGGCGAGGGCGGCCCGCCGTTGCGCGTGCTCGGCGTCCTCGCGCAGCTCCAGCGCGGGCGCCACGGTCTCGGCCTTGCGGCCGCGCTCCATACGGGCCCGCGTCTCGTCGTACTCCCCCGCCCGCTCCGCGAGGCGCGCGGCACGGTCCTGGGCCTCGGTGAACCGGTGCTGGAGCCGGGCGAGTTCGCGAGCGTCGGCCAGCTCCGCCTGGGCGCGGGTGTGGGCGGACTCGGCGGCGGTGAGGCCGCAGTGGGCGATGGTGAGGCGTTCGCGA
Source organism: Streptomyces sp. NPDC002176 (assembly GCF_044903645.1). Lineage (NCBI taxonomy): Bacteria > Bacillati > Actinomycetota > Actinomycetes > Kitasatosporales > Streptomycetaceae > Streptomyces > Streptomyces sp. NPDC002176. The sequence goes on from NZ_JBJDQW010000004.1 coordinate 711,888, forward strand.
ACGGTGCCGCGGGCGACGGCGGCCGCCGCGAGGACGGCGACGGCGAGCCCCGGATCGCCGGGCGCGAGGTCGGGCAGCTCCATGGCGTCACCGGCCGCCTGCTGCATGCGGTGGGCGTCGGCGAGCAGGGCGGTGTCGCCCTCGCGCACCCGTGCCTCGGTGGCCCGCCTGCGCTCCGCGAGCCGCTTCTCCACGTCGGCGAAGCGCTGGGTGTCGAAGAGGCGGCCGAGCAGCTTGCCGCGTGCCTCGGCGTCGGCGCGCAGGAAGCGGGCGAAGTCGCCCTGGGGCAGCAGGACGACCTGGCAGAACTGCTCGCGGCTCATGCCGAGGAGCTGGGTGATCTCCTCGCCGATCTCGTTGTGCGAGCGGCTGAGGTCCTTCCAGGTGCCGCGCACGGCGTCGTACTCGCGCAGCCAGGTCTGGGCCTTGTCGAGGGTGGTGCCGGTGCCGCGCTTCTTGGGGCGCTCCCACGGCGGCTGCCGGGTGATCTCCAGTCGGCGTCCGGCGACGGTGAGTTCGAGCCGGACCTCGGTACGGGTGCCCGGTTCGGCGTGGTCGCTGCGCAGGTGGGTGCCCTGGCCGCCCTGACGGGCGCCGGGGACGGAGCCGTAGAGGGCGTAGCAGACGGCGTCCAGGACGGAGGTCTTCCCGGCGCCGGTCGGGCCGTGCAGCAGGAAGAGTCCGGCGGCGGAGAGCGCGTCGAAGTCGACGCTCTGGGCGCCGCCGAAGGGGCCGAAGGCGGTGATGTCGAGCCGGTGCAGCCTCATCGGGCGACCTCCCGGACCACGTCGTCGGCGCGCACGGCGTCGAAGGCGTCGCGCAGCACTTCGGTCTCCCGGTCGTCGGGGGCGGCGCCGCGCACATGGGCGACGAAGTCCTCCGCGATCTGCTGGTCGCTGCGGCCCGCGAGGCGCCGGGCGTAGGAGACGGCCGGGTCGTCCGGGGCGCGGTCGGGGGCGAAGACCAGGCTGAGGGTGTGCGGGAAGCGGGCGGCGATCCGGGCCATGGGGTCGGCGGGGCGGACGGCGTCGGTGAGGGTGGCCTCGACCCAGGCGTCCTCGTGGTGGCTCAGCGCGGGGTCGTCGAGCAGCGCCTCCAGGGTGCCCCGGACGCGGGCCAGCGGGCGCGGCACCGGGCAGTCGAGGCGCTCGGCGGTGACGGCGCCTTCGGCGTCCAGGTCGACGAGCCACATGCTCTTGCGGTGGTCGGTCTCGGAGAAGGAGTAGGCGAGCGGGGAGCCGGAGTAGCGGACGCGCTCACTGATCCGCTGGCAGCCGTGCAGATGACCGAGGGCGACGTAGTCGACGCCGTCGAAGACCCCGGCGGGCACGGCGGCCACTCCGCCGACGGTGATGTCCCGTTCGCTGTCGCTGGCCTCGCCGCCGGTGACGAAGGCGTGGGCGAGGACGACGGAGCGGGTGCCGGGCGCGCGGCCCGCGAGGTCGGCCCGGACGCGGTCCATGGCGGCGGCGAGCACGGCCTCATGTCCGGCCTTGGGTACCGCGAACTCGTCCTTGACCAGGGCGGGTTCGAGGTAGGGCAGCCCGTAGAAGGCGACGTCGCCGTGGGCGTCGGTGAGGACGACCGGGGTGCCGACGGCGGCCGGGTCGGTGCGCAGGTGGATGCCCGCGCGGTCGATGAGTCCGGCGCCGACGCCGAGGCGGCGGGCCGAGTCGTGGTTGCCTGAGATCATCACGGTGGGCACGCCCAGCTCGGCGAGCCGGTGCAGGGCGTCGTCGAACAGCTCGACCGCGGCCAGCGGGGGCACCGCGCGGTCGTACACGTCTCCCGACACCACGACGGCGTCCACGGCCCGCTCGCGCACGGTGGCGACGAGGTGGCCGATGAACTCGGTCTGGGCCCCGAGCATGTTCACCCGGTGGAAGGCCCGGCCGAGATGCCAGTCGGAGGTGTGCAGGAGTCTCATGGACCCCGAGACTAACGGGAGGGTCGGACAACGCGCCCCGGTCACTTCGGATTTGGGCGTTATGCCCGATTGACCCGTTTCAGGCGTCTCCGTACGCCTCTCCGCCCAGCTCCAGCCCCGCCGATCCCGCCGTGGCGTCCGCCAGCCAGCCGCGGAAGGTGTCGACATCGGCGTCCGGCAGGGCGATGTCGATGGCGACCGCCTCGCCGTAGCGGACGTCGCGGACCTCGCGGCCGGTGGAGCGCAGGTCGTTCTGCACCTTGCCCGCACGCTGGTGGTCGACGGTCACCGTGGCCAGCCGGTAGCGGCGCCGGGTGAGCGTGCCGAGCGAGTCCAGCGCCTCGCCGACCGAGCCGCCGTAGGCCCGGATCAGCCCGCCCGCGCCGAGCTTCACCCCGCCGTAGTACCGGGTGACGACGGCGACGACGTACCGCATGTCGCGCCGCAGCAGCATCTGGAGCATCGGCACCCCGGCGGTGCCGCCGGGCTCACCGTCGTCGCTGGCCTTCTGGGTGGAGGCGTCGGCGCCGATCACGTACGCCCAGCAGTTGTGCGTGGCGTCGGCGTGCTCCTTACGGACCCCGGCGATGAACTCCTGCGCCTCCCGCTCGGTGGCGGCCGGGGCGAGCGCGCACAGGAAGCGGGAGCGGTTGATCTCGGTCTCATGCACACCCGCGCGGGCCACTGTGCGGTACTCGTCCTGCATCCGGCCAGCCTATTGCAGGGTGCGGGCGGCCCGATCCGGCCCTCGCGGGGCCCGCAGGCCGAGCCACTGATCGGCGTCCCAGGCCCGGAATCGCTCGACCTCGGTGAACCCCAGCTTTGCCGCGAGGCGCATCGAGCCGGTGTTGGCGGTCTGGGTGGCGAGGACCACCGGCTCACCGGGGAGGACGCTGCCGACCCACTCGAGTGCAGCGGCGCACGATTCCGCGGCGTACCCGAATCCCCACGCGCGTGGCAGGAACAGGTAGCCGAGATCGGGCTTCCCCGCGGCGGCCGGGCGATGGTGCGCGGGTGCTCTGCGGAGCAGGATCTGGCCGATCATCGCCCCGTCGAGATCGACGACGAAGCTCCCGGGCCACCGCTCGGGCACCTCGGGCAGCTCGCGCTCGAGCTCGGCACGCGGGCGGGGTCCACCGAGGTAGGTGTGCACGTCCGGCGACGCCAGCAGCTCGATGAACGTCGCACGGTCCCGGGCCTCGGGCTCACGCAGCACGAGCCTCTCGGTCCTGATCGGTGCGGGCGGCCAGGCAATGGGTCCGAGGTCAGTCATGTCGGCCAGCCAATCAGCGGGCGCAGCGGTGATCAAGGGGTGAGGGCCAGCTCGACTCGAGATGTCCGTGCGGAGCGCCGCGCGCTGCCGCCGCCGGTGTGCGGGGGAGGATGCGGGGCAGACGCGCTCAGCGATCAGGCGGTCCGCGCGGTGGGCCGTGGGTGAGGAGGCAGCAGCGTATGACCAGCGTCCCCGTGCAGCCCGCGGACCCCGGTGGACCCGCACCCGACTCCGTGCGGGCCCGCTGCCGTGGCTGGCTGCTGGAGGGGCTGAGCGAGCGGACCGCCCGGCATCCGGGGCCGCACCGCACCCCGCGCCCGGACCAGGAGGGCCACCGCTGGTGGCGGGTGATGTGCCTGACCGGCGTCGACTACTTCTCCACGCTCGGCTACCAGCCCGGCATCGCCGCCCTCGCGGCCGGTGCCCTCTCCCCGCTGGCGACCCTGGTGCTGATCGCGCTGACCCTGTTCGGCGCGCTCCCGGTGTACCGCATGGTGGCGCGGGAGAGCCCGCACGGCGAGGGTTCGATCGCCATGCTGGAGCGGCTGCTGTCCTGGTGGTCGGGGAAGATCCTGGTGCTGGTGCTGCTGGGGTTCGCCGCCACCGACTTCATGATCACCATCACGCTGTCCTCGGCGGACGCGGCGGCCCATGTGATGGAGAACCCGTTCGCCCCGCACTGGACCCAGGGCGAGGGCGTCTGGATCACCCTGGTCCTGCTCGGGCTGCTCGGCGCGGTCTTCCTGAAGGGGTTCCAGGAGGCCATCGGGATCGCCGTCGTCCTGGTCGGCACGTATCTCGCGCTCAATGTGGTCGTCCTCGCCGTCTGCGCCTACCAGGTCCTCACCCACCCGGTGCGGATCGAGGACTGGACGCGGCTGATGACGGCGGAGCACTCCTCCCCACTCGCCATGGTCGGCGTGGCCCTGCTGGTCTTCCCCAAGCTCGCGCTCGGCATGTCCGGCTTCGAGACCGGCGTGGCGGTGATGCCGCAGATCAAGGGCGGCGCCCAGGACACGTACGAGAACCCGGCGGGCCGTATCCGGGGCGCCCGCAAGCTGCTCACCACCGCCGCGCTGATCATGAGCTGCCTGCTGCTGCTCTCCAGCCTGGCCACGACGATCCTGATCCCCGAGAAGGACTTCAAGACCGGCGGCCCGGCCAACGGACGCGCCCTCGCCTATCTCGCCCACCAGTACCTCGGCGAGATCTTCGGCACGGTGTACGACCTGTCGACGATCACCATCCTCTGGTTCGCGGGCGCCTCCGCGATGGCCGGACTGCTCAACCTGGTCCCGCGCTATCTCCCCCGCTACGGCATGGCCCCGGAGTGGACGCGCGCGGTACGGCCGCTGGTGCTGGTGTTCCTGGTGGCGGCCGTGCTGATCACCCTGTGGTTCCACGCCAGCGTGGACGCGCAGAGCGGGGCGTACGCGACCGGTGTGCTGGTGCTGATGCTCTCGGCGGCCTTCGCCTCCACGGTGGCGGTGCACCGGCGCGGGCACCGGGCGGCCACGATCGGCTTCGGCACGATCACCGCCGTCTTCGCCTACACCCTGGTCGACAACGTGATCGAGCGGCCCGACGGCATCAAGATCGCGTCAATCTTCATCGTGCTGATCCTGCTGACCTCGTTCGGCTCCCGCGTGCACCGCGCCTTCGAACTCCGCGCCACCGACGTGGTGTTCGACGTGGCAGCGCTGCGCATCATCGACGAGGCCGCCGAGCACGGCCCGCTCCAGCTCATCGCCAACGAGCCGCAGGAGCACAGCAGGCGGGAGTACCGGGAGAAGGAGCGCGAGCAGCGCCAGCACACCCGGCTCCCCAAGGGCGCCTCCGTGGTGTTCCTGGAGGTGTTCGTGCGGGACTCCTCCGACTTCACCGCCGAGATCACCGTCCACGGCGACGAGAAGCACGGGGTACGGCGGCTGCGCGCGGACGGGCCGACGGTGCCCAACACCATCGCCGCCGTCCTGCTGGCCCTGCGCGACCGCACCGGCAAGGTGCCGCACGTCTACTTCAACTGGACCGAGGGCAACCCGATCGGCCATCTGCTGCAGTTCCTGGTCTTCGGCAACGGCGAGGCGGCGCCGGTCACCCGCGAGGTGCTGCGCCGCGCCGAGCCGGACCCGGAGCGGCGGCCCTGGGTGCACGTGGGCTGAAGCCTCAGCCGGGGTTGCCCAGCTCCCCGGCGAGGTCGAGGGCGAGCAGCCGGTCGGCGTAGAGGAAGGTCTCGAAGCGGGCGCCGTCCGGCAGTTCGGGCGTCTCCGCCACGTCCCGCAGCACCGCCAGTACGCCGGGCAGGTCGAGGTCGTCCTCCCAGGCCGCCCGCAGCCGGGCCCGCACCTCGTCGGGCACCGGGCGCGAGGGCCGGTTCCCCCAGCGGGCCACCCCGGTGCGCCAGGCGGCCGCGGTCCGCGCGGCCGCCTCCAGCGCCCCCTCGTCCAGCAGCGCGGGTTCGCCGCGCGGCACGGACAGCAGCGCCAGGCGCAGGGCGCCGGGGTCCTCGAGGAGCCGCTGTACGTCGTCGTCGGGGCCCTCCCACCGGGCCGGTGCCACGGCGACCATCACTCCGGCCTCGGGCGGGTCCTCGGTCGCGGCCCGTACGTGCACCACCTGGGCCTCCCCCAGGCCGGAGGCCACGTCCCGGCTGTCCTCGAAGGGGCGGATGCTCAACGCGATTGCGGCGGTGCCGAGTTCGGCCTGCTCGCGGGGTGCGGTGAGCATGGTCCAGACGGGGGTGCCGCCGAGTTCCAGGGCGCGCACGAGGAGGTCGGCGGTGAGCAGGACACGCAGCGCCGTCAGGTCCAGGCCGCCCGCACGGACCTCCACACGGGTCAGCCCGCGGCGGGCGGGGGTGGCGGGGACGGGCTCATCGGTCCGGGCGTCGAGGATGCGCAGCACGCAGCGAGCGTAGGCGCGCGGGCGGCCGGACGCAGCACCTTGTACCGATTCCGGACAGCGTGGCGGGCCAAGCGGGGGAATCGGCGTGCGGCGACCGCTGTTGTCCGGGTGGCACAGTTCCCCGCGCTTGGAGGAGGCCGCCGTGTACGGCGACGAGGCGACGATCCGCACCATCCTGACCGGTCTCGGCGACACCTGGGCGGTGGTCGGCCTCTCGGACAACCGGTCCCGCGCCGCCTACGGGGTCGCCGAGGTGCTGCGCCGGTACGGCAAGCGGGTGGTGCCGGTGCATCCGAAGGCGGAGCCGGTGGCGGGCGAGCAGGGGTACGCCAGCCTCGCCGACATCCCGTTCGACGTGGACGTGGTCGACGTGTTCGTCAACGGCGAGCTGGCGGGCGCGGTCGCCGACGAGGCGGTGGCCAAGGGCGCCCGCGCGGTCTGGTTCCAGCTCGGCGTGGTGGACGAGGCGGCGTACGAGCGGACGCGGGCGGCGGGCCTGGAGATGGTGATGGACGCCTGCCCGGCGATCGAGATCCCCCGCCTGGGCTAGATCCCGAGCCCCTCGACCACGATCGCGCCGGGAATCTCCGCGAACGCCTTGCCCGGCACCAGGAGTTTGCCGCGCCTGCGGCCGCTGCCGACCAGGACGTAGGGCAGGTCCAGCACGGCCGGGTCGATCAACAGCGGCCAGGCGGCGGGGAGTCCGAGCGGGGTGATGCCGCCGTACTCCATGCCGGTCTCGCCGGTCGCCAGGTCCATCGGGGCGAACGACGCCTTGCGGGCGCCGAGTTGACGGCGGACCGTGCCGTTGACGTCGACCTTGGTCCGGGACAGCACCAGGCAGGCGGCGAGCGTGGTCTCGCCGCCGCGCTTGCCCGCGACCACCACGCAGTTGGCGCTCAGCTCGGGCAGGTCGGCGCCGTAGTGCTCGACGAAGACGGCCGTGTCCGCGAGGTCCGGGTCGGTGTCGACGTACAGGATCTGCTCGGCGGGGACGGACCCCCGCCAGTTCCGTACCGCCTCGGCGACCGGGGCGGTCAGCTCGGTCAGGGCGTCGGGGGCGGGGGTGGCGTGGTCGAAGTCTCCGATGGGGGCGCGCATGGCGGCACCGTAACAGCCCGTTCCGGGCCGTCAGCGCACGGGCGGTACGGAGACCGCCATCACCATCCGGGTCGGTACGTCGCCCTCGTTGCCGTAGGTGTGCGGGGTGTCGGCCTCGAAGGTGGCGCTCGCCCCGGCCGGGACGGTGTGCCGTACCCCGTCGACCTCCAGGGTGAGTTCGCCGGAGGTGACGTGGACCAGCTCGACCGTGCCGGCGGGGTGCGGGTCGGCGCTGCTGTGCTCGCCCGGCATCAGGTTCCAGTCCCACAGCTCCAGCGGGCCGGGGGCCTCGGTGCCCGCCAGCAGCCGGTTGTAGCTGCCGCCCTCGGTGTGCCAGAGCCGGACCGCCTGGTCGGCGGGGACGACCCGCACGCGCGGGCCCTGTTCGTAGTCGAGCAGGGTGGTGACGCTGATGCCGAGCGCGTCGCCGATCTTGACGACGGTGCCGATGCTGGGGTTGGTGCGGGCCTGCTCGATCTGGATGAGCATGCCCCGGCTCACCCCGGCGCGGGCGGCCAGCGTGTCCAGCGTGAAGCCGCGCTCGGTGCGCCAGCGGCGGACGTTGCGCGCCAGGGACTGGGTCAGCAGGTCGAGGTCCGCCACATCACGTCCATTGCAAGTCACATCGGGGGTCACAGAGGCCACACGGGCCTCGTCGGTCACAGGAAGGAATGACCGGATCGGGTGCACGGGACCACGGTGTGCCGCACCCGGCCGTGCACCGCACTGTACTGCGCGGTGCGGTACGCGGCACACGCCCGCTCAGCCCTCCGCGTCCAGCTTGGCGAGCTGCTCGACCTGCGCCTCGTCCAGCGCGGCCAGCGCGCCCAGCTGCGCGCCGGTGACCCCGGCCGGGGGCGGTACCGGGGCGGGCGTGCGCAGCGGCGGCTGCCAGCCCTCCTCGGGGGTCCAGCGCCGTACGACGCGGGCGGGTGCCCCGGCGACCACGGCGTGGTCGGGGACCGTGCCGCGTACCACCGCTCCGGCCGCGACCACCACGTTCCGGCCGATCCGGGCGCCGGGCAGGATCACCGCGCCGGTGCCGATCCAGCAGCCGGGGCCGATCTCCACGGGCTCCATCCGGGGCCACTGGCGGCCGATGGGCTCGTGGGGGTCGTCGTAGGAGTGGTTGGTGGAGGTGACGTACACGTACGGGCCGAAGTAGCAGTCGCGGCCGATGGTGACCGTGGTGTCCGCGATGACATGGCTGCCCCGGCCGAGGACCACGCCGTCGCCGATGCGCAGGATCGGGTCGGGGCCGAGGTCGAGGTCCGGCATCAGACCGGCGGTGAGGGTGACCTGCTCGCCGATGATGCAGTAGTCGCCGAGCCTGATCCAGGGCTCGCCGAAGACCGTGCCGAGCGGGAAGGCGAGCCGGGTGCCCTCGCCGATCGCGCCGAACCGGAACCGGCCGGGCTGCCCGGCGGTGACCGCGCCCCTGCGCTGCGCCCAGCCCCACACGGCATGGACGGCACGCTGGGCGAGCCCCTGCCGCCAGGAGGGATACGTGTTCTTGGGCTTCGGCACCCGCCCACGTTACTCAGCGGTCACTCACCGCGAGGCGCCGGGCGGCTGTGATCTTCACCCCATCCGGCAGGCCCTGCCATGCCCTACCGTGCGGTCCTGTTCGACTTCGCCCGGCAGAGAGACGGTGGACACGCATGACGCACAAGGCCCTGATCGTGGGTATCGGCGGCCGGGAACCGGCGATCGACCCGGAGGCGTTCGTCGCCCCGAACGCCTCGGTGATCGGCGAGGTGACGCTGCGGGCGGGGGCGAGCGTCTGGTACGGCGCGGTGGTGCGCGGGGACGTCGAGCGGATCACCGTAGGCGCGGACGCCAACATCCAGGACAACGTCACCCTGCACGCCGACCCCGGCTTCCCGCTGACGATCGGTGAGCGCGTCTCCGTCGGCCACAACGCCGTGGTGCACGGCGCCACGGTCGAGGACGACTGCCTGATCGGCATGGGCGCGACGGTACTGAACGGCGCGGTGATCGGCGCGGGCTCCCTGGTGGCCGCCCAGGCGCTGGTCCCGCAGGGGATGGTCGTGCCGCCCGGTTCGCTGGTGGCGGGTGTTCCGGCGAAGGTCCGCCGGGAGCTGTCGGAGGAGGAGCGGCAGGGCGTCACCCTGAACGGCACCCTGTACGCGGACCTGGCGAAGACGCACCGGGCGGTGCACGAGTAGGAGGGGTGCTACGCCTGGTCGGCGCCGACCGCTTCGGCCTCGGGGGCCTGCTCCGTGGACTCCTTGCGCTCCGAGCGGCGCTTCATGACCACGAAGGAGCCGAGACCGACGACGAGCGCGGCGACCAGCGCCACCCAGGAGAACCGCTTGAGCCAGTCCTCCGCGACCATGCCGACGTAGTAGACGACGGCGGTGGTGCCGCCCGCCCAGACGACGCCGCCGAGGACGTTGGCGATCAGGAACTTCCAGTAGGGCATGCGGAGCACGCCCGCGAGGGGCCCGGCGAAGATGCGGAGCAGGGCGATGAAGCGGCCGAAGAACACCGCCCACATGCCCCACTTCTCGAAGGACCGCTCGGCGGTGGCGACGTGCGCCTCGCTGAAGTGCCGCGGGAATTTCTGCCCCAGCCAGGTGAGCAGCGGGCGTCCGCCCTTGCGGCCGATCGCGTAGCCGATGGAGTCGCCGATCACCGCACCGGCCGTGGCGCAGGCGCCGAGGACGAACGGGTCGACCCCGGTGTGCTGGGAGGACATGAGCGCGGCCGAGACGAGGACGATCTCGCCGGGCAGCGGGATGCCGAGGCTCTCCAGCCCGATCACCAGGCTCACCAGGGCGTAGACGGCGACCGCGGGCACCGAGTCGAGCCATTCCTGCACGTGCACCGCCGGTACCTCCCACTGACTGTCGCACCCTGCCGGGCGCGCCGTACACACGCACCCCCGGGAAGGCTACCCGGTCCCCGCACCCCGCCGACGGGCCCGGCCACTGAGCCCACGGCGAACCGGCGCATGACCGCGCGACCGGGCGCGCAGGCTGGAGCGATCGGCTCCGGGACGGCGGGCGCCGCGGCGGAGATCGAAGAGGTGCTCGACGGCGGGCTGCGGCGGATCGTGCTCACGCACGGGCACGAGGACCACACCGGTTCGGCGGCCTCGCTGGCCGTGCGCGGCGCGGCGGCGGCGCTGCGGGCGGCGGCCGCCGCGACGCGGTGAGGGTGGTCAGCCGTTCGGTCGCAGGGTCCAGACGACGGTCATCTCGCCGGAGACGGCGCCGTCCTCGCGCTGGATGGTGATGGCGACCGGGAACTCGGGGCGGCTGCCCGCGTCCAGCTCGGCGACGACCTCGGCGGCCGGGCGGCCCAGGGTGGCGGTGGCGGTCACCGGGCCGAGGGCGAGCTTCTTGTAGTCGATCTCGGCACGCACCGCGAGCGGCACCGCCCGCGAGAGCTGCTCGCCGAAGGCGGTGAGCACGATGGCCCCGCTCGCGGACTCGGCCAGCGTGAACATCGCGCCGGCGTGCGGGCCGCCCAGGTGGTTGTGGTACTCGGACTGGTCCGGCAGCCGGAGCACCGCGCGCTCGGGGGTGACCTCGATGAACTCCAGGTTCAGGGTCCGCACCATCGGCACCGCGGCGGCCAGCATGTCGCCCATGGAGGCGCTCTCAACTGTCATGACCGTGATGTTACCGACGGGTAGCGAACCTGGCCAGTCCCGCTCTCCCCTCGTTTCGGTACTGCCCTGACGAGGGACGGTGACCGAAACGTGTCCCCTGGCGCATTAGGGTTCTGGCCATGTGGCCAGGAGAGCAGCCGCCAGGGGGCGCGCAGAACCCGCAGGACAACCCGTATCAGCAGCCGGGTTACCAGCAGCCGAATCCGTATCAGCAGCCGGGTTACCAGCAGTACCCGCAGCCGAACTCCTATGGGCAGCAGCCCCAGTGGGGGCCGCCGACGCAGCCGCCGGGGAAGCCGGGGGGCGGGAACAACCGGGTCAAGGTCGTCGCCATCGTGTCGGCCCTCGCGGTCGTCGTCACCGCCGGGGTGACGGGGTATCTGGTCCTCGGTTCCAAGAACGACGGGCGCGACGAGGCCAAGGGCGGGAAGAAGACCAGCCAGGCGCCCACGCCCGCGCCGACGGGGAGTTCGTCCGCGCCGGACGACAACCCGCGTGGCGGGGAAGGGGAGAAGCCGGTCGTCGCGGGCTGGAAGGTCGTCGTCAACCCGAAGTTCGGCACCGCCTTCGACGTGCCGCCGGAGTGGCAGCTCGAATCCACGGACACCTCCTACTTCATGGAGGACCACGCGGACGACGACAAACTGATCACCTCGGTGTCCGCGCCCGCCGTCTACAAGTCCAAGTGGTGCACGGACGACAGCGACAAGGACGGCCGCACGGAGGACACCTCGCTGGCCGTCGCCGGTACGCGCGGCGAGAGCGGCGCGAAGAGCCCGGAGCAGGCCGCCGTGATGCGGGTGCCGTGGTACGTCTACGGCGGCTACACCCAGCCGGACAAGAAGAGCCTCACGTACGACAAGAAGGCCAAGCCCTACACCACGTCCTCCGGGGTCAAGGGCGCCTACACGTGGGCGCGTTCGTCGGGCAGTCCGCAGAAGGGCAAGTGCGCGAGCGACGGCAAGGCGATCTCCTTCGCCTTCCGCAACTCCGCGCAGGACATCGTGTCGTTCGACCTCTACGGCGCCAAGGGCGTGAAGGGGGAGGTCGACACGGCGACCATCATGAAGATCCTCTCCTCGGTGCGGCTGCACGGCGACCCCAGCGAGAGCTGACGGACGGCCGGTAAACCCGGTTGGCAGTCCCGGGGTCGCCCGGCCATAGTCGGCCGGTGATCCCGGACTCCTCCCCACGCCCCGCCTGGGCGGGCCGCAACTACTCGCTGCTGACCACCGCGGCCGTCGTCACGAGCCTCGGCGCCAACGGCTCGCTGATAGCGGCCGCGTTCGCCGTCCTGGACGCGGGCGGGGACGGCGGCGACGTGGGCCTGGTGGCCGCGGCCCGCACCCTGCCGCTGGTGGTGTTCCTGCTCATCGGCGGCGCGGTCGCCGACCGGCTGCCCCGGCACCGGGTGATGGTCGCGGCCAACGCCCTCAGCTTCGTCTCCCAGGCCGCCTTCGCCGTACTGGTCCTCTCGGGTGAACCCCGGCTGTGGCAGATGATGCTGCTCACCGCGCTCGGCGGCACCGGGCAGGCGTTCTTCAGCCCGGCCGCCGAGGGCATGCTGCTCTCCTCGGTCCAGGGGGAGCACGCGGGCCGGGCGTTCGCCCTGTTCCGCATGGCCACCCAGGGCGCGGCGCTCGGCGGGGCGGCGCTCGGCGGGGCCCTGGTCGCGGCGATCGGCCCCGGCTGGGTGCTCGCGGTGGACGCGGCCTGCTTCGCCTTCGCGGGCGTCCTCCGCGCCTTCCTCGACGTCAGCCACATCCCGCCCCGCGAACCGGGCGGCGGCATGCTGGCCGATCTCCGCGACGGCTGGCGGGAGTTCATCGGCCGACCCTGGCTGTGGGGCATCGTCGTGCAGTTCTCCCTGGTCAACGCGGTGGTCGGGGCGGCCAACGCGGTCTACGGCCCCTTGGTGGCCCGCGACAGCCTGGGCGGCGCCGGACCCTGGGGCCTGGCCCTGGGCGCCTTCGGCGCGGGCACGGCGGCGGGCGCCCTGCTGATGACCCGCTACCGCCCGCGCCGCCTCCTCCTCGCGGGCACCCTCGCCGTCTTCCCCCTGGCCCTCCCCTCGGCCGCCCTGGCCGTACCGGTACCCGTCGGGGTCCTGTACGGGGTCATGTTCGTGGCCGGTGCGACGGTGGAGATCTTCGGCGTCTCCTGGATGACCGCCCTGCACCAGGAGATCCCCGAGGACAAGCTCTCCCGCGTCGCGGCCTACGACTGGTTCGGCTCCGTGGCCCTGATCCCCCTGGCCACCGCCCTGGCAGGCCCGGCCCAGTCGACCTTCGGCCGCACCCCGGCCCTGTGGGGCAGCTCAGCCCTGATCGTCACCGCCACGGCCCTGGTCCTCCTGATCCCGGACATCCGCGGGCTGCGCCGCCGGGATACGGGGGACACGGTGACGCCGCGCACCCTCACGGATGGCGAAAGCCTCTCAGAGGACCAGCCAGTCAAAAGTCAATAGCCCCTGACGGCTAGTCATTTATGACCAGGGTCGGGATGCTGTGGGGAGCGTCGATCCGGACGTGCTCGCGCACCCGTCGAGAGGCAGCACGCATGTCTTCCGCACCTGCACCCGAGTCATCCAATCCGCGCCGCGCGCCACGACGCAGGCCGCCGGTCCCTTGGTGGGTCATCATGCTGTCGCTCGCCATCGCGACGGGGGCCTACGTCCTGCTCGTGGTGGTCGGAAAACAGGACGGCGCGGCCTCTGCGGGCTCCCTCGCCGCCCTGCTGACAGGCGTCCTGGCCGCGCTGTCCGCTCTCGGACGCGAGCAGTAGCCCGGCGGTCGGCCTCGCCGCGCGCCTCAGCCGATACCGAAAGCCCCGTCCGGGGGCGTGGGGGACGGGACGGCGTCGGCGTCGGGGACGGGGTGGGCCGTGCCGATGAACTTGCTTAGGGGCGGGCCGTGTTCGACGCGGGCGGGGAAGGCGTCGGCGGCCGTGCGGCGGGCCAGTGGGGCGGTGTTCAGGGGGTGTTGGGAGGCGAGGAGGACGGCGTTGCCGAAGCGGCGGCCGCGGAGGACTCCTGGCTCCGCGATCAGGGCGAGTTCCCCGAACAGGGCCGCGAGGTTGGCCAGTTGGGAGCGGAGGAAGGTGAAGGGCGCGCCGTCGGCGAGGTTGGCGAGGTAGACGCCGTCCGGGCGGAGCACCCGTGCCGCCTCGCGGGCGTAGTCCAGCGAGGTGAGGTGCGCCGGGACGCGGGAGCCGCCGAAGACGTCCGCGATCAGTACGTCGGCGCTGTCGTCCGGGGCCGCCTCCAGCCAGGCGCGCGCGTCGGCGGCGTGGGTGGTGATGCCCGAGCCGGGCGGCAGCGGCAGCTGCTCGGTGACCAGGTCGAGGAGGCCCTTGTCGGCCTCCACCACGTCCTGCCGGGAGCCGGGCCGGGTCGCGGCGACGTACCGGGGCAGGGTGAGCGCTCCCCCGCCCAGGTGCAGCACGTCCAGCGCCCGGCCGGGCTCGGCGGCCGTGTCGAGGGCGTGGCCGAGCCGACGGGCGTACTCGAACTCCAGGTGCTCCGGCTCGTCCAGGTCGACGTAGGACTGCGGGGCCCCGTCGACGGTGAGCAGCCAGGCCCGGTCCCGGTCGACGTCGGGCATCAGCTTGGCGGTGCCGTGGTCGACGGTCCGGCTCACGGGTATGGGTTCGCTCACCCGGCCATTGTCGCCGGTCCGACGGGGTGCGCGGAGCCGAGCCCCACGCACCCCGCACCGCTCAGCCGACGGAGGTGACCGTCCCCGCGCCCACGGTCCGCCCGCCCTCGCGGATGGCGAACCCGAGGCCCGGCTCCAGCGGCACCTCCCGGTCCAGCTCCACGGTCATCTCCACCGTGTCGCCGGGCCGGGCGACCGCCACCTCACCGAGGTCGATGTCCCCGGCCACGTCCGCCGTGCGGATGTAGAACTGCGGCCGGTACCCGCTGGACAGCGGCTTGGTGCGGCCGCCCTCGGCCCCGGAGAGCACGTACACCCGCGCGGCGAACCGGCGGCTCGGCGCCACACTCCCCGGCGCCGCGACGACATGCCCGCGCCGGACCGCGTCACGCGGCACCCCGCGCAGCAGGATCGCCACGTTGTCCCCGGCCTGCGCCTCCGGCATCGGCTTGCCGAAGGTCTCCAGACCGGTGACCACGCTCTCCACCCCGGCGCCGAGCACCTCCACCCGGTCGCCGACCCGCAGCGTGCCCCGCTCGACGGCGCCGGTGACGACGGTGCCGCGACCGGTGATGGTGAGCACGTTCTCCACCGGGAGCAGGAACGGCGCGTCCAGGTACCGCTCGGGCATCGGCACGTACGTGTCGACCGCGTCGAGCAGCGCCTCCACGGACGCCGTCCAACGCGGGTCGCCCGCGAGCGCCTTGAGCCCCGAGACCCGTACGACGGGCACCGACTCGCCCGGATACCCCTGGGAGGTGAGCAGTTCGCGCACCTCCAGCTCGACCAGGTCGGCCAGCTCCTCGTCGCCCGCGTCGGCCTTGTTGAGCGCGACCACGATGTGGTCGACCCCCACCTGCCGGGCGAGCAGCACGTGTTCGGCGGTCTGCGGCATGATCCCGTCGAGCGCGGAGACGACCAGGATCGCCCCGTCGAGCTGGGCGGCGCCGGTGATCATGTTCTTGACGAAGTCGGCGTGGCCCGGCATGTCGACGTGGGCGTAGTGCCGGGTGTCCGTCTCGTACTCGACGTGCGCGATGTTGATGGTGATGCCGCGCGCGGCCTCCTCCGGGGCCCGGTCGATGCGGTCGAACGGCACGAACGTGCCGGTGCCGCGCTCGGCGAGCACCTTGGTGATGGCGGCGGTCAGGGTGGTCTTGCCGTGGTCGACGTGGCCCATGGTGCCGATGTTCAGGTGCGGCTTGGTGCGCACGTATGCCGTCTTGGGCATGGCTGTTCCTCGTGGTCTTGGTGGTGCGTGGAGAGCACGGGGACCCCTGGGACTCGCCGACCCTCCCCTCGCGGGGTCCGCCGGGCTTGATCCGGAGAGGGTCAGCTTCGGGCGCCGTCGACGGCTGCCACGAGGACGAGGACGGCAGCCTTCGGCGCGTCCGCGACTGCGGATGCTGCGAGGAAGGCGTACCGGAACATGACGCAGATCATGGCGGACGCGTCGTCCCACGTCGAACGGTTTTCCGCGCCCGTCCGGCGGTCAACGGCCGCCGACCATACGCCGATCACACCCCCGCGTCGGTTACTGTCGCCGAATGCCCGATGCCACCACCCGCTCTGGGGGCACCGCCACGGCCGAGCCCCCGGCCGTCGCCCTGAGGCCGACCCCAGCCCTGCCCCTGACGCCCCTCACCCCCGCCGCCCGCGCGTGGCCCTCGCCGTACGCGCGTCTCGCGCTGCTGCTCACCCTGCTCGCGGGCGCGGCCGTCGCCGTCCTGGTCTTCGACCCGCAGCGCCTGCTCACCGACGGCTGGCCGCCGCAGCTCGGCGGGTTCGCGGCGGCGGCGGTGTTCGCGCTGGCGTACGGACTGTGCACGGTGGCGTTCGTCCCGCGCCCGCTGCTCAACCTGGCGGCGGGCGCGCTGTTCGGCTCCACCCTGGGGCTGACCTCGGCGCTGGCGGGCACGGTGCTGGGCGCCGGACTGGCGTTCGGGCTCGGGCGGGCGCTGGGGCAGGACGCGCTGCGTCCGCTGTTGCGCGGGCGCTGGCTGAAGGCGGCCGACGGGCAGCTCAGTCGGCACGGCTTCCGGTCGATGCTGGCGGCCCGGCTGTTTCCCGGCGTGCCGTTCTGGGCGGCCAACTACTGCGCGGCCGTCTCCCGGATGCGCACCGTGCCCTTCCTGCTCGCCACGGCGCTCGGCTCGATCCCGAACACGGCCGCGTACGCGGTCGCCGGGGCCCGCGCGTCCACGCCGACCTCACCCGCGTTCCTCATCGCGCTGGCCGCGATCGGGCTGCCCGCGCTGGCGGGTACGGTGCTGGCCTGGCGCAAACGCCATCATCTGCGCGCGCGTTGACGAAACCGCCGGGACGCCCCTGGTACCGGCCACGGACCCCCGGTGTTCATGACCATTCGATGACCAACCCCCTGTGAAGGCTTTGCCAACGGCGCCCGCTACGCTGCCCTGCGTCGCATGATCCCCTACGCTCCCCAGCGCTTGGACGCCTCTCCTCCATGTCTTGGTTTGAATCCCTCGTTCTCGGACTCGTCCAGGGGCTCACCGAGTTCCTGCCCGTCTCCTCCAGCGCGCATCTGCGGCTGACCGCGGCCTTCTCCGGCTGGCACGACCCCGGCGCGGCCTTCACCGCGATCACGCAGATCGGTACGGAGGCGGCGGTCCTCATCTACTTCCGCAAGGACATCGGGCGGATCGTCTCGTCCTGGTTCCGCTCGCTGTTCGACAAGTCCATGCGGGGCGACCACGACGCCCAGATGGGCTGGCTGGTGATCGTCGGGTCGATCCCGATCGGCGTGCTGGGCGTGACGCTCAAGGACCAGATCGAGGGGCCGTTCCGCGACCTGAGGATCACAGCGACCATGCTGATCGTGGTCGGTGTGGTGATAGGCATCGCCGACCGGCTGGCGGCCCGCGACGAGTCCGGCGGCCGACACCGCAGCGCCAAGCAGCGCAAGACCCTGCAGGACCTCGGCGTCAAGGACGGCCTGATCTTCGGCCTCTGCCAGGCGTGCGCCCTCATCCCCGGCGTCTCCCGCTCCGGCGCCACCATCAGCGGCGGCCTGTTCATGGGCTACAAGCGCGAGGACGCGGCCCGCTACTCCTTCCTCCTCGCCATCCCCGCCGTCCTCGCCTCCGGCGTCTTCGAGGTGAAGGACTCCCTGGGCGCGAACAGCGAGGTGGCCTGGGGGCCGACTCTCTTCGCCACGGTGATCGCCTTCGTGTCCGGCTACGCGGTCATCGCGTGGTTCATGAAGTGGATCTCCAACAAGAGCTTCATGCCGTTCGTCTACTACCGCGTGGCCCTGGGCATCGTCATCATCGCCCTGGTCACCGCGGGCGTACTGAGCCCGCACGCGGCGGAGTCGGCGGGCTGAGCCGCCCGGCCCCGGCACGGTCGGCGACGGGAACCTACGCGCCCAGGTGCGTCAGCGCCCCCTCCCCCACGGGGTACGGCCGCTCCTCGGGCAGCAGCGTGGCCGCCTCCTCCAGCCGCCCCGCCCGTACCGCCCCGTGGATCTCCCGCGCCAGCGGGGTCACGTCCCGGATGTCCACGATCCACTCGTCGGCATAGCGCGCGGCCGCCTCTCCGGCCAGGCCGAGCTGGAGGGAGCGGTGGGGCAGCGGGTTCAGGCGCAGGTCCCGCTCCGGGTCCCACTGCACCCGCGCGGGCGCCTCGCGGAGGGCGCGCTTGAAGTCGGCCGGGGTGCCGTGCAGCGCGGGGACGTGGTGCGAGAGGCAGGCGTTCTCGATGGCCCACTCGAAGCCGGTGCGGGTGATGTCGACGGCGAGGACGGTCTCCTGCCCCTCCTTGGTGCCCCAGCCGCAGCGGTACATCATCCAGAGGAAGGATGGCTTGATCCAGGTCATCCGCTCCCGCTTCCAGCTCGCCGGGAAGCGCCCGGCGCGGGCCGCCGGGACGCCGATGCCGGGCCGGTACGCCTGGTACACCGTGATCGTGGTGGGCGTGTGGGCCGCGCGGATCCGGAACTTCGGTTCGATGGCGGTGGGTTGATCGGGCATGTGATCAGGTTCGGCCACCCCGCGCCCGGTGCGCCACCCGATTTCGCGGGCGGCGCCCTGTCCCCGATCGGGCGGGGCGCGCACACTGGAGGTGTGGGCCCTGGGGAGGGAGAGTCCGGATGAGGAGCACGAGGTTGTTCGGCCGGCTGCTGGGCTCCCCCTGGCCCCGTTCCGGCGCCGCCGCCCTCGCGGGCGCGCTGCCCGTGCTCGCGTTCCCGGCGCCCGCGCTGTGGTGGTTCGCCTACGTCGCCCTCGTCCCCTGGATCGCCCTGGCCCGTACCGCGCCGACCGCCCGCCGGGCCGCGCTGGACGGCTGGTGCGGGGGCATCGGTTTCATGCTGGCCGTGCACCACTGGCTGCTGCCGAGCCTGCATGTGTTCATCTTCCTGATAGCGGCGCTGCTGGGCGCGCTCTGGGCGCCCTGGGGCTGGCTGGTGCGCCGCTTCCTGGGCGGCACCCCGTCCCCCGGCCGTGCCTCGGCCGCCCTGCTGGTGCTGCCCTCCGCGTGGCTGGCCGTGGAGCTGGTCCGCTCCTGGCAGGGGCTCGGCGGACCCTGGGGCATGCTCGGCTCCACCCAGTGGCAGGTGGGCCCGGCGCTGCGGCTCGCCTCGGTGGGCGGGGTGTGGCTGCTCAGCTTCCTGGTGGTGGCCGTCAACGTGGCGCTGGCGGTGCTGGTCTCGGTACGCGCCTCCCGCGTCCCCGCCGTCGCCTCCCTGGTCGCCACCGCCGCCGCGACCACCGCCGCGTACGCCTGGGCTCCGCACGCGGACGTGGACGGGCGGGCGCGGATCGCGGTCGTCCAGCCGGGGGTGTACGACGGTCCCGAGCAGCGGTTCGCGCGGGAGGAGGCGCTGACCCGGCAGCTGGCGGGGCGGGACGTCGACCTGATCGTCTGGGGCGAGAGCAGCGTCGGCCACGATCTGGGCGACCGGCCCGACCTGGCCCGCCGGATCGCCGAGCTGTCCCGGCGGACCGGCGCCGAGATCCTGGTGAACGTGGACGCCCGCCGCTCCGACCGCCCCGGCATCTACAAGAGTTCGGTACTCGTCGGCCCGGACGGCCTCACCGGCGAGCGGTACGACAAGATGCGGCTGGTCCCGTTCGGTGAGTACGTCCCGGCCCGCGCGCTGCTCGGCTGGGCCACCTCGGTCGGCAAGGCGGCGGGCGAGGACCGGCACCGGGGCACGGAGCAGGTCGTGATGGACGCCGGGCGGCTCCGGATAGGCCCGCTGGTCTGCTTCGAGACCGCGTTCCCCGACATGGGCCGCCATCTCACCGAGGACGGCGCGGACGTGCTGCTCGGCCAGTCCGCCACCTCGACCTTCCAGGACAGCTGGGCCCCGGAGCAGCATGCCTCGCTGGCCGCGCTGCGGGCCGCCGAGACCGGCCGCCCGATGGTGCACGCCACCCTGACCGGCGTCTCCGCCGTCTACGGCCCGGACGGCGAGCGCGCGGGCCCCTGGCTCGGCACCGGCGCGAGCGCCGCCCGGGTGTACGACGTACCGCTGGCGCACGGCGTCACCCCGTACGTCCGGCACGGCGACTGGCCGGTGGACGGCGCGCTGCTGGTGCTGGCGGTGCTGGGGGTGGCGGAGGGCGTACGGGCGCTCAGGCCGCGCCGGACGGGTCCTGAGCCGCTCGTACCACGCGCTCGCACAGCTCGTGGGTCGCCAGCGCGTCCCGTGCGCTGAGCGGTTCGCCCGCGCGGACGGCGTCGAGGAAGGTGAGGACGGCGCCCTCGATGCCGCGCTGCCGGGACACCGGGACCCAGTCGCCCCGGCGGCGCACGGTGGGCTGGCCCTTGTGGTCGATCACCTCGGCGAGGTTGATCACCTGGCGCTTGGTGTCCTGCCCGGAGACCTCGAGGATCTCCTCGGCGGAGCCGCTGAGCCGGTTCATCACGCCGAGCGCGGTGAAGCCGTCGCCGGAGAGCTGGAGCACCACGTGGTGCAGCAGCCCCGCCTCGGCGCGGACCCGGACCGTGACGTCGTCCACCGGGCCGGGCACCAGGAAGCGCAGGGTGTCGACGACGTGGATGAAGTCGTCCAGCACCATCGAGCGCGGTTCCTCGGGGAGGCCGACCCGGTTCTTCTGGAGCAGGATCAGCTCGCGCGGGTGCTCCAGGACCTGCGCGTAGGCGGGGGCGTAGCGGCGGTTGAAGCCGACGAAGAGGGGGACGCCCCGGCGCTCGGCCAGCTCCACCAGCCGCTGGGAGTCGCCGAGTTCGTAGGCGAGCGGCTTGTCGACGTACGTGGGGACGCCCGCTTCCAGAAGCCGGGTGACGATCTCCGGGTGCACGGCGGTGGGCGCGTGCACGAAGGCCGCGTCGAGGCCCGCGTCGAGCAGCGAGTCCAGCGTCTCGTGCCGCCGCTCCGCGGGGACGTGCAGCGAGTCGGCCACACGGGCGAGGGTGGCGGGGGTGCGGGTCTGGAGGTGCAGGTCGATCCCGGGCTGCGTGCCGAGGACCGGCAGATACGCCTTCCGCGCGATGTCACCGAGTCCGATGCAGCCGACCTTCACGTGCGCTCTCCCTACCGCTGTCCCGCGTTTTCCTCCTCGGAAGGATACGGCGGGCCGCACGGCTGAAAACTCATGGTCGTCGCGCGGGACTTGGGCGAGGATGCGGGGCATGACCGACATACGCAAAGAGCCCGCCATCGACGCCGGTGAACGCGACATGCTGGAGGGCTGGCTCGACTACCACCGGCTGACCCTGATCGAGAAGTGCGCGGACCTGACCGACGAGCAGTTGCGCACCCCGTCCGTGGCACCGTCCACCATGACGCTCCTGGGCCTGGTGCGGCACCTGGCCGAGGTCGAGCGGTACTGGTTCCAGGAGATCCTGCTCGGCGAGGACCTGGGAGTGCTGTACTCCACCAAGGAGGACCCGGACGCCGACTGGCACATCACCGACGCCGACACCTGGCAGGACGCCCACACGACCTGGCGGACCGAGGTGGAGCGGGCGCGGCGCAACGTCGCCGGTCTCGGGTTGGACGACCTGTCCAAGGGGTTGCGCAGGTCGGCGGGAGACCCGTTCCACGTCCGCTGGATCTACACCCACATGATCGAGGAGTACGCCCGGCACAACGGTCACGCCGACCTGATCCGGGAGCGGATCGACGGCCGGACCGGCGACTGACGCGTCAGCCCTCGTCCGCGCCACGCCCTCCGGTTGGGGGAGAGATCACTCGTGTGGGGCATCGGGGGCCCGTCGGTGGAGCCGGACCGGCGGCGGGGCGCGCAGAGTGGGCGGGTGGATCGAACTACGAGTGCCGCAGCCCTTCTGGTCACCGTGGCCGTCACTGCTCTCACCGGGTGCATGACAGTGCACGGGCCGACGGCGCCCGCCGCGGGACCGGACGCCCCACCCTCGCGGGCGGCGGCGGCCCGGCCGGACGGGAGCGCGCTGCCCCGGCTGGACCAGGAACCGGGGCAGGAGTCGCTGCAGCGGACCGGGCCCTCCCCCGCTTCGGAGACCCCGCACCACCCGGCCGCCGCCCCGGTGCCCGAACCGAGGCGGACGCCCGCCGTGCCCGCGCCCCGCAGGGCGTACCCGGAGCGGCCGCGCACCGACATCCCGCACGCACCCCGAGTGGCGCCGGGGGTCCCGAACGTGTGCGCCCTGGGCAAGAAGTACGGCGGCTGGTCCAAGAACAGCCCCCAGTCGACGATCTGCGAGCGGGCGTACGGACGCTGAAGTTTCAGTTCACCGGCCGTTGTCTCGGCGGACCCCAGCCGTCGCCCTCCGTGGGACCGGTGTCGGGGAGGCGGAGTTCCAGGCGGGTGATCGCGGCCCGGACACCGGTGCCGTAGCCGTCGTCGGGGAGGGTGTCCGCCGCGCGGCGGGCGCGGCGGAGGTGGGTGCGGGCGGCGTCCGCGCGGTCCAGCTTGAGGTAGTCGGCCGCGAGGTTGAGGTGCAGGGAGGGGTAGAAGCCGCGCACGGTGCTGGGGTCGGCGCCGGGGCGGCCGTCGGTCAGTTCGTCCGCCGCCGACAACGCCCGTAGGTCCCAGGCGAGTTCGTCCACCGGGTCGTCCTGGGTGTCGGCCAGGTAGTGGGCGAGGGTGCAGCGGTGCAGGGGGTCGTCGGACTCCGCCGTCTCGGCCCACAGCTCCAGCAGTCGGCGCCGGGCCTCCTCGCGGTCGCCGCCCCGGTGCAGCATGACGATCTGGCCGATCCGGGTGAGCAGGGCATCGGGCGCCGTCTGCTCCTGTCGCTCCGCCACCGCGCCCTCCGGACCCGTCATCCGGCCGCTCGTCGGCCGTCCGCCCATGACGCTAACCGCAGCCGGGGGCGATACCGGGCAGGCGGCTCCGGACGACACGACGACACGCCCGGACCGGCGCCGCCACGGGTGCGGGGCCGGTGCCGATGCGGGGCCGGTGCGGGTCAGCCCAGGTCGGGGATGCGCCAGTCGATCGGCTCGTGGCCCTGCGCGGCGACGGCCTCGTCGATCTGGGTGAAGGGCCGCGAGCCGAAGAACTTCTTCGCGGACAGCGGCGAGGGGTGCGCGCCCTTGACCACCACATGCCGGGTCTCGTCGATCAGCGGCAGCTTCTTCTGCGCGTAGTTCCCCCACAGCACGAAGACCGCCGGGTCGGGACGGGAGGCGACCGCGCGGATCACCGCGTCCGTGAACTTCTCCCAGCCCTTGCCCTTGTGCGAGTTGGCCTCGCCCGCGCGCACGGTGAGCACCGCGTTCAACAGCAGGACGCCCTGTTCGGCCCACGGCATCAGATAGCCGTTGTCCGGGACGGGCAGGTCCAGCTCCTCGCGCAGCTCCTTGTAGATGTTCCGCAGCGACGGCGGGGTCTTCACCCCGGGCCGCACCGAGAAGCACAGGCCGTGCCCCTGGCCCTCGCCGTGGTACGGGTCCTGACCGAGGACGAGCACCTTGACCTTGTCGTACGGCGTCGCGTCGAGCGCCGCGAAGACCTCCTCGCGCGGGGGGTAGACGGGACCGTTCGCCCGCTCCTCCTCGACGAACTCGGTCAGCTCCTTGAAGTAGGGCTGCTGCAGCTCGTCGCCCAGAACGCCCTGCCAGGACTCGGGCAGCATGGCGATGTCGGTCACGTCGATGTCCTCACGATCCGTGGTCACTTCCAGGCTTCAGAACCTACAGGTGACCACTGACAACGCGGGTGGCAGGCCGCTCACCAGCTGGTCTTGCGGTGCAGCTCCCACATCATCATGATCGTCGAGGGGTCGAGGGCGCGCTCGCCCCCGGAGATGTCCTCGCTCGCGGCGATGTACTGGCGCCCCTGCCAGAGCGGGATCAGCCGGGCGTCGTCCACCATGATCCGCTGGGCGGCCGTCAGGTCCTTGACCACCTCGGCCCGGTCCCCCTGCGCCCGCGACCGGGGCAGCAGTTCACCGGTGATCTTCTTGCTCACGTACGGGGTGCCCAGGGCGTTGTGCTCGCCGACGAAGGGCGCGATGAAGTTGTCCGCGTCGGGGTAGTCCGGGAACCAGCCCCGCCCGAACACTGGGTACTCCCCCTTCTGGTAGCCGGTCACATAGGTCTTCCACGGGCGGGCGCGCAGGGTGATCGTGAACAGCCCGGAGCCCTCCAGCTGCCGCTTCAGCTCCCGGAACATCACCGCGGTCTCGGAGCCGTAGCGGTCGGAGGCGTACCAGAAGGTGAGCGGGACCCGCCGCTTGATGCCCGCCTCGGTGAGGATCGCGCGCGCCTTGCCCGCGCTCGGGTCGCCGAACTGGTCGAAGTAGGAGGTGGCGTGGCCGGTCAGGCCCTTGGGGACCATCGAGTACAGCGGCTCGACGGTGTCCCGGTACACCTTGTGCGCGATCGCGCCCCGGTCCACGACCTGGGCTATCGCCTTGCGCACGGCCGCGTTCCCGGCCCAGCGGTCCTTGGGGTTGAACACCAGGTAGCTGATGTCGGTGCCGGTGCCGTCGACCAGTTGCAGATCGGCCGGGGCCTGCGTCTGGAGGGCGAGGATGTCGTCGGCGGCGAGTCCCCGGTAGGTGACGTCGATCCGCTTGTCGCGCAGCGCCTTGACCATCGCGCCGGAGTCCTGGAAGTAGCGGATGGTCACCGCCTTGTTCTCCCGCTTCGCGAAGCCCTCGTACCGGTCGTTGCGGACCAGCACCGCCTCCTTGCCCTCGTCGTAGGACTTCAGCTCGTACGGGCCCGATCCGTGCGCGTTCTTGTCGGTGCGCAGCGAGCCCGCGGGGTACTCGCGCGGGTCGACCAGGGACATGGCCGGGGTGGCGAGCACGAACGGGAAGGTGGCGTCGGGCTTCTTGAGGTGGAAGACGATCTCCCGGGTGCCGACGGTCTCCACCCGGTCGAGCCCCTCCAGCAGTCCGGCCGGGCCGGTGGGGGCGTTGATGGCGCGGATGCGGTCGATGGAGTACTGCACGGCCCTGGCGTCCAGGGCGTCGCCGTCGGCGAACGTCAGGTCGGCGCGCAGCTTGCAGCGGTAGGTGCGGCTGGTGGAGTCGGTGAACGCACAGCTCTCGGCCGCGTCCGGCTGCGGGGTGGTCGCGCCGTTCGGGTAGGCCAGGAGGGTCTGGTAGACGTTGCGGAACAGTTCCCAGGAGCCGTCCCAGGCGCCCGCCGGGTCCAGGGTGCTCGGTGCGCTCGTCGTCCCCACCACGATCGGGCTGCTGTCGTCGGGGCCGCCGTCGGAGAGCAGGCCACAACCGGGCAGCAGGGTGATGAGGGAGGTCAGGGACACGGCCGCCGCGACCCTGCGCCGGACTCTGTTCCGCTTGAACACGCGCTCGCTCCTCGATCCGCCGTACCAAGGTCGGCAGACCATACCGCAGCCCGAGACCTCCTGAACCTCCCCTGAAACATGGGTTGTTGAACGGTTATGGGATGACTACGTTGTCACGGCCCCGACCACCTGGGGAACGCGTACGGGCGCCGCCCCCGCAGGGAACGGCGCCCGTGGCGACACGGGCCGGGAGGGGTCAGCCCACCCCGGCGTTGAGGAAGATGCCGCCGTCCACGACGAGCGTCTGACCGGTGACCCAGTCGGACTGCGCGGAGGTGAGGAAGGCCGCGGCCCCGCCGATGTCGGAGGGCACGCCGAGCCTGCCGAGCGGGTAGGCGGCGGCCGCCTCCTCCTCCCGGCCCTCGTACAGCGCCTCGGCGAACTTGGTCTTCACGACCGCCGGGGCGATGGCGTTGACCCGCACCTTCGGCGCGAACTCGTGCGCGAGCTGCTGGGTCAGGTTGATCATCGCGGCCTTGCTCACGCCGTACGCGCCGATGAAGGGCGAGGGCGCGATACCGGCGACGGAGGCGATGTTGACGATGGCGCCGCCGTTGTCCTTCTGCCAGGCGTGCCAGGTCTTCTGGGCGAAGCCGAGCGCCGAGATCACGTTGGTCTCGAACACCTTGCGGGCCACGTCCAGGTCGACGTCGGCCATGGGGCCGAAGACCGGGTTGGTGCCCGCGTTGTTGACCAGGTAGTCGACGCGGCCGAACGCCTCCATGGCGCGTTCGACGGCCTCGGCCTGGTGGGCGAGGTCGTGGGCCTTGCCCGCGACGCCGATGACGCGGTCGGCGCCGAGCCGCTCGACGGCCTCCTTCAGCGCCTCCTCGTTGCGGCCGGTGATGACGACGCGGTCACCGCGTGCCACCAGGGCCTCCGCGACGCCGTAGCCGATGCCCCGGCTGGCGCCCGTGACGAGCGCGGCCTTGCCGGAGAGTTCCGGGAGTGCAGTCATGTCCGTGTTTCCCCAGGTTCCCGAGTGACTAGTCGAGCGGTCCGCCGGCGACGTACAGCACCTGGCCGGAGACGAATCCGGCCGCCTCGCCGGTGAAGAAGGCGATGGCGTTGGCGATGTCCTCGGGCTCACCGACGCGCTGGACCGGGATCTGGGTGGCGGCGGCCTTCTTGAAGTCGTCGAAGCCCATGCCCACGCGGTCGGCGGTGGCCTTGGTCATCTCGGTGGCGATGAAACCGGGGGCGACGGCGTTGGCGGTGATGCCGAACTTGCCCAGCTCGATGGCGAGGGTCTTGGTGAAGCCCTGGAGACCCGCCTTGGCGGCCGAGTAGTTGGCCTGGCCGCGGTTGCCGAGCGCGGAGGACGAGGACAGGTTGACGACCCGGCCGAAGCCCGCGTCCACCATGTGCTTCTGCACGGCCTTCGTCATCAGGAACGAGCCGCGCAGGTGCACGCCGAGCACGGTGTCCCAGTCGGACACGCTCATCTTGAAGAGCAGGTTGTCGCGGAGCACACCGGCGTTGTTGACCAGGATGGTCGGCGCGCCCAGCTCCTCGACGACCCGCGCGACGGCGGCCTCGACCTGCGCCTCGTCGGAGACGTCGGCGCCGACCGCGACGGCCTTGCCGCCCGCCGAGGTGATCTTCTCGACCGTGTCCTTGCAGGCGGCCTCGTCCAGGTCGATCACGGCGACCGCGTGACCCTCGGCGGCGAGCCGTACGGCGGTGGCGGCGCCGATTCCGCGCGCCCCGCCGGTGACTACCGCGACCCGCTGTGCAGTGGTGGACATTGCTGCTTCTCCTCGCCCTTGAGAGAACCCGACAGGTCCGGCACCGGACCCGCCGTGCGGTGAGCGACCGCTTAGTACCTTCCGCACCCGTGACGCTAGAAGCCCTGGCACCCGGTGTCAACGGGACACCGGGCGGTGTGATCCATTACCTCACCAGGAGGTCCAGCAGCCGCTCCGTCTCGGCCACCGGGTCGGCGGTCAGCCCGGTGTGCACCGGGCCGGGCCGGACGACGGTGGAGCGGGGCGCGATCAGCCAGCGGAAACGCCGCCCGGCGTCGTCGCCCGCCGCCTGCCCGGCCTCCTCCCCGCCCGCGCAGATCCGCTCCACCGCGCCGAGCGCGGCCCGCACCCCGGCGACGTCCGCGTCCGGGTCGAGCGCGAGCAGCCGGGCCTCGTCCAGATGGGTGCGGGCGCCGACGTAACCACGGGCGCGGCAGTAGACGAGCACGCCCGCGTTGATCCGCTCGCCGCGCTCGACGCGGGGGACGACGCGCAGCAGGGCGTACTCGTACACCTCGCGGTCGCCGCCCTGACCGGCGCGGATGATGTGGCGCTCGACCACACTGCCGGCCATGTGAATGTGGTGCTCGCTCACTTGCTCTCCTTGAGGCCCTCGATGCGTTCGTGGACGGTGCCCGCGCGGGCGAGCAGTGGGCGCGCGTAGGCGCGGCGCAGGTCGCCGGGGGTGTCGAAGCCGGGTTCGTCGGCCAGCCAGGCGTCGGGGATCTGGGCGGTGACCTCGGCGAGCAGGTCCTCGGTGACCAGGGGGGCCAGGTCGGCCGCGGCGGCGGTGACGTCGGGGGCGAAGCGGGCGAGGGCGTGGTCGGCGGCGTCGTAGGGCCGGGCGGCGGAGGCGTCGACGGAGGGCCAGTTGTGGTGCCAGATCATGGTGGCGCCGTGGTCGATGAGCCACAGCCCGCCTCCCCGCACCAGGAGGTTGGGGTTGCGCCAGGAGCGGTCGACGTTGTTGACCAGCGCGTCGAACCAGACGATCCGGCCCGCCTCCGCGGGGTCGACGGGGAAGGCGAGGGGGTCGTAGCCGAGGGCGCCGGAGAGGAAGTCCATGCCGAGGTTGGCCCCGCCACTGGCGCGCAGCAGGTCCTGCACCTGCCGTTCGGGTTCGCCGAGACCGAGGACGGGGTCCAGCAGGACGGTCACCAGTCCGGGCACCCGGAAGCCGAGGCGCCGGGCGAGTTCCCCGCAGACGACCTCCGCGACGAGGGTCTTGCGGCCCTGCCCGGCTCCGGCGAACTTCAGGACGTGGAGCCCGAGATCGTCGGTCTCGACGAGCCCCGGCAGCGAGCCGCCCTCACGCAGGGGCGTGACGAACCGGGTGGCGGTGACTTCGGTCAGCATCCGCCCAGGCTATCCCGCGTACGAGGGCCCACCGCGGCCCCTGTTCCCGACGACGGCCACGCCCACCG
The DNA here is from genome assembly GCF_044903645.1 of Streptomyces sp. NPDC002176. NCBI lineage: Bacteria > Bacillati > Actinomycetota > Actinomycetes > Kitasatosporales > Streptomycetaceae > Streptomyces > Streptomyces sp. NPDC002176. The sequence goes on from NZ_JBJDQW010000004.1 coordinate 740,297, forward strand.
CCTGGGCCGACCCCGCTCCGTACGGCCCGTCACCCGCCTACGATCGGCCGAGCACCCTCCCGCACCCCCGGACCGGCCCGTACGACCGTCAAGGAGAACCGTGGAGACCTCGCCCGGCAACGCCCCGCACCGGCTGAACCCCGCAGGGGGCTGCCCGCACGCCGACAACGCCCGTCTGCTGGCCCTGGGCGCGGTGGCGCCCGTCGAACTGCCGGGCGGGATCGAGGGGATGGCCGTCCTGGGGCACGACGCGCTGCGGGAGTTTCTCCAGCATCCCGAAGTGGCCAAGGATGTACGGCACTTCAGGGCGCTGCACGAGGGCCGGGTGGCACCGGGCTGGCCGCTGCTGACGTTCGCCACCGTGCGCGGCATGACCACGGCCGACGGGGCGGACCACCGGCGGCTGCGGTCCCTGGTCAGCCGGGCCTTCACCCCGCGCCGGGTGGAGGGACTCCGGTCACGCGTCGAGGAGTTGACCGACGCGCTGCTGGACGGGCTGGCGGCGGGCGAGGATGTCGTCGATCTCCGGCGGCACTTCGCGCTGCCGCTGCCGATGGGCGTCATCTGTGAACTCCTGGGCGTGGACGAGCAGTTCCGTGACCGTCTGCACCGGCTCAGCAACCAGGTGGTGGCGACGGACATCGGCCCCGAAGCGGCACTGGCCGCGAACCGCGAACTCGTCGGTGTGCTGGGCGAGATAGCGGCGGCCAAGGCCGCGCACCCCGGCGACGACCTGACCAGTGCCCTCATCGCCGCCCGCGACGAGGGCGGCGACCGGCTCGGGCAGGAGGAGCTGATCGGCACCCTGGTGCTGCTGATCGTCGCCGGGCACGAGACCACCCTGAACCTGATCACCAACGCCGTGCGGGCGCTGTGCGGCCACCGCGACCAGCTCGACCTGGTCCGCTCCGGCGGCGCGAGCTGGGCCGACGTGGTGGAGGAGACCCTGCGCTGGGACTCGCCGGTGAGCTACTTCCCGTTCCGCTATCCGGTGCGGGACCTCACGCTCGACGGTACGACCATCCCGGCGGGCACCCCGGTGCTGGCGGGTTACTCCGCCGCCGGACGCGACCGGGCGGCCCACGGCCCGGACGCCGACCGCTTCGACGTCACCCGCCCGGCCCGCGCCGACGCCGTACGCAACCTGTCGTTGGGGCACGGCGCCCACTACTGCCTGGGCGCTCCGCTGGCCCGGCTGGAGGCCACGGTCGCGCTGGAGCGGCTGTTCGCCCGCTTCCCGGACCTCGAACTCGCCGTGCGGGAGGAGGACTTGCCGCGCCACGCCAGCTTCGTCGGCAACAGTGTGCGGGAGCTTCCGGTGCGCCTCTGACCGGCCTCAGCGCCGGGGTGCCGCCTGGAGGGACGGCAGGGTGAGGTGCCACCACTCGGCCAGCCGGGCGGTGATCGTCGCCCTGCCTTCCAGCGCCTCGGTGAGGGAGCAGAGGCCGAAGAAGGCGCGGACGAGGGCGCGGGCGGTGGGGGCGGGCCGGATGTGCGGGGCGAGCTGGCCGGTGGCCCGCGCCTGGGCCAGCAGGCGGGTGGTCGCGGCGGTCCAGAGGGCGAACGGGTCGGGGAGCGCCGCGTTGATGACGTCGCGCTCGGCCCACAGCCTGGCGCCCCCACGGGTCACGGGATCCTCGGCGAGGGCCTCGGCGATGTCGTAGCTCAGCGCGACGAGGCGGTCCATGGGCGGGACCGTCTCGTTCGTATACCGGGCGGTGAGTCCGGGCCAGGTGGCGAAACGATCCTGGACGACGGCGAGGGCGATGCCCTCCTTGCTCGCGTAGTGGAAGTACACGGAGCCGCTCGTCCGTCCCGACCTGCTGCTTATGTCATTGACGCTGGTCCCCGCGTACCCCCGTTCGGCGAAGAGGGAGGCGGCCGCCTCCAGGAGTGATCGGCGCGTTGCCCTGGCCCGTTCCTGCAACGTCCCGTCCACCCTCACTCAACGTTCCCGACGCCGAAGAATGTAGTGCGCCCGCGTGCGCCGGGGGCCTCGGCACCCACACTCGCGCGGTAATTGCGCTTTTCTTTCGAGGATGAACGCGGGCGAGTGGTAAAGGGCCCGCTCCGCCACCGTTTCGGTACCTCACCGCGAGGGCGACGGCCGTGGCGCGGCGGCGCCGATCACCCCGTGAATATGCCCCAACTGTGCTTTCACACAAAGCCGTTGGCGATCCGGGCGCCGACTCCGGCACCTGATCCCCCTGGGTGCACATACACCTCGAAACCCCCCACCGTCGATAACTCCATGTAGTCATTTCCTCACTCTGAGCGCGTAAATAACGTAGCGGCCACAATGTTTCCGTTTCCCGAGCTATGCCGGGAATGCCCGTTCCAGGGAGGTCATGGTGTCCACCACGGGTCATCATCTGCTCGACTGGTCCCCGAGGGCCGTCGTCTTCGACTGCGACGGCACCCTGATGGACAGCGAACGCCACTGGCAGGACGCCCGCGCGAGGGCCTTCCGGGGCTTCGGCCTCCAGGCCCCGCCGGGGTTCGCCGAGCAGGCCAAGGGGGTGCACTACGCCGACTGCGGACGGCTCATGGCGGAGTCGGTGCACAAGCCGGAACTGACCGCCGATCTGACGGCGGCGCTCCTCCACCACTTCCTGGCGCTCGTCGCGGACGACCCGGTGACGATGCCCGGCGCCGTCGAACTCGTCCGGCTGCTCTCCGGCAGGCTCCCCCTGGCGGTGGCGAGCAACTGCCCCGCGGAAGTGGTGGAGGCGAGCCTCGAACGGGCTGGCCTGCGCGCCCACTTCGCGCACATCGTCGTCCCGTCCCCGACCCCGGCCGACGACATCGGCACCGTCCGCCCCAAGCCGTGGCCGGACGTCTACGAGACGGCGGCCCGGCTGTGCGGGGTGCGCGCGGACGAGGCGCTGGCGGTCGAGGACTCGCTGACCGGCGTCGAGTCGGCCCGCCGCGCCCGACTGCGGGTGCTCGGCGTCGGCCCCCGGCCACCCGGCGACGACGCCCACCGGGCCGATGTGTGGGTACCGGCGCTGCACACACCGGAGTTGCTGACCTGGGTGCGCTCCTGGGTGCCGCTCACCGGGAGTTGATCCGGGGCGCGGCGCTTACGCCGTCCTCATGCCCCGGCGGCGAGGATCGGGGCCGTCGCTGAACGGCAGGTGCCACGGGGCCGTACCCCTGGACGGATCAAGAACCTCACTCCGGCGGAAGGAAACCCCCCATGACCAGCGCATCACCCCGCCCCACAGCCGGACCGGACCGGCGGACCGTGATCGCGGCGGCGGGAGCCGCCGGGCTCACCGTGGCGCTGGCGGCCTGCGGTTCGCAGGACGGCGGCTCGGACGCGGCCGGTTCCGGTTCCGCCGGGGACGCCCTGGCCAAGACCGCTGACATCCCGGAGGGCGGCGGCAAGATCTTCAAGGACCAGGGGGTGGTGGTCACCCAGCCGAGCGCGGGCACGTACAAGGCGTTCTCCTCGAAGTGCACCCACCAGGGCTGCGCGGTGGGCAGTGTCGCCGACGGGGTGATCGTCTGCCCGTGCCACGACAGCCACTTCTCGGTGACGGACGGCAGCGTGAAGAAAGGACCCGCCACGGCGCCGCTGCCCGAGGAGAAGATCACCGTGTCCGGCGACGAGATCAAACTGGCCTGACCGGCGAGGGGGGGGCCGCATGAGCGTCACGCAGCAGCGCCGGGGCCGGAAGATCATGATGACGCCCGGCGAGCTGGACGAGTTCCTGACCAGTCAGCGCACCTGCCGGGTGGCGACCGTCTCGGCGGACGGCACCCCGCATGTGAGCGCGCTCTGGTTCGTGTGGGACGGCACCTCGCTCTGGCTGTACTCCGTGGTGCGCAGCAGGCGTTGGACCCAGCTGCGGAACGACGCGCGGGTCGCGGTGGTCGTCGACTCGGGTGAGGAGTACGACCAGTTGCGCGGGGCCGAGCTGTCCGGGCGGGTGGAGTTCGTGGGCGAGGTGCCCCGCACCGGGGAGCTGTGCGCCGAACTGGACACGGCGGAGACGCTGTTCGCGCGGAAGAACTTCGGCATGGACGAGATGCCGCACGACGGCCGGCACGCCTGGGCCCGGCTGACCCCGGAGAAGGTCGTCTCCTGGGACTTCCGCAAGCTCGGCGGCCGTTGAGGGCAACTCAGCCGAGCCGCGCGGCCGCCGTCCGCAGCGCGTCGACGGCGGCGCGGATGGAGGGGCGGCGGTCGGCGTCCGCCCGCCACAGCACATAGACGTGCCGCCGCACCCGCTGCCTGAGCGGGACCAGGACGACGCCGGGCGGTACCGGGTCCCGGCCCAGCAGGGGCGCGATGCACACCCCGAGCCCGGCGGCGACCAGCGCGAGCTGGGTGTGGGTCTCGCCCGCACGGTGGCCGACGATGGGTTCCACGCCCTTGGAGCGCAGGGTGAACAGCAGCCACTCGTGGCAGAACTCCCCCTCGCCCCAGGTGATCCACTCGTCCCCGGCGAACTCCGCGAGGTCGACCTCGTCCCGGCCCGCGAGCGGATGCCCGGCGGGCAGGGCGACCTCGGCCGGATCGTCCAACAGGGGTTCCTTGACCAGGCCGTCGGGCACGGGCATCGGCTTGTTGTACCAGTCGAGGACGACCGCGAGGTCCAGGTCGCCGCGCGCGACTCCGGCGACGCCGAGTTCCGGCTCCAGCTCGCAGGAGCGCAGCCGCAGGGCGGGGTGCCGGGCGCGCAGGTCGGCGAGCGCGGCCGGGAACAGGCCCCGGGCGGCGGTGGGGAACGCCGACATCCGCAGGTCCCCGGCGACCTGCCCCCGGTGCGCCTCCAGGTCGGACTGGGCCAGCTCGACCTGGGAGAGGATGCGGGCCGCGTGCTCGGACAGCAGCCGCCCGGCGTCCGTGAGCCGTACGCCACGCCCGTTCTTGGCGAGAAGTTGCTGCCCGGCCTCCCGCTCCAGCTTGCCGAGCTGCTGCGAGACGGCGGACGTGGTGACGTGCAGCGCCTCGGCGGCGGCGCTGACCGAGCCGTGCCGGGCGAAGGCGTGCAGGGTGCGCAGGCGCTCCAGGTTCAACATGTAAGCGATCCTAAAAGGTATCGCGCTAGAATTCTCGATTGTGCTACGAAGTTGCGTCCAGCATCTTTGACGGCATGAGCACGGTCATCCCCTCCCGGACCCAGTCCCCCGCCGCCACCGCCGTCCCGGCCCCCGCGCGCCCGCCCCGCCTGCTCGACTGGCGGCTGCGCTTCGGGCTGCTGTCCCTGATCTGGGGCTTCAGCTTCCTGCTGATCAAGGTCGGCACCGGCGCCTACGCCCCCTTCCAGGTCACCCTGGGCCGCCTGTTCTTCGGCACCCTCGTCCTCGCGGTGGCCATGGCCGTGAAGCGGGAGGGGCTGCCGCGCGGCGCCCGCACCTGGGCCCATCTGGCGGTCGCCGCGTTCTTCCTGAACGCCCTGCCCTTCTCCCTCTTCGCGTTCGCCGAGCTGACGATCCCCTCCACCCTGGCCGGAATCTGCAACGCCACCTCGCCGCTGTGGGGCATGGCGTTCTCCGTGATCGCCCTCTCCGAGGACCGGCCGACCCGGGTCCGCGTCGCCGGACTCGGCGTCGGCTTCCTCGGTGTGCTGACCGTCCTCGGCGCCTGGCAGGGCTTCCACGGCCTGGACGCCAGGGGCACCGCACTGGCCCTGCTGGCCTCGCTGAGCTACCCGGTCGGCTGGATCTACGTACGGCGGACGCTGGCCGGTACGGGCAACTCGCATCTGTCGATGACGGGTGCGCAGCTGCTCCTCGCCACGGTCCAACTCGCCGTTGTCACCCCGCTGTTCACCTCGGTCCCGGCCCGCTTCCCGGTGGGCCCGCTGCTGGCGGTCGCCGCGCTGGGCGCCCTCGGCACGGGCGTGGCGATGCTCGTCCAGTACGGCCTGGTCGCCGAGGTCGGCCCGACCACGGCCCAGATGGTCACCTACTTCGTGCCGGTGATCGCCACCGTCGCAGGGGTGACGATCCTCGGGGAGTCGCTGCGCTGGACCACTCCGGTGGGCGCGGTGATCGTCATCGTGGGGGCGGCGCTGACGCAGGTCAGGCGGAGGGCTGCGTCCGCCCAGTGACGCCGACGCGCGAAGAACTCGGCACGACACCGACCGAGGCCAGGCGCGGAACAGCGCCCCCGAGCAGCACCGCCGGTCGCGGCGAGGGGGCGCCGCGAAAGGGCCAGGGGCTGAGCCCCGCCCCGCTCACTCTCACCCGTACGACCGCGCCGGGGACGGACGTACCGCCGCCGCCACCGCGTCCGCCAGCGGGGCGATGTCCGCCTCGGCCAGGGGGGAGACGGTGATGCGGACGGCCGGTGGTGAGTCCAGCCGGAAGCGGGCGCCGGGGGCCACGGCCCAGCCGGACTGGAGGAGCCGGGCGACCGCGCCGGTCTCGTCGGGCACCGGCACCCAGACGTTCATCCCGCTGCGGCCGTGGGCGGTGACCCCGCGTTCGGCGAGCGCGTCGAGCAGTCGCTGCCGACGCGCGCTGTACGCGGCCGCGGCCTCCGGGCCCACCGCGCCGTCGGCCCAGAGCCGGGCGACGGCACGTTGCAGCAGGTGGCTCACCCAGCCGGGGCCGAGCCGCTGCCGTCCGCGCACCAGGTCGACGGTGCGGGCATCCCCGGCGAGGACGGCGAGCCGCAGGTCGGGGCCGTAGGTCTTGGAGACGGAGCGGATGAAGGCCCAGTGCCGCGTGGCACCCGCGAGGGGGTGGGCGGGGAGGTCGACGAAGCCGTGGCCGTGGTCGTCCTCGATCAGTACGGCGCCGGGATGCTCGCGCAGCACGGCGCGCAGCTCGCGGGCGCGGGAGGCGCCGACCGAGGCTCCGGTGGGGTTCTGGGCGCGGGCGGTGACGACCAGGGCGCGGGCGCCGGAGCGCAGGGCGGCGTCCAGTGCGGCGGGCAGCGGGCCCTCGTCGTCCACCTCGACGGGGAGGGGGCGCAGCCCGAGCGCGGGGATCAGGTCCAGCACGCTTCCCCAGCCGGGGTCCTCCACGGCGACCGCGTCGCCCGGCCGCAGATGCGCGGCGAGGACGCGCTCGATGGCGTCGAGGGAGCCGGAGGTGAGGGTGAGCGGCCCGGCGGGGACACCGTCCGCGTCGAGTGCGGCGCGGGCGGCGCGGACGAGGTCCGGGTCGGCCGGGTCGTCCCCGTAGAGCCCCGGGGCCCGGTCGGCGCGGGCCGCGGCGTGCGCGAACGCCGGGGCGAGGGCGGGCAGCAGCGCGGGGTCGGGGTTGCCGGTGGACAGGTCCCGCGCGCCCTCCGGCACGTCGGGGCGCAGCTCGTCCCGGCCGGTCGTGGCGGGCTTGGGGCGGACCCTGCTGCCCCGGCGGCCGGCGGTCTCGATCACCCCGCGCTCGCGCAGGGTGCGGTAGGCGGCCGCGACCGTATTGGGATTCACCTCCAGCCGGGCCGCCAACTCCCGCATGGGCGGCAGGGTTTGGCCCGGCAGCAGCTCCCCTGAGCCGACCGCGTGTTCGACACTGGCCGCGATCTCCGCCGCACCGCGCCCCTGAATCGGATACTCTCCTAGCACAAACATCATTATGCACTAGTGCAATGAATAGACAAGTCCAGGGAGGGACCGCCATGCAGAGCACCGGACAGGCAGCGCCGCAGGCCGACTACGCACCGACCGACCGCACCGTGCCCACCCGCTCCGCGGAGCGCGCGTCGTACGACCGGGAGACGGTGCACGCGATCCTCGACGACGGCTACCTCTGCCACCTCGGCTTCGTCCGCGACGGCGCCCCGGTGGTGCTGCCCACGCTGTACGGCCGGGTCGGCGAGCGGCTGTATGTGCACGGGTCCACGGGTTCGCGCCCGCTGCGGATGACCGGCGCCGCCGATCCGGGACTCCCGGTGTGCCTGACGGTCACGCATGTCGACGGGCTGGTGCTGGCCCGCTCCGCCTTCCACCACTCGATCAACTACCGCTCGGTGCTGGTGCACGGCGTCGCGCACGAGGTCACCGACCCCGAGGAGCGGCGGATCGCGCTGGACGCCCTGGTGGAGCAGGTGGTGCCGGGCCGCTCGGCCGACTCCCGCCGCGCCAACCGCAAGGAACTGGCGGCGACCGCGGTGATCCGGCTGGACCTGGAGGAGGTGTCGGCCAAGATCCGCACCGGCGGCGTGAACGACGAGCCCGAGGACCTCACCCTGCCGTACTGGGCCGGAGTGGTCCCCGTACACAGGACCTACACGGCCCCGCTCGCCGACGCCGACCTGGCCCCCGGTACGGAACTCCCGGACTACCTGGCGGAGTTGGCGAGTGGAGCCGAGGCTCAGACGGCCACCGGGGCCTGACGGGCCTCGCCCAGGGCCAGTGCGGCGACGGCGGTGAGCATCAGCAGGGTGCCGGTCACCGTGGCGGCCGTGAGCCGCTCACCGAGCAGCGTCACCGCGAGCACCGCCGCGGTGACCGGCTCCAGCAGCATGATCACGGACACCGTGGCGGACCGTACGACGGCCGCGCCCGCGAAGTACAGGGCGTAGGCGAGCGCGGTGGGGACGGCGGCGAGGTAGCCGAGCAGGAGCAGCAGCCGCAGCGGGTGCGCGGTGTGCGGGAACAAGCCCTCGGCCAGGGCGAACGGCAGCAGGCACACCGTGGTGACCGCGAAGGCGCCGATGGTGGTGCCGGTGCCGCCCGCACGTCCTCGGTGGCGGGTGAGCAGGGTCATCGCGCTGTACCCGGCGGCCGCCGCGAGCGCCCACAGCACGCCCGGGGTCCGTACGGTCGCCTCGGAGCCGCCGAGGGTCAGCACCGCGAGCCCGGCGAGGGCGCCGGTGACGGCCAGACCACCGGCCACGCCGAGCGGTTCGCCCAGCAGGAAGCGGGCGCCGAGGGCGATCAGTACGGGGCCCGCGCCCAGGGTGACGACGGTGGCGACGGCCAGCCCGGTCGCGTCCACGGCGACGAAGTAGGTGCTCTGGAACACGGCGAGCCCGATGCCGGTGACGACGGCGTGGGCCGCCCCGCCCCGGCGGCGTGGGCCGGTCGGACGGGCCGGGCGGGCCGCGAGCAGCAGCACGAGCCCGGCCGCGCAGCGCCAGAAGGAGAGGGCGAACGGGCCCATGTCACCGCACTGGTAGACGAGGGAGGCGACGGCGCCCGCGGTGCCCCAGGCGGCGCCGGTGACGGTCAGATAGAAGAGGCCACGCCCGACGGGCAGGCCGAAAGCAGTGTGCGACACGAGAGTTCTCCGCAGTAGCGCACCCCGGAAGAGGGTGCGGAAGCTGGCAGACGCCCCCGACAGAACGTGGGGCGCGCGGACTTCAGCTGCGGGCAGCACCGTCCCGCCCGGCGCCGAGAGCGCCGGGCCGGTTTGTCCCGGAGGCCCGCCTCAGGCGGCCGGGGGCGGAAGGACGAGTGCGTGCGCGTACATGATCGACACCCTAGGCAGCGGTGCCCCGCGCCGACAACTCCCTTTCCGCGCCGCCCTCCGCGACCGGTTCCGGAAGCCCCTTGGCGGGGGCCGAGGACTGGGCGATGAAGGCGCCGACGAGGACGACCGCGCCCCCGGCCACCTGCGGCAGCGACAGATGCTCGCCGAGCAGCACCCAGGCCAGCACGGTGGCGATGACCGCTTCCAGACACGCGACGACCCCCGCGACCTGCGGCGACAGCCGCCGTACCGACAGCACGCCGGTGACGTAGGCGACGACCGTGGCGACGAGCACGATCCAGCCGAGCAGCGCGAGGGCGGGCACCGGGGTGCCGTCGAGGTGCGCGGTGCCGGTCAGCACGGACCGGTCCATGGTCCAGGGCCGGGCGACGACGGTGAGCACGGCGGCACCGACCAGCAGCCCGTACGCGATCACACCCAGCGGGTCGGGTGCCGACTCCCCCGCGTCGCCGCCCTGGTCGGACAGCACGAAGTAGCCGACCTGGCAGCAGGCGGCGCCGAGGGCGAGCAGCAGCCCGAGCGCGTCGAAGCGCAGCCCGGACCACACCTCCACCACACAGGCGAGCCCGCCGACCGCGAGGACCACACCGAGCGCGGCCGCCCGGGTCACCGGCCGCCGCTGCACGAACCGCACCCAGCCGAGCACCAGCGCCGGGGCCAGGTACTCCACCAGCAGCGCGACGCCGACCGGGATGCGGGAGAGCGCGGCGAAGTAGCACGCCTGCACTCCGGCGACCGCGAGCAGCCCGAACCCGACGAGCAGCGCGGGACGTTGCCGGAGCAGCGCGCGGTGCCGTACGGCCAGGGGCAGCATCACCAGGGCGGCGCCGGTCACCCGGAGCCAGACGACGTGCAGCGGGTCCAGGCCCGCTTCGATCAGGGGCTTGGCCGCGACTCCCGACCCGCCGAAGGCCAGGGCCGAGACCAGCGCGAGGGTCAGCCCGGCGCCTCGGCCGTGGCCGCTTCCACTGTTTCCGGAGGTGCGCACGCGCACATGATGACAGGCGATGACATGAGCGTCACCCCCGTTGACACCTGTCTCGCGGAGTGGACGCGGGGGCGTGTCTCAGCGGCCCGTGGCGCGCGGTGCTCTCCGGGCGGCCAGGACACCCGCCGGGATTCCGGCGTGCTCCAGCACCTCGACGGCGCGGGAGCGCGGGTCGGCCACCAGGGCGGCGAGCAGATCGAGGCCGGTGGCGTGGAGTTCGCCCCGGCGGGCGGCGCGGCGCCGGGCGTCCCGCATGGCCTCGGCCGCGAGGGTCGACCAGCGCTCGGGCCCCTCGAAGGTGCCGTCGCCCCGCACCGGTCTCGCTACGGCGCCCGGGGTGCCGCCGCCCTCCGCCACGCGCTGCCAGCCGAGTCCGTAGCCGATGCTGCGCTGCACCAGATAGCCGAGCAGCCGGACCAGTTGGGGGCCGATGGCGGCGCGGGCCTCGGGGTCCGTGTCGAGGAGTGAGTGCAGCAGATGGGCGGTGTCGATCTGACGGTCGCCGTCCCGCACGGCGCGGCGGCGGGCACCGGCGACGACCGCCGCGAGCGTCGCGTCGGGACCGGTGTCGTCCTGTGCGCCTGCGCCGCCCTCGTCGGGGACGGCCCGGCCGGCTGTACGGGGTTCCACGGTCCCACCTCATCAGCCACGGCGGCCCCCTCACATCCGCGAGGGGAACCATTCGCGCGTCCCACGCAGAGTGGAGACCCGCGTCCGGCGCCTCCTCCTCACGGATGAGGCCGGGTCCGTCCGCCTCGGGGGCGCGCCCGGTCCGCCGTGCGCCCCGAGGCAACCACACGGCGCCCTCACACGTCTCACACGAAGTGGAGGAAGGATGTCCGTGCTGGCTGGTCGGCCTGCCCGCGGTCGACGGAAAGCAGTACGTGTACCGGGTGTACGCCCCGTCGGACGCACTGCCCGCCGACCTGTTCTGGGACGCCTGGCACTGCCACGACGAGGGCCCCTTCCCGCGGGCGTGGGACCTGTTCGACGCGGCGGTGATACGCCGCGTGCCGTCGGCCTGCGCCCCGCCGTCGCGCGCCTGAGCCTCAGCCCTCGTCAGTCCTCGTCGTCTCAGTCCTCGTCGGCGAGGATGAGGTACAGCTTCTTGCGGGCGTCGTTGAGGACGGCCAGCGCCTTGTCCCGCTGCTCCTTGGTGCCGGTCTTCCACACCTGGCCGAAGGCTTCCATCAGACCGGCCCCGGCCTGCCGGATCTCACCGAGCGCCTCCCAGTCGACACCACGCGAAGCCTCCTCCCAGGGGGCCTCCGGGCCCTCCTCGGCGGCGGTGCGGCCGCTTTCGGTGAGGTCGAACAGCTTCTTGCCGCCCTCGCTCTCGCTGGCGATCAGACCCTCGTCCTCCAGCAGCTGCAGCGTCGGATAGACCGAGCCGGGGCTCGGCTTCCACGCGCCGCCGCTGCGCTCGGCGATCTCCTGGATCATCTCGTAGCCGTGCATGGGCCGGTCCTTGAGCAGCGCCAGGATCGAGGCCCGTACGTCACCGCGCCGCGCCCGCCCCCGCGGCCCTCCGCGCCCGTGGCCCCGCCCGAAACCGGGGCCACCGAAGCCGGGCCCGCCGAACATCGGCCCGCCGAACCCGGGACCGCCCGGCCCGAAGGGCCCGAACGCACCCCGCTCCCCCTCGAACCCACCCGGACCGGGCCTACCGGGACCGTGCGCCCAGGGGCCGCGTGCGAATCCATGACCGTGCATCACGATCACTCCATCCTGTCGTCGATCGATCACATCCCATCGCGTTCCTTACGCGACACGTCGACGATATATCGCTGACACACTCACCGACAAGCCCCTGCCGCGAAGAAATCCGGTTGCCCGCCCCTCACCACGCGGACATACGATCGGCCGCATGACGACGCGTCTGGTGCAGATCTCGATCAAGGCCCGCGACAAGTCCGCGCTCGGGCGGTTCTGGGCGGAGGCCCTCGGCTGGAAGGTCACCGGGGACACACCGGACGAGACAAATGTCGAGCCCGAGGGCGTCACGTACCCCTCCCCCGAGGCCGTCTGCATCGACGTCCTCACCGTGCCGGTCCCGAAGACGGTGAAGAACCGCCTCCACCTCGACCTCGCCACCACCTCCGAGGCCCACCAGGCCGAACTGGTGTCCCGGCTGCGGGAGTTGGGCGCCACGCCCGTCGACATCGGCCAGGGCGACGTGCCCTGGACCGTGCTCGCCGACCCCGAGGGCAACGAGTTCTGCGTACTGGAGCCCCGGGAGCTGTACCGGGACACCGGCCCGGTCGCCGCGGTGGTCGTGGACTGCGCGGACCCGCGCGCCATGGCCCGCTTCTGGGGCGAGGCCATGGACTGGACCGTGCACGAGGTCACCGACGACCTCGCGCGGCTCCGCTCCGCCAAGGACGTCGGCCCCTACCTCGAGTTCATCCGCACCCCGGACGCGAAGACCGGCCTGAACCGCGTCCACTTCGACATCCGCCCCTACCCCGGCGACGACCAGGCGGCCGAGGCGGACAGGCTGCGCGCCCTCGGCGCCACCGACCTCGACTTCGGCCAGGGCGACGTCTCCTGGACGGTCCTCATGGACCCGGAGGGCAACGAGTTCTGCGTCCTGGTGCCGCTGTAATGGCGACCGAGGACCCGGCGAACGGCCCCAAGGCCGACCTGCTCCGCTACCTCCGGTCCGCCCGCGAAGCCCTGCTGTGGAAGCTCGACGGCCTCGCGGAGTACGACGCCCGTCGTCCGCTCACCCCGACCGGCACCAACCTCCTCGGGCTGGTCAAGCACGCGGCCGGGGTCGAGCTGGGCTACCTCGGGGACACCTTCGGGCGGCCGTCGGGCGAGCCGCTGCCCTGGCTGACGGAGGACGCCGAGGCCAACGCGGACATGTGGGCCACCGCCGAGGAGTCGCGCGCGGACATCGTGGGGCTCTACCGCCGTGCCTGGGCCCACGCGGACGCGACGATCGAGGCACTCCCGCTGGACACCGTGGGCCGGGTGCCGTGGTGGCCGAGCGGCCAGGACGAGGTAACCCTGCACCACGCCGTCGTACGCGTCCTCGCCGACACCCAGCGGCACGCCGGGCACGCCGACATCGTCCGGGAGCTGGTGGACGGCGCGACCGGGATGGACCGGGGCGCCACCAGCATGCCGTCGGACGACCCCGCCTGGTGGGCGGAGCACCGGGCCCGGGTGGAGCGCGCCGCGCGGGACGCGTGACCCGTCGCGCACCGGCCCGCCCGGCGTTTGCCAGAATGGCACCGGCCCGCAGGTGAGGGCCGCCGCCGAAGTGTGAGGAACGAGCATGACCGACCTGGCCGCCACGTCGCAGCAGAAGGAGATCGCCCGGGATCTCCAGGTGCCCGAGTCCTTCGACGTGGAGCAGGAGATCGAGCGCCGGATCGCCTTCCTCGCCGAGCGGCTGACCTCCACCGGCCTGCGCTCGCTGGTGCTCGGGATCAGCGGCGGCGTGGACTCGACGACCACGGGACGGTTGTGCCAGCTCGCGGTCGAGCGGGCCCGCGCGGCCGGGCACGAGGCCACGTTCTACGCGATGCGGCTGCCGTACGGCGTCCAGGCCGACGAGGCCGACGCCCAGCGGGCGCTCGCGTTCATCCGCCCCGACCGGACCCTGACCGTCGACATCCGCCCCGCGAGCGACGCCGCGCTGGACGCGGTCGCGGCGGGCGGCACCGTCTTCCGCGACGCGCGGCACAAGGACTTCCTGCACGGCAACATCAAGGCCCGCCAGCGCATGATCGCCCAGTACGCGGTGGCGGGCGCGCACGACGGCCTGGTCGTCGGCACCGACCACGCGGCGGAGGCGGTCTCCGGCTTCTTCACCAAGTTCGGCGACGGCGCGGCCGACGTCGTCCCGCTCACCGGCCTCACCAAGCGCCGCGTCCGCGCCCTGGCCGACGCCCTCGGCGCCCCCGCCGAGCTGGTCTGGAAGACCCCCACCGCCGACCTGGAGACCCTGGACCCCGGCAAGGCCGACGAGACGGCCCTCGGCGTCACGTACGACGACATCGACGACCTCCTGGAGGGCAAGCCGGTCGCGGAGCCCGCCTTCACCACCATCGTCGACCGCTACCACCGCACCGAGCACAAGCGCCAACTGCCGCTGGCTCCCTGAGCCCCGCCCGGCCAAGGCCACCCGTCCCCAACTGGCCTTGGCCGCACGGCCGTCGGACCCCCTAGGGTCTGCGCATGCGCATCCGAATCGTCGACGCCTTCGCCGACCTCCCCTTCACCGGCAACCCCGCCGGAGTCCTGCTCCTGGACGACCCGTTCCCGGACGACGACTGGCTCCAGCGGGTGGCCGCCGAGGTCAACCACTCCGAGACGGCCTTCACCCACCGGCTGCCCGAGGGCGGGGAGGCCGACTGGGCGCTGCGTTGGTTCACCCCCGTCACCGAGGTGGCGATGTGCGGGCACGCCACCCTCGCCACCGCGCACGTCCTGTACGCCACCGGCGCCCACGAGGGCCCGGTACGGTTCGCCACCCGCAGCGGTGTCGTCGTCGCCACGCCGGGCGAGGAAGGGGAGATCACCCTGGACTTCCCCACCGCACCGCTCACCGAGGTCGAGGTCCCGGCGGGGCTCGCCGAGGCGCTGGGGGCGCGACCGGTGTCCGCTTTCGACACCGGACCCGACGTAGGGGACCTGCTGGTGGAACTGGCCGATGAGAAGACCGTGCTGGAGCTGACCCCCGACCACCGGGCCCTCACCGGCTGCTCCAGCCGGGGTGTGATCGTGACGGCCCGCGCCGAAGACCCCACGCTGGGCAGCGACTTCGTCTCCCGCTGCTTCTTCCCGAACGTCGGCATCGACGAGGACCCGGTCACCGGCAGCGCCCACACGGCGCTCGCCCCCTACTGGTCCGCGCGCCTGGGCCGGGACGATCTCACGGGCCTCCAGGCGTCCCGCCGCAGCGGCGTGATCCGCACCGGTCTGCGCGGCGAGCGCACCCTGCTCCGGGGCCGCGCGGTCACCGTCATCGACGGCGAACTCCTGGCCTAGCTCAGGGAGTCGGCAGCCACCCCACCTTGCCCGCCAGCAGGGCGTATCCGACGAAGGCACCGATGTCCAGCAGCGAGTGGGCGACGACCAGCGGCCCGACCCGCCCCCACCGCCGGTACAGCCAGACGAACACCACGCCCATCACCATGTTGCCGATGAAGCCGCCGATGCCCTGGTAGAGGTGGTACGAGCCCCGCAGGACCGCGCTGGCCACCAGCGCGGTCCCCGGAGTCCAGCCCAACTGGCCGAGCCTGCGCAGCAGATACCCGACGACGATGACCTCTTCGAGTACCGCGTTCTGCACCGCGGACAGCACCAGCACGGGGTACTTCCACCACACGTCGGGCAGGGCCTCGGGCACCACGGTGAGGTTGAAGCCGAGCCCGCGCGCGGCCAGGTAGAAGGCGATGCCGGTACTGCCGATCACGGCCGCGACGGCGGCGCCCCGCGCCAGGTCCGTCCAGGGCCGCCCCCGGTCGAAGCCGATCACGCGCAGGCTCTCGCCCTCCCGGCACAGCAGATACGCGACCAGCGCCACCGGCACCAGCGCGGACGCGATCCCGAAGAGCTGCCAGGCCAGGTCGAGCCAGGGACGGCCGGGCGCGGCCGAGGCGTTGAGCGTGGCCGCCTGGTCCTTGAGCCCGCCCGGCTTGGTGACCGAGCCGATGAAGCTGATGAGCGCGGACACCCCGCTCGCCCCGAGCGAGAGCGCCAGCACGATCAGCGTCTCGTCCCGCAGCGTCCGCCGGGAGGGCTGCTGCCATGCCATGGACTCGGCCACCGGTTCCGCCTCCACCCGCGTTCCGGGCGCCGGGCGGCCCACCTGCCCCCGCACGCCTGTCGTCCCGCAAAGGATCGCAGAAGGACAGGGCGGGCCCGCGCACCGGGTGTCCCACGGCACGGCCGTACGCGGACGGAACACCCGCCCGCGTACGGATCACAGCTACCCCAGCGGCACCGGCTCCGGCAGCCCCACCGGCCAGGTGTGCACCGGTTCCCCGGCGTGCATCAGCTCGGCGTACCGGCGCGTCGTCGCGGCCAGCGCCTCCTCCCGGCCGTGGCCCTTCTCCAGCGCGCGGTGGAAGGTGGCCGCCTGCCAGGAAGCGCCGTTGACCCGCTTGCGGCAACGCTCCTCGATGACCCCGAGATAGAAGTCCCGGTCTGCGGCCTCGATCCCCCACGCGTCCAGTCCCGCCGCGGCGAGCGGGAGCAGCTCGTCGCGGACCAGGGTGACCGCGTCGACCTCGGCCGTGCCGCCGTAGCGGCCGCGCCGGGGCCAGGTGAAGCGGGCGTCGATGCCGTACCGGCAGGCCGCGTCGAAGTTGGCCTCGGCGGCCTCGAAGGGCAGCCGGGTCCACACCGGGCGGCTCTCCTCGGCGAACGCGCGCACCAGGCCGTAGTAGAAGGCGGCGTTGGCGATCACGTCGGTGACGGTGGGTCCGGCGGGCAGTACCCGGTTCTCCACCCGGAGGTGGGGCACGCCGTCGGCGATGTCGTAGACCGGGCGGTTCCAGCGGTACACCGTGCCGTTGTGCAGGACGAGTTCGGCCAGCTTGGGCACGCCGCCCGCGTCGAGGACCTCGAGCGGCTCCTCGTCGTCGCAGATCGGCAGCAGGGGCGGGAAGTAGCGCAGGTTCTCCTCGAACAGGTCGTGGGCGCCGGTGATCCAGCGCTCGCCGAACCAGGTGCGCGGCCGCACACCCTGCGCCTGGAGTTCGGGCGGGCGGGTGTCGGTGGCCTGGAGGAAGAGCGGCGGCCGGGACTCGCGCCACAGCTCGTGTCCGAACAGGAAGGGCGAGTTGGCGCCGACCGCGATCTGCGCGGCCGAGGCCGCCTGCGCCGCGTTCCACACGTCGGCGAACCGGTCGGGCGTCACCTGGAGATGGAGCTGCACGGAGGTGCAGGCCGCCTCGGGGACGATGGAGCGGGAGGTGCAGCGCAGATGCTCCACGCCCTCGATGTCGAGCCGGAAGTCCTCACCGCGCGCGGCGACGATCTGGTCGTTGAGCAGGGCGTAGCGGTCCACCTCGGAGAGGTTGGACGAGACCAGGTCGTCCCGGCCCAGCGTGGGCAGGATGCCGGTCATCACGATTCCGGCGTCCACCTCGCCCGCCTTGCGGTCGGCGTAGGCGAGGGAGGTGCGCAACTCCTCCGCGAGCCGGTCGAATACCCGGTCGCCCAGCCGGTGCGGCGCTATGTTGACCTCCAGATTGAACATGGCCAGTTCGGTCTGGAAATCGCGGCTGGCGATGCGCTCCAGTACCTGGCCGTTCAGCATTTTCGGCATACCGTCGGGGCCGGCGAGATTCAATTCGATCTCCAGTCCCATCAGGTTCTTGGGACGGTCGAACCGTTTCTCGGCCAGCAGCCGCTCCAGTCCCGCCAGGCACTTCTGGAGCTTTTCGCGGTAGCGCTGGCGATCGGACAGGTCGAACGGGCCTGCCACGACCTTCTCCCCCATGGAAGTGTCCCTCCTCGGATGGGCGGCCCGAGGGTCCGGCCGCCGGGGCTCCCGGATCGGTTGGGATGATGCCCAGCGGAAGCGATCGATAACGCCGCATCCGGCCTCGCCGCCCATTATTCTGACGGAAGTGTCCTGCGGCACATTCACGAGGCATGCCGCATCACGCATCTTCGGGTGCCCTGATCGCCTCGTGAAAAACGCCGACGACAATCGGCCGACCGCGCGAGCGGTGTACGGCGAGGTCAGCGGAGTCCGGCGGCCGGGAAATCGGGATGTTCAGCGCGTATCCGCGACCGGATATCGCCTTGCCCGGAGCATCGGAATCGGATAGCCGAAACAACGGGTGAACACGTGTCGTATAAACTTCGCGGACAGGGCCGAAGGATGGTGCCTCGGTACCGGTTTCTGACGCGTTTCCGCCGTATTCCGGCCGTCGGGTGACGGCCGCCGGCTCTCCGTCGCACTCGCGTCCGCTCCGGGCCCCCGCCGCCCCCGGCCCTCCACCTGTGAGCAGACAGTGCCGTCCGCCCCGCACGCCCCACCGCCATCGCGCCGCCGCGCCTGTCGAACGAGAGGCGACCCACCATGCCGCTGCACGTGCCCCCCGCGCCCGCGCCCGCACTGCACTCCGTCCTCACGGCCCTCGGTTCCCCCACCGCGGTCCGTGAGGCGCGCACCCCCACCCTGCGTGCCGCGCAGGGTCCGGTCACGCCCGAACTCCCGCTCGCCCTGCACGTGTTGGACCACATCACCCCCGAGGGCCTGTCCGCGACGCGGCTGACGGGCTGGCGGTTCGTCATCCGGGCCGGCGACCGCCCGGTCGCGGCGGCCGACACCGTGCTCACCCCGGACGGCTGGGCCTTCTCGCACTTCTTCGAGGGCCCCTACATCCCGTCCACCGAGCGGGCGCTGCAGCAGGCCGAGGCCGTGCTGCAGCCCTTCCAGCCGCGCCTGCTGTCGGTGCCGGGGCTGTACATGCTCACCCTGTGGCTGCACGGCGATCCCACGGCCGACCCGGCCGAGGGGCACCCCGCCGCCACCGACCTGCTGGTGCCGCTCGCCCCGGCGCCGCCCGGCATCCGGGCCCACCGGCCGCACCGGGTCTCGGAGTTGCTGCCCGTGCTGACCCATCGTGCGACTCCCGTGCCCCTTCTCGGCTCACCCGCCTGACCGACCCCCCGCGTACCCCGCTTCCCGGCGCGGAAGCGGGGTACGGCCTTTTCTGCGGGTTCGCCGGATTTTTCTCCGGGTACGCCGAATTCCGCTCCGGGCACGCGCATTTCCGTGAGCCCCACACATTTCGCTCGTGCGAGTAATTGCCCGCTCCTACGAGCGAATAGGCGGCACTCCGCCGAGTGGACTAGCCCTTTCCGGTCACGCCGAACCACCCAAAGGGACAGTGGGGTTGGATTGAACCGTCCGCGCGGGTGACGCGTCATGAACGAGTAAGGAGCGGTGCTGCGAAATCCCTGCGGAACGACGCCCAGCGGGCAACACTGGATTCCGACCGATGTTTCACCACGGGGGACGGACATGACCACGACAAAGCGAGAGATCCCGCCCATGTGCCAGCATCAACCGACCTGCCCGCCAGCCGAGTCCGCCGACCGCGAGTCGGCCCGTCTCGTGGCGCACCACCCGGAACAGGGGTGGAGTCTGCTGTGCAACGGCGTTCTGCTCTTCGAGGACACCGGTGAGCTGCTGCCCGACGGCCGGGTCATCGCCCCCCACCGCCCGCTCGGCGCGCTCATGACCGCCGCCTGAGCAGCGCCCGAGGCGGTCCGCCGAGACCGCCCGACGACCCGAGGGGCCGGACGCACACACGGTGCGCACCGGCCCCGACGCGCGTCCGGGGCGGGTGGACGGGCCGTCGGCTGGTCGAATCGGCCGGACGGGAGTGGGATGGAAGCAGGACGCGCGAGCGGTCCGTCCCCCGAGGAGCGTGACGTCATGCCCGGATACAACGCCCCCTTGGCCGCACGAGTGGTCGTCGGTGTGAGCGGTTCGCTGGGCAGCGTCACGGTCCTGCGCCGGGCCGCCGCGCTGGCCCGCCGCCTGGCCGCCGAGCTGTGGCCGGTACTGGCCTGGACGCCGCCCGGCGGTGATCCGACCGGCCGGCGCTCCGTCGTCGCCGACCCGCTGACCGAGGAATGGCAGCGGATGGCGGAACACCGGCTGACCTCCCTGCTCGACGACCTCTTCGGCCAGGAGGGCCCCGGCATCCCCCTGCACGCCGTGATCGTGCGCGGCACGCCGGGCCGGGCACTGCTGGCGGTCGCGGACCGCGAGGACGACCTGCTGGTGGTCGGCACGGGCCGCCGCGGCCTGCGCCGGGCCTTCTCCGGCCGGGTCTCCCGGCAGTGCCTCGCCCACGCGGGCTGCCCGGTGCTCGCGGTGCCGCCCTCGCCGCTGGAGTCCGAGCTGTCCGCCGTGCGCCGCCGCAACGCCTGGCACTGGCGCATGGACATCCGCGGCCTCTGACCCGCCCGGCCTCTGACCCGTCCGGCCTCCGACCCGCCACGCGCTGGGCTGCGGAGCGCCCCCGCCCGAGGCAGCATGGACAGGGTGCACGCGACGCCCCAAGGATCTTGTCCGAGATGACGCTCGGTGTCCGCTCCCGGAGCCCAGAACACCTCTCCCCCGGCGCCGCCCGCACCCCGCCCATCCGTCCGCGCAGGCTCCGGGCCTTCGCTTTCCGGTGCGTCAGCAGCCCCCCGTCGGCCCATTCTTAACGCAGGATTGACGCCCTCCCGGTCCGGAATCCATGGGGACGGCGTCACTCTCCGCATACGCTGGTCCGGCTGTCCGCGCGACCGCAGACAGTGACCGCAGGCAGCCGAGCCGCACCACCTGGAGCACGCCGATGGCCACGACCGAGCACCCTCCCAGTCGCCTGCGCGCCTGGATGCTTCAGGGGCTCTCCGACATGGGCAAGCGAGGTGGCCTGACCGGGCCGCACGCCGAGCCGGAGCCCCCGCACCGGGGCCAGCGCTGGTGGCGGGTGATGTGCCTGACGGGCGTCGACTACTTCTCCACCCTCGGCTACCAGCCGGGCATCGCGGCGCTGGCGGCGGGCCTGCTCTCCCCGCTGGCGACCATCGTGCTGGTGATCGTCACCCTGGCGGGCGCCCTCCCGGTGTACCGGCGGGTGGCGCAGGAGAGCCCGCACGGGCAGGGCTCCATCGCCATGCTGGAGCGGCTGCTGTCCTTCTGGAAGGGCAAGCTGTTCGTCCTGACCCTGCTGGGCTTCGCGGCCACCGACTTCCTGATCACCATCACCCTCTCGGCCGCCGACGCCTCCACCCACCTGGTGGAGAACCCGCATCTGACCAGCACGCTGGGCGGCCACCAGATGCTGATCACCCTGATCCTGGTGGCGCTGCTCGGCGCGGTGTTCCTCAAGGGCTTCCTGGAGGCCATGGGCGTCGCGGTCGCCCTGGTCGGCGTCTACCTCGGGCTCAACGTCGTCGTGGTGATCAGCGGCCTGTGGCACGTGCTGACCGCCGAGCACGTGGTGACCGACTGGACCAGCGCCCTGACCACCGAGCACGGCAACATCTTCGTGATGATCGGCGTCGCCCTGATCGTCTTCCCGAAGCTCGCCCTCGGCCTGTCCGGCTTCGAGACCGGCGTCGCCGTGATGCCCCACGTCCAGGGCGACGCGGGCGACACCGAGGAGCGCCCGGCGGGCCGCATCCGGGACACCAAGAAGCTGCTCACCACCGCCGCCGTCATCATGAGCTGCTTCCTCATCACCACCAGCTTCATCACCACGCTGCTCATCCCGGCGGACGAGTTCAAGCCCGGCGGCCAGGCCAACGGCCGCGCCCTCGCCTTCCTCGCGCACGAGTACCTGGGCAACACCTTCGGCACGGTCTACGACGCCTCGACCATCGCCATCCTGTGGTTCGCCGGTGCCTCCGCCATGGCCGGGCTGCTCAACCTGATGCCCCGCTACCTCCCCCGGTACGGCATGGCCCCGCACTGGGCCCGCGCGGTACGCCCGATGGTCATCGTCTTCATCCTGATCGCCTTCCTCGTCACCTGGCTCTTCGACGCCAACGTGGACAAGCAGGGCGGCGCCTACGCCACCGGTGTGCTGGTGCTCATCAGCTCGGCCGCCATCGCGGTGACCATCGCCGCCCGCAAGGCCGGACAGCGCGGCTGGACCATCGGCTTCGGCGTCATCTCCGCCGTCTTCCTGTACACGACCGTCGCCAACGTCATCGAGCGCCCGGACGGCGTGAAGATCGGCGCCTGCTTCATCGCGGGCATCATGCTGGTCTCCCTGCTGTCCCGGCTGGCCCGCTCCTTCGAGCTGCGCGTGACCAGCGTGGCGATGGACCCGATGGCGGAACGGTTCGTCCGGGACATGGCCAGCCGGAAGATCCGCTTCATCGCCAACGAGCCCGACAACCGCGACCGGGCCGAGTACCGCGACAAGATCGAGCAGATCCGTACCGACAACGACATGCCCGAGCAGGAGGACTTCGTCTTCGTCGAGGTCACGGTGGCCGACCCCTCGGAGTTCGAGACCTGTCTGACCGTGCGCGGCGAGGTCCTGCACAACCGCTACCGAGTGCTGACCGTGGAGTCCTCCTCCATCCCCAACGCCCTCGCCGCCCTGCTGCTCCATGTGCGGGACATGACCGGACGTACCCCGCACATCTTCTTCGAGTGGACCGAGGGCAGCCCGTTCGCCAACTTCCTGCGGTTCTTCCTCTTCGGGCAGGGCGAGGTCGCTCCGGTCACCCGCGAGGTGCTGCGCGAGGCGGAGCCGGACCGGGCCCGCCGCCCCCGGGTGCACACGGGTTGAGCCGTCCGGACGCTCCCGCGTCCCGCCCGGGCGCACGCCCGCCGACCTCTCGTTTTATGGTGACCAGCATGCAGTCCTACACGATCGGCCAGGCAGCCCGGCTCCTCGGCGTGAGCCCCGACACCGCCCGCCGCTGGGCCGACGCCGGGCGGATGGCCACCCACCGCGACGAGTCGGGGCGGCGCCTGATCGCGGGTCAGGATCTCGCCGCGTTCTCCGTCGAGCTGGCCCAGGCGGGCGGGACGGCCGAGGAGGAGACCCCCTTCACCTCGGTGCGCAACGCGTTCCCCGGCATCGTCACCGCCATCAAGCTCGGTGACGTGGCCGCCCAGGTGGAGATCCAGGCGGGCCCGCACCGGCTGGTCTCCCTGCTCACCCGCGAGGCGGTCGACGAACTCGGTCTGGAGGTCGGCATGGAGGCCACCGCCCGCGTGAAGTCCACCAACGTGCACATCGACCGCTTCTGAGCGGCCCGGACGCGGGCCTGGTGCGGGCCGGACGTGGGCCGGACACTGACCTGACGCGGGCCGGAGCACCGCCCGCGTCAGCCTGCCGCGAGCGCCGGCCGGTCCGCGGGGAGCGGCGCCACGGCACCGAAGTGATAGCCCCCGTCGACCAGGATGCCGGTGATCCCGCTGATGTGCCGGGCCCCGCAGCGGTCCTGCGGCAGCACCAACTGGGGCCCGGCCACGTCCAGCGGCGTCCCGTCCATCGTGACCGCCAGCAATACGGGGGCGTCCGCGAAATCGGGGTCGATCTCGGCCCAGCTCAGCACCGCCCGGTGCCCGTCGGTACCGGTCACGGAAATCAGGAATCTCAGCCGGTCCTTGCGGCGCACCGGGTCGAATCCGGGCCCCGCGTCGGTCAGTACGTGATATAGCCGCGGCCCGGAGAACCGATGCCGCTGGGTGCCGCTGGTGGCGCACTCGAAGCTGACGTCCGCCCAGAACTGAGGCCATTCCCGCAGGTCAGGAACGGTGAGCCGAGCAGGCCGGGCCAGATCGCCGGTCATGGCCAACTGAGCGAGCGTCACCGCGACCACCTCCCCTGGATTGCTACCCCCCGGACACCTCCGGACAAACGCATATGCCAGCTCCAGATAACAACTTCGCAGCTCATGCAACGTGACAGATGACTTACGTCTGGCAAATGCGGCAGTATCATCGGCCCCGTGGCCGATCTCCGGCCCCTTGGAAGGGCGCGACCGCTGTTCCACCGAGACGAGGAGTAGAAAACCGTGATGACCCGTTCCGCACGCCGGACCCGCCGGATGCTGCCGCTGGCCGGTGTGGGAGTCGCCGCCCTGCTGGCCCTCAGCGCCTGCTCCAACTCCGACGGGACCACGCCCGCCAAGGCCGACAGCTCCGACTCCGCCTCCCCGAAGCTGTCCGGCACGGTCACCGTGTTCGCGGCCGCCTCCCTCAAGGAGAGCTTCACGGCCCTGGGCAAGCAGTTCGAGCAGCAGCACCCCGGCACCAAGGTCGCGTTCAACTTCGGCGGCAGTGACACCCTCGCCGCCAGCATCACCAGCGGCGCCCCGGCGGACGTGTTCGCCGCCGCCAGCCCCAAGACGATGAAGATCGTCACCGACAAGCAGGGCAACACGGCGGCTCCGGTCACCTTCGCCCGCAACCAGCTGGAGATCGCCACCGAGCCGGGCAACCCCGACAAGGTCGCCTCGCTGAAGGACCTCACCGACCCGAAGCTCAAGGTCGTGCTCTGCGACAAGACCGTGCCGTGCGGCGCGGCCGCGCAGAAGGTGCTCGACGCCAGCGGCATCAAGGTCACCCCGGTCTCCTACGAGCAGGACGTCAAGGCCGCCCTGAACAAGGTGGAGCTGAAGGAGGCCGACGCGTCCCTGGTCTACAAGACCGACGTGAAGTCCGCCGCGGGCAAGGTCCAGGGCGTGGACTTCCCCGAGTCCAAGGACGCGATCAACGACTACCCGATCGCCCCGCTGAAGAACTCGAAGAACGCCGACACGGCCGCCGCCTTCATCGCGCTGGTCAAGTCCCCCGACGGCCAGAAGGTGCTGACCCAGGCCGGCTTCCTCAAGCCGTGACCGACCTGAAGCAGCCCGCCGCGGCCCGTCCCAGCAGGGGCGGGTCGCGGCGCCCGCGTGTCCGCACCGCCCGCCGCGGCGTGCCGCTGCCCCTACTGGTACCGGGCCTGCTGGCCATGGCCTTCCTGCTGGTGCCGCTGCTCGCCCTGCTGGTGCGCGCCCCCTGGCGCAGCCTGCCGTCCCAGCTGGCCAGCACCGAGGTGTGGCAGGCGCTCCAGCTCTCCCTGATCAGCGCCACCGCCGCCACCGCCGTCGCCCTGGTCCTCGGCGTACCGCTGGCCTGGCTGCTGGCCCGTACGGAGTTCCCCGGCCGGGGTCTGGTGCGGGCCCTGGTGACGCTGCCGCTGGTGCTGCCGCCGGTCGTCGGCGGTGTCGCGCTGCTGCTGGCCCTCGGCCGCAACGGCATCGTCGGCAAGTCGCTGGACGCCTGGTTCGGCATCACCCTGCCGTTCACCACCGCCGGGGTGGTCATCGCGGAGGCGTTCGTCGCCATGCCGTTCCTCGTCATCAGCGTCGAGGGCACCCTGCGAGCCGCCGACCCGCGCTACGAGGAGGCGGCCACCACGCTCGGCGCGTCCCGGTTCACCGCGTTCCGCCGGGTCACCCTGCCGCTGATCGCCCCCGGCATCGCGGCGGGCGCCGTACTGGCCTGGGCCCGCGCGCTCGGCGAGTTCGGGGCCACGATCACCTTCGCGGGCAACTTCCCCGGCCGCACCCAGACCATGCCGCTCGCGGTCTACCTCGCCCTCCAGAACGACCCGGAGGCCGCCATCGCCCTCAGCCTGATCCTGCTGGCCGTGTCCATCGCGGTGCTGGCGGGTCTGCGGGACCGGTGGATGACGGGAGCGTGACGGTGCCGCGAGGATGGAAGACACCGAGCACCCCGGCGCCCACGGAGGACGACCGCCCCATGACCGACATCGACGCGCCCCCCGCCCTGCTGAAGGCGGCGGACGAACAGGGTCTCGACGCCCACCTGGTGGTCGACCGGGGGAACTTCCGGCTGGACGTGACCCTGCGCGCGGCCCCCGGTGACGTGGTCGCGCTGCTCGGTCCGAACGGCGCGGGCAAGACCACCGCGCTGCGCGCCCTCGCGGGTCTCGTCCCGCTCTCCGAGGGCCATCTGCGGCTGGACGGCACCGCGCTGGAGCGCACCGCGCCGGAGAACCGCCCGGTCGGTGTGGTCTTCCAGGACTATCTGCTCTTCCCGCACCTGTCCGCGCTGGACAATGTGGCGTTCGGCCCGCGCTGCCGCGGCACCGGCAAGGCCGAGGCCCGCGCGCAGGCGGCTAGCTGGCTGGAGCGCATGGGCCTGGCCGAGCACGCGGGCGCCAAGCCCAGCCGCCTGTCCGGCGGTCAGGCCCAGCGGGTCGCGCTGGCCCGGGCGCTGGCCACCCACCCCCGGCTGCTCCTGCTGGACGAGCCGCTCGCCGCGCTGGACGCCCGTACCCGGCTCGAGGTCCGATCGCAGCTGCGGCGGCATCTGGCCGAGTTCGAGGCGGTCGCCGTGCTGGTGACACACGATCCGCTGGACGCCATGGTGCTCGCGGACCGGCTGGTGGTGATCGAGCACGGCCAGGTGGTGCAGCAGGGCACGCCCACGGAGATCGCCCGCCACCCGCGCACCGACTACATCGCCCAGCTGGTCGGCCTCAACCTCTACCGCGGCGAGGCCGACGGGCACGCGGTACGGCTGGACGGCGGGCCGTCGATCACCACCACCGAGGACCTGACCGGCCCGGTGTTCGTCGCGTTCCCGCCGGTCGCGGTCACCCTGTTCCGGGACCGTCCGACCGGGGCCAGCGCCCGCAATCTGTGGCGCTGCGAGGTCGCCGGGATGGAGACCCACGGCGACCAGATCCGCGCGGACCTGACCGGGGAGATCCGGCTCGCCGCCGATCTCACCACCGCGGCCGCCGCCGAGCTGGACCTGCACACGGGCGCACCGGTCTGGGCGACCGTCAAGGCGACGCAGACCCACGCATACCCGGCATAAGCCCGCTCAGCCACTACGGTGTGGCCCCATGAGCATGAGCATCCGCAACCAGCTTCCCGGCACCGTCACCGCGGTCCACCCCGGCGAGGTCATGGCGACCGTCAAGATCCAGCTGGACGGCGGTCAGCACCTGACCGCGGCCATCACCGAGGAGGCCACCAAGGAACTCCGGCTGGCCGAGGGCACCCCGGTGCACGCCCTGGTGAAGGCGACGGAGGTCTCCCTGGCCACCGAGCCCGTCGACCACATCTCGATCCGCAACCAGCTCGCGGGCACCATCAGCGAGATCACCATGGGCACCGCCATGGCCACGGTGAAGGTCGCGGTGCCGGGCGCCGAGGTGACGTCGGCGATCACCCACGAGTCCGCAGCCGAGCTGAAGCTGTCGGAGGGCGACTCCGTGGTGGCGCTGATCAAGTCGACCGAGGTCTCGCTCGCCACGGCCTGAGCGGACACGGACTGAACGGACACGGACTGAGCGGACACGAGGAAGGCCCCCCGCCCCGGACTTGGGCAGGGGGCCTTTCATGGACAGGCTCAGTCCTCGTAAGCGTCCAGCGGCGGGCAGGAGCACACCAGGTTGCGGTCGCCGAACGCCTGGTCGATACGGCGCACCGGCGGCCAGTACTTGTCGGCCGCGGAGACACCGGCCGGGAAGACGGCCTCCTCGCGGGTGTACGCGTGCGTCCACTCGCCACCGAGGGCGGCCGCGGTGTGCGGGGCGCCGTGCAGCGGGTTGTCCTCGGCGGGCCAGACCCCGGAGACGACCTTGTCGATCTCCGCGCGGATGGCGATCATCGCGTCGCAGAACCGGTCCAGCTCGCCCAGGTCCTCGGACTCGGTCGGCTCGATCATCAGCGTGCCGGCCACCGGGAAGGACATGGTCGGCGCGTGGAAGCCGTAGTCGATCAGGCGCTTGGCCACGTCGTCCACGCTCACGCCGGTCGCCTTGGTGAGCGGGCGCAGGTCGATGATGCACTCGTGCGCGACGAGCCCGCCGGGACCGGTGTAGAGCACCGGGAAGTGCGGCTCCAGGCGCTTGGCGATGTAGTTGGCGGAGAGCACGGCCACCTGGGTGGCGCGCTTGAGGCCCTCGCCGCCCATCAGCCGGACGTACGCCCAGGAGATCGGCAGGATGCCCGCGCTGCCCCAGGGCGCCGCCGAGATCGGGCCGACACCCGTCTCCGGACCGGCCGCGGGCTGCATCGGGTGGTTGGGCAGGTACGGCGCCAGGTGGGTGCGGACCGCGACCGGGCCGACGCCGGGACCGCCGCCGCCGTGCGGGATGCAGAACGTCTTGTGCAGGTTCAGGTGGGAGACGTCGCCGCCGAAGTGCCCGGGCTTGGCGAGCCCGACCAGCGCGTTGAGGTTGGCGCCGTCCACGTACACCTGACCGCCCGCGTCGTGCACCTGGGCGCAGATGTCCGCGACGTGCTCCTCGAAGACTCCGTGCGTCGACGGGTAGGTGATCATCAGCACGGACAGCTCGTCACGGTGCTGCTCGATCTTCGCGCGCAGGTCCTCGACGTCGATCTCGCCGTCCCCGGCGGTCTTCACGACGACGACCTTCATCCCGGCCATCACCGCGCTCGCCGCGTTGGTGCCGTGCGCGGAGGACGGGATGAGGCAGATGGTGCGCTGCGCGTCACCGTTGGCCCGGTGGTAGGCGCGTACGGCGAGCAGTCCGGCCAGCTCGCCCTGGGAACCGGCGTTGGGCTGGAGGGAGACCTTGTCGTACCCGGTGACCTCGGCGAGCCGGTCCTCCAGCTCGCGGATGAGGGTGAGGTAGCCCTCGGCCTGCTCGGCGGGGGCGAAGGGGTGCAGCGCGCCGAACTCGGGCCAGGTGACCGGCTCCATCTCGGTGGTCGCGTTCAGCTTCATGGTGCAGGAGCCGAGCGGGATCATGCCCCGGTCGAGCGCGTAGTCGCGGTCGGACAGCTTGCGCAGGTAGCGCAGCATGGCCGTCTCGGAGCGGTGCTCGTGGAAGACCGGGTGGGTGAGGTAGTCGTCGGTGCGCAGCAGCGCCTCGGGCAGCGTGTCCTCGGCCGCCTGGTCGAGCGCCTCGATGTCGCTCTCGGCGCCGAAGGCGGCGAAGACGGCCTCCAGCTGGGCCCGGTTGGTGGTCTCGTCGCAGGCCAAGGAGACGTGGTCGGCGTCGACGAGGCGCAGGTTGACCCCGCCCTCGCGGGCGGCGGCGACGACCTCGGCGGCCTTGCCGGGCACGCGCGCGGTGAGGGTGTCGAAGTAGGCGCCGTGCACGATCTCGACGCCGCCCGCGCGCAGGCCCTCGGCGAGGATCGTGGCGTAGCGGTGGGTGCGGCGGGCGATCGTCCGCAGGCCGTCGGGGCCGTGGTAGACGGCGTACATCCCGGCCATCACGGCGAGCAGCACCTGCGCGGTGCAGATGTTGCTGGTGGCCTTCTCGCGGCGGATGTGCTGCTCGCGGGTCTGGAGCGCGAGCCGGTAGGCCCGGTGCCCGTCGGCGTCGACGGACACGCCGACCAGGCGTCCGGGCAGGCTGCGGGCGAACTTCTCGTGCACGGCCATGTAGCCCGCGTGCGGCCCGCCGAAGCCCATGGGCACGCCGAAGCGCTGGGTGGTGCCGATGGCGATGTCCGCGCCCAGCTCGCCGGGCGAGGTGAGCAGGGTCAGCGCGAGCAGGTCGGCGGCGACCGTGACGAGGGCGCCCAGCTCGTGCGCCTGCCCGATGACCGGCTTCAGGTCGCGTACGGCACCGGAGGCGCCGGGGTACTGGAGCAGGACGCCGGTGATGTCACGGGCGGCGAGGTCGGCCGGGATGCCCTCGCTGAGGTCGGCGACGACGACCTCGACACCGGCGGGCTCGGCGCGGGTCTCGATGACGGCGATGGTCTGCGGCAGGGTGTCCGCGTCGACCAGGAAGAGGCCCTTCTTGTTCTTGCCCATGCGCCGGGACAGCGCCATGGCCTCGGCGGCGGCGGTGCCCTCGTCCAGCAGGGAGGCACCGGAGGTGGGCAGCCCGGTGAGGTCGGCGACCATCGTCTGGAAGTTCAGCAGGGCTTCGAGACGGCCCTGGGAGATCTCCGGCTGGTAGGGCGTGTACGCCGTGTACCAGGCGGGGTTCTCCATGACGTTGCGCAGGATCACCGGCGGGGTGAAGGTGCCGTGGTAGCCCAGGCCGATCATCGAGCCGAGCACCTGGTTGCGGTCGGCGAGACCGCGCAGCTCGGCGATCACCTCGGCCTCGGTGCGGGTACCGGGCAGGTCGAGTGCGTCGGCGTTCTTGATCACATCCGGGACCGCGGCGGCGGTCAGCTCGTCGAGCGAGCCGTAGCCGACCTGCGCGAGCATCTTGGCCCGCGCCTCCTGGTCGGGCCCGATGTGGCGCTGCTCGAAGGGGATGCCCGCTTCGAGCTCGGCGAGCGGAATGCGAGGGGCGGTCATATGCGGAGGCCTCCTGGTCTGACGCGACCTGCGAGGGGCACCACGGCGCGGGTGCCCACCGGCCTCCCCCTCTGTCATCTCTTACCTGAGAGCTTCACCGGGGACCTGCGGACCCCGGCTTTCACCGTCGGTGAGGGCGGGAGCCATGAACGCCCGCCCTGCTTTCCAGAGTGACCTCGTCCGTGCGGTACGGGGGCCTGAGAGATTCCGGGGAGGAGTTGCTCCTTCGGCGCCTCCGAATTGCTCGGAGGACTCTCCCGCACGGGGTCGACAGCCGAGTTCAGCCTACCAGCGGGGTCAGGAGCACGGCGTTCGAGTGGCCGCCCGACTGATTCTGCTCTTTTGTAGTGCTTACGGATGAGTTGCGACCATGTGGAGGGAGAGGGATCGTGCAGACCGACATCGATCCGCGCAGCCTGATCGGCCGCAAGGCGTTCGACCGCGCCGGCACCAAGATCGGCACCATAGACGAGGTGTACCTCGACGACGCGACCGGCGTCCCGGAGTGGGCCGCGGTGCGCACCGGCCTCTTCTCTCGCGACGCCTTCGTCCCGCTGGAGCCCAGCGAACTGGTCGAGGGCGCGCTCCGCGTCCCCTTCGAGCGCGCCCTCATCAAGGACGCCCCCGACTTCGGCGTGGGCCGCCACCTCTCCCCCGAACAGGAACTCCAGCTCTACCACCACTACGGTCTCGACGTGGGCACCTCAGCCCGGCCGACCCCGACCCCGGACCGCGACTTCGGCAAGGTCGCGGGCACCGAGGAGACCTGAGCCCTCCCCTCATCCGACGCCCGTCTCCCCCTCCCGGGCCACCGCCTCGACCTGGGCCACCAGCGGCAGCGGGTCGGCCGGTGCCAGGTCGGGGTCGTCGGCCCGCAGCGTCCGTACCCGGCCCGGCGCGGAGAGCGGTGTCTCGAAGCGCACCGTGACCCGTCCCAGGCCACTGCCCTGCACCCAGCCGTGCCCGTACTCGGGGTGCCGCACGTCCTGGCCCGCCCGCCACTCCGGCGCGGCGGGCTCGGGTCTCTCCGGGCCGAAGTCGGGGGCACTCTCCTCCGGCGTCTCCTCGGCCGTCTCCCCCGCCGCCTGGGCGAACAGGTCCTCCTGGGTGTAGTCGGCGAGCCCGGACACCCCGACGCCGAGCAGCCGCACCCCGCCCGTGGTGTCCACGGAGTCCAGCAGCCGCGCGGCCGCCTCCCGGATCACCGCCGGATCGTCCGTGGGCCCCCTGAGCGTCTCGGAGCGGGTCAGGGTGGAGAAGTCGTAGCGCCGGACCTTGAGCACGATGGTGCGCCCGGACAGCCCGGCACCGCGCAGCCGCCGCACGCACCGGTCGGCGAGCCGACGGACCTCCAGGCCGATGCGCAGCCGGTCGTGGATGTCCACGGCGTAGGTGTCCTCCACCGACACCGACTTGGCCTCCCGCTCGGCGACCACCGGCCGGTCGTCACGGGCCAGCGCCATCGCGTACAGCGCGTGTCCATGGGCCTTGCCGAGCAGCCGGACCAGTTCGTCCTCGCCCGCCTCGGACAGCTCCAGCACGGTGGTGATCCCGGCGCGCCGCAGATGGTCGCCGGTGGCGGGGCCGACGCCGGGCAGGGTGCGCACGGACATGGGGGCCAGCAGGGCCCGTTCGGTGCCCGGCTCGATGAGCTCCAGGCCGTCGGGCTTGGCCCGCTCCGAGGCGATCTTGGCCAGCATCTTGGAGGCGGCGAGCCCCACCGACCCGGTCAGCCCCGTCACCGCCAGGATGTCGGCGCGCAGCCGCACCCCGGCCTCCCGCGCCGACGCCTCGTCCGAGGCCGCGCCCCCGGCCTCCAGGTCCACGAACGCCTCGTCCAGGCTCAGCGGCTCCACCAGCGGGGACAACTCCCGCAGCAGCGCCATCACCTGGTCGCTGATCGAGCGGTACAGCGCGAAGCGGGGCGTGAGATACGCGGCGTTCGGCGCCAGCCGCCGCGCCTGCGCCGTGGGCATCGCCGAGTGCACCCCGAACGCCCGCGCCTCGTACGAGGCGGTGGCCACCACCCCGCGCAGCCCGATCCCGCCGACGACGACGGCCTTCCCCCGCAGGCTCGGCTTGGACGCCTGCTCCACCGAGGCGTAGAAGGCGTCCATGTCGAGATGGAGGATGGTGGGCGCGTTTCTCACATGTCCGATGCTGCACCACACCACTGACAATGACCCCACGCGAGGGCGCTCGAGGCCGAGTGGTGCGGCCCGGGGTCAGACGGCGCGGTTGCGCCGCCGCGCCAACTCGTCGGCCGGGTTGTGCCCGATGAGCGTCTCACCGGTGTCGACGCGCTCCCCGTGGAGCTGGGACAGCGCGCTCTCCACGTCCCGCCACACCACGCCCACGGCGATCCCGAAGATGCCCTGGCCGCCCTGGAGCAGTGCGTGGACCTCGTCCGGGGAGGTGCATTCGTAGACCATGGCGCCGTCGCTCATCAGGGTCATGCGCTCCAGGTCCTGGAACCCGCGCTCCCTGAGGTGCTGCACGGCCGAGCGGATGTTCTGGAGGGAGACACCCGTGTCCAGGAACCGCTTGACGATCTTCAGGACGACCACGTCCCGGAAGCTGTACAACCGCTGGGTGCCCGAGCCGTGGGCCGGTCGCACACTGGGCTCGACCAGCCCCGTACGGGCCCAGTAGTCGAGCTGCCGGTAGGTGATCCCCGCGGCCGCGCAGGCCGTGGGACCGCGATAGCCGATCTCCTCGGACGTCATGGCCGCCGCCCCTTCACCGTCAGGCACCACCGTCGGCCGCTGCGGAGCGTGATCGGCCACGCCGCCGAGCTGTGGGGGTCCCCCGCCCGGCCGAAACCGTGCGCTCGGGGGAAGGTACGGGCCGCTGTCCCCGAAACCATGTCCGGGGGCACCCCCAGCCGTACCGTCGCCGCTCATCCTCACGCCGACCTCCGTCCTTGACCTGCCCTATCGACGGTAGGCAGTCACCAGGGGTGCGTCAACGATCGCCACACTCGGCACGCCGAGTGATAATCACCCTGAGAGTGGTTTCCCGTGTCCCACCGCGGGGAAAGGCTAGCCGAATGCGCTCGCGGAAAGGCGTAGGACGCTCTCACGGGCCGTTGGCAATTGCCCTCGCGACGACGTCACGACACGCCGCGAACCGGCCGGGTGCGGACCCTGTCGGTCCACCCGGCCGGCCCCGGCGTCACTGGCTGCTGGTGCCGAAGTCCTCGGGCGAGATCTGGTCGAGGAACTCGCGGAACTTCTCCACCTCGTCCTCCTGCTCGTCGGGGATGGCGATGCCCGCGTCGTCCAGCACCCCGTCACTGCCGAAGATCGGCGTACCGGTGCGCAGGGCGAGCGCTATGGCGTCGGACGGCCGCGCGCTCACCTCGACCCCGCTGGCGAACACCAGCTCCGCGTAGAAGACGCCTTCTCGCAGATCGGTGATGCGGACTTCGGTCAGCTCCTGGCCCACCGCCTCCAGCACGTCCTTGAACAGGTCGTGCGTCAGCGGGCGCGCGGGAGCCATGCCCTGCTGGGCGAAGGCGATCGCCGTCGCCTCCCCCGGCCCGATCCAGATGGGGAGGTAGCGGTCGCCTCCCACTTCGCGCAGGAGCACGATCGGTTGGTTGGAGGGCATTTCGACCCGGACACCTACGACATCGAGCTCGTTCACACAGCAACCCTAGGCCGTGCCCGGGACGTTTGGGTAGTCGGGCCGGGAACAGGTGGGCGATCCGGCCCAAGTCCGCCCGGTCGGGACACACCGCCCCTCAGGGCAGCCGCACCCCGAGCGCGGCCTTGACCAGAGCAGAGTGCAGCTTCATGGTGAGCGCCGCCAGCTCCTTCGTCCGGGCCTCGGCCAGCACCCTGGTCTGCGGGTTGCGGTGCCGCTTCAGGGGGGCGACGACCTGGTCGACCAGCCCGGCCTCGCGCTCGGCGGCGGCCTTCATCACCCGCAGATGGCGGGGCTCGATACCGAACCCGCCCAGTTCGGCCACCAGTGCGGCCACGGTGACGGCCTCGGCGTCATAGACACCTTCCGCCAAGGGGGCGAGGAGCCCGTACGACTCCCACTCGCGCAGGTCGGCCTCGTCGATGCCCGCCGCCGCCAACAGCTCGTCCCGGCCGATCCGGGCGACCGTGGGCCGCTCGGCCTCCTCCGGCTCCTCGGCGCCGCGCTGACGGCCGACCACGGGCAGCTGGACCGCGTCACCGCGCTCCATGGCGTCCAGATGCTCGCGGATCACCTTCAGCGGCAGATAGTGGTCCCGCTGCATTCGCAGGACATGGCCGAGGCGCTCCACGTCACGGGGGCTGAACTTGCGGTACCCCGACGGGGTCCGCTGCGGCTCGATGAGCCCCTCCGACTCCAGGAAGCGGATCTTGGAGATGGTGACCTCGGGGAACTCGTCGCGCAGCGCGTTCAGCACCGTGCCGATGCTCATCGGCCCGCTGTCCCTGGCGGCGGTACCGCTTCCGGCACCGCCGCTCGGTGTTTGAAGCATGGAACTTCCCTGGGGTTCCCCCGGACGGGCGCCCGGGGGTGGGTCAGACTCCCTGCCGGCTCGCGTAGAAGACCAGCCGGTACTTGCCGATCTGCACCTCGTCACCGTTGGCCAGCGCCACCTGGTCGATCCGCTCGCGGTTGACGTAGGTGCCGTTGAGGCTGCCCACGTCGGCCACCGTGAACGAACCGTCCGGCGAGCGGCGGAACTCCACATGGCTGCGGGAGACCGTCACGTCGTCCAGGAAGATGTCGCTCTGCGGGTGCCGCCCGGCCGTGGTCAGGTCGCTGTCCAGGAGGAAGCGGCTGCCCGAGTTCGGGCCCCGGCGCACCACCAGCAGCGCCGAGCCGATGGGCAGCGCGTCGACCGCCGCCTGCGCCTCGGGCGACAGCATCGGCATCGCCGTCTGACCGGTGACCTCCGCGTCGTACGCCTCGATGCCCGAGATGGAGATCGTGGACGTGGTCTCCGACGGACGCTCCGGCGCCACACCGGGACGCAGGGGCGCGCCGCAGTGGGAACAGAAGCGGGCGTTGTCCGCGTTGCGGTTCCCGCACCTCGTACACACCAGGGCCGACATGGACGGAGCCTCCTGCCGCGACGGTTGCCCGAAACCTATGCCGCCGGACTGGCCAGGGTCAACGGACGCCGCGCCCTGACCACCGGAAGTGCCTCCACCCGGACCAGCCACCTGGTCCCGGAACAGCGGACGCTGCCCTTCCTCGTCGGGCTGTGCGCGATGACGGGCCGTCGCGTTCTCGTTGCCCTCACGCGCGCTCTTGCCGAACAACTTCCCAAACAACTTCACGGGCGATTCCCCTTGACCGAAACAGACCCGCCCGTGGGGCAGGACGAACCCAGAATGCCTACACCGACCGATCCGGACATCTTCACAACGTCCGTATCCACTCGACAGTTTCCACCACGCACCACCCCTTCGGTGCGGCGACCCCCCGCAACCTCATGCCCCCGCCCGACGCCGCGCATGCACCGCCGGTTCACCGCGAGGACGACCGAGCGTAGTCAGGCTGCTCCGCCTGCCGCAAGGCATCCACGACGATCTTGTCCGAGCGCTCGACACTCACCGTGGCCTGCTCCTTCTCCACGCTCTGCACCACGCCTCCCGGGATGTTCAGCGCCGGTTCCAGGTCCTGCGGCTTGCCGATGACCTTGAAACGATAAGGCGCGTTGATCTTGTTCCCGTCGACGGCGACGCTACCGCCGGAGTCCGACAAGTACGTGTTCGCCACCACGCGCACCCCATTGACCTGTATCGCCTCGGCACCGGCCGCGCGCAGCTCCTGGATCGTGTCGAGCAGCATGTCGGACTCGACGGCTCCCTTCGGGTCCTCGACGGTCATGGTGATGCCGGGACCGGTGGCGCCCACGGTGCCCGCGAGTATGCCGAGTTGGCGCTCCTTCTCGGCGGTCTGCCTGCGCGCCTCCGCGGCCTGGTCCGAGCTGCTCTGCAACTCCTGACGCTGCTTCTCCAGCCCCTGCTTCTCGTCCTCAAGACGCTGAGTACGGTCGTCCAGTTCATCGAGGATGCGGACCAGGTCCTCCTGGCGCGCCCCGCGCAGCGCGCTGTCGCCGTCGCTGTTGGACGCCACCTGCACGGCCAGCCCGAAGCCGAGGCCGAAGAGCAGCAGCGCCACGATGAGTTGCGCACGCGTCAGCCGGGGCGGCCAGAGACCGTCGGCCAGCCGCTGACGGCCGGTCAGCTGCGGCTGGGCCGTCTCCTCGGGCTCGGGGGCCGGTGCGGGGGCGGGCGCGGGTTCGGGCTCAGGCTCAGAGGCCGGGGCCGGGGCCGGGGGTGCCACCTCGGCGGGCAGTTCCTTGCGCAGCCGGTTCTCCGGCCGCTCGTCCTGGTCGCTCATCGCGCTCACGCCCGGAAGACATGGCGGCGGATCGCCGCGGCGTTGGAGAAGATCCGGATGCCCAGGACCACGACGACGCCCGTCGACAGCTGCGCGCCCACGCCCAACTCGTCGCCCAGGAACACGATCAGCGCGGCCACCACCACGTTGGACAGGAACGACACCACGAAGACCTTGTCGTCGAAGATGCCGTCGAGCATCGCCCGGAGCCCGCCGAACACGGCGTCCAGCGCCGCCACGACGGCGATGGGCAGATACGGCTCGACGACCGCCGGAACCTCGGGCCGGACCAACAGGCCGGCCACCACTCCCACGATGAGGCCCAGTACGGCGATCACGATGTGCCCTTCTCAGTCTTCTCGGCCTGCTCGGCGCTCGGCTGTGCTGTTCGTACGATCACACTCGGGGCGGCGGGCAACCGGACGTCGCCCTCCGCGGAGATGGCGGTGCGGATACCGAAGTTGTCCTGAAGCGCGTGCAGATACAACCCGTCGGCGCTGTTCTGGAACTCGGTGCTCAGCTTCCGCCCGTCCCCCACCGCCAGCACCGTGTACGGCGGCACCAGCGGCCTGTTGTCGACCAGTATCGCGTCACCCGCGGCCCTGATCGCGGACAGGGCGGTCAGCCGCTGCCCGTTGATGGAGACCGCCTCGGCTCCGGACGCCCACAGCCCGTTGACCACGCGCTGCATGTCCCGGTCGCGCACCCGCCCGGTGTCGGAGAACCCGGCGGACTCGCGCGGGTTGGTGCCGTCTCCCCCGGTGCTCGACTCCTTGGCGTCGTCCACCACGAGCTTCACCCCGGGGCCGTGCACCGCGGTGGCACCCGACAGCAGACCCACGAGGTCCGCCTGGCTGCCCCCGCTCTGCCGCAGCGCCGCCCGCTGCCGCGCGCCGACCTCCTCACGGAGTTCGTCGACACCGCTCTCCAGCTTGTCCGCGGCGGCGGTCTCCCGGTCGATGCGGTCGATCAGCTCCTGGCGCTCCTTGGCGATCCCCGGAGCCGCGACATGGGCCTGAGCGGCGCCGACCGTCACCACCAGGGCCGCGAGCACCAGTCCGCCCGCCAGACCCAGCTTGGCGCGGAGCGTCTTCGGCAGGCCGCCCTGGCCCAGGGACTCCTTCCGGGCGGCGGCCTCGGCATACCCGTCGTCGAGGCTGTGATCCATGACGTTGGTGATCAACGACATGGAGGCGTCCGGACGCCTCGGCCGCGCGGGGCTGCTCCGAACGGGGGATTGGTGCGGCATGCCGCACATCGTCGCATGCCGCGCGCGGTACCTCCGAACGAGCCCCACGCACGTGCCGGACAGCGCCCCTCGCGGGGTCGCTGTCCGGCACGTGGGGGCCGTTCTCGGGATCAGCGACCGGCGCTGTCCACGACGGCCGACCACTCGTCCAGCAAGGCCTGCGCGGAGGCGTCGTCGGGCCCCTCCGCCCACAGGTGCGTGACCGCCTCGGCCGGGTCGGGCAGCACCATCACCCAGCGCCCGTCGCTCTCCACGACCCGCACACCGTCCGTCGTGTCCACGGACCGGTCGCCGGCCGCCTCGACCACGCTGCGCATGACCAGACCCTTGACCGCCCACGGCGTCGCCAGGTCCCGCTTGAGGACATGGGCCCGCGGAATCCGGGCGTCGATCTGGCTCAGCGTGAGCTGCGTCCGCGCGACCAGCCCGATCAGCCGTACGAACGCCGCCGTGCCGTCGTAGACGCTGCTGAACTCGGGGACGATGAAGCCGCCCATGCCGTCACCGCCGAAGATGGTCTCCTCCTCGCCGCCGACCCTCGTGAGGTCGTCCGGCGAGGTGGTCGTCCACTCCACCTGGGTGCCGTGGTACGCCGCCACCTGCTCCGCGATCCGGGTCGTGGTCACCGGCAGCGCCACCCGCCCGCTGCGCCGCTCGGCGGCGACCAGGTCGAGCATCACCAGCAGCGCCCGGTCGTCCTCGATGATGCTGCCCTTCTCGTCCACGAGCGACAGCCGCTCGCCCACGGGATCGAACCGCACACCGAAGGCCGCCCCGGAGGACGCCACGATCTCCCCGAGCCGCTCCAGCCCCTTGCGCCGCATCTCGGCGGTCTCGGTGGGCCGGGACTCGTCCAGACCGGGGTTGATGGTCAGCGAGTCCACGCCGAGCTTGCCCAGCAGGCTGGGCAGCACCAGACCGGCACTGCCGTTGGAGGCGTCGACGACGACCTTCAGCCCGGACTCGGCGATCCCGGTGGTGTCCACGTTGCGCAGCAGCGACCCGGTGTACGAGTCGTAGACGCTGGACGGGAAGTAGAGGTCACCGATCTCGCCGGGGAACGCCCGCCGGTACTCCTGGCGCGCGAACACCCGGTCAAGCTTGCGCTGGCTGCCCTGGGAGAGGTCGGCGCCCTTGGGGTCGAAGAACATGATGTCCACGGAGTCCGGCACACCCGGCGAGGTCCGGATCATGATGCCGCCGGAACTGCCCCGCGCGGTCTGCTGCCGCGCCACGGGAAGCGGCACGTTCTCCAGGTCGCGGACGTCGATCGCGCTGGCCTGGAGCGCCGAGATCACCGCACGCTTGAGCGCACGGGCACCTCGGGAGTGGTCACGCGCGGTGGTGACCGTGGTGCCCTTCTTCAGCGTGGTGGCGTACGCGCCCGCCAGCCGTACGGCCAGTTCCGGCGTGATCTCCACGTTCAGGATGCCGGTCACCCCGCGCGCCCCGAAGAGATGCGCCTGCCCCCTGGACTCCCAGATGACGGAGGTGTTGACGAACGCACCGGCCTCGACGGTCTTGAACGGGTACACCCGGACGTTGCCCTGGATGATCGACTCCTCGCCGATCAGGCACTCGTCACCGATGACCGCGCCGTCCTCGATCCGCGCGGCCCGCATGATGTCGGTGTTCTTGCCGACCACGCAGCCGCGGAGATTGCTCTGCTGTCCGACGTACACGTTGTCGGCGACGACGGCCTTGTGCAGGAAGGCGCCGCTCTTGACGACCACGTTGGAGCCGATGACGGAGTGCTCGCGTATCTCCGCGCCCGCTTCGACCTTGGCGTAGTCACCGATGTAGAGCGGCCCGCGGAGCACCGCGTCGGGGTGCACCTCGGCGCCCTCGGCCACCCAGACGCCGGGCGAGATCTCGAAGCCGTCGATGTCGACGTCGACCTTGCCCTCGAGCACGTCGGCCTGGGCCTTCACATAGCTCTCGTGGGTGCCGACGTCCTCCCAGTAGCCCTCGGCGATATAGCCGTAGATGGGCTTGCCTTCCTTCATCAGCTGGGGGAAGACATCTCCGGACCAGTCGACGGGGACATCGGGATCGACGTAGTCGAAGACCTCGGGCTCCATCACATAGATGCCCGTGTTCACCGTGTCGGAGAAGACCTGGCCCCAGGTCGGCTTCTCGAGGAAGCGCTCGACCTTGCCCTCCTCGTCGACGATGGTGATGCCGAACTCCAGCGGATTGGGAACCCTGGTCAGGCAGACGGTGACCAGGGCGCCCTTCTCCTTGTGGAAGTTGATCAGCTCGGTGAGGTCGAAGTCGGTCAGAGCGTCACCGGAAATGACGAGGAAGGCGTCGTCCTTCAGCGCGTCCTCGGCGTTCTTGACGCTTCCGGCGGTACCGAGTGGCTTCTCCTCATTGGCATACGTGAGCTCCATGCCGAGCTCTTCGCCGTCCCCGAAGTAGTTCTTGACGAGCGACGCCAGGAACTGCACGGTGACCACGGTCTCGTTGAGCCCATGCTTTTTGAGCAACCTGAGCACGTGCTCCATGATCGGGCGGTTCGCCACGGGCAGGAGCGGCTTGGGCATGCTAGAGGTCATGGGGCGCAGGCGTGTGCCTTCGCCTCCGGCCATCACGACGGCCTTCATGTCGGAAGCGTCCTCCTCGAAGAGACGACGGTCTAGCCGACTTCACCCGTCCAGATTGTCCCGCACTTTCACGTCGCGGGCCATCGAAGCGTCACGTCGTGGACGATCGCGGAGTTCCGTCGGCCAACGCGTCCGCGCGCACCAGACGGCGGACCTGGACCATATAGAGCACTCCTGCCCACCAATACAGGGTTGTACCCCATCCGGCGAACGCCCATCCGAAAACGGCGGCGAGTGACGCGATCCAGCCGCTACCGTCGCTGAGCAGCAGCAACGGGAAGGCGTACATCAGGTTGAAGGTGGCCGCCTTGCCGAGGAAGTTCACCTGCGGCGGCGGATAGCCGTGTCGGCGGAGGATGCCGACCATCACCAGCAGAACCAGTTCACGGAACAGCAGCAGGGCGGTCAGCCAGAGCGGCAGGATCTCCCGCCAGGTGAGGCCGAGAAGCGTGGAAAGGACATAGAGCCGGTCGGCGGCCGGGTCGAGGAGCCGACCGAGGCTGCTGACCTGGTTCCAGCGCCGGGCCAGCTTGCCGTCCAGATAGTCGCTGACTCCGCTCAGTGCCAGGACCAGGAGAGCCCAACCATCGCTCTTGGGTCCCCCGAACTCCGGCCTGAGGATCAGCCACAGGAACAGAGGGACACCGGCAAGCCGAGCCATGCTGAGGATGTTGGGGATGGTGAGGACCCGGTCCGTCTGGACGCGGGTCTCCTGGACCTCCACCCGGAAGCCTCCTGTACGAAAAGTGCGGACAATGCACCTGACCCTACCGCAACGCAAAAAAGCTCCGGCTCTCGGGCTGATGCCCAAGAGCCGGAGCTATAAAAGGAGTTCGGCGGCGTCCTACTCTCCCACAGGGTCCCCCCTGCAGTACCATCGGCGCTGTGAGGCTTAGCTTCCGGGTTCGATATGTAACCGGGCGTTT